>CAZASE010000122.1:0-2643 GCA_964487715.1 uncultured Rhodocyclaceae bacterium | reverse complement strand
TCGGCGATGTCGTCGATGTAGGTGAAATCGCGCTGCATGCGGCCGTGGTTGAAAACATCGATCGGCCGGCCTTCGAGGATGGCGCGGGTGAACAGGAACAGCGCCATGTCCGGCCGGCCCCATGGCCCGTACACCGTGAAAAAGCGCAGCCCGGTGGTCGGCAGGCGAAACAGGTGGCTGTAGGTGTGCGCCATCAGCTCGTTGGATTTCTTCGTCGCGGCGTACAGGCTGACCGGATGGTCGACGGCGTCGTGCTCGGAGAAGGGCATCTTGCGGTTGCCGCCGTACACGCTGGAGCTGCTGGCGTAGACGAGGTGGCCGACGCCGCCGTGGCGGCAGCCTTCGAGCAGATTGACGAAGCCGAGCAGGTTGGTCTGCGCGTAGGCGTGCGGGTTCCGCAGCGAGTAGCGCACGCCGGCCTGCGCGGCGAGGTTGATGACGCCGTCGAAGGTTTCGCCGGCGAACAGCCCGGCAACGCCCTCGGCATCGGCAATGTCGAGGCGGCGGAAGCGGAAGCCCGGGCTGGCGGTCAGGCGGCGCAGGCGCGCTTCCTTCAGCGCGACGTCGTAATAGTCGTTGAGGTTGTCGATGCCGACGACGCTGTCGCCACGCGCCAGCAGGCGCTGCGCGACGTGCATGCCAATAAACCCGGCACAACCGGTAATCAGGACTTTCATGGGGATCAGAACGCGCTCAAGGCCTGGCCGGATTAGTGGCAAACCCCAGCTTCGTCATTCCGGGCAAGCGAAGCGCGACCCGGAATCCAGAGCGGCCGCAAAAAAACCCTGGATTCCGGGTTCCGCCCAGGCGGGCGGCCCCGCAATGACGGTAAAAATGGGAAGTACGCGAGCGTGCTGAACATTGTCGCTAATCAGGAGACCTGGAATCCCTCGCGCTCGTCTTGCCGCACGGCCGGTGCACTGGCGTTGTTCCGCACCTTGAGCGGCTGGCCGGGTTCGCACACGCCGCGCCCGCACCGGACGACCGCCGCCGCGCCCTGCCGCACCTGTTCAATCGGGGCGCTCAGCGGGTTCCTGGTCCGGGATATTGAGGCCGTTTTCATATGGCTATTTTAGCCTTAGCGCAGCCGGCCGGGTTGCGCCAGGCGCCGCAGCTTGGCGTATTTGACATAGCTGTTGCGGCAGCCGATGAGGATGTGCACCAGCCCCGGCCAGCCGTCGAGAAAGCCGCGGCGCAGGACATAGAACTTGAGGAAACGTATGACGGGCGAGAGGAACAGGCGCGCCAGGCCGGCGCCGCGGCCGGCGGCGGCGAGCTGTTGCGCCGCCAGCGTGGTGTACCGGTCCTGCTTGGCGAGGTAGCTTTCGAGCGTCTCGGCCGAATCGTGCAGCAGGTCGCCGGCGAGGCGGCCGACCGGGCCGGCGCTCAGCACCTTTTCGTGCACCGCGTCGTCGGACCAGCGTGCCCGGCGGCGGTCAAACAGGCGCAGGCTCCAGTCGGGATAGCCCTCGCCGTGGCGCAGGTAGCGGCCCATGAAGCGGTTGCAGCGGGGAAATGCGTAGGCGGCACAGGCGGGCGCCGCCAGCGCCGCCGCGATGGCGGCGCGCAGCCCGGGCGAGACGCGCTCGTCGGAATCGATGCACAGCACCCAGTCGTGGGCGGCCTGCTCGACGGCAAACTGCTTCTGCGGCCCGAAGCCGCGCCACGGCGCCTGCAGCACGCGGGCGCCGCGCGCGCGGGCGAGCTCGACGGTGCCGTCGGTACTGCCGGAATCGACCAGCAGGACTTCGTCGCAAAAGCCCAGACTGTCCAGCGTGGCAGCCAGCGGCTTGGCGCAGTTCAGCGTGATGAGGACGGCGGAAAGCGGCGGATGGTCGGGAGGCATGGCTTATAATTTTGCGTCTTCGGGGGTGGGGCAGGAAGCGGACTGCGGCCCAGACACGATCCGCGCACACGATCCGGATGAACCACAATCCCGCCATTCTGGCGCACACATTCTAATCGACAGGCCACTCCGACGCCCCATGCGGTCAATCCTCCTGGTCAAGACTTCCTCGCTGGGCGATGTCGTGCACAACCTGCCGGTGGCGAGCGACATCCGCGCGCGCTTTCCCGACGCAAGCATCGACTGGGTGGTGGAAGAGTCCTTCGCCGCGATCCCGCGCCTGCATCCGGCGCTGCGGCGCGTCATTCCGGTCGCCGTGCGGCGCTGGCGCCAGGCGCTGTGCTCGCCCGCCACCTGGCGCGAGGTGGGGGCATTCCGGCGCGACCTGCAGCGCGATCGCTACGACCTGGTGCTGGATAGCCAGGGCCTGCTGAAAAGCGCGCTGCTCGCCCGCACCGCGCGCGGCTCGCGCGCCGGCTATGCCGCCGAGGCGGCGCGCGAGCCGCTGGCGGCGCGCGCCTACGACCGGAGCTTCGCCATCCCGAAAAACCTGCATGCGGTGGAGCGCAACCGCTGGCTGGCCGCCGCGGCGCTCGGCTACGAACCGGCACTACCGCTCGATTACGCCATCGCGGCCGACGCCCTGGCGGCGCCATGGCTGCCGGCGCGGTCCTACGCCGTGCTGCTGACGGCCAGCAGCCGCGATGACAAACTCTGGCCGGAAAGCCGCTGGCTGGCGCTGGCGGCCGCCCTGCACGGGCGCGGCCTGGCCTGCGTCCTGCCGGGCGGCAGCGTGG
>CAZASE010000121.1:0-2684 GCA_964487715.1 uncultured Rhodocyclaceae bacterium | reverse complement strand
AGGGCGAACTTGATGCTCGAGGAGCCGGCGTTGATGGTGAGGATGGCGTCGGTCATGGTGAGCCTCCGTCATTCCCGCGAAAGCGGGAATCCAGCAGTCCGTGCGACCCTGGATCCCCGCTTTCGCGGGGATGACTAGGTGGTTTTCGCGGCTTTCCGCTTCGCATGCGCCATCAGCAGCGCGATGGCGCAGGAGGCGGCGCGGGTCTCGGCGGTGTCGGCGCGGCTGGTCAGCACGATCGGCACGCGTGCCCCGACCACCACGCCGGTCATCAGCGCCTCGGCGAGGTACTCGAGCTGCTTGGCGAGCATGTTGCCCGATTCGAGGTCGGGCACCACCAGGATGTCGGCGCGGCCGGCCACGGCGGAGAGGATGCCCTTGGTCTTGGCGGCGACGATGGAAATGGCGTTGTCGAAGGCGAGCGGCCCGTCGAGCACGCCGCCGGCGATCTGGCCGCGGTCGGCCATCTTGCACAGCGCGGCGGCGTCGAGCGTGCTGCGCATCTTCGGCGTGACGGTCTCGACGGCGGCGAGGATGGCCACCTTCGGCTCGACGATGCCCAGCACGATCGCCAGGTCGATGGCGTTTCGCACGATGTCGGCCTTGCATTCGAGGTCGGGATCGATGTTGATGGCGGCGTCGGTGATGAGCAGCGGCTTCGGGTAGGTCGGCACGTCGGCGAGGAAGACGTGGCTGATGCGCCGCGCCGTGCGCAGGCCGGTGGCGGCGTCGACCACCGCGCCCATCAGCTCGTCGGTGTGCAGCGAGCCCTTCATCAGCGCCTCGGCGCGGCCTTCGCGCACCAGCGCCACCGCGCGGTCTGCCGCGGCGTGGCTGTGCTCGACGTCGATGACGGCAATGCCGGCGAGGTCGATGCCCTGCTGCTCGGCCACCGCGCGGATCTTCGCTTCCGGGCCGACCAGCGTCGGCACGATGAGGCCGGCCTGCGTTGCCTCCACCACGCCGAGCAGGGATTCGCGGTCGCAGGGGTGCACCACCGCCATCGGGATCGGCGCCAGGCCCTTGGTGCGGGCGAGCAGGTGCTGGTAGCGCGCCTCGCGGTCGAGGAGAGTGACTTCCGGCAGCTCGATGCGCGCGCGCTTGATCTTCTCGGTCGGCGCCAGCACCTCGGCGGTGCCGCGGATGACCTTCTGGCCGTCCTGGTTGCTGCACACGCAGTCGAAGAGGATGTGGTGGTTGTGGTCGAACTTGCGCGTCGCCGTCAGCGTCACGGTGATGGTGTCGCCGAGGCCGACCGGGCGCGAGAAGTGCAGCGTCTGGTCGATGTAGATGGTGCCCGGGCCGGGGAACTGCGTGCCGAGCACGGTGGAGATCAGCGCGCCGCCCCACATGCCATGGGCGATCACCTCCTGGAACATGCTGCTCTTGGCGTACTCGGGGTCGACGTGGGCGGGATTGACGTCGCCCGACATGATGGCAAAGAGCTGGATGTCCTCCGGCTTGAGGGTGCGGACGAGGGTGGCGCTGTCGCCGACCTGGATCTCGTCGAAGGTGCGGTTCTCGATGAATTCCATCGGCTCCATGGGGGCTCCCGGTTCGGATATCGGCTTCAAATTATTCCGGCACGATGGCCCGGTCATTGCGCAAGATCAAGCGGCGCGCCGGCGCATGATAACCCCGCCTTCTTGATTGCAGCGTTCAACCCCGCATAGACTGCGCGGATGTACGACGGATGGACCGACGAAGCCCTGATGCTGGCCTATCGCGATGGCGACGCAGCGGCCTTTGACGTCCTCTACGGACGCTGGCGCGGACGCCTCTACCGTTATCTGCTGCACCAGTGCGGCAATGCGGCGCGGGCCGAGGAGCTGTATCAGGACATCTGGCTGAAGATCGTCAATGCGCGGGCCGGCTACGAGGTGGCGGCGAAATTCTCCACCTGGCTGTTCCGCATCGCGCACAATCGGCTGATCGACCACTACCGCCGCGGCGGGCGCGAGGTGGTCGCCAGCTACGACGAGGACGATGACTTTTCCGATCCGGCCGAGGCGATGCCGGCGCCGGCTTCGTCACAGCCCGAGCGGCTGGTCGAACGCAAGGCACTGGCGGCGGCGCTGGTGCGCCAGATCGAGGCGTTGCCGGCGGCGCAGCGCGAGACCTTCCTGCTGGCCGAAGAGGGCGACTTGACGCTGGAGGAAATCGGCGCCGCCACCGGCGTCAACCGCGAGACGGCGAAGAGCCGCCTGCGCTACGCCCTGAACAAGCTGCGCGCCGGATTGAAGGACCTGCGATGAGCGATGATTTTCGCGACGAGGAACTGACGCGGCTCTACCGCGAGACGGCGACGGCCGAACCGCCGCTGGCGCTGGATCGCGCCATTGTTGCGGCGGCGCGCGCGGCCCTGCGGCCGGCAGCGCCGCAGCGCCCCTGGTGGATGCGCTGGAGCGCGCCGGTCACGGCACTCGCGACCGTTGTCCTCGCCGTGACGCTGGGCCTGCTGGTGCAGCAGGAACGCGACATCGTCGAACGTGATGACTTCTGGGCAACGACCTCCAATAAGCAACTTAATTTCGTGCAGCATGTCAAAACATTGCTGAAACAAAATGGCCGCGCTGCAATCGTAGTCCCTGACAACGTGCTCTTCGAAGGTGGGGCGGGTGAAACCGTCCGGCGGAAGCTCCTGCACGAATGCGATGTGCATACCCTCCTGCGTCTACCGACCG
>CAZASE010000120.1:0-2737 GCA_964487715.1 uncultured Rhodocyclaceae bacterium | reverse complement strand
CCTCGAGCACCTGGCCGGCCGGGGTGTAGGCGTTGCCGCCGACCTGGATGCCCAGCCCCTCGGGGTAGCCGTGGTTCATCTTGTCCTTGGAGAACTCGCCGCGCTCCATGCGCAGCACCTGGATCCACTCGATCTTCTCGCCCGGGCGCGTGCCGCGCGACTGGTTGTTCTCTTCGACGCAGGCATGCACGCAGCGGCGGCAGCCGATGCACTTGCGGATGTTGAGGGCGTAGCCCATCAGCACGCCGGGCTGCGGGCCGGTGGTGTCGACCGTGACGGCCTTGCCGTACTCGGCGGAGTAGCGCTTCTCCAGCCGGATGCGCGCCTCGTCCTTTTCCGCGTCCGTCATCAGGCGGTAGTTCTTCTGGAAGTGCTCGGCCCACTCGGCCGCCGCCTGGGCTTCGCCGGACTGGGCCATCAGCGCGCCCGTGCCCATCAGCGAGGACAGGCTCAGCATGCCGCCGGCCTTGAGGAAGTCGCGGCGCGAGGCTTTTGGCGCGGATGCGGCCGGATCGGCCGATGCGGGCGGCGCCAGGCACTCGGATGATTGCTCCGGGGCCGGAGCGGCCGGGGGCGTCTCGTTAGGGGTCACGTGCGATCCTCCTTTAAGCGGAAATAATTTAATGCCTGGCGCGTCGCGGCCGGCCGGGGCTGATCAACCTCCACCGGGCGCCAATGAAAACGCGCGATGATACAAGCGGTTTTCGACTTTAAAAAGGGGTTTGGTCAAGTTTCCGGCGAATCGTCGCACGGCGCGTGGGGGGGGCCGCAGGCTGCGTCCGATCACTGCAACTGTCGCGCCGCGAAAGACCCTTTGTGGCATGCGGGAATCGCCTGGCAGGCGGGATCGCGAACAATGCCCCTCACGCCGCCTCGATGTGCTCCAGTACCAGTTGCACGCTGGCGATACCGTTGAATTCATTCACTGCCAGGCGATAGACGGCGTGCACCGCCGCCGGTGCGCCCTCGGAAAAATTGAAGCGGATGGCATCGAAGCGCGCGCTGCCCTTGCGCAAGCTGAGCTTGAGGTGGCGGTCCTTCAGCAGGCGCTGCGATTCGACCTCGAAGCGATCGTCGAAGAGCGGCGCGGGGAAGCCCTGGCCCCAGATGCCGCCCTCCAGCAGGCGCGCGGCGTCCAGCGACATGTAGCCGGCCTCCAGCGGGCCGTCGGTCTGCAGGGTGCGGGTGAGGTCGGCCGGGCTGACGCGCTCGCGCACGATCTGTTCGAACAAGGCCTCGAAGCGCGGCAGATCCGCCTCGCGCAGCGTCAGGCCGGCCGCCGCGGCGTGTCCGCCGAAGCGCAACAGCAGGCCGGGCGCCCGCTTGGAAACCAGGTCGAGCGCATCGCGCAGGTGCAGGCCGGCGATGGATCGGCCCGAGCCCTTCAGTTCGTCGCCGTTGCCGCGGGCGAAGGCGATTACCGGACGGTGCACACGGTCCTTGACGCGCGAGGCGAGCAGGCCGATGACGCCCTGGTGCCAGGCCGGGTCGAACAGGGCCAGGCTGGCGCGCTCGCCGGTCTCGACGGTTTCGAGCAGCGCCAGGGCCTGGTCCTGCATGCCGGTTTCGATGGTGCGCCGCTCCCGGTTCAGCTGGTCGAGCTGCTGCGCGATGTTGAGTGCTTGGCCGAGGTCGTCGGTGATCAGGCATTCGATGCCGAGCGACATGTCGGCCAGCCGGCCGGCGGCGTTCAGGCGCGGGCCGAGGGCGAAGCCGAGATCGAAGGTCGTCGCCCGCTGCGCCTCGCGGCCGGCGACGCGGAACAGCGCGCGCAGGCCGGGCTGCATGGTGTCGCGGCGGATGCGCTGCAGGCCCTGCGAGACGAGGAGGCGGTTGTTGTGGTCGAGCTGCACCACGTCGGCGACGGTGCCGAGGGCGACCAGATCCAGCAGGCTGGCGAGCTTCGGCTCGGCAGCGGTGGCGAAGGCGCCGCGGCGGCGCAGTTCCGCGCGCAGCGCCAGCATCACGTAGAACATCACGCCGACGCCGGCCAGGGACTTGCTCGGAAAGCCGCAGCCGGGCTGGTTCGGATTGACGATGCAGTCGGCGGCCGGCAGTTCGCTGCCAGGCAGGTGGTGGTCGGTGATGAGCGTGGCGATGCCCAGACGCGCGGCTTCGGCGACGCCGTCGACGCTGGCGATGCCGTTGTCCACGGTGATGATCAGTTCAGGCCGTTGGCCGGCAGCCAGGCGGACGACTTCCGGTGTCAGTCCGTAGCCGAACTCGAAGCGGTTGGGCACCAGGTAGGAGACGCGTGCGCCGAAGGCGCGCAGCGCGCGCACGCCGACGGCGCAGGCGGTGGCGCCGTCGCAGTCGTAGTCGGCAACGATCAGCAGCTGCCGGCCGGCGGCGATGGCGTCGGCGAGCAGGACGGCGGCCTCGGTGGCGCCTTTCAGCAAGGCCGGGTCGAGCAGGGCGGCGAGACTGTAGTCGAGGTCGGCGGCGCGGCTGACCCCGCGTGCCGCGAACAGGCGCGCCAGCAGCGGGTGCACGCCCGCGTCGGTGAGTCGTTCGGTGGCGGCGTGCGGCATCCTGCGCGCGACGATGTGCGTCATGGCGGCGCCGCCAGCGCGTCGAGCGGTGCCGCGCGCCGCCAGAATTTCCACAAGTCGCGGCGCGTCACGCCGGCTTCGAGGACGCCATCGTCGCCCAGCGCAGTCAGCTTCAGCGCGGCCAGCCGGCCGCTGCGCAGCGCCGCCAGCAGCGGGGCGAACCAGGCGCGCTCGGCCTGCGCCAG
>CAZASE010000119.1:0-2746 GCA_964487715.1 uncultured Rhodocyclaceae bacterium | reverse complement strand
AAGGACTCCAGTTCCTTGTTGGCCGCCTGCAGCTCGGCCGTGCGCTCGCGCACGCTGGTTTCCAGCCCGTCGTTGAGGCGCTGGATTTCGTCCCTTGCCAGCACCTGCTCGGTGATGTCCTGAATGGTTCCGAGCGAGCGCAGGGGGGCGCCCGCATCGTCGAAAAAGACCTCCCAGTGGACGCGGACATGCTTGGCGCGCCCGTCCGGCGTCAGGATGCGATGGCAAACCTCATAGGCCTTGCCGGCCTGCACGGCTTCGCGGTAGGCCTCGCGCACGGCCGGGAGATCGTCGGGGTGAACAGTGGCGACGAAATCCTTCAGTGTGTCGCCGAAGGTCTGCGGGGTGCGCTCGAATATCCGGTATACGGCCTCGGACCAGTGCAGTCGCTGGCTGCGCAGATCCATTTCCCAGGTGCCGAAATTGCCGATGCGCTGCGCCTCGACGAGGCGCGCCTGGCTGAGGCGGATCAGATCGTCGGCGCGCTGCTGTTCGGTGATGTCGCGCATCAGCGCATAGGCACCGCGCACCACGCCGTCGGCGCCGCGGTCCGGCACCGCTTCGATCTCGACGATGCGGTCCCCGTCGGTGGCGGAGCGGCGCCGCGCGCGATAGGAAACCGCCTCGCCGGCAATCGCCCGGCGCAACAGCGGCGCTGCCTTCTGGAAGGCGTCCTCGCCGATGATCTCGCGGATCGGCCGCCCGATCGCCGTGAGCCGGTCGATGCCGAAGAAGTCGAGGTAACGCCGGTTGGCGTAGCGCACGACCAGCTCGCAGTCGTTGTAGGCAATCATCGCCGGCACGTTCTCCGCCACCAGGCGCAGCTGTGTTGCGCTTTCGGAGAGTGCCTGCGCCGCCTGGTGCAGCTCGGTGACGTCGCGCTTGAGCGCATAGAAGCCGATCACCGTTGCGTCGCTGCCGAATTCCGGCACCAGGCTGATCTCCAGCTGGCGCGCTTGCCCGTTCTTCGACAGGCGCTCGGCCGCGAGCAAGACCGGTTCGCCGGCCAGCGCGCGGCGGATGTTCGGCAAGGCCGCCTCGAACACCGCTTCGCCGAGGATTTCCCGCAGATGCATGCCCTCGACCGCCACGCCGCCGCCGTGGAAGAAATCGGCAAACCGCCGGTTGGCGTAGCGGCAGCGCATCTCGCGATCGCCGTGGAAGATCATGGCCGGCACATTTTCCGCGATCAGGTGCAGCTGGTTGCGTTCGGCGGCGAGTTCCTCGACGCGGCGTGCCAGTTCTGCGCCGAGCCGATGTACCTCGTCGAGCCGGTTCTCGTGGGTGCGGACGATATAGCCGATCAGCAGCGAGACCAGGGTGGCCACGATGGCAAACGGCAGCCACGCCAAGGGCGCCGGTACCGGCGGGAGCTGCGGCAGCAGCGCCGTGTGCGTCGCCGCGACCAGTGCCAGTCCACCCAGCACGGACAGGGCGGCGATCGCGACGGCGTGACGCATGCCGAGCAGCCAGCCGGCCAGCATGATGGCCAGCGGCATGCCGACCAGCTGCGGTGCGAAGATGCCGCCGCCGAAGGTGGCGGTGAGACTGAGACCGGCCCAGCCGCCGTAGACCAGCAGGCGGGCTGCCGTCACTGGGCGGCCGCTGCGCAGCAACAGCAGGGCGGTCGCCGCCAGCAGCAGCACCAGCGCCGGCCCGATGCCGCGGCGGGCATGTTCCGGGTAGGCGCCGAAGAGCAGCACAAGATAAAGCACCGGGCCGGCGCAGAGAACCCCGCCGGCCAGGCGCAGGGCGCGGACCTTCGGTGCCTCCATGACCTCCTTGGCGGCAGCGTTCGTGGCGGATTCGGCGCTCATTCGGGCTCCCCGCGGTGGCGTGGCTTCCCGGCTGAAGCCCGCAACCGCCAGGGCAACACTATCAGATCGTCGTGCCGGCGGGAAATCCCGCCGGCAGCGGGCGTTATAATTCGCGCGAATCCGATTCCTCCCGATGCAGACATTACTTCGCGGCCTCAATCCGCACCAACACGCCGCCGTCACCCTGCCGCCGCAGCATGCCCTGATCCTGGCCGGCGCCGGATCGGGCAAGACGCGCGTGCTCACCACGCGCATCGCCTGGCTGATCCAGACTGCCCAGGCCGGGCCGTCGGGCATCCTCGCCGTCACCTTCACCAACAAGGCGGCGAAGGAAATGCTGGCGCGGCTCTCGGCCATGCTGCCGATCAATACCCGCGGCATGTGGGTCGGCACCTTTCACGGGCTGTGCAACCGCCTGCTGCGCGCGCATTACCGCGACGCCGGCTTGCCGCAGCTGTTCCAGATACTCGACTCGGCCGACCAGCTGGCCGCCGTCAAGCGGCTGCTCAAGGCGCTGAACGCTGACGATGAGAAGTTCCCTCCCCGGGAGATCACCAGCTTCATTAACGGCCAGAAGGAGGCCGGCTTGAGGTCGGGAGCCGTCGAGGCCTGGGACGATTACACGCGCAAGCGCGTCGAGCTGTATCGCGAATACGAGGCGCAGTGCCAGCGCGAGGGGGTCGTCGACTTCGCCGAACTGCTGTTGCGTTCCTACGAGCTCCTGCAGCGCAACGAACCGATACGGCTTCACTACCAGCGCCGTTTCCGCCACATGCTGGTCGACGAATTCCAGGACACCAACGTGCTGCAGTACAGATGGCTGAAGCTGCTGGCGGGCGGCGGGGCCCATCTGTTCTGTGTGGGTGATGACGATCAAAGCATCTACGCCTTTCGCGGCGCCGAGGTCGGCAACATGCGCGATTTCGAGC
>CAZASE010000118.1:0-3151 GCA_964487715.1 uncultured Rhodocyclaceae bacterium | reverse complement strand
CCGAGCGCGTCGCCGCCGCCGGCCGGCAGGGGGCGCGCGTAGTCGCCGGCCGCCAGCTGTTCCAGCCCGGCCAGCAGCCGGTCGGCCGGATCGCCGAGCAGGCGGCGCATGAAAAAGTGCAGCGCGACCAGTGCGATTGCCGCGACGATCAACATCAGGACCGCGGCGACGACAATCCCGTCGGTCGGTGCCTGCGCCGCCTGAAGTCCCCGCCAGGCCTGCCAGAGCCCGTAGCCGCCGGCGCTTGCAACCAGCCCCATGCCTGCCGCGAAAACGATCAGCAATTTGCCGCCGCTGCCCTGCGCGGTCGAATTCATCTTTTCTCTCCCCCAAGACCAGTGAGCCCGGCCGCGAAGGGCGACCGTAAACCCCTTATCGGAGTGTGGAGAAAAAGCTTTAGGCGGCGGGCATTGAAAATGCAGCCTGGCGGATTCGCGCGGCTAATGGAAATCTCAAGTATCGGCACCCGCCCGCAGCCGATCCAGGCCGTCGAAGCGCTCGAAGATGTAGGGCGCGGCTTCCGGCAACCGGCCGCTGGCGGTTTCCAGCACGCTCATCAGGTGGCGCTCGGTTTCCGCGTGGGTCAGCGCATACAGCTCGCGGCACAACTGCCGTGCCGCCTCGCCCGGCCAGTCGGCGGGCAGCAGGTCGCCCGGCAGCTTCGGATCGCGCAGCAGGGTGCGGCGATATTCGTGCATGAGCAGGGTGCGGACGACGAAGCACTGCTCGGGATCGAGGACACGCGCGCCCTTGAGGGTGCGCAGCACCGGACGGAAGCGTTCGAGGAAGCGCAGGTAGTCCTCGGCGATGAGGTCGAGGTTCCAGCATTCGCGCACCAGCTCGCGCAGCGGCCGGCCCGGTTGCGAACCGAGGGTCTTGGCGCGCAGCACGATGACTTTGTCCTGGACGCCGTTGCTGCGCAGGATGTCCATCATGGAATCGATGTCGGCCGACGGATGGGCCAGGACGCCCGGCGCGACCAGGCCGAAACCCTCCCACTGCAGCTCCTTGCGCACGGCCTCGCGCTGTGCCGGCGTGAGTTCGCCGCCGGGGGTCAGCACGAGCTGCCAGTCACCCTCCCAGCGCACCTTCGGGTGGAAGTAGATGCGGCGGTGGGCGTGCTCGAAGCGGCGCCGGCCGGTGGGGGTCAGGCCGTAGTAGCTGCGCCGGCCGATGTGCTGGGATTCCAGCCAGAGGTCGCGCGACAGGCGGAACACGCTGGTGCGCACCAGCCGGTCGTTGAGGCCGAGCGGCGCCACCAGGCGGATGAAGCTGCCGAGCCAGACCGAGCCGCCGTGCGGCGCGATCGAGTCGCCGTAGACGGTGATGATGAGTGAATTGGCGCGCACCGGGCGATCGTGCAGCAGCGTTTCGACCCATTGTGCGATGAAGCGGTTTTTCATGAGACGGTTTTCCTTGAGCGGGTTGCCTGCCAAGGCAACGGCATAATGATACCACTCGGCGTCCCGGGTGGTATTGCATGTAGCGTCGGCGGCATGGCGCCGGGCGGCCGCCGCGACAAAGCGATAGCAAACGCGGGTAGCCGGGCCGGCGGCCGGTATCGATTCATCATGTACCGCCGTCCCGACGCGTGCAGCGGGCTGGCCGGCACGCCGCCGCGGCTGGCGGGGGGAAAAGCAGGAAGCGGCTTGACGCCAGGCGCCGAGTCGCATAGACTGCGGCCTCTTGTAGCAGTAGCAACCGGGCGCGGGGTGGAGCAGTCTGGCAGCTCGTCGGGCTCATAACCCGAAGGTCACAGGTTCAAATCCTGTCCCCGCAACCAACAAAAGCAAGGGCTTGGCGATCGCTAAGCCCTTTTGCTTTTTCCTCTGGCCCATTTCTGGCCCGTGCCTTTCTTGATGTCGATTCAGTTCGATCTATTTCTTGATTACCAACGAAACTCAGCATGACATCCCGTCGGCTCCAGGCTCGTCATACCGGCGAACGCCGGTATCCAGGATACGGCTTGTGTTTCCGGCACGGCCGTTCTGGATTCCGGCGTTCGCCGGAATGACGAGCCGGTTGCTGCGCCGTGGCATCGAGGAACAAGCGCAGGTGTGGCTGAGTCTCATTGGTAATCAAGATCTGTTTTGACCTTTGGTCTTTGGCCCGAGGCTCTTGCCTTGAGTCATTTGGAGAGCCAGGCAGCCGGCGTCGTTCGGCTGTTTCGTTTTCGGCCTGCCGCCGGGGCGGTGCCGAGCGTTGCCGCGCCTGCTCAGTGCAGCGTCCGCTGTGCCGGCACGCCGTGCAGGCCGATGTTGATGACGGCGACCTGGCGGCCGAGTAGCACGACGCTGCCCGGATGGCGGTTGTTGCCGGTGTCGCTGTATTCGAAGGCATAGGTGCGGCGGAAAACGATGCGGCCATGGTCGTTTCGCGCCGGCGCCAGCCGGGCGATCGATACGGTGTCGTCGAGCAGCTGCAGGTTTTCGCCGGCGCAGGCGCTACGTACGGCGAGGATGCCGCTGTCGCGCGCCCGCAGGCTGTCGAGCCAGAACCAGGCCAGGGCCGCCAGCGCGATCAGGCTGAGGATCTCGAAGATCGGCACGATTCAGCGCGGCGCCGGTCCGCACTCGCCGCTGCCGGCGGGGCCGCTTTGCGCCGCCTCGCGCAGCCGCGCCAGCAGGCCGGAGTGGCGGCGGGTGGGGGCGTGGATGGCGCGGCTCAGCACCTCGGCGCTGCCGGCGAGCGTGGCGCGCAGGCGTGCGCGCGTCACGCCCGTGTAGAGGAGTTCCCGCGTCACGACGCGGACGGGTTCCGCGGGCAGCAGCAACAGCATTTCGTCGAACTCCGATCCCTGGGCCTTGTGCACGGTCATGGCGAAAGCGCTTTCGTGTTCCGGCAGGCGCAGCGGCGCGACCCGGCGGAAGCCGCCGTCGCGGTCGGCAAAGAACACCATGGCGTTGCCGTCTTCGTCCGGCAGCACGAAACCGATGTCGCCATTGTAGAGCCTGAGCGCGTAGTCGTTGCGCAGCACGATCAGGGGCCGGCCGGGGTACCAGTCGGAGCGCTCGCCCGGATCGAGCGGGTGGTCGAGCAGGCGGCGGAAGTGGCGGCCGACCCGCTCGTTGATGGCGGCGACGCCGCGCGGGCCGTCGCGCACCGCGCAGAGCACGCGAAAGCGGGCGAAGGCGGCGGCCAGCGCTGCCGC
>CAZASE010000117.1:0-3234 GCA_964487715.1 uncultured Rhodocyclaceae bacterium | reverse complement strand
ATCGACCTGGCCATCCAGGACGAGCCGATTCCCTACATCCTCGACAACTTCAACATCGTGGTGAGTTCCTTCGACCTGATCGCGGCTACGATCGCCGGCGGGCTGGTGGCAATCCTGGCCGCGTTCTTCCAATACACCAAGATCGGCCGCGCCCTGCGCGCCGTCGCCGACGACCACCAGGCGGCGCTGTCGATCGGCATTCCGCTGCAGCACATCTGGGCCATCATCTGGTCGGTGGCGGGCTTCGTCGCGCTGGTCGCCGGCATGCTCTGGGGCGCGCGCAACGGCGCCCAGTTCGCATTGACCTTCGTTGCCCTCAAGGCTCTGCCGGTGCTGATCCTCGGCGGCTTCACCTCGGTGCTGGGCGCGATCGTGGGAGGCCTGATCATCGGTTCCTCCGAGAAGCTGGCCGAGGTATATATCGGCCCCATGGTCGGCGGCGGCATCGAAAACTGGTTCCCCTACGTGCTTGCCCTTTTCTTCCTCCTGGTTCGACCCGAAGGCTTGTTCGGCGAACGTCACATCGATCGGGTCTGAGGTCCTAACCATGCTCTACCGCGAAACCGGACAATTCAAGACCAGTTACGGCACCGACCAGCAGATCTTCCCGATCCGCCAGGACCGCATCGGCATGGCCATGCTGCTGGTGTTCGCCTTCCTGGTCGTGCCCCTCGTGGCCGACCAGTACTGGCTGTCGGCGATCCTGATCCCATTCCTGATCTTCGCCCTGGCGACGATGGGCCTCAACATCCTGACTGGCTATGCCGGTCAGCTGTCGCTGGGTTCGGCGGCCTTCATGGCGGTGGGCGCGTTCGGCGCCTACAATTTCATCCTGCGCGTCCCCGAGATTCCGTCGGTGATTTCCTTCCTGCTGGGGGGCGTCTGCGCCGCCGGGGTCGGCATCCTGTTCGGCCTACCGAGCCTGCGGATCAAGGGCTTCTATCTCGCCGTGGCCACGCTGGCGGCGCAGTTCTTCGTGGTCTGGGCGCTGACCAAGTTCGGCTGGTTCTCCAACCATTCCAGTTCCGGCGTGATCAGCGCGCAGGATTTCTCGGTGTTCGGCATCGCCATCAACACGCCGGTCAGCAAGTACATGCTGACCTTGTCGCTCGTCACGGTCCTTGCCCTGTTGGCGAAGAACATGGTGCGCTCGAACACCGGCCGCTCGTGGATGGCGGTGCGCGACATGGACGTGGCGGCCGAGGTGATCGGCATTCCGCTGATGCGGACCAAGCTGCTGGCCTTCGCCGTCAGTTCCTTCTATTGCGGCGTGGCCGGCGCGCTGGCGGCGTTCTGCTACCTGGGCACGGTCGAGCCGGATTACTTCACGCTCGACCTGTCGTTCCGCATCCTGTTCATGGTCATCATCGGCGGCGTCGGTTCCATCCTCGGCTCCTTCTTCGGGGCCGCCTTCATCGTGCTGTTCCCGATTTTCCTGAACATCGTGCTGCACCCGCTGCTTGGCTTGTTTGGCGTCGAAATCTCCACCGCCGTCGTTTCCAACCTGGAACTGATGATCTTCGGTGGACTCATCATCTTCTTCCTCGCGGTCGAACCGCACGGACTTGCCCGCCTGTGGCAGATCGGCAAGGAGAAGCTCAGAATCTGGCCGTTCCCGCACTGATCGCGCAACATTTAGTTCAACCATTACAAGAGGAGACACACCATGATCAAAATGAAGAAAACCCTTGCCGTACTGCTGGGCTCCAGCGCCCTGTTCGCCGCGGCGCCCGCCGCCCAGGCCGCCGACCAGTTCGTTTCGCTGCTCAGCTACCGCGTCGGTCCCTACGGCAACAACGGCATTTCGGTGTTCGGCGGCTTCATCGACTACTTGAAGCTCGTGAATGCCAAGGGCGGCGTCAATGGCGTCAAGCTGACCTGGGAGGAGTGCGAGACCGAGTACAACAACGCCCGCGGCGTCGAATGCTACGAGCGCCTCAAGAGCAAGGCGCCGAGCAAGGGCACCATGATCCATCCGGTGTCCACCGGCATCTCCTATTCGCTACTGGACAAGACCCTGGCCGACAAGGTGCCGCTGGTCATGATCGGCTACGGCCGCACCGACACCATCGACGGCCGTTACTTCCCCTATGCCTTCCCGCTGGTCACCACCTACCAGATGCAGGCCTCGGCCATCCTCAAGTTCATCGCCATTCGCGACGGGAAGAAGGAAACCGCCGACCTCGCCGGCAAGAAGATCGCGTTCGTCTATCACGACTCCGCCTTCGGCAAGGAGCCCCTGGAAGTGTTGCGCGCCGAATCCGCGCTCAACAAGTTCGAAGTGATCGAAATTCCGGTGGCCCATCCCGGCATCGAGCAGACCGCGCAGTGGCAGCAGGTGCGCCAGGCCAAGCCCGACTACGTGATTTTCTGGGGCTGGGGCGCGATGAACTCGGCCGGTCTGCAGGCCGCGCAGAAGGTCGGCTTCCCGCGCGAAAAGATGATCGGCGTGTGGTGGTCCGGTGCCGAGGAAGACACCGTGCCGGCAGGTCCCGGCGCCAAGGGTTACATCGCCGCCAACTTCGGCCTGGTCGGCAAGGATTTGCCGCTGACCCAGGAAATCGTCAAGACCGTGTATGGCGCTGGCCAGGGCGACATGAAGGACCAGTCCAAGATCGGTTCCGTGATGTATTCCCGCGGCCTGATCCACGGCATCCTGACCGTCGAGGCGATCCGCACCGCGCAGGCCAAGTTCGGCAACAAGGTGCTGACCGGCGAAGAAGTGCAGTGGGGACTCGAGCACCTCAAGATCGACCAGAAGCGCCTCAAGGAACTCGGTGCCGCCGGCATGATGCCAGACGTCACGGTGTCCTGCGCCGACCACGAAGGCTCCGGCAAGGTCATGTTCCAGCAGTGGGACGGCACCAAGTGGAACAAGATCTCGGACTACCTGGAAGGCAACCGCAAGCTGGTGCGCCAGTTGCTCGACGCCTCGGCCAAGAAGTATGCCGAGGAGAAGAAGATCACGCCGCGCGACTGCTCCAAGGTTGACATGGCGGCGGCGCCTGCCAAGAAGTAAATATGTTCGCGCCGGCGGCATGGTGCTGACCATGCCGCCGGTTTCCCGCCGGCATCGCCTCGCATCCTTCGAGTCCCGACCATGCAGAACTACCTTTCCATCAACAACATCGAAGTCATCTACGACCACGTCATCCTGGTTCTGAAGGGGGTCTCCCTGCAGGTGCCACAGGGCAAGATCGTGGCGTTGCTCGGCGCCAACGGGGCTGGCAAGAC
>CAZASE010000116.1:0-3264 GCA_964487715.1 uncultured Rhodocyclaceae bacterium | reverse complement strand
CAGGGGTTCATCGCCGCCACCAGCTGGAACTGCGCCGGGTAATCGACGCGGTGCGCGGCGCGGGCGACGCGGATGTGGCCGGATTCGAGCGGCTCGCGCAGCGCCTCCAGCACGCGCCGCTCGAACTCCGGCAACTCGTCGAGGAACAGCACGCCGTGGTGGGCCAGCGAGATCTCGCCCGGGCGCGGGGTCGAGCCACCGCCGACCAGTGCGGCGGCCGAGGCGGAATGGTGCGGCGCCTGGTAAGGACGGCGCTTCCAGTGTTCGACGCGGAAGCCGCCGTTCAGCGAATGGATGGCCGCCGCTTGCAGCGCCTCCTCGTCCTCCATCGGCGGCAGCAGGCCGGGAAAGCGCACGGCGAGCATCGACTTGCCGGTGCCGGGCGGGCCGATCATCAGCAGGCTGTGGCCGCCGGCCGCGGCGACTTCCAGCGCGCGCTTGGCCTGCGCCTGGCCCTTTACGTCCGACAGGTCGGGATAGTCCGGCGCGGCCACCGCCGGCGCGCCGGCGTAAGGCGCGAGCGCCTGTTGCCCGTTGAGGTGGGCGCAGACCTCCAATAGCGATTTCGCCGGCAGGATCGCCGCCGCGCCGACCAGCGCGGCCTCGGCGGCGCTCTCCACGGGCAGCACGAAACTGCGCGCTTCGCCGCGCGCCGCCAGGCACATCGCCAGCGCGCCGCGGATCGGCCGCAGCTCGCCCGTCAGCGACAGCTCGCCGGCGAATTCGTGCTCGGCGAGAAGCTTGCCGCTCACCTGTCCCGAGGCGGCGAGGATGCCGAGCGCGATGGGCAGGTCGAAGCGGCCCGACTCCTTCGGCAGATCGGCCGGCGCGAGGTTCACCGTGATGCGGCTGGCGGGAAATTCGAAGCGCGCGTTCTGGATGGCTGCGCGCACCCGCTCGCGCGCCTCCTTCACCTCCGTGTCGGCGAGGCCGACGATGGTGAAGGAAGGCAGGCCGCGGCCGAGATGGACTTCGACGGTGACTTCCGGGGCGGCCATGCCGGCGAGGGCGCGGCTCCTGAGGACTGCAAGCGACATGATGTCGGCAAGTTTAACCGAGGGGCCGCCGGTACCGCGGTGCATGGTGTGCGCCGACAGTCGCAGTTTCCGAGCGATCCGGCCGGCGAAGATGACCATGGCGCTTGTCTCGGAAACCGTTCGAGGCGACCGCATTTCGACAGGGGTCGGTCACGAGGGAAGGGATCTTGTCTGCCATAGACAGAGTGCTACGGCCGCGATCCCGGGCAGCATGAACAGCAACTCCCCCGGAGACAGGCTGGACTGATGGTAGAAGGTTATCACTCCCAGCGAAAGCAAACCAAGAACGGCTACCGACACAGAAGCGATCATGCGCAGGGATGACCAGCAGAAGGCCAGACCAAGGGAAGCCAGCAGGAGGACAAACGATACGACTCCCCAAGGAATGAACCAGTCGAGGGACGTCACCAGTCGGTCGATGAGGTCCCAGAGCCCCTTTGCGTTCGCCAAATGGCCCACGAACAGGAAGGCGACCGCAAGAGCGACGTAGGGGGTGATGAGCGCAGTGGCGAGAAGGTGGGCGATTATTCGCACGGCGGTATCGAGGAGCGCCAGGATTTGTTGACAATCAGGTTGCGCAGCAGCGACCCGGGTGTATTGCACCCGGACAGACCAGGCCGCCATCCTGGATGCGCCAGGCACGCGACCTTTCGTCAGGATGGGTTCTTCCGGTCATGGCCACGGTTCCGGCAGGCTGTCGGGCGCAGGGTATCAAGCGGCCACGCCACTGGCAATTGGCGTGAGGCGGGTCTCTCTACCCGCTCGCGGGGCGGGAGGGTGCCGAGACTCAGCCGGCCTTGATGGCCTCGATCTGGATCGCCGCCTTCATGTCGTCGCCGTGGATGGGCAAGTCACCTTAATTGCCCTCCCCGGTGACAGCGCCTCGCACAACACCACCATCGCTGCCTTCATCTCCGGTCTGGGCGGGGCAGTCGCCCGGCCCTTCAGTCAGGTGCCTGCGCACGCCCGGGAAGACCCAGACCCGGCAGGTGTGTTTCTTCCGCGGCAAGGCGGCAGATGCGCCGCCAAGCTGCACCGACATCATGCGCCGCGCCATCGACAGCCCGCAGGGCCGCGCCCTCTACGGGCGGCGCTTCGCCACCGTCGAACCGGTCTTCGCCAACCTGCGCCACAACAAGAAACTCAACCGCTTCACGCTGCGCGGCCGAAGGAAGGTCGATGCGAAATGGAAGCTCTACTGCCTGGTGCGCAACATCGAGAAGCTGGCGCACCACGGCTTCGGCAGGTAGGCGCAGAGGGAGAGAAGCCCGGCCCGTACAAAAGTCAGTCTGCGCAGGACGGCGCAAGAACGCCGCGGAAAAGCGAAACGGCGCGGAAATCATCCGCGCCGTTCTTTATGGGTTCCTTCCAGAGGGAAAGAAGGGTTTTTCTACAGCTTCGACGCCCAAGTTTAGAGGCGCGACGCGGCTTCATCGCGGCGCGTCCCCTGGAATGATGGGTTGGGCCACTGTTGTAACTACAAAAAGCTTGACGCAACCTGTTTTTCGTAACTACAATAAGCGCATGATCGTCTGGGACAAAACCAAGCGCGAAAAGAACCTCAGGAATCACGGCATTGATTTGGCTGAGGTAGGTTGCGTCTTCGATGCCCCGATGGTCACGGTGGAAGATGAGCGTGAGCACTACGGCGAACAGCGCCTGCAAAGTTTGGGCTGGTTTCGCAACCGAGTTGTCTTCCTGGTATGGACGGAGCGCAATGACAGCGCCCGTGTGATTTCCTGTCGTTACGGTGATAAACATGAAACGCGCGCCTACTTCGAAGCCCTCGACCTTTAGCAAGGAACAGATGGCGGCAGCCATTGCGGCTGCGCCTGACAAAGCAAACGACTTGGAGTGCCCATATGACCCGAACGACGCTGCTTCGGTAAAGGCGTTCTGGGCAAAGGGCAAAGTTCGCCTGCCCGGCCAACGTGGCCCGCAAAAGCAGCCAACTAAGATTCCGGTCACGGTGCGATACAGCCCCGAAGTGGTGGAGTACTTCCGAGCGACCGGCGAAGGCTGGCAAACGCGCATGAACGATGCGCTACGGGCACATGTGAAGCGGCACCGCACGGCGTAATCACTCGGCATTTCAGCGGCCTAACGAGGCTGTAGAAAAACTCTTTTCATCGCCGCATCCTGCCGTGACCCAAATGGAATATCAAGGCTCGACCTGATTAGCGACAAACCTCAGCTTCGTCATTCCGGGCAAGCGAAGCGCGACCCG
>CAZASE010000115.1:0-3306 GCA_964487715.1 uncultured Rhodocyclaceae bacterium | reverse complement strand
GTTTCCGCCGCGGCTGCATCCCCGGCGCCCGGGCTGCGCTTGAAGCGCCGGGTGAGCGCGGCGCGCCAGGCCAGCAGCCGGCCTTGCAGGCGCGCCAGGCGGCCCGCTGCGGACGCCTCTGCAACGGCGGCGTCGTTCTGGCTGGTTTCCAAACGGTACCTCGGATCTGTCTGTCCCGACCCGACTTGTAACGGCCAATTGCTGCGCCGGCTTGAGCCCGGCTCAGGCCGCCAGCGCCCGATCCAGGCGCGCGCCGACCTGGGCGGCGTGATCCGCCGCCAGGCAATCGACGGCCGCGACATCCGGCCAGCTGCGCAGCCAGGTCAGTTGCCGCTTGGCCAGCTGGCGTGTTGCCGCCGCGCCCTTGTCGCGCAATTCCCGGGCATCGCCTGCGCCTTCGAGGTGCTCCCAGACCTGGCGGTAGCCGACGCAGCGCATCGAGGGCAGCGTGGCATCCAGGCGGTAGATGCGACGCAGGCGGCGTACCTCGTCGATCAGCCCGGCGGCCAGCATGGCATCGAAGCGCTGCGCGATGCGCACGTGCAGTACGGCACGGTCGGAGGGAATCAGCGCGAGCTGGATGAGTCGGTAGGGTGCGGCGGCCTGCGACTTGCGCGCCAGGCTCGCGGCCAGCGGCGCGCCGGTCAGGCGCACCACCTCCAGCGCGCGCTGGATGCGCTGCGCATCGGTCGGCTTGAGGCGCGCGGCCGCTTCCGGGTCGCGCCTCGCCAGTTCGCCGTGAAGGGCCGGCCAGCCGTGTTCCCGCGCTTCCGCGTCGATCTGCCGGCGTAGTTCGGTGTCGGCCTGCGGCAGGTCGGAGAGGCCTTCGCGCAGGGCCTTGAAGTAGAGCATGGTGCCGCCGGCCAGCAGCGGGACGCGACCGCGCGCCGTGATCTCCGCCATGATGCGCAATGCGTCGGTGCGGAAACGGGCGGCGGAATAGGACTCCTCGGGCGAGATCAGGTCGATCAGGTGATGCGGACAGCATTCCAGCGTGGCGCGGTCCGGCTTGGCCGTGCCGATGTCCATGTCGCGGAATACCTGGGCCGAGTCGACGCTGATGATTTCCAGCGGAAGACGCGAAGCCAGTCCGAGCGACACGGCGGTCTTGCCGCTGGCGGTGGGACCCATCAGGAAAATCGCGGGAGGAAGCGCGCTCACCCCGCGATTCTACTTTGCCCCGTCGCGGATGCGCGCCACGTTGCGATTCATCAGGTGCCTGACCAGGTGCGCGAACAGCCAGCGCCTCCAGCCGGCGAGGTTGCTGCCGTGGCGGCGAAAGAAAGCATCGGGATCGTCGAAAACGCCCAGATTGCGCACGATGCCCATGTGCTGGATGTAGGTGTCGCCGCCGGTCCAGTCAACCGGTGGGGCGCGGAAGTTGTCCGTGGCGACGCCATAGCCGCAGAAGCCGCCGGCGCAGTCGAAGCGCTGTTGCAGGGCGGAGAGGTAGGGCCGGTCGAGAATGAAGCCCTCGAGATTGATCCAGCGGCCGCTCAGCTGCACCTCGATCCAGCTGTGCAGGATCTCCCGCGGTGCAAGTAGATAGAACACGCCGGTGACGGCGCCGCGCTGCAGGCGCTTGTCGATGGTGAAACCGTGCAGGCGGCAGGGCACGCCGAGGGCGCGCAGCAGCGCCATCAACAGCGTGCCCTTGGTGTTGCACTGGCCGTAGCCATCCGCCAGCACGCGCGAGGCGGGCAGGTCGTCGGTGGTGTTGTAGCCGAAGGCGATTGCGTCGCGCACGAACTCGTAGGCGGCGCGAATGCGCGCCTCGTCGTCATGGCGCAACCAGCCCTTGTCGCGGATGAGCGCGGCGAGGGCTGGCGAAGAGAAATCGAGCAGCCGCGTTTCGCCCAACCATTGCGTGGTGTCCATGGCGCCTCCGATGAAATTGAAGGCAGCTTAGTGGATCGGACAGCGCGAGACTTGAACGGAGCGGTTGCGGAAGATGCGCGAGGCGGCGATGCCGAAGTGCGCGCGGAAGCTGCGGCTGAGGTGGGCCGAGTCGGCGAAGCCGGCGGCGTGCGCCGCCGTGGTCAGGTCGGCGCCGGCCGCCAGGTCCTCCACCGTGCGCAGCAGGCGGTCCCACAACAGCCAGCGCTTGAACGGGATGCCTTCGCTGCGGGTGAACAGGTGGGTGAGCCGGCTCGGCGACAATCCCGCCTGCCGGGCCAGGTCGGCAAGGCGTGCCGTTCCCTCCGTGCTCCGCGCCAGCGCCATGAGCCGAGCGACACGCGCATCCGCCGGCGGGCTGCCGACGGGCGGCAGCGTGGACAGCGATGTCAGCAAGCGCCGCGGGCAGTCTGCCGCAAGGTCTTTCGGTGGTTCCACCCGAACGTTGGCGGCCAGGCCGGGATCCTGCGGCAGCGGGGCCTCGTAGAGCAGCACGAGGACCGGTGCGCCTTCGCTGTCGAGGGCGTGGACCGTATCGGGCGCGATGTGGGCCTGCCGGAGAAACTGCGTGCCATCCTGCCGCATCAGGCGAAAGGGCGCGTCCAGTGCGAGGACGCGCTGTGCCGCGTGGTGGCTGTGTGGCCGATTGTCGGCGACGGGACCGCGGTAGGCCATGCAGCCCCGGCACAAGACCAGCTGCGCGTTCATCGTCCCCGCAGGAACAGCCGGTCGAGATCGTCCATCGACAGCTGCGCCCACGTCGGCCGGCCGTGGTTGCACTGGTCGGCACGCTCGGTCGCCTCCATCTGCCGCAGCAGCGCGTTCATCTCCGGCAGGCTGAGTGTGCGGTGGGCGCGTACCGCGCCGTGGCAGGCCATCGTCGCCAGCAGCTGGTTGCGCCGTTCGGCGGCGACGCGGCTGGCGCCGAACTTGTCCAGGTCGGCAAGCAGGGCGCGCACGAGTTCGGCAATGCGGCCGCCCGCGAGCAGCGCCGGCACGGCGCGCACGACCAGCTCGCGCGGGCCGGCGGCGGCGAGCTCGAAGCCGAGGAGTTCCAGCAGGCCGGCATGCTCCTCGGCGGCGGCCGCCTCCTCGCCGCTGGCCGAGATCACCAGCGGCACCAGCAGCGGCTGCACCGCCGGCCGTTCGTCCAGCGCCGTCTTCAGTTTTTCGTAGAGGATGCGCTCGTGGGCCGCGTGCATGTCGACCAGCACCAGGCCTGAAGCGTTTTGCGCCAGGATGTAGACGCCGTGCAGCTGGGCGAGGGCGAAGCCGAGCGGCGGCGGGGCGCCGGCTTCCGCTTGCGGCATCGACGGCTGCGGTGCCTGTCGCGCGAAGTCGAAGTAGGCGGCGACCGGCTGTTCGACGCCCAGCGCCTGCTGGCGTGGCGCGGCGCGCGGCGCCGCAGCC
>CAZASE010000114.1:0-3367 GCA_964487715.1 uncultured Rhodocyclaceae bacterium | reverse complement strand
CGGCCGGGCGCGGCCGCGCCGACCGGGCGCCGCGGCCGCGGCAAGCCGGCGCAGCTGCAGGCGGAGCCGCAGAAACTTCACAAGCTGCTGGCGCAGACCGGGCTCGGCTCGCGCCGCGAACTGGAAGAATGGATCATCGCCGGCCGCGTCAGCGTCAACGGCAAGCCGGCACACACCGGCCAGCGCGTCGGGCCGGGTGACCGCATCCGCGTCAATGGCCGTCCGGTGGATATCCGCTACACGCCGCGCGCGCCGCGCGTGCTGATGTACCACAAGCCCGAGGGCGAGATCGTTTCGCGCGCCGATCCGCAGGGTCGGCCGAGCGTGTTCGATCGCCTGCCGCGCGTCGGTGGCGGCCGCTGGGTGAATATCGGGCGGCTCGACTTCAACACCGAGGGCCTGCTGCTGTTCACCAGCAGCGGCGAGCTGGCCAACCGCCTGATGCATCCGCGTTACGCGCTGGAGCGGGAATACGCGGTGCGCGTCATCGGCGAACTGACGCCGGAGCAGACGGAACGGCTGCTCGCCGGGGTCGAGCTGGAAGACGGCATGGCGGCCTTCAGCCGGCTCAAGGCGGGCGGCGGCGAAGGCACCAACCGCTGGTACAACGCGGTCCTCTCCGAGGGCCGCAATCGCGAGGTGCGGCGCATGTTCGAGGCGCTTGGCATCACCGTGAGCCGGCTGATCCGCGTGCGTTTCGGCCCGCTGCAGCTGCCGCCGCGGCTGAAGCGCGGCATGGCCGTCGAGCTGAGCGAGGACGAGGTGAGTGCGCTCCTGGCCAATCTCGCCGAAGCCAGCCGCACATCGCCTGGCGCCGCTGGCACGGATGGTGGCGATGGCGATGGTGAGGGTGCGGAGGGCCCGCCCGTCGGTGCCAAGCCGCGCCGCGCGCCCCGCCGGCGCAAGAAATAGCGCCGACGGGGGCAGGCCCGGCAGGCTGCGGTTTGCGGCCCGGCTGCCGTGGCAGTTGTCGCCGGTGCGTTGCCTCTGCTATACTCTCAACGATTTTTCGGGCCTGGGTCCAAACGGACGCGGGCGCAGCGTGGGATGGGCGTTTCGCCCATTTTTTATTTGTACGAATGGATTTGTTGACGCTTATCGAGCAGGCGGCTGAAGGCCTGGGCTACGAGCTGGTCGATTTCGAGACCAGTCCCCGCGCGCGCCTGTTGCGCGTCTTCATCGACACGCCGAAAGGCGTGACGGTGGATGACTGCGCGACGGTGAGCCGCCACCTGACGCGCCTGTTCGCGGTGGAGAACATCGATTTCGACCGCCTCGAAGTGTCGTCGCCGGGCCTCGATCGTCCGCTGAAGAAGGCGGCTGATTTCGAGCGCTTCGCCGGCCAGGAGGCGCAATTGCGGTTGCGCGTCGCAGTGAACGGCCGGCGCAATTTCACCGGTGTGCTGGCGGGACTCGAAGACGGCAGGCTGCGGCTGGAGTGCGCCGGCATCGTGCAGATTTTCGAGCTGGCGCAGGTGGAAAAGGCCCGCCTGGTGCCGAAACCGGTTTTCCGGGACGGCTGATTCCCGCGCGGCGGGGCGATGCCGCAACCGATATTCCGGAATTCTGGGGTTACTGGAGAATGAAATGAGCAAGGAACTGCTGCTGCTGGTGGATGCGCTGGCGCGCGAGAAGAACGTCGCCAAGGAGATCGTGTTCACGGCCCTGGAGGCGGCGCTCGCCTCGGCGACCAAGAAGCGCACCAACGAGGAAGCCGACGTGCGTGTGGCGATCGATCGCGAAAGCGGCGAGTTCGAATCGTTCCGGCGCTGGCTCGTGATGGCCGACGATGCCGTGGAAAACCCGGAAGCGCAGATCGGCCTGACCGCGGCGCAGAAGGATCTGCCGGACATCCAGCTCGACGAGTACCTCGAGGAGCAGCTCGAACCGATCGATTTTGGCCGCATCGGCGCCCAGGCCGCCAAACAGGTGATCCTGCAGAAGATCCGCGATGCCGAGCGCGAGCAGGTACTGAACGACTTCCTCGAGCGCAAGGAGCATCTGGTGACCGGCACGGTCAAGCGCATCGAGCGCGGCAATGCGCTGGTCGAGGCGGGCCGCATCGAGGCGGTGTTGCCGCGCGACCAGATGATCCCGAAGGAAAACCTGCGCGTCGGCGACCGCGTGCGCGCCTACCTGCTGAAGATCGACCGGCAGGCGCGCGGCCCGCAGCTGATCCTTTCGCGCACGGCGCCGGATTTCATCGCCAAGCTGTTCGACCTCGAAGTGCCGGAGATCGAAGACGGCCTGCTCGAGATCAAGTCTGCCGCGCGCGATCCGGGCGTGCGCGCCAAGATCGCCGTCAAGTCGAACGATCCGCGCATCGACCCGATCGGCACCTGTGTCGGCATGCGCGGTTCGCGCGTGCAGGCGGTGACCAACGAACTCGCGGGCGAGCGCGTCGACATCGTGCTGTGGTCGCCCGATCCGGCGCAGTTCGTCATCGGCGCGCTGGCGCCGGCCGAAGTGAGCAGCATCGTCGTCGACGAAGAGAAGCACAGCATGGACGTGGTGGTCGACGAGGACAACCTGGCGATCGCCATCGGCCGCAGCGGCCAGAACGTGCGGCTGGCTTCGGAGCTCACCGGCTGGTCGATCAACCTGATGACGGTCGAGGAATCGCAGAAGAAATCGGAAGTCGAATCCGGCGCGATTCGCGGCTTGTTCATGGAAAAGCTGGATGTGGACCAGGAGGTGGCGGATATCCTGATCGAGGAGGGCTTCTCGACCATCGAGGAGATTGCCTATGTGCCGTTGAACGAGATGCTGGAGATCGAAGCCTTCGACGAGGATACGGTGAATGAGCTGCGCAACCGTGCCCGCAACGTTCTGCTGACGGAGGCGATCGTCAACGAGGAGCAGCTGGAGAACGTCGACGACGACATGCTCAATCTGGAAGGCATGGACAAGCCCCTGGCGGCGAAGCTGGCGCGCGCCAATGTGCGCACCCGCGACAACCTTGCCGATCTGGCCGTCGACGAGCTGGTGGAGATTTCCGGCATCGACGATGAGCGGGCAAAGAACCTCATTACCGTGGCGCGTGCGCACTGGTTCG
The DNA here is from genome assembly GCA_964487715.1 of uncultured Rhodocyclaceae bacterium. GTDB lineage: Bacteria > Pseudomonadota > Gammaproteobacteria > Burkholderiales > Rhodocyclaceae > Desulfobacillus. The sequence goes on along the minus strand of CAZASE010000114.1, from coordinate 312 downwards.
AGTAACGGCGGAGAGCTGACATGACACAGACGAGCGTAGAGCAATTCGCCAGCGAGCTGAAAATGCCCGCCAACGCACTGCTCGAGCAATTGCAGAAGGCCGGCGTGGCGAAGAAGGGGCAGAACGACTTTCTCAGCGATGCCGACAAGACTCGCCTGCTCGACTATCTGCGCAAGGCGCACGGAGCGACGGAAACCAAGTCGAAGATCACGCTGACGCGCAAGCAGACGACCGAGATCAAGAAGGCAGACGCCTCGGGCAAGGCGCGCACGATCCAGGTCGAGGTGCGCAAGAAGCGCGTCTTCGTCAAGC
>CAZASE010000113.1:0-3373 GCA_964487715.1 uncultured Rhodocyclaceae bacterium | reverse complement strand
CGGCCGCGGGAAAAGTCAGTCCCGGCGGCACGGCGGCTGAGGGCATGTCTGCGGGTGCGGCGGCATGCGCCAGCGGCGCCGCCAGCGCGCGCTGCAGGGCGTGGAAGACGAACTGGTGAACGGCGCGGCCGTCGCGGAAGCGCACCTCGGTCTTGGCCGGATGCACGTTGACGTCCACGCCGCGCGGATCGATTTCCAGGAACAGCGCGTAGGCCGGATGGCGCTGGCCGTGCAGGATGTCGGCGTAGGCCTCGCGCACGGCATGCACCAGCAGCTTGTCGCGCACGAATCGGCCGTTAACGAAGAAATATTGGGCGTCGGCGCGGGCGCGCGAGTAGGCCGGCAGCGCGGCGAAACCCGAGAGACGCAGGCTGCCGGCGGCGGCCTCGATGGCGCGCGCCTGGCCGGCAAACTCCTCGCCGAGGACGTCCGCGCCGCGCCGCGCCGCCTCCCCGGCGGACAACTGCAGTACCGTGCGGCTGTTGTGCTGCAGCTGGAAGGCGACCTGCGGATGGGCCAGGGCGATGCGCAACACGGCCTCCTCGCAGCGGGCAAATTCAGTGTGCTCGCTCTTGAGGAACTTGCGCCGCGCCGGCGTGTTGAAATAGAGGTCGTCAACCTCGATCACCGTGCCGCCGCCGAGCGCGGCCGGGGCGAGCTCCCGTTCGGGACCGATGCGCCAGGCGTGCGGCGCCGCGCGCGGGCGGCTCACCAGCGTCAGTCGCGCCACGGCGGCGATGGAGGCGAGCGCCTCGCCGCGGAAGCCGAGCGAGGCGACGCCTTCGAGGTCTTCGAGGGACGCGATCTTGCTGGTCGCGTGGCGCGCCAGCGCCAGCGGCAGTTCTTCCTTGGGGATGCCGCCGCCGTCGTCGGCGATGCGGATCTGCCGCACGCCGCCTTCGAGCAATTGCACCGAGATGGCACGCGCGCCGGCGTCGATGCTGTTTTCCAGCAGTTCCTTCACCACCGAGGCGGGCCGCTCGACCACCTCGCCGGCAGCGATCTGACTGATGAGGAGGTCCGGAAGCGGCTTGATCGCGGGCATGGAGGCGCGATGAATTATACTCTGCGGGCTTTTTTTGCCTCTGGAAACCCATGGAATTCCTTGCGCTGTTGTGGGACATCGCCGTCCACCTCGACCAGCACCTCGCCGCCCTGCTGGCCCAGCACGGGCCGTGGGTGTACGCGATTCTCTTCGTCATCGTCTTCTGCGAGACCGGCCTGGTGGTGACGCCCTTTCTGCCGGGTGATTCCCTGCTCTTCGTCGCCGGCGCGCTGGCGGCGACCGGCGGCATGGACGCGACGCTGCTGAACGTTTCGCTGATCGCCGCCGCGGTGCTCGGCAACAGCGTGAACTACTCGGTCGGCCGCTACCTCGGGCCGAAGGTGTTCCAGTGGGAGGATTCGCGCTTTTTCAACCGACGCGCGCTGCAGCAGGCGCATGACTTCTACCTTCGGCACGGCGGCAAGACCATCGTCATCACGCGCTTCCTGCCGATCCTGCGCACCTTCGCACCGTTTGTCGCCGGGGTGGCGGAAATGCCGCCAGGCCGTTTTCAGGCCTTCAATATCGCCGGCGGCGCGCTCTGGGTGGTGTCGCTTACCCTGGCGGGTTTTTGGTTCGGCAACCTGCCGCTGGTGAAGGACAATCTGACCATCGTGATCCTGGCCATTGCGACGATCTCGGTGATGCCGGCGGTCGTCGGTTTTCTCAGGCATCGCGGCGGCTGATCCGGCTTTTCCGTTGCCGCTCAGGTGCTTGGCTGGGCAGCGGGGCTTTGGGCTATCATGGGCCATGTTTTGTCGTCTTATCCCATTGATTTTTATGCTGCTGTTGGCCGGGTGCGGGGGTACGGGCACGGTCCCCGCAGCCCCCCCTGCCGGCACATTCGAGCCATCGCAGCTGGCCAAGACGGACATCGACCGCGTGGCGGAAGCGCATCAGCGGGAGGCCTTTGCCAGTCTGCGGCTGCTGGCCGAAAAGCTTTACCGGCGCAATCCGCGCGAATGGCGGCGCGGCAGCCAGCCCGGCCTGGAGGCTGCCGTCGCACGCATCTTCGCCGCCGGCCACGGCTGGCGATTCGCGGAGCTCGACGGCCGCCGCGGCAGCGAGGCGATTCAGCTGGCTTTCCGCGATGATTTCCCCGGTGATCGCGTGCTGGCACTGGTGGCCGGCCTCGGCGGCATGGTGCAGACGGCTTTCCGCGACAAGACCGAGTTTTTCGTGCTCGACGACCTCGATCCGCAGGCATTGTCGAATGCCGCGCGCAATGTCGAGATTGCCGTGTGGAAACTGTCGACGGCACGCGCAAGCGACGGCGAGCTGTTCCTGCTGTCGAACGAGGCGGCCGGACCGGCGCGCAACCTGAGCTTCGAGCGCGAGTTCGGCAAGATGATCGGCAATTTCGATTTGCTGTCGAAGATCGTCGCCGATAAGACCAACCGGACGGTGGTGAAAGTGATCCAGAACCTTGCCACCGCGCTGTTTCTTCCCGTGAAGTTCTAACATGAAGACCATCGTCATCCTGATTTCCGGCCGCGGCAGCAACATGGAGGCCATGCTGCAGGCGCGGCTGCCCTGTCGCATCGGTGCCGTCATCAGCAATCGGGCCGATGCGGCCGGGCTGGAAACGGCGCGGCGGCAGGGCATTCCGACGGCGGTGGTGGCGCATGCCGGCCATGCCTCGCGCGAATCGTTCGATGCCGCGCTGGCCAGCGAGATCGAGCGGCATCAACCCGACCTCGTGGTGCTCGCCGGCTTCATGCGCATCCTCGGCGAGGCGTTCGTGCGCCGCTTCGCCGGCCGCCTGGTGAACATCCATCCCTCGCTGCTGCCGGCCTTTCCCGGTTTGCACACGCATCGCCGCGCCATCGAGGCGGGCTGCCGCATCCACGGCTGCACCGTGCATTTCGTCACGCCGCAGCTGGACAACGGGCCGGTCATCGTGCAGGCGGCGGTGCCGGTGTTTTCCGACGACAGCGAGGACGCGCTGGCCGCCCGCGTGCTGGCGCAGGAGCACATCGCCTATCCGCAGGCGGTGCGCTGGTTTGTCGAAGGCCGACTGAGCCTGACGCCGGCGGGTCGCGTGCTCCTCGCCGGAGAACGGCGCAGCGCTGCGGCCCTGCACGTGCCGCCTGCCGACGCTCCCGCCGCGCGGCGATGACGGTGCAATGGCCGAGCCCCGCCTGTTCGCCGCACTGCTGTTGTCCGTCGTGATCCACGCCATGGTGGTGGGCGCGCCGGGATGGCATTTGCCATTCGCCCACGACGAGCCGGAGCTTTCTGCCACCCTCGAGGCGCGGCTGGCGCCGGCGGCGTCGAAGGCGGTCGTCGCGGCAGCGCCGGCAGTGCGGCCGCAGCCGCGCAGGGCAC
>CAZASE010000112.1:0-3588 GCA_964487715.1 uncultured Rhodocyclaceae bacterium | reverse complement strand
GCGGCGAAATGCTTCGACTTGCGGCGCACGTGCCAGCCGGCCCACAGCGGCGGGATCAGGAACTGCTCGTGGATGTTCTGCAGCAGCTCCGGCACGCCGCCGGAAAGGTCGTTGTTGAGAAGCACGGCGCAGGGATCGAAATCATCCAGCCCCAGGCGCCGGCCTTCGCTGCCGATGCGCTTCAGGGGCTCCAGGGTGAGCTTCTGACCGTCGGGCAGGTCGAGCGTCGTCGGCTCGGTGATCTCCGGCAGCAGGCTGCCGATGCGCACGTTGAGGCCGGTGTGGTGCAGGATGGCGGCCAGGCGCGCGACGTTCATCAGGTAAAACTGGTTGCGCGTGTGGTTCTCCGGCACCAGCAGGAGGTTCTTCGCCTCGGGGCAGATCTTCTCGATGGCGGTCATCGCCGCCTGCACGCACAGCGGCATGAAGGCCGGGTTGAGGTTGTTGAAGCCGCCGGGGAACAGGTTGGTATCGACCGGCGCCAGCTTGAAGCCGGCGTTGCGCAGGTCAACCGAGGTGTAGAAGGGCGGCGTGTGCTCCAGCCACTGGGTGCGCAGCCAGCGCTCGACCTGCGCGTCGTTGTCGAGGATGCGCCGCTCGATGTCGAGCAGGGGCCCGGTCAGCGCGGTGGTGAGGTGTGGAACCATTCAGGAATCGGGGATCGGCGAACAAAGATGAGAGGATAGCCGATTCCTGATCCCGATCCGCGACGCTACACCAGGCCCCTGACCGCGAATTCGGCGAAAGCCTCCGGCAGCAGGGTCTGTTCCAGGCTGCGCTGGGAGAACAGGAAGCGCCCGTCGCAGACGAAACCGAGTTCGCCCCAGTCCACGTCGTTGAGCATCTGCGCCAGGCGCTCGAGTTCGGCCGCCTTCAGCTTCGCGCGATGCGGAAACAGTGCCAGCACCGCACCGTCGTAGTTGCGGCAGGGATGCAGGAAAAAGGGTCGCAGGTTGCGCGTGCGGCCGTTCACGTAGATGCGCGGGTCGTCGGAGACATGGTGGCGGCGCCCCCACTTCCACCAGTTGGACTCGTCGAAGCGGGTCACGCGCCGCGCCAGCAGGCGCTCCTTGAACTGTTCCAGCCAGGCGATCGGGCCTTCGCGGTCGAGGTAGATCATGCGTCGCGTGGCCCCGCTCTGCGCGGTCTTCGAGCAGACGAAGTCGGCGTTGGCGAACTCGGCGTTGCCGAAGATGTCGTCGGCGCCGGAAACGGCGCCGACCTTGACCGAGAACACGCTGGCCAGCGGCAGGCTGTAGATGCCGCGGGTGAACATCAGCTGGCCGCCGGACAGCGCCATGCGCCGCCCGTCGCCGAGGCGGTGGCTGGCGTTGCCCTTCTCGAAGCGCCAGATCGCGCAGTTGGGCGCGGCGCCGGCGAAGATCTTTGCGTCGCCGAGGTCCTCGAAGTCGGTGATGGTGCCCTGGTCGAACAGCCAGGTGTTGAGGCGCCCGGCGCCGCTGGCCTTGAGGAAGTCGCGCGGCGTGATCAGGATCAGTTCGCCGCCGGGCGCAAGGTGGCGGACGCACTTCTCGATGAAGTGCAGGTAGAGGTTGGCGTGGCCGTCCAGAAGGCCGGAGGCGAAGCGCAGCGCGGTTTCCGGCAGGATGTCGCGCGCCCTGACGTAGGGCGGGTTGCCGATCACGGTGGCGAACTTCTCGTCTTCGGGATAGGCAAAGAAATCCATGTTGAGCGCCCCCGCCGGGCAATGGACCGGGTCGATCTCGACGGCGATGCAGCCGGGCAGGCGCGACGAGAAGGCGCCGTCGCCGCAGGCCGGGTCGAGCACGCGGCCGTGGTTGCGGCGCAGCGCAAGCATGCGGGTAACGATCTCGGGAGGCGTGAAGACCTGGCCGAGGGTGGCAATGTCATGCTGCATCGGATCGGGAACGGGGTTCGAAGCGTCGGATATTATCCTGCCTAGACGCCATCCGCCACGGAGCTTCCCGACCATGCGACCACTCGCCGCGCTGCTTGCCATGACCGCCCTCGCCGCCAGCGCCCAGCAGGCTCCGCGCCCGCCCGCCGGGCTGGAACGGATCGGCCATATCGTCGTCATCTACGCCGAGAACCGCAGTTTCGACCACCTTTTCGGCCTCTTCCCGGGCGCCGACGGCATCGCCAACGCGACGCCGGAACAGAAGACGCAGCTCGACTACGACGGCAAGCCCCTGCCTCACCTGCCGCCGGTCTATCAGCACGGCCATGCCGACCCGGGGTTTCCCGACGGTTTGCCAAACGGCCCGTTCCGCATCGACGCGCCGCCTGTCGCCCGACGCCTCGACGAGGTCCTGCCCAGCCCGGTGCACAACTTCTACCAGAACGTCGAGCAGATCAACGGCGGCCGCAACAACCGCTTCGTCGCCGCCACCAGCGTTGGCGCCTGGACCATGGGCCACTTCGACGGCTCGCGGCTGAAGCTCTGGCAATGGGCGAAGGAGTACACGCTGGCCGACAAATTCTTCATGGCGGCCTACGGCGGCTCCTTCCTCAACCACCAGTGGCTGGTCTGCGCCTGCACGCCGCGCGACGAAGCGGCGCCGGTACAGGCGCGCGCCCGACCCGGCGCCGACGGCAGGCTGCTGCGCAAGCCCGCTTCGCCGGCTTCCGCACTCGACGGCCCGCCGCTGCTGATGGACGGCACCGTGACGCCCGACGGCTGGGTGGTCAATACCTCGCAGCCGCCCTACCAGCCCAGCGGCGCGCCGCCGCTGGCGGGCGATCCGCGCTTCGCCGACGCCGCGGCTCCGGTGTCGCGCAACGAGGCGCGCGTGGTGCCGCCGCAAACGGCGAAAACGATCGGCGACACGCTGTCCGCCAGGGGCGTGTCCTGGGCCTGGTATGCCGGCGGCTGGAACGCCGCTCTCGCCGACGGCCAGCTTCCGCCCGGCGCCAAGCGCCGCGTGATCTACAGCCGCGAAGCGGGCAGCCCGATGTTCCAGGCGCACCACCAGCCGTTCAACTACTTCGCGCGCTTTGCCCCGGGCACGCCAGACCGCGAGCGGCACCTCAAGGATGGCAACGACTTCCTCGCCGCGATCGACGCCGGCACGCTGCCCCAGGTGGCCTTCTACAAGCCGGCCGGCGTGGTCACCCAGCATCCGAGCTACACCGACCTCGCGCAGGGCGACGCGCACCTGGACGAGGTGCTGCAGCGCCTGCGGCGCAGCCCGCAATGGGCGAAGATGGCGATCGTCGTCACCTACGACGAGAACGGCGGCTTCTGGGACCATGCGCCGCCGCCCTCCGGTCCGGGCCGGTCCGACCGCTGGGGTCCCGGCACGCGCGTGCCGGCCCTGGTGATCTCGCCGTTCGCGCGCCGCGGCCACGTCGACTCGACGCCCTACGACACGACCTCGATCCTCAAGCTGATCACCCGCCGCTTCGGACTCGACCCGCTGCCCGGCGTACGCGAACAGGCCGGCGACCTGAGCGCGGCATTCGAGTTCTAAAACAAAAATCCCGGCTCGAGGCCGGGATTTCGCGGTGCCAGGTATGTCGCTCAGAAGGTGCCGATCACCCACATCGGAACGCGCAATCCGGAATCGCGCGAATCCTGGCGTATCCAGCTGCCGTTGCCGGTGTTGT
>CAZASE010000111.1:0-3767 GCA_964487715.1 uncultured Rhodocyclaceae bacterium | reverse complement strand
GGACCTCGACGCCGGCCGCCTGGCAGGCGCCGGCGAGGGCGGTGGCGACGCTGCCGGCCGGCGCGACATGGCCGAGGGCGGCGAGGCGGAGTTCCGCGGCGCGGATCAAGGTGCGGCCGAGGCTGCCTTGCTGCGAGACATGGATGGTGGCAATCGGCGTGGCCTCGATGCCGTTCCAGGCGTTGAGGCGCTGCAACGTCAGGCACGAGGCATGCGAGAGCGCCAGCACGCGCCGGTCATTGCGCGCGGCGGCGGCCGTGCGCGCATCGAGCACGACGCAATCGATGCCGGCGTGCTGCAGTGACAGGCCGAGTGCGAGACCGGCCGGGCCGCCGCCGACCACCGCCACCGAACGCAGGGTCATCGGTGCCGCGCCATCAGCGACTCGATCGCGGCGATCTCCTTCGGTGCGTCGAGCGTGAGGATTTCGCAGCCGTCGTCCGTCACCAGCACGTTGTCCTCGATGCGCACGCCGATGTTCCACAGCGCCGGCGGCACATCGTCCGCGGCGCGGATGTAGCAGCCCGGCTCGACCGTCAGGGTCATGCCCGGCTGCAGCGGCCGCCAGCGGCCGCCGACCTTGTATTCGCCCGCATCATGCACGTCCATGCCCAGCCAGTGGCCGGTGCGGTGCATGTAGAAGCGCTTGTAGGCGCCCGATTCGACGATGCCGTCGACGCTGCCGGCGAGCAGCCCGAGGTCGAGCATGCCTTGCGCCAGGATGCGCAGCGCGGCCTCGTGCGGCGCGTCCCAGGCGTTGCCGGGCGCAACCCGGGCGATCGCCGCCGCCTGCGCGGCGAGCACCAGCGCATACACGTCCTTCTGTGCCGGCGAGAAGCGGCCGTTGACGGGAAAGGTGCGCGTGATGTCGGCGGCGTAGGAATCCACCTCGCAGCCGGCGTCGATCAGCAGCAGCTCGCCGTCGCGCAGCACGCGGTCGTTGTCCACGTAATGCAGGATGCAGGCGTTGGCGCCGCCGGCGACGATCGTGTTGTAGGCCGGCGCCGGTGCGCCGTGGCGGCGGAACTCGTGCAGCAGTTCCGCCTCAACCTCGTACTCGTGGCGGCCGGGGACGGCAAAGCCCATGGCGCGGCCGTGGGCGGCTGCGGAGATGCGCGCGGCGCGGCGCATGCTGTCGCGTTCGGCCTCGTCCTTGAGCAGACGCATCTCGTCCAGCGCGACGCGCACGTCCACGATCTCGGCCGGCGCGCGCACGCCATTGCGTACCATGCCCCGCGTGCCGTTGAGGGCGGCGAGAACGCGCGCGTCCCAGGCCGCGTCGTGGCCGAGCGAGACATGAAGTACCGGCTGGTCGGCCAGCAGCTCCGCCAGCCTGGCATCGAAGGTGGCGATGGGGAATGCGGCGTCGAAACCGAACTGCGCGCAGGCGCCTTGCGGACCATGGCGAAAACCGTCCCAGACCTCCTTGTCCGGATCCTTGTCGCGGCAGAACAGCAGGGCCTGCGGCGCGTCGCCGGCGATCAGGACCAGCACCGCCTCGGGTTCGGGGAAGCCCGTGAGGTAGTAGAAGTAGCTGTCGTGTCGATAGGGGTAGTGCGAGTCGCGGTTGCGCAGCCTTTCCGGCGCGGTCGGAATCACGGCGACGCCGCGCCCCATGGCGCTGAGCAATCGCGCGCGACGGGCGGCGAACGGGGCGATGTTCACGGGTGATCCCGGCGGTGAATGAGCAACGATTATAGCGCCCGCAGCAGGGCGTCGAGTTCGGCCAGGCGGGCGGGGGTGCCGATGTCCATCCAGCGGCCGGCATGCCTCTCGCCGCTCACGGCGCGGTCGGCCATGGCAGCGCATAGCAGCGGCGCCAGTTTCGCCTTGTCGCCGCGGCGGATGGCGGCGAAGAGCTGCGGACGGTAGACGCCGATGCCGGAAAAGGTGAGGCGCGTGCCACTCTGTTCGCTGACCCGGTCGCCCTGCAGGCAGAAATCGCCCTGCGGGTGGTGCGGCGGATTGGCCACCAGCACCAGGTGCGCCAGCAGGCCGCGCGCCGCCAGTGCGGCGGCCACCGGCAGCAGGCGCGCGAAGTCGTAGTCGCAGGCGATGTCGCCATTGATCACGAGGAACGGCGCGTCGCCGAGCAGCGGCAGCGCCTGCGCAATGCCGCCGGCGGTCTCCAGCGCTTCGGCTTCGGGCGAATGGCGGATACGGGCGCCGAAGCGCGCGCCGTCGCCGAGCGCCGCCTCGATCTGCCGGCCGAGGTGCGCGTGATTGACGACAATGTCGGCGATGCCGGCGCGCACCAGCGCCTCGATGTGCCAGGCAATGAGCGGCTTGCCGCCGGCTTCAAGCAGCGGCTTCGGCGTCGCGTCGGTGAGCGGTCGCATGCGCTCGCCGCGTCCGGCGGCGAGGATCATGGCGCGCATCAGAAGGTGTAGCCGACTTGCGGCGTCTGCTGTTCCAGCTCGTCGAGCAGGCGCAGCAGCGGCGTCAGCGCGGCGTAGCGTGCCGCAACCTGGCGCACGTAGCCGACGAAACGCGGCGTGTCGGCGAGATACTTCGGCTTGCCGTCGCGGTAGTTGATGCGCGCGAAGATGCCGAGCACCTTGAGATGCCGCTGCAGGCCCATCCATTCGAAGTCGCGCCAGAAGGCGCCGAAATCGGCATCCACCGGCAGGCCGGCGCGCTTTGCCTTCTCCCAGTAGCGCACCGCCCAGTCGATGATGCGCTCCTCGTCCCAGCTGAGGAAGGCATCGCGGAAGAGCGAGGCGAGATCGTAGCTGAGCGGGCCGCTGACCGCATCCTGGAAGTCCAGCACGCCGGGGTTGCGCGCACACACCATCAGGTTGCGCGGCATGTAGTCGCGGTGCACGAAAACCGCGGGCTGCGCCAGCACGTTTTGCAGGATCAGTGCGAACATGCGTTCCAGCGTTTCGCGTTGCGCCGCGCCAAGCGTGAGCCGCAGGTGGCGCGCAACGTACCAGTCGGCGAAGAGATCGAGCTCGCGCCGCAGCAGTGCCGCGTCGTAGGGCGGCAGCACGCCGGGACGGCTGGCCAGCTGCCACTTGACCAGCGTGTCGATGGCGTCGCGAAACAGCGCGTCGGCGTTGGCGTCGTCGAGGGCATCGAGGTAGGTGGTGGACCCCAGGTCGGTCAGCAGCAGCAGGCCGCGATCGAGATCCTGCGCCAGCACCTGCGGCACATGCACGCCGGCGTCGTCGAGCAGCCCGGCGACCTTCACGAAGGGCCGGCAGTCCTCGTGTTCGGGCGGCGCGTCCATGACGATGCGCGTGGCGCCGTCGTCGAAGGTGACGCGAAAGTAGCGGCGGAAACTGGCGTCGGCCGAGGCCGGCGCCAAGGTGAGGGCACGGCCGGGGTACTGGCCGGCCAGCCACTGCTCTACGAGTTCGAGACGCTGCATGTCGCGGAATGCCGGAAGCGGCGACGTAGGTTGATGATAAACTACGCGATTCTATCATTTGCCGTGCAGTCCCACCCCCGGTGGGCGAGGCGGCGAAAACACAAGAAACATGCGACTCCCGCGGCGATTCGCGCCAGCAGTGCTTCTCGTCTTGTCCGGCAGTTTGCTGGCGGCCGAGGGCTTGCCGCTGCTGCGCGTCGACCCGGCGCTGCTCGGCGAGGGCGTACGCCGCGCCCCGCCACCGGCGGCAGTCGTTGCCGAAGACGCGCTACCCGCTGCCACCCAGGCGAAGCCGGCCGCGGCCGCGATTGTCGCGCCGGTCGTGGCGCCGGTCGTGACGCCGCTGCCCGTCGCGTTGATCACATGGATGCGGGCGGTGGTCGCGCCTAGCGGA
>CAZASE010000110.1:0-3785 GCA_964487715.1 uncultured Rhodocyclaceae bacterium | reverse complement strand
TCGGGCAGGATGCGGCCGCGGATGAACAGCAGCATCAGCACCGGCACCAGGGTGATCGAGAGCAGCGCCGCGCCGGCCATGGCGAAGGTCTTGGTCCACGCCAGCGACGCGAACAGGCGACCCTCCTGCGCTTCCAGCGTGAACACCGGCAGGAAGGAGACGGTGATGATGAGGAGCGAAAAGAACAGCGCCGGCCCCACCTCGCGACAGGCGGCGACCATCGCCTCGGCGCGCGCGCCGGCGGAGTGCGCCGGCGGCAGCCGCTCGAGGTGCTTGTGCGCGTTCTCGATCATGACGATGGCCGCGTCGATCATGGCGCCGATGGCGATGGCGATGCCGCCGAGGCTCATCAGGTTGGAATTCATGCCGAGCGCGCGCATGGCGATGAAGGCGATCAGCACGCCCACCGGCAGCATGAGGATGGCGACCAGCGCGCTTCTCACGTGCAGCAGGAAGACGATGCAGACGAGGGCGACGATGAGCGCCTCCTCGATCAGCGTGCGCTTGAGGGTGTCGATGGCGCGGCGGATCAGGTCGGAGCGATCGTAGACCGTCTCCACCGTCACGCCGGCGGGCAGGCCGGAGGACACCTCGGCGATCTTGGTCTTCAGGTTGTGGATCACCTCCAGCGCGTTCTGGCCGTAGCGCGCCATGGCGATGCCGGAGACCACCTCGCCCTCGCCGTTGAGTTCGGTCAGGCCGCGCCGTTCGTCGGGCACCAGCTCGACGCGGGCGATGTCGCGCACCAGCACCGGCGTGCCCTTCTCGGCCTTGACGACGAGCTGCTCGATGTCCTCCCGCCCGCGCAGGTAGCCGCGGCCGCGCACCATGTACTCGGTCTCGGCCATCTCGACGACGCGGCCGCCGACGTCGCGGTTGGAGTCGCGGATGGCCTGGGCGACCTTCATGAGGGGAATTCCGTAGGCGCGCAGCTTCACCGGATCGACCGTCACCTGGTAGGTCTGCACAAAGCCGCCGATCGAGGCCACTTCGGCGACGCCCTGCGCCTTGGTCAGCTGGTAGCGCAGGAACCAGTCCTGGATGGTGCGCAACTCGGCCAGCGTCTTGTCCTTCGCCAGCAGGGCGTACTGGTACACCCAGCCGACGCCGGTGGCGTCCGGGCCGATCTGCGGGGTCACACCCTTCGGCATGCGGCCGGCGGCGAAGTTGAGGTACTCGAGCACGCGCGAGCGCGCCCAGTAGATGTCGGTGCCGTCCTCGAAGATGATGTAGACGAAGGAGGCGCCGAAGAAGGAGAAGCCGCGCACCACGCGGGACTTCGGCACCGACAGCATCGCCGTGGTGAGCGGATAGGTGACCTGGTCCTCCACCACCTGCGGCGCCTGGCCGGGGTATTCGGTATAGACGATGACCTGCACGTCGGAGAGGTCCGGCAGGGCGTCGATCGGCGTGCGCAGCACCGCGAAGACGCCCGCCAACACGATGAACAGCGTGCCGAGCAGGACGAGGAAGCGGTTGCGCGCCGACCAGTCGATGATTGCGTTCAGCACTTCAGTGTCCCCCGTGCGCGGACTGACGCGCGGGACCGCTCGCTTCGAGCTTGTAGATCACCCACTCGCCCGGCTTGCGCTCGACGAACTCGAAGGCGATCGGGCTGCCCGGCTGCAGCTTGCCGACCAGCGACGGATTGGCCAGCACGAAGTCCATGGTCATCGCCGGCCAGCCGAGGCTGGCGACGGGCGCGTGGCTGATGCTCACCGTGCCGGCGGCGGCGTCGATCGCCTTCAGCATGCCCTCCGCCTTGTGCGAGGCCGCTTTCGCCGTGTCGCCGGGACTGACTTTGCCCACGCCACCCATTCCGCCCAGGCCACCGAGGGCCGCCTTGAGATTGCTTTCCGCGTCGATGAGGAAGTTGGCGGCGACCACCACCAGCTCGCCCTCCCTCACCCCCTCGCGCACCTCGATGTAGTCGCCGGCGCGCGCGCCGAGCTTCACCTCGCGCGGCTCGAAGCGCCCCTCGCCCATTTGCACCAGCACGACGCGGCGCACGCCGCTGTCGATCACCGCCGACTGCGGCACCGCCAGCACTTTCGCCGCCACCGTCGATGCCAGCTCGAGCGAGGCGAACATGGCCGGCTTCAGCAGCCCGCCGGGATTCGCCAGTTCCACGCGCACCGGCACGCTTCGCGTCTCCGCCTTCAGCGTCGGATAGACATAGGTCACCGTCCCCTCGAACGTGCGGTCCGGGTAGGCATCGATGCGCACGGTCGCCTTCTGGCCGACGCGCACGCTGCCGATGTCCTGCTCGAAAACGTCGGCGACCGCCCACACCGAGGACAGGTCGGCCACCTGGTAGAGCATCTCGCCCGGCATGAAGCGCATGCCGGCGACAGCCTTCTTCTCCATGACGATGCCCGGGGCCGGCGCGCGCAGCGTCAGCGTGCGCCGCGCTTCGCCGCTGTCGCGCAGGCGGGCGATCTGTTCGTCGGAGATGTCCCAGTTGCGCAGACGCGCCAGGCTGGAGTCGGCGAGTTGCTTCATGCCGGCCTGCGCTTCCGGCCCGGCCTCCTTGAGCGATTCGCGGCCCTGCGCGGCGATGGCGTATTCCTTTTGCACCGAGACCAGCTCCGGGCTGTAGATCTCGGCCAGCGGCTGGCCGCGGCCGACCGCCTGGCCGGTGGCGTTGACGTGCAGCTTTTCGATCCAGCCCTCGAACTTCGCCGACACGGTGTGCAGGCGGCGCTCGTCCACCTCGATGCGGCCGCTGGCGCGCACGCTGCGCGACAGCGCGCGCAGCGCCGCGGCTTCGGTGCGCACGCCGAGCTTCTGCACCTTCTCGGTGCTGACGACGATGCCGGACCCCGCTGCCGCGGCCTCTTCGCCCTCGTACACGGGGATGTAGTCCATGCCCATCGGGTCCTTCTTCGGCACCGGGGAGGTGTCGGGCAAACCCATGGGGTTGCGGTAGAAGAGCAGCGTGCGCCCGGCCTGGGCGGAAGCTTGCGGCGCACCGGCGCCGGGACCGTCGTGCCCGCCGCGGCTGCCCAGCCAATAGCCGGCGCCGAGCGCGGCCGCCACGGCAACGATCACGATCATGCCCATCTTGTTCATAGCGCCTCCGTCGGGCCGCCCCAAGGAGGCGCAGCCACCAAATTGCGAGCGTAGCGATCAACAGTCACCCCCTTCCTCGGGAAGGGGGCGGGGGGGTAGGTCATAGTTCCTCTCCCAGCAATCGTTCGACTTCGGCCAAGCGGACTTGCGCCTCTGCCTGCGCCTTGAGCCGGTCCAGCCGCGCCTTGCGCAGTTGCCGCTGGGCTTCCAGCAGCGTGGCGAAATCCAGCTTGCCGGTTTCATAGCCCGCCAGCGCCGCCTGGAAGGCGAGGTCGGCCTGCGGCAGCAGGGCGGTGGCGACCAGTTGATCCAGCCGGCGCGCGGCATCCAGCGCCGACAGGTTCTCCGCCAGTTCGGCGGCGAACGCATTCGCCGCCCCCTCCTTGCGCGCCCGCGCCGCGGCCGCCATCGCCGCCGCCTCGCGCTCCTGCGAACGGCGGCTCTCCTGCTGCAGCGGGATGTTCACCTCGAACATCAGTTCCCACTCCGTGACGCGGTTGCGCGTCTGGATCGGCGAGACGCCGACGGTGAGGTCGGGATAGCCGCTCTTCAGCACCAGCTCGCGGTTCTTCTCTGCGGCGGCGATTTGCGCCTCCTGCGCGGCGAGCTGAGGGTTGGCCGCCTGCAGACGCGCCTCCAGCGCGGCGAAGTCGAGCCTCGCCGGCGCCGGCAGCGGGCGCAATGCCTCGGCCCGCGCCAGCGGCGCCGCGGGC
>CAZASE010000109.1:0-3795 GCA_964487715.1 uncultured Rhodocyclaceae bacterium | reverse complement strand
GAGTCGGCGAAGTCCTTGAGCCAGACCGCCGGCGCCGGGTCGGCCAGCACCCGTGGCTGGGTCGCAGCGGCCGCCATCATGATCGCCATGGCGCGCTCCAGGTCCGTGTCGTAGGCCACCTGCACCGTGACCGGGACGCGCACCTGCGGGCTGCTGTAGCACTCGTTCTGCACCACCGAACCGACCAGCAGTTCGTTGGGCACCAACGCCTCGACGCCGGCGTTGTTGCGCAGCACCGTGTAGCGCGTGGTGATGCGCGTCACTTCGCCACGGTCGGCGCCGACCGTAATGACGTTACCGATGCGGATCGAGTTGTCGAGCAGGATGATGAAGCCCGAGACGTAGTTGCTGGCGATCTTCTGCAGGCCGAGGCCTAGGCCGACGCCGAGCGCGCCACCGAACACCGACAGCGTGGTGAGGTCGATGCCGACCATGGGCAGCCCGATCAACACCGCGAGCACGATCAGCAGCGCTTTCGACAGACGGGCGAACACCGCACGCAGGTTGCCGTCGAGCCCCGCCGCCGCGTTGAGCCGTGCCTCGATCGCGCTGGACAGCCAGAGAGCGAGCAGCACGGTGACCATCACCGCGACCAATCCCTGCAACACGGTCCACAAGCTCAGCTTCTGCTTGCCAGTGCTGAAGGCCACCGAGTCGAGCACGGCGATCACGTCCGGCAAGAGGCCGGTGATGTGCAGGGCGACGATGGCCCAGACCAGGCCGGCAAAGACGCGCTCGAACTGGACCAGCCAGGTAGCACCGACCATGCTCAGGCGGAGCACGTAGAACACCACGCGGATGATCGCCAGTGATCCCAGCAGCGGCAGCGCCAGCGAGAACAGGCCGACATGCATCCACGACTGCGCCAGCGGGCGCGCCACCAGCACCAGCAGCACCGCCAGCAACGGAAAGGCGATCCGCTTCAGGCCGCCGCGCCCGAGTTCCCAGGCGCGCCCGGAGCCGACCTGGCGGCCGAGCACGATGCGCTCGCCGAGCTTGGCCAGCAGCAGGCAGGCGGCGACGGCGAGAAGTTGCCAGGCCAGGTCCGGCTCGCGCAAGTCGGCGAGGACCCGCAGCCAGACTGTAGCCAGGTCGTTTTGACTCATCTCAGTTCGCTCCGTTCATCTTTTCCGCCTCGTCGCGATGGCGCCGCCAGTTGTCGAGGTAGCGCCGCGCCAGCGCCGGGTTGCCACGCAGGATCAGGAGGTTCTCCGCATTGCGCGCCTGCGCCGACCAGGTGAAATTGTAGCTGCCGGTGATGACGACGGCCTGCTCGCCCGGCGCATCGATCACGATCACCTTGTTGTGGGCCGTCGCGTAGCGCGTTTCCAGCCAGACCGGAATGCCCTCGTCGACCAGCTTCGGAATCTGCGAATTCTCCCCCTTGGCGACCATCTCGCGGTCGGCCAGGATTTCGACCGCGACGCCCCGCAGCTTCGCATCCAGCAGCGCCTTTGCAATCGAGCGGCTGGTGAGCAGGTAGGCCTGGACGTGGACCGTCTTCCGCGCCGCGCCGAGGGCGCGGACGATGGCGCCCTCGGCGTCGTCCCACGGCGTGAACAAGGCCTCGACCGTGCCCTCCGCCGGCAGCGGCGCCGCGCTGGCATTGACGCTCAAGAAAAGCGCCAATGCAATCAGCGACGACCATCCCCCCGGCCCCCTTCCCGGGGAAGGGGGTGACGTTGGTTCGCGGCCCGAGGCCGCTCCAATGGTTGCTTCACTCACCGGGACCGCTCCAGAACCGCCGCGTAGAAGCCGTCGGTACCGTGCTTCTGCGGCGAGAGGCGCATGTCCGCGCCGCATTCGATGGCGATGCCCTGCGCCGCCAGGATGTCCTGCGCCGGGATTCGCTGAAAGTCCGCATGGGCGGCAAGGAAGGCGTCGACGATGGCCTCGTTCTCCTCGCCGAGGATGCTGCAGGTCGCATACACCAGGCGACCGCCGGGGCGCAGCAACTTCGCCGCCGCGGCAAGGATGGCGGCCTGCTTGGCCGTCAGTTCGTCCACGCTCCGCGGCGACTGCCGCCATTTCAGGTCAGGGTTGCGGCGCAGGGTGCCAAGGCCGGAACAGGGCGCATCGACCAGCACGCGGTCGGCCTTGCCGTGCAGGCGCTTGACCCGCGTATCGTTCTCGCCGGAGAGACAGGCCGGGTGGATGTTGGACAGGCCGGCGCGGGCCGCGCGCGGCTTCAGCTTGGCCAGCCGCTTGTCCGATACGTCGAAAGCATACAGCCGCCCGGTGGAGCGCATCAGCGCGCCGAGCGCCAGCGTCTTGCCGCCGGCGCCGGCGCAGAAATCCACGACCATTTCGCCGCGCCGCGGCTGCAGCAGGCTGGCCAGCAATTGCGAGCCCTCGTCCTGCACCTCGATGCTGCCGTCGAGGTAGGCCGGATGCCTCTGCAGGTAGGGCTTGGTCTTCAGGCGCAATCCCAGCGGCGCGTAGGCGCAGGGCGTGGCGGCGATGCCGTCGGCGGCCAGACGCGCGATCACCGCGTCGCGCTCCGCTTTCAGGGAATTCACGCGCAGGTCGAGCGGCGCAGGCGTGTTGAGGGCGCGCGCCAACGCCAACAGCTCGTCGGGCGGCAGGCGCAACGCCAGGCGCTCGACCAGCCAGTCGGGAAAATCCAGCTGCTCGCCGAGGCTCAGTTCGGGTTCAGGCTGGCGCCGGATCTCCGCCAGCCACTCGGCCTCGCCGGGCAGCAGCGCGCCTTCGAGCTGGCGCTGCGACATGCCGCGCACGCGCGACAGCGACAGCAGGACCAGTTCGCGGGGGGAAATGCGCCGCGCGCCGGAAGAGGAGCCGCGCTTCGGCGTCGAGCCGGGCGCAAGGAAGGCCGGCTCCAGGTTCGGCCCCAGCGCCGCGAGCCGCTCCAGCAGCCGCTTGCGGCGCAGCACGGCGTAGGCCGTCTCGGCGATGAAGGCGCGGTCCCTGGCGCCGCTCCGGCGCGCGCGGAAGAAGGCCGACAGCGCCGCGTCGGCCGGCTGGTCGAAGCTCAGCAGTTGCGCCGTCGCCGCCACGGCCGCGTTCAGCAGCTCGGCACCGAGGCCGTCCGTGACGGGGGTCGATTCGCCGCCGGCCGGCTTGTGGCCGCGGTCCTGCGTCTTGCGTCGGTTCTCGGTCATGGCTTTTCCTGGAAGTCGATCTCGTCCGCCACTTGGTCGAAGACTTCGCCCTTGCGGTCGGTGAAGCGGATCTTGAGCGGCAGGCCGCGCGTCCCGGTGCCGATCCACAATTCGATGGTGTCGCCGCCGCTGCGCGTCTTCAGGCGCGTCGCGCGGCGCTCGCCCGATGGCAGGGCGACGGCCTCGTCGCCGACCACCTCGAAGCGGTAGTTCTCCAGTTTGCGCCCGGTGGCGATCGGCAGTTCCACCGCGCCGCTTGCCGGTGCCAGCAGCACTAGCTGGTAGTACATCGACAGCATGTCCTGCGCCCTGGGGGCGACGGCGTCCTCGCGCCCGGCGTAGGCGACGGTACGCCGCGTCCAGTCGAACGCCGCCGTATCCAGTCCGCCGACCCGCTCATGGCGGAACTCCAGCGGCCGGAGCCCGTCGGCCGTCACCTCGCCGCGGCTGCTCATCACCACCCGCGCCGGCTTGAACACCGCGGCCAGGCCGGTCGTCTCGGTGACGTTCTGCAGCTTGTAGGCGAATCCGTCCTGTTCCCAGGTGTGCACCGATTGACCGACGACGAAGCCGCCTTCGCCGCGCGTGATCGTGTAGCGCACGCGTCCCTTGCCCGGCAGCGCGATGCGCGCGGGCGCCGGCGGTGCCGGCTCGGCGGCGGGCGGAGCGACCG
>CAZASE010000108.1:0-3831 GCA_964487715.1 uncultured Rhodocyclaceae bacterium | reverse complement strand
TCATGTCGCGCCTGGCGGCGCAGCACGGCGCCATCAACCTGTCGCAGGGCTTCCCGGATTTCTCGGCGCCGGCGGCGCTGTTCGACCTCGTGGCGAAGCACATGCACGCCGGCGCCAACCAGTACGCGCTGATGGCCGGCGCGGCGCCGCTGCGCGCGGCCATCGCCGAAAAGGTCGCCGCGCTGTATGGCCTCGCCTACGATGTCGAGGAGGAAATCACCGTCACGGCGGGTGCCACGCAGGCGATTTTCACGGCGGTGGCGGCGCTGGTGCGGCCGGGCGACGAGGTGATCGTCTTCGAGCCGGTGTACGATTCTTACGTTCCGTCGATCGAGCTGAACGGCGGTACGCCGGTCCATGCGCGGCTCGGCTTCCCGGACTACCGGCCGGACTGGGATGCCGTGCGCGCGCTGGTCTCGCCGCGGACGCGCATGATCATCATCAACACGCCGCACAACCCGAGCGGCGCGGTGTGGCAGGCGGCGGACATGCAGGCGCTGGAGCGGCTGACGCGCGGCACCGGCATCGTCGTCGTCGCCGACGAGGTGTACGAGCACATCGTCTTCGACGGGCGGCGTCATGAAAGCGTGGTGCGCTACCCGGGCCTGGCGGAGCGGAGTTTTGTCGTTTCCTCGTTCGGCAAGACCTGCCACGTCACCGGCTGGAAGATCGCCTACTGTCTTGCACCGCGCGCGCTGATGGCGGAGTTCCGCAAGGCGCACCAGTTCGTCGTCTTCTGCGTGAACCAGCCGATGCAGCTGGCGCTGGCGGAGTTCATGCAGGACAAGGAACGCTACCTCGGCCTGGCCGACTTCTACCAGGCCAAGCGCGATTTCTTCAGGCAGCAGCTGGAAGGTTCGCGCTTCGAACTGCTGCCCTGCGCCGGCACCTACTTCCAGTCGGTGCGCTATGCCGGCATTTCGGACGAGCCGGATCGCGCCTTCGTCGAACGCCTGACGAAGGAGCACGGCGTGGCGGCGATTCCCTTTTCGGCCTTCTACCGCGACGGGCGCGACGACAGGGTGATCCGCTTCTGCTTCGCCAAGGGCGAGGAGACGCTGGCGCAGGCCGGCGCGAAGCTGCGCGCGGTCTGAACGCGCTTCTTGAATCGACCTTATTACCAATGAGACTCAGCCATACTTGCGCTTGCATCCTCGATGCCATGGCGCACCCACCGAGTCGTCATTCCGGCGAACGCCGGAATCCAGAATGGCCTTTCCGGAAACGCAAGCCGCATCCTGGATACCGGCGTTCGCCGGTATGACGTGTCGGGGCCGACGAGATGGAATGCCGAGTTTCGTTGGCAATCATGTGAATCGATGGCCGGGATTCATGGGTCAGCAAGTTCCGGAAAATCCGCCGCAGCGGCGGGGGTGCCGAGCGCGGCCGGGTTGAGGGGCTGTCGTTCGCACGGGCGATCCGCCCGCGTCCCTGAACAGCCGTTTCCTGCAAGCGCTCAGTCGGTGCCGAACACCGTCCGCCACAGTTCCTGCACGCTGTCGATCTCCTGCGCCAGGGTTTCGCGCGCGACGCGGGCGTACTGCGCGTCGTTCAGGCGCAGGCTGTGCTGCAGCCGGCGGTAGCGGCGGTAGGCCTCGCGCACGCGCCCGGCGAGTTCGTCGGGGATGAGGCCGAGGCCGGCGGCGATCTTCAGCAGCGCCAGGTTGCCGAGGTTGCCGGTCAGTTCGGCGTGAGCGTGCGCATGGCCGAGCACCAGGTACTGCACGATGAACTCGACGTCGATGAGGCCGCCGCGGTCGTGCTTGATGTCGAACAGGTCGCTCTTGTTGGCGTGGGCGTCGGCCATCTTCCCGCGCATGGCGCTCACTTCGCGTTTCAGTTCCGCCAGGTCGCGCGGCTTGCGCAGCACCTCGATGCGGATGGCTTCGAAGCGGCGGCCGATGTCGGCATCGCCGGCGGAGAAGCGGGCGCGCGTCAGCGCCTGGTGCTCCCACGCCCAGGCCGACTCCATCTGGTACTGGCGGAAGGCGTCGACCGAGCTGACGAGCAGGCCCGATTCGCCGTTGGGCCGCAGGCGCAGGTCGGTCTGGAACAGGATGCCGGCCGGCGTGGTGCTGGAGATCCAGGTATTCAGCCGCGTCGCCAGCCGGGCGTAATGTTCCGGCGCCTCGGCGGCGTCGTCGTCGAAGAGGAAGATGATGTCGAGGTCGGAGGCATAGCCGAGTTCCTTGCCGCCCAGTTTGCCGTAGGCGATGACGGCGAAGCGCGGCGTTTCGCGGTGGCGCCGCGGCAGCTTTTGCCAGACGCGCCGGCAAACGAGGTCGAGGATGCTGTCGGCCAGTTCGGACAGGTGGTCGGAGAGCCTTTCCAGCGGCAGCAGGCCGGCCAGGTCCTGCGCCAGCAGGCGGAACACCTGGGCATGGTGGGCTTCGCGCATCAGGTCCATCTGGCGCTCGGTGTCGGCGTCGTGCTCGTCGAGGTCGCGCGCCAGCTGCGTGCGGAATGCCGCCCAGTCGGGCGCAGCATCCAGCAGCCGGGCATCGAGCAGTTCGTCGAGCAGTACCGGGTGGCGCGTGAGGTAGGCGGCCGCCCAGCTCGATGCGCCGACCAGTTGCGCCACCTTCTGCAGGGCCTGCGGATACTGCTGCAGCAGGGCGAAATAGGCGCCGCGGCGGCTGATGGCCTCGAACAGGTCGAGGCCGCGCGCCAGCGTTGCATCGCGGTTGGCGGTGGCGGCCGCCGCCTCGATCAGGCGCGGCACCAGCGCATCGAAGCGCTCGCGGATGCCCGGCGGCATCTGCTGGTAGCGGCTGCCATTGCGCACGCCGGCCAGGCGCAGCGCGCTGGCCGGCGCGTCGGCATAGCCAAGTGCGTCGAGGCCGCGCGTCGCTTCGCCGCCGTCGCCGGCTTGCCAGATGGCGGCGAGTTCGTGCCCCTTGCGGTTGGGATCGGCGAAGACCGCCTCGAAGTGGCGGCTGACGTTGGCGCGGTGGTCGTCGAGTTCTTCGAGCAGCGCCGCATAGTCGGCGAAGCCCATGCCGCGCGCGATCAGCGCCTGGTCGGCCGGACTCTCCGGCAGGGTGTGCGTCTGGGCGTCGTCGAGGTACTGCAGCCGGTGCTCCAGGTTGCGCAGGAAGCGGTAGGCGACGGCGAGTTCGCGCACCGCGGCGCTGTCGAGGATGCCGCGCCCGGCCAGCAGGCCGAGCACTTGCAGCGTCGGCCGCGCCTGCAGCGCGCTGTCGCGTCCGCCGCGGATGAGCTGGAACACCTGGGCGATGAATTCGATTTCGCGGATGCCGCCGGGACCGAGCTTGACGTGGTTGGCCATGTCGCGCCGCGCGACCTCGCGGCGAATCTGCGCGTGCAGTTCGCGCATGGCGTTGATGGCGCCGTAGTCGAGGTATTTGCGGAAGACGAATGGCCGCGCCTGCGCGGCGATCTCGCCGCCGCGCGCGCCGCACAGCGGCCGCGCCTTGATCCAGGCATAGCGCTCCCACTCGCGGCCCTGCGTGATGAAGTAGTTTTCCAGCATGTCGAAGCTCGCCACCAGCGGACCCGAGTCGCCGTTCGGCCGCAGGCGCATGTCGACGCGGAAGACCTGGCCGTCGCCGGTGATCTCGGCCAGGGCGCCGATCAGCTGGCGGCCGAGGCGGGTGAAGAAGTCGAAATTCGACAGGCGCTGGCCGTCGCCGTCGGTCTCGCCGTCCTCGGCGTAAGTGAAGATCAGGTCGATGTCGGAGGAGACGTTCAGCTCGCGCCCGCCAAGCTTGCCCATGCCGATGACGATGAGGTCCTGCGCCTCGCCGGCGGGCGCGCGCGGCGTGCCGTGGCGCGCCGCCAGCGCGTCGGCAAGCACCTGGGCGGCGTGCG
>CAZASE010000107.1:0-4062 GCA_964487715.1 uncultured Rhodocyclaceae bacterium | reverse complement strand
CTGGAACCATTCGACAAGGCGGTCTACCTAGCTTCTTTCGGCGTGCCCGGTTGCGTGCGGCTAATCGCCTTTCGTCTGCTCGGATTTTCCGAGCACCGCGACGCCGACCGCCTCGCGCACCCTGTTCTCGATTTCCGTGGCGATGTCGGCGTGCTCGCGCAGGAATTCGCGGGCATTGTCCTTGCCTTGGCCGATCTTTTCGCCCTTGTAGGCGTACCAGGCGCCGGACTTCTCGACGATCTTGTGTTCGACGCCGAGCTCGATGATCTCGCCCTGGCGCGAAATGCCTTCCCCGTAGAGGATATCGAAATGGGCCTCGCGGAAGGGCGGCGCAACCTTGTTCTTCACCACCTTGACCTTGGTTTCGTTGCCGATCACCTCGTCGCCCTTCTTGATGGCACCGGTGCGACGGATATCCATGCGCACCGAGGCGTAGAACTTGAGCGCGTTGCCGCCGGTGGTGGTTTCAGGGTTGCCGAACATGACGCCGATCTTCATGCGGATCTGGTTGATGAAGATGACCAGCGTGTTGGTGCGCTTGATGTTGGCGGTGAGCTTGCGCAGGGCCTGGCTCATCAGGCGGGCTTGCAGGCCGGGCAACTGGTCGCCCATCTCGCCTTCGATTTCGGCACGCGGGGTGAGCGCGGCGACGGAGTCGATCACGATGCAATCGACACCACCGGAGCGGACCAGCATGTCGGTGATTTCCAGGCCCTGCTCACCGGTGTCGGGCTGGGAAATCAGCAAGTCGGGGACATTGACCCCGAGTTTGGCGGCGTACGAGGGGTCAAGCGCATTTTCGGCGTCGACGTAGGCCGCCACGCCGCCGGCTTTCTGGATTTCGGCCACGATGTGCAGGCACAAGGTCGTCTTGCCGGATGATTCCGGGCCGTAGATTTCGATTACCCGTCCGCGCGGCAAGCCACCGATTCCCAGGGCGATGTCCAGCCCGAGCGAGCCGGTGGAAACGGTCTGGATGTCGTCCGTGGCCAGACCCTCGCCCATTTTCATGATCGAGCCCTTGCCGAACTGCTTTTCGATCTGCGCCAGGGCGGCCTGGAGTGCCTTGCTCTTGTTCTCGTCCATTGAGTGCGTCCTTCAGAAGTTGCGTCGATTATGGCATAGGTGGCACAGTTTTTGCGCCACCACGAATGGTCATGCTGGATCGAGTCGCAACAACAGCCCGCGCAAGGCATGAATCACCGCCTGACGCCGGACGGCTTCGCGGTCGCCCGCGAACTTCGCCGTCTCGGTGGTCGCTGTTTCGCCGACTCGACACCAGGCAAAGCTTACGGTCCCCACTGGCTTACCAGGTGAGCCACCCGTCGGACCGGCAATTCCAGTAATGGCAAGTGAAATCATAGAGTTGGAGTTTTTCAGCGCACCGGCCGCCATTTCTGACGCGGTTTCCGGGCTCACCGCGCCGAAACGCTCGAGCGTTTCCGGACGAACGCCGAGCATGTCGCACTTGGCTTCATTGCTGTAGGTCACGAAGCCACGGTCAAACCACGCCGAGCTGCCTGAAGTGTGAGTGATTACTTGTGCCGCCCAGCCTCCCGTGCAGGATTCTGCGGTGGTGAGCAGGAGTTCGTGCCGGCGGCATGCGGCGCCGATGGCTGCAGACAGCGAAGCGAGCTCGGGATCCATCAGAAGGGCAGGAAGGCCTTGAACACGGCCAGGGTCAGAATCGTATAGCCGGCCGCGATCACGTCGTCCATCATCACGCCGAAGCCGTTCTTGACCTGGGTGTCGAAGAATCGTGCCGGCTGGGGTTTGACGATGTCGTAGAAGCGGAACCAGAGAAATGCCGCGAGCTGCCAGAGCAACTCGGGTGGCGCAAACATCAGCACACCCCAGAAGGGCACGATCTCGTCCCAGACGATGGCGCCGTGATCGACCACGCCCAGTGCCCGGCCGGTGATTTGGCAGGCAGCGACGCCGACGGCGAAGGCCAGGAGCAGGAAGATCGCCAGCCCGAGGTCGCTGTCCAGATAGCTGCGCAGCAGCGGAAACGTCACCCAGGCGAAGGCGGTGCCGGCGGTGCCTGGGGCGAAACGGGAAAGCCCGCTGCCCATGCCACAGGCGATGAAGTGCGCGGGATGGTGGAGCAGGAACTTCAGCGGAGGTGGCGGCAGCCTGGGCATTAGTCGTTCCGGTACGCGAAATGATCGTAGCCGCGGCGGGCGGGGGTCACGATCCTGCCGGCATCGTCGCACAGGACCAGTTCTCCGGGGGCTCCTGCGACGATTTCGCCGATCCGATTCAGCGGCAGCTGCAAGGCGTCGGCCAATGCTCGGATCCGGTTGTCGAATCCCGCGGCGGCGGTGAACACCAGTTCGTAGTCGTCGCCGCCGGCCAGCAGGCAGTCGCGTTCCAGTCCGTCCGTGGGCAGGCCGGGAATCTGCAGCCGGGCGGCCAGCCCGGACTGTTCGAGGATATGGCCGAGGTCGGCCAGCAGCCCGTCGGAAACATCGATCGCCGAGTTCGCGATGCCGCGCAGCGCCAGACCCAGTTCGACGCGGGCCTGCGGCCGATGCAGCGCGGCGAGGCAGTCTTCGAGCAGCGGTTCGGCAAGAACGGTGCGACCCTGCAGGTGGGCAAGTCCCAGTGCCGCCCTTCCCGGGCGGCCGGAAACCCAGATTGAATCGCCGGGCTTGGCGCCGTCGCGGCGCAGTGCTCCATCAGTCGGGACTTCGCCGAGGATCGTGACGCAAAAGGCCCGCGGTCCGCGCGTGGTGTCGCCCCCGACCAAATCGACGCCGAACCGCGTCGCACAGGCAAAGAAGCCGCGGGCGTAGGCGGCGATCCAGTCGTCGTCCGGCGCCGGCAGGACGGCGGCCAGCAACGCCCAGCGCGGTTGCGCCCCCATCGCCGCCATGTCGGAAACATTGACCGCCAGGGTTTTCCAGCCCAATGCTTCGGGATCCGCATCGGGCAGGAAATGCGTACCTTCGACCAGCAGGTCGGTGGAAACGACCAGTTCCTGTCCCGCGGTCGGGGCTATCAGTGCGCCGTCATCGCCGACGCCGAGCGCCGTGTGGGAGGTGGCGCGCATGAAGTGGCGCGCGATGAGTTCGAATTCCGATGGCACGGAATCAGCGGGTCTGCGGATTGCGGATTTCCGTTGCCCGGAGCGCCGCCGCGAGTTTGTCCAGAACGCCATTGACGAACTTGTGCCCGTCGGTGCCGCCGAAAGTCTTGGCCAGTTCGATGGCTTCGTTGATGATGACGCGGTAGGGAGTTTCGGGATGGAGTTTGAGTTCGCAGGCGCCCAGCAGCAGGATGCAGCGCTCTATCGGCGAAACCTCGTCCCAGGCGCGGTCGATGTGCGGTCCCAGGTCGAGCTTGAGCGCCTCGGCACCTTGCAGAGCCTCGTCGAGCAGGGTGCGGTAAAGCTCGTTGTCCGCCTTGTCGAAGCCGGCGACGCCTTCCGCCTGGGTCTGGATCGCCGCGGCATCCTGGCCGCCCACCTGCCATTGGTAGAGTCCCTGGACGACGAACTCGCGCGCGCGTCGCCGCGGCGACTTTCCGTTCATTACTTGAGGGCCTTAAGCAGGTTGGCCATTTCGATCGCTGCCTGCGCCGCTTCCGCCCCCTTCTGCGCCATGCGTACCAGCGCCTGGTCGTCGTTCTCGGTGGTCAGCACGGCGTTGGCGATCGGGATTCCGGTATTCAGCTGCACGTCGGTGATGCCGCGCGCCGATTCGTTGGAGACGATCTCGAAATGATAGGTCTCGCCGCGAATCACCGCGCCCAGCGCCACGAGCGCGTCGAAACGGCCGCTCTGCGCCATGGCCTGCAGGGTCAGCGGCAGTTCGAGCGCACCCGGAACGGTGGCGAAGGTGACGTCGGCATCGGCCACGCCGAGGCGGGCCAGTTCGGTCAGGCAGCCGGAGCGCAGCCCCGCGCCGACGTCCTCGTTGAAGCGGCTTTGCACAACGCCGATGCGCAGGCCGCGACCGGCAAGACTGGGTTCGAATTCGCGAATGCTCATGCCGTCTTTTCTCCCGCCGGAGTGAAATACCCGGTGATTTCGAGGCCGAAGCCCGCCATGCTCGGCAT
>CAZASE010000106.1:0-4083 GCA_964487715.1 uncultured Rhodocyclaceae bacterium | reverse complement strand
AGCGACAATGCGGCGCCGCTGAGTCCCGCCGAGGTGGCGTTGATGACGAGGTCGAAGGCGCGCCCGGCGAGTCCGCCGAAGCCCGTGCCATCCGGCTTGACCGGGACGGCGCAGCCGGGCAGGCGCGCAAACTCCAGCGCCAGGCGCGCCGCCGTTTCCTCGGTGCGGTTGGCGATGACCAGTTCGGCGGGATGTTCCAGCAGCAGCGGCAGGATGGCGCCGCGCGCCGCGCCGCCGGCGCCCAGCAGCAGGATGCGGCGGCCGCCCGGATCGCAGCCGAGGTTGTGCTTGAGGTCGCGCACTAGGCCCGCGCCGTCCGTGTTGTCGCCGACGATCGCGTCGGCTTCGAAGCTGAGGGTATTCACCGCTCCGGCCGTCTCGGCGCGCTCCGTGCGCCGGGTGGCGAGGCGGAAGGCCTCCTCCTTGAACGGCACGGTGACGTTTGCGCCGCGGGCCGGCCCTCGTCCGGCGGCGACGAAGGCCGCCACCGCGGCGGCGAATCCGTCCTTCTCGGCGAGGATCGCCTCGTAGCTGATGTCCTGCCCGGTCTGCTTGGCAAACAGTGCATGGATGCGGGGCGACTTGCTGTGCCCGATCGGATTGCCAAAAACGGCGTAACGGTCTGTCATGGTCTGGTAGCGGGCCCGTTTTCAGCGCAGGCTAACATGAGCGAAGCGCATGTTAAGCGCAGCGGCCGGAGCTAAAAACCGCGTAACGATCCGTCATCAGTCCGCACGCAGCCGGTCGGCGTTGGTGAAGGTCCAGGTGCGGGTGATTTCCAGCACGTCGGTATCGCGCCGGATCGCCTCGGGGAAGGCGGCGTAGGGGGCCGACATCTGCACGATGCGGCGCGCGGCCTCGTCGAGCAGGCGCTGGCCCGAGGACCGGTTTATTTCGACCCGGTCCAGGTCGCCGTTGGACTTGATCACCACGGTCAGCACCAGGCTGCCGTAGAGCCGCCCCTTGGCCGCGTCGGGATAGTTGAGGTTGCCGATGCGCTCGATCTTCTGCCGCCAGTCCTCGACATACTGGGCGAAGCGGTATTCCTCGACCCGGGCGCCGATGAACTTCTTGCGCGGGCGCTGGTTGTACTCGTCCATCTGCCGCGAGATCTGGCCTTCGATGCGGGCGATGGCCAGGGCGCTGCTGGCCAGGTCGACACCCGAACGCGATTCGGCCGGGAGCGGGGTCGGGATGTTGCGCGACTTGTCCGCGCCGACGGCCCGTTCGCTGGTCAGCCGCGTCATCATCTGCTGCTGCTGCGCTTCGAGCTCGGCGACGCGGCGCTGGGCTTCGGTCAGGTCGTTGCCTTCGCGGGTCCGGTCGGACGGCGGCAGCGGCGTCTTGGCGCGGCGGTCCTCCTCGGTATTGCCGCCCCCGTCGAGGTTGGTTTGCGCCTTGGCTTGCGCCTTGTCGGGCCGTGTCTTGCTCTTGCTGTTGACCAGGATCACGTCCAGCGCCCGCTCGCGCGCCTTGTCGACGAAGTCGGGCGGAGCGAAACGCACGGCGAGCAGCGCGGCATGCAGCAGCAGCGAGGCGCCGAGCGCCAGCGTCAGGTTGCGCTGCGGCGTTTCCATGGCGGCGAGGAAGGCCGGCAGCGGAAAGGAAGGCAGTGCAGACCGGAGCGAGCTTGACGGGCTGGTCGACTTGGGCATGAGCCCGCCGATTTTACGCCGCGACCTCGTCGTCTCCGTCGTCGGCTAAGGCGGTATCAGAGCCGGTATTGGACGCCAATTCGGGCGCCAGTTCGAGGAATCGGGCCCGCAGTTCGGCTTCCAGCAAATCGATGCCTTCGATGCTCAGGTGCACGCGGGTTCCGCGCGGAAGTTCGGGCAGCGAGGGCACGCGCAGCACCAGCGGGATGGTCTCCAGCCGCACCAGCGACTCGCGCAGCACCTGGCCGGTTGCGGTCGTCGCGTCCTGCTGCAGCAGCCAGCGCAGGCACCAGTAGCGCTCCATGCCGCGCTGGAATTCGGCATAGGCGGCGTAGGTCAGCTCGAAGTCGCGCATTGCCGCCAGCAGGTCGGCCGACTTGGGCGGGAAGGGGGAGGCCTCGCCGCGCAGCAGTGCTGCCAGTTGCCACTGGTTGAGCAGGTCGCAATAGCGCCGCAGGGGCGACGACGACCACGCGTAGCAATCGACGCCGAGGCCCTCGTGCGGAGCCGCCACGGTGCTCATGCGCACCTTGCCCGAGGTTTGCACCCGGTACAGCGCGGGGATGCCGGCGTCGCGCAGCATGGCGCCCCAGGTGGCGTTGGCGACGATCATCAACTCGGCGACCAGGGTGTCCAGCGGGCTCCCGCGCTGGCGTTCGGCGATGGTGACGAAGCCCTTGCCGGGCTCGGCGGCGAGCGTGCTGTCGGCGTCCCAATCGACGGCGAAGTTGTAGTCCTTGCGCGCGCCGTTGTCCGAAGGCTTGCCGCGCCCGGCTTCGAGTACCTGGGCAAATTCCCAGAGCAGCCTGAGCTCGTCGCGGTAGGGGAAGTCGGGCAGGCCGGCGACCAGCGTATCGGCATTGAACACAGGCTCGATGTCGTGGTGGCGGAGGTTGGCGACGATGTTCACGCGCTCCAGCCGCGTCTCGTGGCCGAGCAGGCGGTAGTCGGCCGCCACGTCGAGGTAGAGCGACACGGCCGCCGCCGTATTGCCGGCGGCCAGCGTGAAGCGTTCGACCACGGCCTCCGGCAGCATCGTGATCTTGCGCCCCGGCATATAGACGGTGGAAAGACGCTCGCGCGCGATGCGGCCAAGCTCCGAGTCCGGCGCGAAACCCAGGCCCGGCGCCGCGATGTGGATGCCGATGCGCCAGCCGCCGTCGCCACCGGGGGTGACGGAGAAGGCATCGTCGATTTCCGTGGTGTGCGCATCGTCGACGCTGAAGGCGGCGACATCGGCGAGCGGCAGATCGACCGCATCGGCGGGCGCGGCGAACGGCGGGAAGCCGGTGCCTCCCGTAGCTTCGGGGAAAAACTCGAACAAGAAGCGGCCGAGATGGTAATCGTGGGTCGAGGGCAGCGCGCCGCACGCGAACAGCAGGCGCGCCGCCGACTTGCCGGTGTCGGCGCAGGCGGCCTCGAGCGCCTTGGTTTCGGGCCGGTTGCGATCGGGCTTGTAGATTAGCTGCGGCAGGATGGGCTTGAACTCGGCCGGCAGGGCCCCTTCCCTGAGTTCTCCGGCCATGCGCTCGATGGCGGCGGCCTGCAGGCGCTTCTTTTCCAGTCCGGCCAGCGCCGCCTGGAGGATCTCGGGCGGCGCCTTGCGGAAGCGGCCGCGACCCTTGCGGTGGAAATGGATCGGCGCCGAATGCAGGCGCAGCAGCACGGCCGCCGCCTGCACCGGCTCGGCCTTGGCGCCGTGGTACTCGGCGGCGAGTTCCTCGAAGCCGAACTCCTGTTCGCCGCAGGCGTCCCACAGGAAATCGACGTCGATGTCTTCCGCATCGGCCTCGGCGCGCTCCAGAAGTTCGCCGGGGGCCGGGGTAGCGAAGCGCAGCAGCACGTTGGCCGCCTTGACCTTGGAGCGCTTGCCGGACGCCAGCTCGATCTGAAGCGAACTGGTGTTGTCGGCAAGGATGCTGCCGGCACGGAAGGCGCCGTCCTCTTCAAACAGGACATTCATGGAGGGGAGCACCCCGGACGGGGCTGGAGCGGGAAGCGAGGGGGCGGATTATACCGGTCTGGCGGTGGCCACCAGTATCGTGCTGGCCAGGCGGTAGCCGCCCGCCACGGCATGGGGCGCAAGCTCTTCGCCGACCGCCGCGGCGAACGCGCGCTGCTTTTCGGCGGGCAGGCGCGACAGGCTTTCCGCGGCGCCGCCGGCAAGGTCGAGGAAGGCCTGCCAGTAGGCTCCCGCATCCTGAAATTCAACCTCCAGGTGCTGCGGCCGGATGTCCATGTCGCGATAGCCGGCAGCCGCGAGCCGGCGTTCGAGTTCGCCGGCATCGCCGAAGCGGAAGATCGAGGGCCGCGCCACCTTCGGTGGCGGCAGAAGGCGCCGCATGCAGCTCAGCGCCGCTTCGACCAGCGGCACCTCTTCGGCGCGGCCCCAGACCGAAAGCGCCAGCAGTCCGTCCGCCTTCAGCAC
>CAZASE010000105.1:0-4181 GCA_964487715.1 uncultured Rhodocyclaceae bacterium | reverse complement strand
GTCCACCAGGTGCAGGCGGCGGGCGCCCTGGGCCAGCCAGTGCCGCGCCATCGCCGCCGGGTCTTCGGAGAACACCGTGACGTCGTCCATGTCGCCCTGTTTCAGGCGCACGCAGTGGCCGTCCTTGAGGTCGATCGCAGGTATCAGCAGCATAGGCTTTGCGGGATAAAAGAAGTCGTCAGGGTTTCCAGCGCATGAAGTTGCCCAGCAGGGCCAGGCCGGAATGGGCGCTTTTTTCCGGGTGGAATTGCACGGCGAAAATATTATCCTTCGCCACCGCGCAGGTAAAGGGGAAGCCGTACACGCTGAACGCGGCGACCAGGGACGGCTCGCCCGCCTCGACGTAATAGCTGTGCACGAAATAGAAGCGCGAAGCGTCGGCGATGCCCTCCCAGAGCGGGTGCGGCTCGGCGCGGTTCACCTCGTTCCAGCCCATGTGCGGCACCTTCAGCCGGCTGCCGTCGGGCGCCACCATCCGATCGTGCGGAAAACGAAGTTTCAGTGAAGGCTCATGCCCGCTGGCGGGCGTGATGCCGAAACTAAAACGGCGCACGCGCCCCGGCAGCACGCCAAGGCCGGCGACATCGCCCTCCTCGCTCGACGCGAACAGCATCTGCAGGCCGATGCAGATGCCGAGGAAGGGCTTGTCTTGCGTCGCCGCGATGACGGCCGGGCGCAGCCCGCGCGCATCCAGTTCGCGCATGCAGTCCGGCATGGCGCCCTGGCCGGGCACAACGACGCGATCAGCGGCGGCGACGGCAGCCGGGTCGGAAGTGACCAGCACGCGCGCGTCCGGCGCGACGTGTTCGATCGCCTTGGCAACCGACCGCAGGTTGCCCATGCCGTAATCGACGATAGCGACGGTGTTCATCAAAAGTCAGTGCCGGCAATACGGCGACAAGAAGGCCCTAGAGCGCTCCCTTGGTGGACGGCACAGTGCCTGAAGCGCGCGGGTCGGCCTCCGCCGCCATGCGCAAGGCGCGGCCGAAGGCCTTGAACACCGTCTCGCACTGGTGGTGGGCGTTGTCGCCGCGCAGGTTGTCGATGTGCAGCGTGATCTGGGCGTGGTTCACCAGCCCCTGGAAGAATTCCTGGGTCAGGTCCACGTCGAACTGGCCGATCATCGCGCGGCTGAACTCGACGTTGAAGAACAGGCCCGGGCGGCCGGAGAAGTCGACCACCACGCGCGACAGCGCCTCGTCCAGCGGCACGTAGGCATGGCCGTAGCGGCGGATGCCCTTCTTGTCGCCGACAGCCTTCGCCAGCGCCTGGCCGAGGGTGATGCCGACGTCCTCCACGGTGTGGTGGGCATCGATGTGCAGGTCGCCCTTGGCGGACACCTCGAGGTCGATCATGCCGTGGCGCGCCACCTGGTCGAGCATGTGCTCGAGGAAGGGCACGCCGGTGGCGAGTTTCGCCTGGCCGCTGCCGTCGAGGTTGATGCGGACGGTGATTTCCGTCTCCAGGGTCTTGCGTGAGATCTCGGCTTGCCGCATGGCGCTGCGCAGGGCGCTCGGGAGTGATTCGGAACGCCATGATAGCATTTTGGTTTTGCCCCCAGCACCACGCCATGAGCCGCTACTGGAGCGCCGCTGTCCGCGGCCTGACCCCCTACCTTCCGGGCGAGCAGCCGAAGCTGCCGAACCTGGTCAAGCTCAATACCAACGAGAACCCCTACGGCCCCTCGCCCAAGGTGCTGGAAGCCCTGCGCGCCGAAACCGGCGACAGCCTGCGCCTCTACCCCGATCCGAATGCCGACCGCCTCAAGGAAGCCGTCGCCGCCTGTTTCGGCGTGACGCCGCAGCAGGTCTTCGTCGGCAACGGTTCCGACGAGGTGCTCGCCCATATCTTCCTCGGCCTCCTGAAGCATGAGCGGCCGGTGCTGTTCCCGGACATCACCTACAGCTTCTACCCGGTGTATTGCGGGCTCTACGACGTCGCCTACGAAACCGTGCCGCTGACGGACGCCTTCGAGATCCGGCCGGCGGACTACGCGCGGCCCAACGGCGGCATCATCTTCCCCAACCCGAACGCGCCGACCGGCCGCACCCTGACGCTGGCCGAAATCGAGCAAGTCCTCGCCGCCAACCCGGATTCCGTGGTGGTGGTCGACGAGGCTTACGTGGATTTCGGCGCCGAAACGGCGATGCCGCTGGTGGGGCGTTACCCGAACCTGCTGGTGGTGCAGACCCTGTCCAAGTCGCGCTCATTGGCGGGCCTGCGCGTCGGCTTCGCCGTCGGCCACGCCGACCTCGTCGAGGCGCTGGAGCGGGTGAAAAACAGCTTCAATTCCTATCCGCTCGACCGCCTCGCGATTGCCGGCGCCGTTGCGGCGATGGAGGACCGCGACCACTTCGAGCAGACACGGCAGGCCGTCATCAGGAGCCGCGAGGCGCTGGTCAAGCGACTCGCCGCGCTCGGCTTCGACGTCCTGCCCTCCACCGCCAACTTCGTCTTCGCCCGCCACCCCGGGCGCGACGCCGGCGAACTCGCCGCCGCCCTCAGGCAGCGCAGCATCATCGTCCGCCACTTCCGCCAGCCGCGCATCGAACAGTTCCTGCGCATCACGGTCGGCACCGACGCGCAGTGCCAGGCGCTGGTCGGCGCACTCCGACAAATTCTCGTCTAAATTTCCACGGATCGAGGCCGTGTGCTGGCCCGGTTGGCCGGCGCAGGCACCCCGTCAGGCGCCGGAACCCGCGCCAAGTCCGCTTCGGGCCACCCAGTGCGGCAAGGCGCCCAGTGGCACGGCGGTGATTCGCTCGGCGAGCGGCCAGGGTGGATCGTCGCCGTGGCAGATCACGAACAGGTGCTCCAGCCCGAGCGCAGTGATGGCAGACCGCATGGAAGGCGTGATCGTCGGCGAGCGCGTCAGCTTGGCCTCGAAACCGTACTTCTTCCCCTCGCGAACGATCAGCAGGTCGAGTTCCGCTCCGCCGTGCGCACCCCAGAAGAAACGTTCCGACGGGCGGGCCTGGGCATGCAGGATGACTTCGCCAAGGGCCAGGCCCTCCCAGGAGGCGCCGCATTTCGGGTGGGCAAGCAGAGCATCCTGGCGCTCAATGCCAAGCAAGGTGTGCAGTACCCCCGTGTCAGCAAGGTAGACCTTCGGCGCCTTGATCTCCCGCTTGCCAAGGTTGGTATGCCAGGGGGGGAGCCGAAAAGCCATGTAGGTGCCTTCGAGGACTTCCAGATAGCGCATCACCGTCTTGTCGCTCACCGCCAGGGCGCGGCCGAGCTCGGAACCGTTCCATGTCTGGCCATGGTAGTGGGCCAACATGGTCCAGAAGCGGCGCAGCGCGATCGCCGGCAGCCGGATGCCGATCTGCGGTATGTCGCGTTCGAGATAGGTGCGGATGAAGGCTTCGCGCCACTGCCGGCTGGCCGAGTCTGCCGGCGCAAGATAGGCGCGCGGAAAACCACCGCGCCGCCACCGTCGATCAAGCGACCCGGTGTCCAGTTCGGCCAGGCTCAAACCGGGCAGTTCATGAAACCCGATGCGGCCGGCAAGGGTCTCGGACGACTGTCGCAGCAATTCCGGCGAAGCGCTGCCGAGCAGGAGAAAGCGGCTTTGCGCCCCGGGCCGGTCGGCCAGGGCGCGCAGCAGCGGAAACAGGTCGGGGCGGGTTTGAATTTCGTCGAGGACAATCAGTCCATCGAGCGATTTCAGCACGAAGGCGGCATCGCTGAGGCGTGCCAGGTCGTCCGGGTCTTCCAGATCGAAACGGTGGAAGGGGCACTTCCATTCGGCGCCCAGCTGCCGGGCGAGCGTGGTCTTGCCGACTTGGCGGGCACCGAGGAGGGCGACAACCGGGAACAGGGCCAGCAGTTCCCGCACGGCGGCAAGGTGCGGTGCGCGGGGAATCATGCGGGAAGTGTACTATGAAATATCGGATGACGTATCCGAGATTTCATACATCTTTCCTTGCCCCCGGGACAAGGCCGGCCTGTGCCAGCTGGCCCCGTTCAATCCTTCTTCAGGCGCAGTTCCGCCGCGCGCGCGTGGGCCTGCAGGCCCTCGCCGCGGGCGAGTGTGGAGGCGATGCGGCCGAGCTTGTCGGCGCCGTCGGCCGACACCTCGATGATCGAGGTGCGTTTCTGGAAATCGTAGACGCCGAGCGGCGAGGAGAAGCGCGCGCTGCGCGAGGTCGGCAGCACGTGGTTGGGCCCGGCGCAGTAGT
>CAZASE010000104.1:0-4329 GCA_964487715.1 uncultured Rhodocyclaceae bacterium | reverse complement strand
CCGCCCCGGCGGCGCCGGCCGCGGCGGACACGCCGGCGGCAATGCCGGCCCTCGGCTGCCTCGGCCGCATGAAAGTCGGCCAGCGCCTCGGCGTCCTCGCCGGCTTTTTCGCCGTCCTGCTGGTGCTCGGGGCGGCGGTCGGCCTGAACGGCATCTCGCGCGAGAACGAGGCGATGAGCCGACTCTACCGCGACAACCTGCAGCCGCTGGCCGCCCTCAACGCCATCATGGCACTGACCGCCGAGAACCGCAGCGAACTCCTGTTGTCCCTGCAGCACGAGCCGTCGGCGCCGCTGGCCCGGGCGCATGACCACGAGTTGGCGACGCACACCGGCGCCATCGAGCGCAACCGCCAGCGCGCCGAGGAACTGTGGCAGGGCCATCTGGCGCAGCTCGGCGCCGCCGTGGATGAGGCAACGCAGGCATTTTCCGCCATGCGCCAGCGCTATCTCAAGGAAGGCATCGAGCCGGCGCGCGACGCCTTGCTGGCCGGGCGCTACCGCGACGCCAACGCCGTCATCCTGCAGCAGGTCAATCCGCTGCATGCGCAGCTGGTGCGGCTCGGCGAAGCGCTGGTGGAGCGCGAACTGGCCGCCGCGCGCGCCGAATACGAGGCCGCGCGCGCGCGCTTCGCCACGCTGCTCACTCTGGTGCTGGTCGCCCTGGTGCTGGCGGTGGCGGCCGGCTGGCAACTGAGCGCCCTCATCGTGCGCTCGGTGACGCGGCCGCTGGCCGAGGCCGGGCGCGTCTTCAGCCGCATCGCCGAGGGCGCCTTCGACAACCGCATCGCCGTGTCCGGCGACGACGAGCTGGCCGATCTGCTGCACCACCTGCGCGCCATGCAGAGCAGGCTGGCGAGCGAGGTCGACGAAATCACCCGCCTGGCGGTGGAGAACGGCCGCATCCGCAATGCGCTCGACAAGGCTTCCACCAACATGATGATCGCCGACAACGACGGCAACATCATCTACCTGAACGAGGCCGTGCGTGCCACCTTCGGCCATGCCGAGGCGGACATCCGCCGCGAGCTGCCGAACTTCAGCGCGGCAGCGCTGCTCGGCGGCAACTTCGATGCCTTCCACAAGGATCCGGCGCGCATCCGCGGCATCATCGCCGCGCTGCGCGGCGAACACCGCGCCGAGATCCACCTCGGCGGCCGCGTCTTCGGCCAGGTGACGAACCCGGTGTTCGACGCCGCCGGCGCGCGCAGTGGCACCGTGGTCGAGTGGAACGATCGCAGCGCGCAGGTGCAGATCGAGCAGGACCTGGCGGCCATCCTCGAAGCCGCCGCGCAGGGCGATTTCTCGCGCCGTACGGCGCTCGAAGGCAAGCAGGGCTTCTCGCGCAGCGCCGCCGAGCACATCAACGCGCTGATGGATGCCGTTTCGCGCGGGCTGGCGGACACCGCGCGGGTGCTCAATGCCCTGGCGCAGGGCGACCTGACGGCGAAGGTCGGCGGCACGCCGCGGGGCATGTTCGAACGCCTGAAGGAAGACACCAATGCCTGCGTGGACACGCTGCGCGAGCTGACCGCCCGCGTCAAGGATTCGGCCGGCGTGCTGAGCGCGGCGGCAAACGAGATCGCCGTCGGCAATGCCGACCTCTCCGCCCGCACCGAGCGGCAGGCGAGCAACCTGGAGGAGACCGCCGCCAGCATGGAGGAGATCAGCAGCTCGGTGCGACAGAACGCCGAGAGCGCGCGCCAGGCCAACGAACTGGCGCGCGACGCCGACCAGATGGCCTTGCGCGGCGCCGAGGTGGTCGGCCGCGTCGTCATCACCATGCGCGACATCCAGGCCGGTTCGCGCCGCATCGCCGACATCAGCGGGCTGATCGACGGCATCGCCTTCCAGACAAACATCCTGGCGCTGAATGCCGCCGTCGAGGCGGCGCGCGCCGGCGAGCAGGGACGCGGCTTTGCCGTCGTCGCCGCCGAAGTGCGCAGCCTGGCGCAGCGCGCCGCCGCGTCGGCGAAGGAGATCAAGGCGCTGGTCGACGATGCGCAGCAGGCGGTCGGCGCCGGCGCCGCGCAGGCGCAGGAAGCAGGCGAGACCATCGACGACCTGCTGGCGGCGTTTCGCCGCCTGAGCGGCATCGTCGGCGACATGTCGGCGGCGACGCGCGAGCAGGCCAACAGCGTCGAACAGATCGCCGAGGCGGTCTCCCAGGTGGACGAGGGAACGCAGCAGAATGCCGCGCTGGTGGAGCAGGCCGCCGCCAATGCCGAGGCGCTGCGCGAACAGGCGGCGCTGCTGACCGAACAGGTGGCGGTGTTCCGCCTCGGCGACGGCGAGGTCGCCGGCGCGCCGGCGCGGCCGGCAACGGTCGCGTCGCTGGCGGCGGTGCGGCGGCCGTTGCGCACGGCGCCCCTGCCGAAGGTGCGCAAGGCCTCCGGCGGCGACGACGACGAATGGGTGGAATTCTGAACGCGCCGCGGCCGACGGGAGGAATCGCGTGAAGGACGGCGCCGATCCGTCGCCGCGCGAATTCGTCTTCACCACCGCCGATTTCGAGCGCGTGCGGCAGCTGATCCACAAGCATGCCGGCATTGCCCTGTCGGAAGCCAAGCACGACATGGTGTATAGCCGCCTGGCGCGGCGCCTGCGCGCCAACGGTGATCGCAGCTTCAGCGACTACCTGGCGCGCCTGGAACGCGGCGACGCGAAGGAGTGGGAAACCTTCGTCAACTCGCTGACCACCAACCTGACCTCGTTCTTCCGCGAGGCGCATCATTTCGAGGCGCTGGCCGCGCACCTGCGCCGACTCGGCGAGAAACGCGCGCTGAAGATCTGGTGCAGCGCCGCCTCGACCGGCGAGGAGCCGTATTCGATCGCCATGACCGCGGTCGAGGCCTTCAACAGCTTCAACCCGCCGGTGACGATCATCGCCAGCGATCTCGACACCAGCGTGCTGGCGCACGGCAGCGAAGGCGTGTATGCCGCCGAGCGCGTGGAAAAGCTCGCGCCGGAGCGCCTGTCGCGTTTCTTTCAGCGCGGCGTCGGCAATCACGCCGGCGAGGCGCGCGTGCGGCCGGAGCTGAAGCGCCTGATCAGCTTCCGCCGCATCAACCTGCTCGACGCGGCGTGGTCGGTGCAGGGCCCGCTGGACGCCATTTTCTGCCGCAATGTGATGATCTATTTCGACAAGCCGACGCAGTACGCCATCCTGAAAAAGTTTGTGCCGCTGCTACGCGACGACGGCCTGCTGTTCGCCGGGCATTCGGAGAGTTTCCTGCATGCCGCCGACCTGTTCCGGCCGCTCGGAAAGACGGTCTATGAACGCGCCGACCGCCCGCGATAACGCGCTGGCGCAGCCGGCGCAGATGGCCGGCACGCGCTACTTCGACCGCGACGTCAACGCCAGCGCGGTAAAGGTGCTGCCGGGCGAGTATTTCGCCGCGACCGGCGACATCGCCGTCGTGACGGTGCTCGGCTCCTGCGTGGCGGCCTGCCTGCGTGACCGCGAGCGCGGCATCGGCGGCATGAACCACTTCATGCTGGCCGGGCACGGCGACGACGGGCCCTGGGGCGCCTCGGCGCGCTACGGCGCGTTTGCCATGGAGCTGCTCATCAACCACCTGCTCAAGCTGGGCGCGCGCCGCGAGGCGCTCGAAGCCAAGGCATTCGGCGGCGGCCGCGTGGTGGCCGGCCTCGGCGCTTCGCGCATCGGCGAGCACAACGCCGGTTTCGTCCGCCGCTACCTCGCCGCCGAAGGCATTCCGCTGCTGGCGGAAGACCTGCTCGGCACGCGGGCGCGACGCGTTGTGTACTTCCCGGCCAGCGGCCGCGCACTGGTGAAGCGGCTGCGGCCGAGCGAGTCGGTGGCACGGCTGGAGGGCGACTACCGGCGGCGCATCGAGGACGGCGCGGACGGCGGCATGGAGTGGTTCCGGTGAGTGCGCCGGGCGCGAAGACGCGGGTGCTGATCGTCGAGGATTCGGCGGTCATGCGCGCCATCCTGCGCGAGATCATCAACGGCGCGCCCGACCTTGAAGTGGTCGGCATGGCGCCCGACCCGATCGAGGCGCGCGAGCTGATCCGCAAGCTCGATCCGGACGTGCTCACGCTCGACGTGGAAATGCCGCGCATGAACGGCATCGAATTCCTGCGCCGGCTCATGGTGCTGCGGCCGATGCCGGTGGTGATGGTCTCGGTGTTCACGGAAAAGGGCTCGCAGACGGCACTGGAGGCGCTCGAACTGGGCGCCGTCGATTGCGTCGCCAAGCCGGTCGGCGGCTCGGCCGAGGGCTTGCTGCGCTGCGCCGAGGAAATCCGCGAGAAGGTGCGCGGCGCCCACGGCGCGCAGCCGCGCGGGCGCGCGGCTGCGGCG
>CAZASE010000103.1:0-4348 GCA_964487715.1 uncultured Rhodocyclaceae bacterium | reverse complement strand
CTGGCGCTGCTGCAGCAGGCCGTCGCGCGCTACGCCGGCGACGGCGCGCCGCTGCCGGTGCTGGCGCAGTTCGGCGGCTTCGAGATCGCCATGCTCGCCGGCGGCATGCTGGCCGCGGCCGAGCGTCGCATGCTGCTGCTCATCGACGGCTTCATCGTCACCGCCGCCCTGCTGGTGGCGGCAACCCTGCAGCCGGCGATCCTGCAGTACTGCGTCTTCTCGCACCGTTCGCAGGAGCGCGGCCATCGCCTGCAGCTGGAACACCTCGGCGCGCGCCCGCTGCTCGACATGGACCTGCGCCTGGGCGAAGGCAGCGGCGCCGCACTGGCCTGGCCGCTGGTGCGCGCCGCCGCCGCCATCCTCAACGAAATGGCCAGCTTCGCCTCGGCCGGCGTCAGCGGGAAAGTCGAGCCGGCCGATGCTGCGACAGGAAGCTGAAGCCTTCTTCGGCGCGCTGCGCTTCTTCACGCGCCTGCCCGTCCCCGCCTGGGTCGGGCACTCGCAAGCCGGGCTCGACCGCGCCGCGCGCTACTTCCCGCTCGTCGGCACCCTGGTCGGCGCCGTCGCGGCGCTGGCGTTCGAGCTGGCAGCGCATGCCCTGCCGCTGACGCTGGCGGTGGTTGCGAGCATGGCCGCGACGCTGCTGCTGACCGGCGCCTTCCACGAAGACGGCCTCGCCGATGCCGTCGATGGCTTCGGCGGCGGCTGGGGCAGGGAACAGGTGCTGGCGATCATGAAGGACTCGCGCATCGGCAGCTACGGCGCCATCGCCCTGCTGCTGATGCTGCTGGCGAAATTCTGCGCCCTGCTGGACCTGGCCGAAGGCTCGATTGCGCCGGCGCTGATTGCCGGCCATGCCGCCTCGCGCTTCTGCGCGGTGACGCTGATCTTCGTCCTCGACTACGTGCGCGAGGACGACGGCGCACGCGCCAAGCCGCTGGCCACGCGCATGGGCGGCGGCAGCCTCGCCGTTGCCGGCCTCTTCGGCCTGGCGCCGCTGGCATTGCTGCCGTGGCCGGCCGCCGCTGCCGCGCTGCTGCTGGCGGCGGCCACCACCGCGCTGGCGGCGCGCCATTTCGTCAAGCGCATCGGCGGCTACACCGGCGATTGCCTCGGTGCCGTGCAACAAGGCGCGGAAGTGTCGATTTATCTCGGCGTGCTGCTCGTCGCATGGAACTTTTCCTGATCCGCCATCCCGCGCCGGACGTGCCGGCCGGCACCTGCTACGGCCGCAGCGACATCGGCCTCGCCGGCGATCCGGAAGACGCCGCCGCCCGGCTGCGTGCCCACCTGCCGGCCGGCATTCCCGTCTATACCAGCCCGCTGCGGCGCTGCCGCAGCGTGGCCGAGCGGCTGGCGCCGGCGGCGATGCTTGACGCGCGGCTGGCCGAGATGCATTTCGGCGAATGGGAAATGCGCCGCTGGGACGAGATCGAAAGGGCCGCCTTCGATGCCTGGGTGGCCGACATCCTGAACTTCGCCCCGCCCGGCGGCGAGTGCGCCGCCGAGATGCTGGCGCGCGTGCTGGCCTTCGTCGAGGACCTGCACAGCGCCGGCAGCCGCCACGCCGCCGTCGTCACCCACGGCGGCGTGCTGCGCGTGCTGATCGCGCACTGGCTGGGCATCCCGCCGCGCCGCTGGCCCGGCCTGGTGTTCGATTTCGGCGGCATCAGCAAGGTCGAACTCGAAGGCCGTCGGGCGAAGGTCGCCTACCTCAACCGGTAGTCCGGCGAGTGTTGCTCCAGTCGGTTTCCAGCGTCATATTGACATCCCGTCTGCCGCAAAGCAGAATGCCGCCCACTACATGACAATGGCCAGCCGCCGGTGTGCAATGCCTGGCCGGCAAGAAGTGGTGATTGGGGAGATGATGGAACGGAGGTCGAGAGGCGCGTTGGCCTTTGAGATCGCTGGAGCGCGTTTGCGCTGCGTTTCGATTCATCGCGGGCCGGCGCGGATAGCAATTTCGTCGTGTCTTGCCGCACTTCTTGGGGCGAGCCCATTTGTCTGTCCCGAGGCGCATTCCTACGAACTACGGCTCGCACCAATATCCGTCTACACGATTTCGACCGGACCGATCGACCTCGAAGCGGATTCTCCGCAAGATCTCTTCGCCGCATACCAGCAATGGTTGGTAGCGAACGACTGGATAATGTCTGCTGGAAATTTCTACTTCCGATCGGTACTGAAACGGGGTTAGCCTCACTGTTTTGAGTTTCTTAGAGGTCATCGCCGCCTTTTGCGCGGTGGGGCGGATGTTCCGGGCAGCGATATGGGTCGAGAAAAGAGATCACGATTGATCAGGTGTCCGCTGCATTCTGTCTTCAGGCAAGTCGGCAGCGAGATTGTATTGTTTCGGCAGTAGGCGGGGCCGGAAGAGATGAAGATGGAATACTTAAGCGCGAAGCGCCGCAGTCAGAATAGCCGCTGGCGACCTAGGCCGCTGGTGCTGTCCTTGGTTGCTGGGTTATTGCTGGCCATCCTCGCTCTGATAGCGAGCGCGTGGGGAAGCTTGTACGTTTTGTCATTCACGCAGAAATATTTCGAGTGGCCGACAGAACGAAATTTGCGGCTGCTCGCCTACATTCTTGCCGCATGGTTATCCTTGTCACCAGCGATAGCCGTGGTGTGCATGCCTCTTGGTTATTGTATTCGGCGGTCTGGTTGGCTGTTTGGGGGGCTTGCTGGATTCGTGGCTACCGGCGTTTGGCTTGTTATCTTTGACTGGAGCGAGGGTAGGCCTTCAGTACTCTATTACGGGGAGATAGTCGGCCTCATATCGCTTTCAGCGTTGCTTGCATCGCTTGGAGGGAGTCTTCGAGTGAGAATAAACGAAAAAACGGGCCAGGCTCGACTTGATTCATGAACGCGCTTGCGCCTTCCGTAAAAGTCAGTCCCCGCAGCACGGCGATCTTCGTCGGGCATGGGCTGGCGTCGAATTGAATGGTTTTGTTTGAAGAGAGAGATTCCCGCCCAGCGGGCTTTGCACGGTAGCTGCTGAAGTGAGAAGGATGGTGCGCATTGTTGACAGCCTGATCCGCGACAACTACCACGGTCTGCTGCTGCAAGGCGGCGCCACCGCCGACATCGTCAACAGCAAATTCCTCGGCAACAGCCAGACCGGCATTGCCGTCCTCGGCAACACCGCCGACACCCTCACCAGCGCCGCCATTGGCGAGAGCACCGTCGCCGGCGGCAGCCTCGGCATCAAGGCCGAAAGCAGCGTCGCCTCGGCCCGCGTGCGGGTGGACGTAACCGAATCCAGCATCAGCCACAACACCGTTGGCGTGGCGGTTGCCGGCAGCGTCGGCAGTACCGTGCTCACCCTGAACGGCAGCATGGTGACGGCCAACGGCAGCGGCCTGCAGCAGTCCGGCAGCGCCACCCTCAAGACGCTCGGCAACAACAGCGTTTCCGGCAACGGCGGCGCCGACGTCTCCGGCACCCTGACGCCGTTCTCGCCCATCCCCAACAACCCGCCCGGCA
This sequence comes from uncultured Rhodocyclaceae bacterium, assembly GCA_964487715.1. Taxonomy (GTDB): domain Bacteria; phylum Pseudomonadota; class Gammaproteobacteria; order Burkholderiales; family Rhodocyclaceae; genus Desulfobacillus. The sequence goes on along the minus strand of CAZASE010000103.1, from coordinate 865 downwards.
TCGCCCTCACCAGCCCGCTGCCCAACCAGAGCTTCACAGCCCCGGCCAGCATCGTCCTGACCGCCAATGCCGGCGATGCGGACGGCAACCTTGCCCGGGTGGAGTTCTACAACGGCACCAGCCTGCTCGGCAGCATCAGCGCCGCGCCCTACAGCCACACCTGGCGCGACGTCCCGCCGGGCAGCTACACGCTCACCGCCCGCGCCATCGACAGCCTCGGCGCGCAAAGCGTCTCGGTCCCGCTCGGCATCACCGTGAGCAATCCGCCGACCGGCGTGTATTACCTGCACGCCGACCATCTGAACACCCCGCGGATGGTGACCGACGCGGCCAACCAGGTCGTGTGGCGGCACCTGCCGACGACGGAGCCCTTCGGCAGCAGCGCACCGGAGGAAGACCCCGACAACGACGGCAACGCCTTCACCCTGAACCTGCGCTTCCCGGGACAGTACTTCGATCGGGAAACCAATACCCATTACAACTACTTCAGGGATTACGATCCAAGCACAGGCAGGTATGTGCAACCCGACCCCCTAGGATTGGAAGCTGGCATCAACCTGTACAGCTACGTAAATGCAAACCCCCTTGGCGATATCGACCCCCATGGGGAAAATCCTGTTATTACCCGGGTTGTGATCGCGGTGGGTGCAGCCGCCATGCGGGCCTGCGAACGAAATCCCAGCTGCAAAAAGGCTGTCGAAGAGGCGATCAAGCAGTGCAAGAATGTCCAGTGCAAGGTTGAAAGACAACGCGCAGATCATAACTTTGGAAAAAAAGCGCCCCGTCATACTGCGAGCACTACATGCTGGTTCTTGGTTACCAATGACTCTCAGCCAACGTTACGAGTCGGTACGGCATCGGCGGC
>CAZASE010000102.1:0-4564 GCA_964487715.1 uncultured Rhodocyclaceae bacterium | reverse complement strand
GCAGGCGCGCGAGCGGGCTGGCGGCGACCAGCAGATGGACGCGGCACTGACCGGCCTCATCGCGCGCGACCGGCTGGCGCTGGCCGCCGGCGTGGCGGCGCTCATGCATCGCCTCGCCGGCGAGGTGAACCCGGGCGACTACCTGCTCGACGACCTGTCCGACGAGATCGCCCGCCAACCGGCCTTCATCTCCGCCGCCGACGCCCAGCTGGCCGCCCTGCAAGCGCTGCGCGACAAGGGCTTCAGCATCGGCGGACTGCCGGCCGACGGCGACGCCGCCAGGGCCGCCCTGCTGCAGATTTCCCGCGAGGCGCGGATTTCGCTGGAATTCCTCCTCGGCAACCTGAACAAGGCCACCACCCTGCTGAAGCGCCTCGGCGTGCGCGACGAAACGCTGAACGCCAGTGCCCTCTTCCACAACTACATGAGCGGCTTTCTCGACATCGATGCCGGCAAGGCCAGGCCGATCGACACGGCCGAACTGTCGCGGCGCGCGGCCGAACTGGCGCGCCAGGGCACCCGGCTGAAGGTGTTCCGCAAGGGCGATTTCAACAAGCTCGTCTCCGAGCTCGGCGCCGCGGAAGTGGACGCGCTGGTGCAGGACACCAGCGATGCCTATGGCGTGTCGGAGGAAGCCTTTCGCGGCTTCATCGACGCGCTGCTGGGCCGCGAGGAAGCCCGCCTGCGCGCCGTGCCGGACATCACCCTGACGGCCCTGCTGCAGGCCTTCAAGTTCCCCGAAAGCGAACGCGAGACGGTGTCGCAGGCCGCCCTGGTGCGCGCCGACGACCCGACGCGCTGGCAGGAAACGCCGCTCGGCCGCGCGCTCATGGCGCTGCGGCAGAACCTCGGCTGGCTGGCCGTCTCGGCCGGCATGAAGGCCGCCGGCGATGTCGACGCGGCGCGGAAGAACAGCGCCATGCAGGCCGCCGCCGAGGCGCTGCGCGGGCGCGCCCGTGCGCTCGCCGTCAGCCTGTACTCCGGCCGCGACGGCCTGCGGCGCGAGAACCGCCTTGGCGAGCTGACGACGGACGAACTGCTGTTCGATCTCTACTGCCTGGCGGTACTGAACAAGCAGCCGCTCGGCGCGGTCATCGAAAGCGCCGACGCGGCGCTGGCGTTCATCCAGTCGCTGGAAAATCCCGAGCCGCTGGTAAACCTCGACACGCTGGTCGCCGCGCGGCTCGCCGGCGAGTCGTATGCCAGCCTGCTCGCCAGCCAGGGCCTGGCACTGCTCAACTCCGCCCTGGCGGAAGCGCAGGCCGGGCTGAAAGCCTTGTCGCAGAAAGTGAAATTCACGCTCAACAGCGGCAACGGCGAGGCAATTCCGCTGGAACGCGCCGGCCTCGATGATTTTCGCAAGGCGATGGTCCTCATCGGCCGCAGCCTGCGCCCGCAGCATTCGCCCGAGCGCGCCCTGGCGCTGATCCGCGACAAGGTCGTGCCGGAGATCAAGATGCTGCCGGCGGCCGTCATCGCCGGCGGCACGCACGACCTGGCGCGCATCGTCGAACTGGCCGCCTGCGGCGTGCCGGCGCGCTATCCGCTGCGCCGGCCGTGGAAGCGCATCAACCTCGATCCGCTCGCCTACATGGGCAGCGGCCTCGAACCGGGCATCCGCAACTGCCTTGGCTGCCCGGTCAACTCGCTCTACGGCCTGGTGAGCAAGACCGCGCACGCCACCGGCTTCGAGGAAATCATCACCTACGAGGCAACCGGCTGCTTCGAGGTGTACTCCGGCATCTGGCCCTACACCGGCAAGAAACACCCGACGCTGCATGGCGTCTTCGGCGGCGCGCCGTCGGAACTGCTCGGCGGCTACGCGGCGAAGAAGGCGCGCCTGCGCCACGCCCGCAAGATCAACGGTGCCGAGGGCGCCGCCTACCGCGCCAACCTGAAGCGCACCCTGCACCTGGGCTGGGGCGGCGACGGGGCAACCTTCGATATCGGCTTCGGCAATCTTTCCGGCCTGTTCTCGCGCATGCAGAAGCTGGCGCAGGACCCGCTCGACGAGGAGCTGAACCAGCGCGCGCTCTACGTCTGCTACGACAACGAGGGCTACCAGAACACCGGCAACCAGTATTCGGCGGCGTCCGCTCCGGGCGGCCACACCACCACCAACCCGCAGGGCGCGGAGAAGCCGATGGGCAATGAACTGCGCAAGAAGCACATCGTCGAGATCATGGCCGAGCACGGCGCCAGCATCTCGGCGCGCATGAACATCCACCGCCAGGAACACATCACGCGGGTGGTGAACCGGGCGCTGGAGGACGGCGTCGACGGCACCTTCCTGCACTTTCTGCAGCCCTGCACGACCGGCTGGAAATTCACCGCCGACAGCCTCACCTACGACCTGGCCTGGCTGTCGGAGGAAGGCGGGCTGTTCTCGCCGGTGACCTTCGAGCACGGCGTGCCCTACCTGGAAATCTACCCGACGCCGCGCAACCCGGGCGACAGTTTCCTCAAGCTGCAGGCGCGTTTCAAACACCTGCTCGGCACCGGCGCCGCCGACCGCAAGAACCTGCAGCGGGTGATCGACTACTACGCGCAGGAATGGCTGCGCAACCTGCACCTGTGCGGCTTCGAAGGGGAAATCGCCTACGCCGACCGGCTCGGCTACCTGGAGGAAGAGCACCGCATGCCGCGCGTCAAGGTGTAATCTGGTTACCCATGAGACTCAGCCATGCTTGCGCTTGCTCCTCGAAGCCATGGCACGGCAACCGGATCGTCATTCCGGCGAACGCCGGAATCCAGGGCGGCGTTCCGGAAACGCAAGCCGTATCCTGGATACCGGCGTTCGCCGGTATGACGAGTCTGGAGTCGACGGGATGTCGTGCTGAGTTTCGTTGGTAATCAAGAGGTGTAATGCAGCGCGCGCGGGGCTTGCCCGGAATGACAAAGCCGAGGCGGGTCGCCGCTCCGGTCGTGTCCTGACCGGCGACGCGCCGGCGCTTACTTCAAGAGCTTTTCGTACATCCCGACGACGTTGTCCATCACCTCGAGGATGCGTTCGCTGGTGGTGGCGATGTTGGTGGCGTTGGCCTTCTTGTCGCCGCGGCCGGCCAGCGCGGCATCGAAGAACATCCACTGCTGCTTGCCCAGCTCGAGCTCGTCCCTGATCTGCTGGGTGTTGATCTGCGCGCCCGACAGTTCACCGAGCTTTTGCACGAACTCGGCCTTGGACTTCTCGATCTCCGCCTGGGCGCCGGCCGGCGCCACGCCCCAGTTCATGGCTTGCGCATACTTGGCGAGCCGCTGCGAGAGCATGCGCTGGCGGCCCGAGACGTTCACCAGGTCCCCCTGCGTCGTGCCGGAGTACGCCGCCAGTTGGCCGGTCGCCCTGTTGGCGATGCCGACAACCTCTTCGCTGACGTCGACGATGCGGCGGCCGGCCTCCAGGTTGGGCCTGGCGCCGACCAGGAGATCCTTGTAGCCGCTCCAGGCCTTCTCCAGGGCCAGGTAGGTTTCCTTGATCTCGGGGGTGGGCGAATAATTCTTCAGCTCGACGACGCGGCGGTCGTACATGGCGATCTGGCCGTCAAGGATCCGCCTGGAGCGGTCCGCGTCGATGCCCATGCCGATCTGGAAGTACAGCTTGGCCAGGCGATTCGCCGTGTAGCGCAGCGAACCGGCCTTGTTGATGGCATCGTTGATGTTGCTGACCTGGGCGTGGGCGGGATTGCCGGCGGCGTCGATGAACACGGCGAGTACGGCGAGGGCGAGGGCGGCGAGCAGTCTTGGCATGGCGGGCACTCCCTTTCGGCAACGGCCCGCCCTGGAGGACGGGTTCCGGGTCCTGCGAAAGCCGTTATGCTAACCGAAACCGGCCGGGCGACAGTTTGACGAACATCAAACTGCAGTACCGCTGCGGATCAGCCGGTGCCGCCCACCGTCAGGCCGTCGATGCGCAGCGTAGGTTGTCCCACCCCGACGGGCACGCTCTGGCCCTCCTTGCCGCAGGTGCCGACGCCCGGATCGAGCGCCATGTCGTTGCCGATCATCGACACGCGGGTCAGCACGTCGGGGCCGTTGCCGATCAGCGTCGCGCCCTTCACCGGACGGGTGACCTTGCCGTTCTCGATCAGGTAGGCCTCGGCCGCCGAGAAGACGAACTTGCCGCTCGTGATATCCACCTGGCCGCCGCCGAAGTTGGCGGCATACAGCCCTTTCTTCACCGAGCGGATGATTTCCTGCGGATCGCGCGCGCCATTGACCATGCAGGTGTTGGTCATGCGCGGCAGCGGCAGGTGGGCGAAGGATTCGCGCCGTCCGTTGCCGGTGAGCGGCGCGCCCATCAGGCGCGCATTGAGCGAATCCTGCAGGTAGCCGGCCAGGATGCCGTCCTCGATCAGCACGGTGCGGCGCGTCGGGTTGCCCTCGTCGTCGATGGAGAGCGAGCCGCGCCGGTCGGGAATCGTGCCGTCATCGACCACCGTCACGCCGGGCGCGGCGACGCGCTCGCCGATGCGCCCGGCAAAGGCCGAACTGCCCTTGCGGTTGAAGTCGCCTTCGAGGCCGTGGCCGATCGCCTCGTGCAGCAGGATGCCGGGCCAGCCGCTGCCCA
>CAZASE010000101.1:0-4601 GCA_964487715.1 uncultured Rhodocyclaceae bacterium | reverse complement strand
GACGTCTCCTGGATCTGGCTGCGAATTTCGTTCATGCCGGAAATCGAGTTGGACACCGCGATCGACCCCTTCTGCGCGGCTTCCAGCGATGCGTGCGCGACGCGGGCGGATTCCAGGGCGGAGGACGACACGGTCTTCATCGAGGACGCCATTTCCAGAACCGCCGCGTTGGCGTTCTGGATTTCGGTCGATTGCACCTGGGTGGCGGCGAGCAGGTCGTTGGACGTGCTTTGCGCGGCGTTCGAGGCCCGCGTCACGCGGTCGGCCGCGTCGTTGATGCGCCGTACCAGCACCGCGAGTTCTTCCACGGTGTAATTCACCGAGTCGGCAATCGCGCCGGTAATGTCTTCGGACACGGTCGCCCGGATTGTCAGGTCGCCGTCGGCGAGGTCGCCCATTTCGTTCATCAGCCGGAGAATGGCGCCCTGCGTCGCGTCGGAGGCGGCTTCGGCCATGCGCCGCTGGTGGTCGGCCTCGTTGCCGCGCCGGGTACCCTCGTCGTTGAAGGCCTTGACCATGAGGACCAGCATCACGAGCGCGATCGAGCCGAACAGCGCCGCGGTGAAGGACGTCGTCCCCTGCTCGGTCATTTCCTTTTCATAGGCTTTGACCAGGGCGTCCGTGCCGGTGGCGATCCCGCGCCAGCCGGACTGCAGGCTCGCGCTGGCGCCGCGGGCCTTGACCAGCGGCTTGAGGTCGCCGGACAGGGCGGCGATCGCCGGTTGCATCGCACCCAGGCCTTTCGCCAGGTTCGATCCCGCCGGAGCGAGTTCGATTGCAGCCCCGATGTCCTTCGCGAGCTGGGCGGCCATCGCTTCGTCGAATCCCGACGACGATGCCAGCTGGATGGAGCCGCGCAGGATGCGTTCAGTCAGGTAGGGCAGCTTGCCGCCGGCGGCATTGGCCGCCTCGGCCATCGCAGGACCCTGTTGCGCAGATTCCCTGGCCAGCGCGCCGATCGCGGTGAAGCGGTTTTCCTGCGCCAGAACGAGGCTAACGATGTCGCTCTGCTTCTCCCAGGACTGGCGCAAGGCGTCCAGCACCGGCCTTGTTTCGGCGCTGGTTGCCGACACCTTGATGCCGCGGATTTTGCCGCCTTCGACCAGGCGCTCCAGGAGCTGACTGAAACTGTCGCGGGCATCCCGCAGTTCGGTGAAGCCCTCTTTCTGTCCCTGCATGGCGTTCATCGCCGCTTTGGGAATCTGCTGGGTCAGAGGTCCGAGCTGGCTGGAAAGGGAAAGATAGGTAATGCCTCGGGTCGTGGCCTGGCCCTGCATGAAGATCGCCGCGATGGCGATCAGCAGGCTGATCAGGAAAACGGAACCCAGTATGCGAAACTGGGTGTCGATGTCGAAATGGCCGATCAGCGGCAGCTTGCCCTTGCCGCGGCGGTCCTCGGCCGGGATCTCGCCGTCCGCGGAGCCGTCTCCGGATGCTTTGCCGCGTCGATCGAATGACGGCAATTTGAAGGGAAGCTTGAAGGCCATGGATAGTCCTTTCCGGAACGCTCAGATAGCGATGTCGAGATAGTTGGGTTCGGCCAGCAGCGCCGGGATTCGCAGTTGCGTCCAGGCGATGCCCTGCGCGTCGGTGAAACGGCCGCCGAGCCAGGGCGCCGTATCGGCGCCGGCGCCGGCGCTGGAGCCGGCGGCGTGCATCTGAAGCTGCGGGCGCAAGCCCAGTGCGCGGCGCACCAGCAGCGCGCTGTTGATGCCATGTCGTGCGCCGACCAGCAGCAGACGCGACTGCGCATTGATCGGCGTCGGCGCCCCGCCCCGCCATGCGGCGAAGTCGGTCACGGCGTAGAGCACGCCGCGGATGTTGGCGATGCCGGCGAACCAGGGCTTGGTCAGGGGTGCCGGCGTGAGCGGCGGCAGAGGCACCACTTCGCCCGAGTCGGCCAGGTCGATCAGCCAGTAATTCCCTCCCGGCAGGTCCTCGGTACCCGATTCGACACCAAGCAGCGTGTGCCCGCCCTCGCCGCGCCGGGCTGACACCAGGCGCTCGGAAAGGCTTTGCTGGAACTCCCGCAGGCTGATTCGTTTCGCCATGTCCCGGGATCAGCCCAGCGCCGCGATCTTGGCCAGCAGCGCAGGACCGTCGACCGGCTTGGTCACGTAATCCCGGGCCCCCTGGCGCATGCCCCAAACCTTGTCGGTTTCCTGGTCCTTGGTGGTGCAGATGATCACCGGAATGGACTTGGTCGCGTCGTCCTTCGAGAGCGCGCGGGTGGCCTGGAAGCCGTTGGTTCCCGGCATCACCACATCCATCAGGATCAGGTCGGGCTTGATCTGCTTGGCCCGCTCGATGCCTTCTTCGCCGCTCTCGGCGGTGCTGACTTCGTAGCCGCCACTCAGCAGCAGCTGGCTCAGGATATGGCGCTCGGTGGGTGAATCGTCGATGATCAGAACGGTCTTGATTGGCATGGCGACTAGCTCGCTAAGAAATTAAAGCCGGGTCAGGGTCGCACGGCGTGGGCGGCGACGGTTTTCAGGAGGCCGTCCTTGGTGAACGGCTTGGTCAGGTATTCGTCGGATCCGACCATGCGGCCACGCGCGCGGTCGAACAGGCCGTCCTTGGACGACAGCATGATCACCGGCGTCGCCGCGAACTTGGCGTTCTTCTTGATCAGCGCGCAGGTCTGGTAGCCATCCAGGCGCGGCATCAGGATGTCGCAGAACACCACGTTGGGCTGGTGGTCGTTGATCTTCGCCAAGGCGTCGAAGCCGTCTTCGGCCAGCACGACCTGCGCACCGGCTTGACGGAGGAATATTTCGGCGGTCTTGCGGATGGTGTTCGAGTCGTCGATCACCATGACCTTGATGCCGGAAAGCTCGAGTGTGTCGCTCACGTCATTTCACGCCGGATTCTGGGTTCGATTGCCGCGACGGGCTGCCGCCAACCATGAAGCCTCGCGTTTCGCGAGCACGTTGCTTGCCATATCTCCCCGTCGGCCCTTTCGTCGATTTATCAGAGCTTAAGCCTTGTCGCCTGTAATCATACTTAGATTTGGGCCATTTCGATGCCTTTCTTGCGCGTAACGGTTTGGCGCCGGGGGCCGCATGGCCAAGGCACGGCGCCGGCAACCGCGGCCAGTCGGATAGAATCGGAGGACACCAACCAATTGCCGCTCGCCGCCCGACAGACGGGCGGTCCGACCGTGACGTCCATGACCGCAGCCCATGCCGCCAACCTAGCGCCGCCGATCGTTCTGACCTTCGCCGCTTCGGATCCCACCGGGGGGGCGGGTTTGCAGGCCGACATCCTGACCCTGGCGAGTCTCGGCTGCCATCCGTTGTCGGTGGTGACCGCGATTACGGTGCAGGACACGGCCGGCGTCGAGGCGGTGCTGCCGATCGATGCCGCGTGGGTAGCCGATCAGGCCCGGGCCCTGCTCGAGGACATGCCGGTGGCGGCATTCAAGCTGGGCATGCTGGGCAGCGTCGAGGTCATCGCCGCGATCGCCGAGGTCATTTCCGACTACCCCGAAATCCCGGTCGTCCTCGATCCGGTGCTGGCGTCGGGCCGCGGCGACCAGTTCGCCGACGAGGAAATGATCGAGGCCATGATCGGCCTGCTGCTGCCGCAGACCACTCTGCTGACGCCCAATAGCCTCGAAGCGCGGCGCCTGGCGCAGGAGATGGGCGAGTCCGGAGGCCATGCCCGCGGCGAGCCGGACCTGCCCGGATGCGCCCGTCGCCTGATCGACGCCGGCTGCGAATACGTGTTGGTGACGGGCACCCACGAGGGCACGCCGCAGGTCATCAACACCCTGTACGGCAGCCACGGCACGGTGCGCACCGATCGCTGGGACCGGCTGCCCGGCAGCTATCATGGATCCGGCTGCACCTTGGCCTCGGCGATTGCCGCCCACTTTGCCAGCGGTGTCGATGTGCCGGATGCCGTCGCGGGTGCCCAGGAATACACCTGGCGCACGCTGGCGGCAGGTTTCCGGCCGGGCATGGGACAATTCATTCCCGACCGGCTGTTCTGGTCGCGGGACGAGGATGACGCGGAGGACGCTTCGACATGACGCTGACCGGTCTCTGTGCGGTGACCCCGGACGATCCCCTGCTGCCCAGGCTGTCGGCGCTGGTCAAGGCCGCGCTCGACGGCGGCGCGCCGTTCGTCCAGTACCGCAACAAGATGGCGCCGCGCCCGCTGCGCCGCGCGCAGGCGGCCGAGATGCTGCGTATCTGCCGTGCCGCGGGCGCCAAACTCATCATCAACGACGATGTCTGGCTGGCCGTGGAGATCGGCGCCGATGGCGCCCATCTCGGGCGCGGCGACGCTCCCGGCGGCTCGCTGACCGCGGCGCGCGACGCCCTCGGTCCCAAGCGCATCCTCGGCGTTTCCTGTTACAACGAGATCGCCCTCGGCGAAGAAGCCGCCGCTGCAGGCGCCGATTACCTGGCGTTCGGCAGCGTGTTCCCGTCGCGCACCAAGCCCGACGCCGTGCATGCGCCGCTTGAATTGCTGGCCGAAGCGCGCCGGCGATTCGGCCTGCCGGTCGCCGCCATCGGCGGCATCACCCTCGACAACGCGCCGCAGGTGATCGCCGCCGGCGCCGACATGCTGGCCGTGGTCAGCGACCTGTTCGA
>CAZASE010000100.1:0-4612 GCA_964487715.1 uncultured Rhodocyclaceae bacterium | reverse complement strand
GCTCAAGTTCCAGGCCGACATGGGTCTGCTGCTGACCTTCATGTTCATGGTCAACATGGTCATGGCGATCACCCTGCTGCCGGCCCTGGCGGTGATGATCGACGTGCTGATTCCGCGCCGCCGCCCGGTGCGCGCGCCGTTCCTGGCCCACTGAGGCGAGACCGCCATGCCGATCCAGCCCCTGCTCGAACGCCTGCGCCACCCGCCTGCCGCGGCGCCGTCGGCGCTGCCCTTTCCGCGCCGCGAACTGGCGGTGGCTGCGCTGCTCGTCGAGGCGGCGCAGGTCGACCGGCGCGTGACGGCGGCGGAACGCGCCACCGTGGCGCGCCTGGTGCGCGCGCGCTTCGCCCTGCCCGAGGCGGAGGCGCAGCGCCTGCTGGAAATCGCCGGCGGCGAATTCGCCGCGGCGCTCGATGACTGGGTGTTCACGCAGGCGGTGCGCGAGGGTTTTCCCGCCGAAGAGCGCGAGGCGATCCTGGAAATGATCTGGGCGGTGGTCTACGCCGACGGCGAGCTGGCGCGCTTCGAAGACCTGTTCATGCTGCGCATGGCAGCGGCGCTGGGACTGGAAGACGCCGCGGCGGACCGCGCGCGTGTGCGCGCCTACGCCCGCAGCGGGGGCGGAGCATGAGGCGGCTGTCGGTTGCCGCGTGTTTCGCCGCGCTGATGGCGCTGCCGGCCATTGCACCGGCGGCGGCAACGGCCGCCGGCGGTGCGGCGGCGTTCCGCGCGCCACAGGCGGTGCGGGCGCCGATGATGGCGGTGGCGCGGGCGGGCGAGCGCCTGGTCGCCGCGGGCGACTACGGCACGGTGCTGCTCTCCGACGATGCCGGCCGCACCTGGCGCCAGGCGGCGACCGTGCCGACGCGCGAGACCCTGACGGCGCTCAGCTTCATCGATGCCCGGCACGGCTGGGCGGTCGGGCACGGCGGCTTGGTGCTGGCCACGCGCGACGCCGGCAATACCTGGGAATCGCTGCCTTCCGCCGGCAAGGAGGTCGCGCTGTTCGCCGTGCATTTCACCGATGCGGCGCAGGGCCTGGCGGTCGGCGCATTCGGTTTCGCCATGGAAACGCGCGACGGCGGCCGCAGCTGGCGCAAGTTTGCCGTGGCGCAGGGCGACCTGGCAGACCGGCACCTGTATTCGATCTTTGCCAGTGCCGACGGCAGCGTGTGGATCGCCGCCGAGGCCGGCACGGTGTTCCGCTCGCAGGACGGCGGCCGCAGTTTCGTCGCATTGGCGCTGCCTTACAAGGGCTCGCTGTGGGGTGGGGCGGTGCTGAGCGACAAGTCGATCCTCGTCTGGGGCATGCGCGGCCATGTGCTGCACAGCGCCGACCAGGGGCGCGTCTGGCGCGAGGTGCCAAGCGGCACCGACCAGGCATTTACCGCCGGCCTGCAGCGGCCCGGCGGCGAAGTGGTGCTGGTCGGTCTCGGCGGCGTCGTGGCGCGCAGCCGCGACGGCGGTCGCAACTTCAGCACGCAAGTGCGTCCGCAAAGGCAGTCGCACACGGCGGTGATTGAAGCCGGCGGCACGATCCACACCTTCACCCTCGCCGGCGTCGGCGGCGGCATCGGCGATTGAAGACGACGCAGTCGCGAAACCCATGCCGCCCCTGCCACAGGCCATTTCCAACCGCCGCTTGTTCCGCCGTCAATCGTCACCCAACCAACCACCTGGAGCGTTCCATGAAAAGTTATCTGAACACCGTCAACGGCCAGCCTGTCGGTTCTGAACAGAGCTTCGAGTCGTTCAACCCGGCAAGCGGCGAACCGCTTGGCCGCGCGCCGATCTCGACGCAACAGCAAGTGAAGGAAGCGATCGCCGCCGCCCGCGCCGCGCAGCCGGCCTGGGCGGCGCGGCCTGACGCCGAGCGCAAGGCCCTGATGATGCAGGTGGCCGAAGTGATCAAGGCGAACGCCCCGTATCTGGCCGACTGGGTGACGCGCGAGCAGGGCAAGCCGCTCGGCGGCGTCGGGCCCGACCAGGTGCCGGGCGCGCGCTTCGAACTGTGGGGCTGCGAGGTGTGGACCCAGGTGCCGGCCAGCCTCGACCTGCCGGTCGACGTCGCCTTCGAAGACGAGACGCGGCGCGACGAGGTGCACCGCAAGCCCTTCGGCGTGGTTGCCGCCATCGCGCCGTGGAACTGGCCGCTGCTGATCGCCATCTGGCAGATCATTCCCTCGATCCGCGCCGGCAACGCCGTCGTCATCAAGCCTTCCGAATACACCACCCTTGGCACCCTCGAGCTGGTACGCCTGATCGCCGAAGTGTTGCCGAAGGGCGTCGTCAATACCGTCAGCGGCCCGGGCGAAGTCGGCTCGTGGCTGGTCGGCGACCCGGGCATCGACAAGATCATGTTCACCGGATCGGGCCGCACCGGCGCCAAGGTCGCCGAAGCGGCGGCGCGCAACATGGTGCCGGCGACGCTGGAGCTCGGCGGCAACGACGCCGCGATCATGCTGCCCGACGCCGATCCGAAGGCGATGGCCATGGGGCTGTTCTGGGGCGCCTTCATCAACATGGGACAGACCTGCGCCTGCGCAAAGCGGCTTTACGTGCACGAGAGCATTTTCGAGCCGACCGTCCAGGCGCTGAAGGAACTCGCCCAGGCGATGCCGATGGGCAACGGCCTGGAGGACGGCACGGTCATGGGCCCGATCCAGAACAAGATGCAGTACGACAAGGTCGTCTCGCTGGTAGACAGCGCCAAGGCGGCCGGTGCCACCATTGTCTGCGGCGGGCAGCCGAAGGGCGGCCCCGGCTACTTCTACCCGCTGACCCTGGTGACCGGCCTGAAGGACGGCGACCGGCTGGTTGACGAAGAGCAGTTCGGTCCGGTGCTGCCGATCATCAAGTACCGCGACGTCGACGAGGCCATTGCCAGCGCCAACCGCCTGAACGCCGGCCTCGGCGCCTCGGTGTGGTCCACCGACATCGACAAGGCACGCCAGGTCGCCGGCCGCATCCAGGCCGGCACGGTGTGGATCAACCAGCACGGCATGATCCATCCGATGGTGCCCTTCGGCGGCATCAAGGGCTCCGGCTATGGCGTCGAGTTCGGCGTCGACGGACTGAAGGCGGTGACGCGGCCCCAGGTCATCAGCGTGAAGAAGTGAGGCCCGTCGGACCGATCGGTCGGCGCGACGCGGCGACGCCGGCATGCGCCGCCTGCTGACGGCGCTACCGCTGCTGACGGCCGTGCTGCTGGCCGCGCCGCCGGCCGCCGCCGGCCAGTCGGCGGCGACCCTGTACGCCCTCAACTGCATGGGCTGCCATCAGCCGCCCGAGGCGGCGAAGCAGCAGGCGCAGCCACTGCGCGGGCAGTTTGCCCACAGCGAGGCCGGCCGCGTGTTCTTCATCGACGTGCCGGCCGGCGGCACGCGGCCGCTGACGGCCGACGAGGAGGCGCGCCTGCTGGAAGAAATCCTCGCCTGGCGGCGCAGCTGCCGCGTCATCCTGCAGCAGGCGCCGCTGGTCAATTACAGCGGCGGGAAGTTCGTCAAGTGAGCCGCCTGCGCGCACTCCTTCTCGCCGCCGCACTGGCCGCCGCGCTGCCGGCCGGCGCGGAGGGGCGCCTGGAGCCGCTGCCGCCGCCGGCGCAGGTGAACGCCGCGCTGGCCGAGTTCGGCCGCCACCTGTATTTCGAAACGCGCCTGTCGGGCGACGGCAGCCGCAGCTGCGCCTCCTGCCATGCACCGGCGCAGGCCTGGGGCGACGGCCGCGCGCTGTCGCGCGGCTACAACGGCACGGAGTACTTCCGCAACGCGCCCGGCCTGCGCTCCGTGCGCCTGAAGTCGCGCCTGATGTGGGACGGCCGCCTGGCCGGCGGCGACCTGGCCGGCGTGGTGCGCGAGATGCTGCTCGACGCGCAGTTCATGAACGGCGACGCGCGCATCATGGCCGAGCGCATTCGCCAGATCCCGCCGCTGTTTGCCCTGTGGCAGCGCGCCTTCGGCGAGCGCGGCGAACTGCGCGGCGAGCACGCCTTCCTCGCCATCGCCGAATACCTGCGCACCCTGGATTTCGGCCGCAGCGCCGTCGATGCCGCGCTGCGCGGCGAGGCGCCGCTGCCGCCGCTGGCCGCCGAAGGCATGCAGCTCTTTGCCGGCAAGGCCGGCTGCGTGCACTGCCACAGCGGGCCGCTGCTCACGGACGGCAAGCCGCATCGGCTCGGCGTGCCCGACACGCCGGCCCTGGCGCGCGAGCCGCTGCGCATGGTCAGCCTGCTGCGCCACCATGCCGAGCGCGGCCTGCGCGACCCGATGGCCGAGCGCCGCGACGTCGGTGCCTATGCCGTCAGCAAGGACCCGGCCGAGCGCGGCAGCTTCGTCACGCCCGGCCTGCGCGGCCTGGCCCACAGCGCGCCGTACATGCACAACGGCCGCTACGCCAGCCTGGCGGAGGTGGTGGATTTCCACGACCGTGGCGGCGGCGCCGGCAGCGAGCTGCGCCCGCTCGGGCTCAGTGTGCGCGAGCGGCAGGCGCTGGTGGCCTTCCTGCTGGCACTCTCCGGCCCGCTGGCGGCGGTCGCCGAGCCCCCCGCCTACGACTACGGCGTGCTGGAAGGAGTGCGGCGGTGAAGCGGTGGGCGGCCGCCGCCGCCCTCGTC
>CAZASE010000099.1:0-5340 GCA_964487715.1 uncultured Rhodocyclaceae bacterium | reverse complement strand
CGGCGCGCAGATCATCGACATCAACATGGGCTGCCCGGCCAAGAAGGTCTGCAACGTCATGGCCGGCTCGGCCCTGCTGCGGAACGAGACGCTGGTCGCGCGCATCCTCGAAAGCGTGGTGCGCGCCGTGCCGGTGCCGGTGACGCTGAAGATCCGCACCGGCTGGGACAGGACGCAGCGCAATGCGCTCGCCATCCTCGCCATTGCCGAAGCGGCGGGCGTCCGTGCCCTGGCCGTCCACGGCCGCACGCGCGCCTGCGGCTACAGCGGCGATGCCGAGTACGACACGATCGCCGCGGTGAAGGCGGCGGCACGCATTCCGATCATCGCCAACGGCGACATCGTTTCGCCGGAAAAGGCGCGCCTGGTCCTCGACCGCACCGGTGCCGACGCGCTGATGATCGGCCGCGCGGCGCAGGGCCGGCCGTGGATCTTTCGCGAGATCGAGCATTTCCTCGCGACCGGAGAAAAACTCCCGCCGCCGCGTGTCGACGAGATACATCAGATGCTGCGCGCGCACCTGGCCGACCTGTACGCCTTCTACGGCGCCGATACCGGCGTCGGCGTCGCGCGCAAGCACATCTCCTGGTACACCAAGGGGCTGACCGGCTCCGCGCAGTTCCGCCACGGCATGAACCAGTTGCCGACCGTCGACGCACAGCTTGCCGCGGTAGACGCCTTCTTCCTCGACCTCGCCGCGCGCAACGACCGTCTCTACTATCCCGAGGAGCTCGCCGCATGAGCCGTTCCAGCCCCGCCGGCCGCACTGCCGGCCAAAGCGAAATCTCCGACTGCGTGAAACGGTCGCTCGACCGCTACTTCCGCGACCTCGACGGCGAGCGCCCGAGCGCGGTGTACGACATGGTATTGCGCAACATCGAGCGGCCGATGCTGGAGATCGTCATGCGCGAGGCGGACGGCAATCAGACCATCGCGGCGGAGATGCTCGGCATCAACCGCAACACCCTGCGGCGCAAGCTTGTCGAGCACAAGCTGCTGTAGCCGCGCCGCAACCCGTCAGCCGGCCAGCGGGCCGGTCCCTTTTTCGGCAAACGTCACTTCTCCCACCATGAAGATTTCCCAGGCCCTCATCAGCGTTTCCGACAAGCGCGGCGCCGTCGATTTTGCCCGCGCCCTCAACGAACTCGGCGTCGGCATCCTGTCCACCGGCGGCAGCGCCAAGATGCTGCGCGACGCCGGCCTGCCCGTCACCGAGGTGGCCGACTACACCGGCTTCCCGGAAATGCTCGACGGCCGCGTCAAGACGCTGCATCCGAAGATACACGGCGGCATCCTCGCCCGCCGCGACCTGCCAGAGCACCTCGACGCCATCGCGAAGGCCGGCATTCCGCGCATCGACCTGGTGGTCGTCAACCTCTATCCCTTCCAGCAAACCATCGCCAAGCCCGACTGCACGCTCGAGGATGCCATCGAGAACATCGACATCGGCGGGCCGACCATGGTGCGCGCGGCGGCGAAGAACTACGGCGGTTGCGCGGTGGTAACCGATCCGGACGACTACGCGCCGCTGCTGGCGGAAATGCGCGGCAATGGCGGCGCGCTGTCCGAGGCAACGCGCTTCACGCTCGCCAAGAAAGCCTTCACGCACACCGGCCGCTACGACGGCGCCATCGCCAACTACCTGACCGCCCTGCAAGCGGACGGCGCGCGCGGCACCTTCCCGCAGCGCCTGCAGTTCGCCTTCGACCGCGTCGAGGAACTGCGCTATGGCGAAAACCCGCACCAGCAGGCGGCCTTCTACCGCGACCCGCAACCGGCGCCGGGGGGCATCGCCAGCTATCGCCAGCTGCAGGGCAAGGAACTCTCCTACAACAATATCGCCGACGCCGATGCCGCCTGGGAGTGCGTCAAGGGCTTCGACGCCGGCAGCCCCGCCTGCGTCATCGTCAAGCACGCCAATCCATGCGGCGTGGCCCTCGGCGCCAGCGCGGCGGAGGCGTACCGCAAGGCCTTCTCCACCGATCCGGTGTCGGCATTCGGCGGCATCATCGCCTTCAACTGCACGCTCGACAAGGCGGCGGCGGAGGCCGTCGCGCAGCAGTTCATGGAGGTGCTGATCGCACCGGAAATCACCGCGGAGGCGCAGCAGGTCCTGGCCGCCAAGCAGAACGTGCGCGTGCTGCAGGTGCCGACCGGCCCTGGTAACAGCGGCTTCGACCTGAAGCGCGTCGGCGGCGGCCTGCTGGTGCAGACCTGCGACGACGCGCGCATCGGCGCAGCGGACCTCAGGACGGTCACGCAGCGCCAGCCGGACGGGCGCGAACTCGCCGACCTGCTGTTTGCCTGGCGCGTGGCCAAGTACGTCAAATCGAATGCCATCGTCTATTGCCGCGACGGCCAGACGGTCGGCGTCGGCGCCGGCCAGATGAGCCGCGTCGATTCGGCGCGCATCGCCGCCATCAAGGCCGGCAATGCCAAGCTCAGCGTGACCGGCTCGGTCGTCGCCTCCGACGCCTTTTTCCCGTTTCGCGACGGCCTCGACGTGCTGGCGGCAGCCGGCGCCACGGCGGTAATCCAGCCGGGTGGCTCGGTGCGCGATGCGGAGGTGATCGCCGCGGCGGACGAGCACGGCATCGCCATGGTATTCACCGGCTTCCGGCATTTCCGGCATTGAGGGGCGCTTGCCGGTCGACGGCAAGGCCCGCACCACTGGCAACTGAACTATGAAATTACTGGTCATCGGTTCCGGCGGCCGCGAACACGCGCTGGCCTGGCGCCTCGCCCGCTCGCCGCGCGTGCAGAAGGTCTACGTCGCCCCTGGCAATGCCGGCACGGCGCGCGAGAACGGCCTGGAAAACCTGCCGCTCACCGGCATCGACGAGTTGGCCGAATTCGCTGTACGCGAGCAGGTGCTTCTCACCGTGGTCGGCCCCGAGGCGCCGCTCGCCGCCGGCGTGGTTGACGCCTTTCGCGCGCGCGGCCTGGCGATTTTCGGGCCGACGCGCGCCGCGGCGCAACTCGAGTCCTCCAAGGATTTCGCCAAGCGCTTCATGGCGCGCCATGCCATTCCGACGGCCGCCTTCGCCACCTTCGGCGACGCGGCACAGGCCCATGCCTACGTGGACGCGCAGGGCGCGCCAATCGTCGTCAAGGCCGACGGCCTGGCTGCCGGCAAGGGCGTCGTCGTCGCCCTCAGCGCTGCCGAGGCGCACGCCGCCATCGACATGATGCTCACCGACAACCGCATGGGCGATGCCGGTGCGCGCGTGGTGATCGAGGAGTTTCTCGAAGGCGAGGAAGCCAGCTTCATCGTCATGTGCGACGGCACGCACGCGCTGCCGCTCGCCACCAGCCAGGACCACAAGCGGCTGCGCGACGGCGACGCCGGACCCAACACCGGCGGCATGGGTGCCTACTCGCCGGCGCCGGTGGTGACGCCCGAAGTCCACGCCCGCGCCATGCGCGAGGTCATCATGCCGACCCTTGCCGGCATGGCGCAGGATGGCATTCCGTACAGCGGATTCCTCTACGCCGGCCTGATGGTTTCGCCCGCGGGCGGCATCAAGGTGCTGGAGTTCAATTGCCGCATGGGCGACCCGGAAACCCAGCCGATCATGCTGCGCCTGAAGAGCGACCTGGTCGACCTCGTCGAAGCTGCCGTGCATTGCCGCCTGAAGGATGCCGAGACCGAGTGGGATCGCCGCGTCGCGCTCGGCGTCGTCATTGCCGCGGCCGGCTATCCCGAGTCGCCGCGCAGCGGCGACGTCATTGCCGATCTGCCGGTAGCCGGCGGCGATGACGCCGACTATCACGTCTTCCATGCCGGCACGGCCCAGCGCGGCAACGATGTGGTTACAGCCGGCGGGCGCGTGCTTTGCGTCACCGCGCTCGGCGACACTGCCTGGATGGCGCAGAAGCGCGCCTACGAAATCACCGAGCAGATCCGCTTCGACGGCATGCACTACCGCCGCGACATCGGGCACCGCGCCATCCGGCGATGAACACCGCGCCCGTCCGGGGCTACCTGAGCACCTTGCAGGACCGCATCGTTGCCGGGCTGGAAGCACTCGACGGCCAGCGCTTCCTGCGCGATGCATGGCACCGGCCGGAAGGTGGCGGCGGCGAGGCACGTCTGATCGAGGGCGGTGCATTGTTCGAACGCGGCGGCGTGAATCTCTCGCATGTCACCGGCGACCGCCTGCCACCTGCCGCCACCGCCGCACGCCCGCAGCTGGCCGGCCGCGCCTGGGAGGCAATGGGCGTTTCGCTGGTGCTGCATCCGCGCAATCCGTACTGCCCGACGGTGCACATGAACGTGCGCTGCTTCATCGCGCGCCGCGACGGCGGGCGGGATGTCTGGTGGTTCGGCGGCGGCATGGACCTGACGCCCTATTACGGTTTCGAAGAAGACGCGCGCCACTTCCACGCGACCTGCCGGCAGGCACTCGAACCCTTCGGCGCCACCGTGCACCCGCATTGCAAGAAAAGCTGCGACGAGTACTTCTTCCTCCGGCACCGCAATGAGCCGCGCGGTATCGGCGGCATCTTCTTCGACGACCTGAACGAGGGCGGCCCGGACGGCAATGCGGCGGAACCCTGGCCGTTCGAACGCTGTTTCGCGCTGGCGCAGGCCGTCGGCGACGCCTTCCTGCCGGCTTACCAGCCGATCATCGAACGCCGGCGCGACTTGCCCTACGGCGAGCGCGAGCGCGACTTCCAGGCCTACCGGCGCGGCCGCTACGTCGAATTCAACCTGGTGTGGGACCGCGGCACCCTTTTCGGCCTGCAGTCGGGCGGGCGCACCGAGTCGATCCTCATGTCGCTGCCGCCGCTGGTGAAGTGGCGCTACAACTGGAAGCCCGCGGCGGGCAGCGCCGAAGAAAAGCTGTATACCGATTTCCTCAAGCCCAGAGACTGGGCCTGATCATCCCTGGCGGCACAGCGCCGCCGCACTCCGGTAGGCCTGGTTGGACTCTTCGCCGCGGCCCAGCTGGGCAAACAGCGTGGCCAGTTCGACGTGCGCGTCCTGGCTCGGCTGTACCGCCAGCGAGGCCTCGAAGTAGCTTTGCGCCTTGCCCCAAAGTTGCTGCTCGCGGCACAGCTGGCCGAGTGCCAGCAGCAGGCGTGCGTCCTGCGGCTGCTGCTCCAGCCAGCGCTCGGCGCGGGCAATGCGCGCCAGCGTGTCGCCGCCACGGCAGGCGGCGTACAACCCGGCCAGTTCGGTGTCCCATTCGATCTCGACCTGGGATTCGATGATGCGCTGGGCGGTTGCGCCGTCGCCGGCGGCGATCAGGGCGCGGGCGGCGGCGGCGGCGAGCCGCGGCGCATGCTGTTCGCCCACCGGGATCACTTCTTCGACACCGCTTCAAGCTTTTCCAG
>CAZASE010000098.1:0-5910 GCA_964487715.1 uncultured Rhodocyclaceae bacterium | reverse complement strand
TCGAGGCCGTGGCCGATCGCCTCGTGCAGCAGGATGCCGGGCCAGCCGCTGCCCAGCACCACGGTCATTTCGCCTGCCGGCGCGGCGCGCGCCGCAAGATTCACCTGCGCCTGATGCACCGCCTGGCGCGCGTAGTCGCGCAGCACCGCCTCGTTGAAATAGCTGTAGTCGAAGCGTCCGCCGCCGCCGCCCGAGCCCTGCTCGCGCCGTTCCGCCTCCTGCATGATGACGGTGACGGAGGCGCGCACCAGCGGCCGCACGTCCGCCGCCAGGCGGCCGTCCGAGCGCGCAATCAGCACCACCTCGTAGACGCCGGCGATGTGCGCCATCACCTCCGTGACGCGCGGATCGGCGGCGCGGGCATAGCTTTCCAGGCGCTCCAGCAGCCTGACCTTCTCGGCATCGGCCAGCGAAGCGAGCGGATCGGCGGCAGCGTAGAGCGCCGGCACGGCACGCGCGCCGCGGATCGGCACCTGTGACCGCGCGCCCTGTGCGGCGATGGCGCGCGTCGCCTGCGCCGCGGCCTGCAGCGCCGGCAGCGAGATTTCGTCGGAATAGGCGAAAGCGGTCTTTTCGCCGGAGATGGCGCGCACGCCGACGCCGCTCTCGATGTTGAAGCTGCCCGACTTGACGATGCCCTCCTCCAGGCTCCAGCCTTCGGAGCGGCTGTACTGGAAATACAGGTCGGCGTAGTCGAGCCGATGCCGGTAGAGGGTACCGAACACCTTGTCGAGCTGCGACGGCGAGAGGTCGAAGGGCGCCAGCAGGCGCGACTCCGCCGTGGCCAGGTGCGTTGCGGAAGCGGAAGCGTTCATGTCGGGTTACGGGTCCTCGGTTGTCAAAGCCGGCGGTGCTGCAATGCCGGCAGGTTCTGCCGCAATTCGCTGCTGCGCGCGGGGTCCAGGTCGGCAACCACCACGCCGGCACCCTGCGCCAGACGATCCAGCACAACGCCCCAGGGATCGACCACCATGCTGTCGCCCCAGGTGCGCCGGCCGCCCGAATGGGTGCCGCCCTGCGCCGCGGCCAGCACGTAGCAGAGATTCTCCACCGCCCGCGCGCGCAGCAGCAGTTCCCAGTGCGCCTGGCCGGTGGTGTGGGTAAACGCAGCCGGCACCACCAGCAGGTCGACCGCGCCCATGGCGCGATACAGCTCCGGAAAACGCAGGTCGTAGCAGATCGACAGGCCAATGCGCCCGAACGGCGAATCGAAGGCGACGACCGCGTCGCCGGCCTCGATGCTGCGGCTCTCGTCGTACTGCTCGGTGCCGCGGCGGAAGCCGAACAGGTGGATCTTGTCGTAGCGCGCCACGCGCCGGCCGCCGTCGTCGAAGACCAGGCAGCTGTTGCGCACCTTGTCCGGCGCGGCGGCGGCCAGCGGGATCGAACCGCCGATCAGCCAGACCTGGTGGCGCCGCGCCGTCTCGCCGAGGAAATCCTGCAGCGGCCCGGCGCCATCGTGCTCGCGCGCGCGCACCTTGGCGGTCTCGTCGGCGGATATCAGCGGAAAATACTCCGGCAGCGCCACCAGGCGGGCGCCTCGGGCCGCCGCCTCGGCAACCAGGCGTTCCGCGTCGAGCAGGTTCTGCCGGATGTCCGCACCGGAGACCATCTGCACGGCGGCGACGCGCAGCGGCGCGCTCATTGGCCCGGCACCTCGGGCCGGGCCACCACCGGCTGCTGCAGCTTCTCCACCTTCGGGTCGCTCCAGCTGCCGGTGACGGCGTATTCGAAGGCAAAGATCTGGTCGAGCGGATCGCGCAACACCTTCTGCGCCAGCCAGGCGACCACGCCGGCCGCCGGGTTGGCCAGCATCGCACCCACCGCCACGGTTTCGCCGATCGCCGGCTGCACCCGCACCTTCAGGTTCTGCGTCTCGGCCGGAATGCTGACGTCGCCGCTCATGAGGATTTTCGCCGACGGACCCTGGATGCGCAGGTCCGTCGTATTCATCACGCCGCGCACCATCCGCGCCTTGCCGGTGATCGCATCGAAGGCAAAACCATCGCTGAAGATGTCGCGGAAGTCGAGGGTGATGCGCCGCGGCAGGGATTGCAGGCTGAGGATGCCAAGCAGGCGTCCGACGCCCGGTTCGAGCTTGTTGAACTGGCCGCGCGCCGCCTCGACCTCGAGGTTGCCGTCGAGCGTCGCGAAATCGATCTGCGTCGGCGCGCCGTTCCACGACGCCGTGCCTTCCAGCCGGGCCGTGCCGCGCTTCACCGCATCGGCGTAGCCGAGGCGTTCCAGCATGCGGCCGATGTCGCCGACGTCGAGCTTGAAGTTGATCTGCGTGCCGCCGCCCTTCCAGATGCCATCCGCCTGGAAGCTGCCGTCGCTGTTGGCCAGCGCCAGCTTGTCGATGCGCCAGGCATTCGCCTCGTTCACCGCCTGCAGTTCCAGGCGGCCGAGCTTGCGGTCGCGCAGGACGAGGCTCTCGGCCACGACATCCAGCCCGGGCAGCTCGCGCAGCGGCTCTTCCGCGATGATCGCCTTGCCCGGCTGCGGTTCGTTGAGGACGAGTTGTTTCAGGCGCGCGCGCAAGCGCCCGCGCCCCTGCGCCTTCCATGAAATGTCGCCGCTCGCCTCGCGGCTGTCGACCTGGGCCTGCCAGGTGTCATCCTGCCGCGCCGCGCGCAGCAGCACGTCGTTGAAGGATCGGTCGAAGGCCGTCAATTCCGCGGCGCGCAGGAGCACCGAGGCAATCGGCGGCGGCGCGCCGTTGTCGCCGCCGCGGCCGAGCCGGCGCCAGAAATCCAGGTTGAAGCTGCGCAGGTTGCCGCTCAGCGCGATGCCGGCCGGCGGCAAGCCCGGCAGTTCCGCGCTGCCGATGCCGATGGCGCCGCGCTCCACGCTGGTCTTGCCGTCGGCAGCGTGCCGCCGCACGATCTGCGCGTTGAGCGCCCGTTCGAGCGACAACCGCACCACATCCGATTCCGCGCCGGCCGGTCCTGCCGTGCCGGCGCGCGGCGCCTCGCTGCGGCTGCTGCGTTCGAAGCGCAGCGGCAGCGCGTCGCCCGCCGTCTTGTTGAACGGCTCGGGCAGGCTCGATGCGATGCCGCGCAGGCTCGACTCGATCTGCACCTCGGCCGTGCGCTTGCGCACCAGCACGTTGCCGTGCCATGGCGCGCTGCCGGAAAGATGCTCCAGCAGCGGGTGGTCGATGCTCTTGCGCAGGCTGGCGATGTTCAGGGTGCCGTCGGCAGTGATCGCCACCGTGCCGTCGCCGCGCGTCACCGCGTTGATGAGCAAGGGCGCGCCGAGCAGGCTGGCACGCGCCTCTTTCAGGCTGACGCTGCCGGCGGTGAAATGCAGGCGGCCGTTGAGTTCGCTCAGCGGCGGCAGGTCGGCATCGACCAGCAGGCCATTGCCCTGAAACTGGAAATCGCCGTCGATGCGCGTGTTGGCGATGCGGCGCAGCGGCATGGCCAGCCTGAGCGCCAGCGTGCCGTTGCCGCTGGCGCTCATGCCTTCGGTGAAATGGTCGATCTGCGCCGCCACCGGACTGGTTTCGATGAAGCGGAGGAAGCTCGCCGTCGGTCCCGCCGCGCGGCCGGCGATGAGGATCGCCTCCTCGGCCGCCTCCAGGTCGGCGATTTCCGCGCTGACGCCCGACACCTGCACATTGCCGATGTTGCCGCGCGAGGCGGTGATCAGCATGCGCTTGCCCTCGAACAGCAGGTCGCCGGCGATGTTGTCGATGCCCGGCCAGCCCGGCGCGTAGCGCAAGGCGGCGCCGGCAAAGCGCGCCTTGACCTCGAAGATGCCCTGCTTGCCGTCGGCAAAGGGAAAATCCTTCAGGTCGCCCTTCAGCCGCAGCCGGGCATCGTCGGCGCGCCCGCCGCTGATCGAGGCGCGCAGCCAGTCGCGCACCTCGCGATTGACCACCAGCGGCATGTAGCGCCACACCGCCGCGCCTTCGCCACGCGTCAGCCGGGCGGTGAGGTCGATCTCGCCCGGTCCGTCCGGGCTGCTGCGGTAACTGCCGGACGCGTTGCCGGCGGCGTCGCGGTTGTTGAAGGCGAGGTTCTGCAGCTGCACCTCGACGCGGCCGCCACTCGCCACCCAGCGCGCCTGCGCGGCAAGCTGTTCGAGTTCCAGGCGCGGGTCGGCGAACACCGCCGGCAGCTCCAGCGCGGCATTGCGGCTTTGCAGGCTGACCGTGCCGCCCTTCTCGGTTCCCTCGATGCTGCCGGTGAGACCGGCGAAACCCGGCAGGTAGCCCTGCGCGCGCAAGTCGAGGTTGTCGAAACGCGCGCGCAGGTTGAAGCCGGCCAGCGCGCCGGCGTCGCCGCGCCAGCCGAGCTTCAGATCGAACACCTGGCCGCGCGGCGCATAGTCGTCGAGCGCCTTGCGCGTGCCGGCGTCGAGCGGAAGAAACGCCGCCAGCCGTGCCAGCGCAGCGAGGTTCAGGTCATTCGCGCTGAGTTCGCCCTGCGCCGGCCGCTTGCCCTGCAACGGCGACCAGCGCACCTGGAAGTCGGTCGGCGCCACGCTGATCCCGTCGCGCGTCTCCAGCGCCAGCTTTTTCGCCCCGGCCTCGAAACCGGCCGCCGGCAGGCGCGCCGACAGGCGGCCGCCGAGATACACCAGGTCGAGCATCGGCAGCTCGCGCGCCAACTGCAGCTTGACGTCGCGCAGCGCGATGTCGGCCGTCACCGCATTCAGCTTGCGCTCGGCAAAACCCAGCCACAGCCGCAGGCCGCCGCTGCCCTGCGGCAGGTCGATCGGGTAATCCACCCAGCTGCGCCAGACCGCCAGGTCGGCATAATCCAGCTCGGCGTAGGCCTCGCCCTTCCACGCCTCCAGCTGGTCCAGATCCTCGCCGCGGAAATCACCGCGCACGTCCAGGCGCGCCGCCAGGGCGCGCGGCGGTTCGGCGGTGAGGCCGAAACGGTGGCGCGTGCCGTCGTTCTGCAGGAGGAACTCCAGATGTGCCAGCTCCAGCGGCGGCGCGCCGCGCAGCTCGTCCTCCCAGCGAATGGTGGCGTTGCGCACGACGACGCGCTTCTGCGCCAGCAGCCAGTCCGACAGGTCCGGACCGCTTGCCTCGGTGTTGACGCGGATGCCGGCGACGAAGAGGTGGCCTTCGCGGTCGCGGCGAATCGTCAGTGCCGGCGACTGGATTTCCAGGCGATGCAAGCGCAGCTCCCGATGGACGAGTGTCGACCACGACAGTTCGGTCGCCACGGTGTCGAACGCCAGCGCCAGCCGGCCGTCGGCGTCGTGTACGCGAAAGCCGTTCAGCGAGAGGTGCGGCCGCAGGCCCTGCCAGTGCGTATCGATGCTGGCGATGGTGATGTTGAGGCCGGCGGCGCGGGAGATGCCCTGCTCGATGTCGCCGCGGAAGCTCTCGATGTTCGGCAGCACCGCGTAGCGCAGCAGCAGGATCAGCAGGGCAAAGCCGAAATAGCCGGCCCACAGCGCCCACGCCAGCCCGCGGCGCAGCCAGGCCGGCAACAGGCCGAGGCCGCTCCGCCTGAACAGGCGTGCGGACCAGGACTTGCGCGGGCGCGTCGGGATGGCGGTGTTTTCTTGCATCGAGCGGACGCCTGGCTGCGGCGGGACAGTACAATCGCCGCCAGGACGCTTTCAAAAGCCGATTTTACCGGTAAACGCCCGAATGCCCGCTTCGACCGACAACCCGTCCCGCCTCGAGCGGATCCTGCCGCAAAGCCGCTTCCTGACCCGTCTGCTCGCCAGTCGCCCGGCGATCGGCGAGGAATTGCACGAATCCCTGCACCAGCCATTCGCGGCGCCGGCCATGCGCGACGCGCTGGCGCTTGATGCCGCCGACGAAACAACGCTGCGCGCCGGCCTGCGCCGGCTGCGCGCGCGGGTCCTGGCGCGCGTCGTGGCACGCGACCTGGCCGGCCTGGCCGACCTGGCCGAGGTGACGGAGACCATGTCGGC
>CAZASE010000097.1:0-6038 GCA_964487715.1 uncultured Rhodocyclaceae bacterium | reverse complement strand
TACGACCGGGTGCTGGAGGATCGCAGCCAGCTGCTCAAGCTGCATCCCGAGGCGCCGCGCCCGGGTCGCCTGCGAGGCGTGGGGATTTCCCTCGGTTTCTTCCTGCGCAACATTGGCCAGGTGCTCCGCGGCGGCTGGCACCGCTTCGGCTACGCCTGCGTCAATTTCGGTACGCCGTTCTCGATGCGCGCCCATGCCCGCGAGCGCAGCCTGCATTTCCCGGGGATGAGCGACGCGCAGCGGCGCAGCGAGGTCGGCATCGTCGCCGAGCGCCTGATGGACGCGATCGGCAGCGTCATTCCCGTGCTGCCGGTTTCCCTGGTCGCCGGCATCCTGGCGCGCGATCCGGCGCAGGCTCTGAGCGAACTGGAACTTAAGGCGGCCGCCCATGCCGCCATGCGGCGCCTGGAGGCGCTCGGCGCCCACCTCTACATTCCGCGCCAAGACCACGATTACGCCTTCGGCGTCGGACTGCGCATGCTGATCCTGCGCCGCATCGTGCTGGAGGAGGACGGGCTGTTCCGCCCGGCGCCGGAGCAGATCGAGACCCTCCACTATTATGCGAACGCTATTTCCCACCTGGAGGAGGCGGCAGCCGGCTCCTAGCCCGAATGGTGTAAAATTGCTCTGTCGTTCGGGCTGCCTTGCCGGCGCTTCGATCCCGTTACCAACATGGAACAAAGGCGAACAGCGGTTCGCCTTTGTCGCATCTAGGGCTTTCTTCGCATGTTTGATATCGTCCGCAACAACAGGAAAATCACCCAGGGTTTCCTCGCCCTGATCACGCTGCCGTTCGCTTTCTGGGGCGTCGAATCCTACGTGCGCAATGCCGACGTGGGCGCTGGCGTCGCCACCGTGGGATCCAGCAAGATCGGGCTGCAGGAACTGCAGTCCGCCCTGCGCGAGCAGCAGGACCGGATGCGTGCCCAGCTGGGGGGCAAGGTCGATCCCGCCATGTTCGACACGCCGCAGGTGCGCCGCGCCGTGCTCGACTCGATGATCACCCAGCGGCTGCTGGCGGAGCAGACGCGGAAGTCGAAGCTGGTGGTCAGCAACGAGCAACTGGTGCAGTTCATTGCCGGCGTGCCGTCGCTGCAGGAAAACGGCAGGTTCTCCAAGGAGCGCTACGAGGCGGTGGTCGCCTCGCAGGGCCTCAGCAAGGAGATGTTCGAAGCGCGCCTGCGTCAGGACCTGGCGATGCAGCAATTGATGATGCCGGTCTCCGAAGCGGGCATCAACAGCCAGACCGCCGCCGGCAACTGGCTGGCAAGCCAGCTCGAACAGCGCGAGATCGTGCAGGTGCTGCTGGTGCCCGACGCCTATGCCGGACAGGTCAAGCTGGCCGCCGACGCCGTGCAGAAATACTACGACGCCAACCGCAAGCAGTTCGAACTGCCGGAGCAGGTGCGCGCCGAGTTTCTCGTCCTCAGCCGGGACCTCCTGATGGCGGCGACGACGGTCGGCGACGAGGAGGTAAAGGCCTATTACCAGTCCCACGCGGACCGCTACAAGTCCGGCGAAGTGCGCCGCGCCAGCCATATCCTGATCCGCGCCGCCAAGGATGCGCCGGCCGCCGAGGTCGCGGCGGCCAAGGCCAAGGCTGAAGAATTGCTGGCCCAGGTCAGGAAGGCCCCCGGCGAATTCGGCAAGCTGGCCAAGCAGAATTCCCAGGACACGCTGTCGGCCGCTAGGGATGGCGACCTCGACTGGTTCGGACGCGGGGCGATGGCGAAGACGTTCGAGGATGCGGTCTTCGCCTTGAAGGATGGGCAGATTTCGGACGTCGTGCGCTCGGACTTCGGTTTTCACGTGATCCGCCTCACGGGCGTGCGGCCCGAACAGGTCAAGCCGGTTGCCGAGGTGAAGGCCGAGATCGTGGCCGAGATCAAGAAGGATTCGGCGGCCAAGAAGTATTCCGAGGCGGCCGAGGCCTTCGGCAACATGGTCTATGAACAGGCGGACAGCCTGAAGCCGGCCGCCGAGAAATGGAAGCTGACTATTGCTCAGTCGCAGTGGCTGGCGCGCGACGGAAAGCTGGCGCCGCCGTTCGACAACAGGAAGCTCGCGGCCGCTCTCTTTAGCGATGACGCGCTGAAGAACAAGCGCAACACCGAGGCTGTCGAAGTCGCGCCGGGCGCCCTGGTATCGGCCCGTGTGCTCGAGCACAAGCCGGCCGCGCTGCAACCGCTGGAAGCGGTCAAGGCCGATATCGAGAAGCGCCTGATCCGCGAAGAAGCGGTCAAGCTGGCGATCAAGGACGGCGAAGAGAAGCTGGCCAAGCTGGCCAAGGGTGAGGCTCTGAACCTGGCCTGGTCGCCGGTCCGCAATCTGAGCCGCGTCGATCCGCAGGGACTGCCGCCCGAGGCCGTGCGCGCGGTATTCAAGGCCGACGCCTCCAAGCTGCCGGCGCACGCTGGCCTCGCCTCGCCGGGGAATGGTTACGCGCTGTTCCGCATCAACTCCGTCAAGCCCGCCGCCGTCGCCAAGGACGATCCCCGCGGTCGCACCCTCGGTCAGCAATATGCGCGCTTCGTTGCGGAAGAGGAGTTTGCGGCCTGGATGGGCACGCTTAAGGCGAGCTATCCGGTGGAAGTGAACAAGACCGTGCTGGAGAGCAAGGAACAGCGCTGATCCGGCGAAGAAAAAAAGCCCCGCGATGCGGGGCTTTTTTTTCGGGTGTCGGGCGGCAGGACTTATCCGGGTAGCGGGTCCGCATTCCCCATGGCCGTCGTATGCGTTCCGCCATCGACGTAGAGGATTTCGCCGGTGATGCCGCTGGAGAGGTCGGAAAGCAGGAAGGCTGCGGCGTTGCCCACCTCGTCGATCGTCACGTTGCGCCGCAGCGGTGCGTGGTGGGCGTTGTAGGCCAGTAGCTTGCCGAAGTTGCCGATGCCGGAGGCCGCCAGAGTCTTGATCGGACCCGCCGACAGGGCGTTGGCGCGGATGCCTTGCGGGCCGAGGCAGAAGGCCAGGTAACGCGTCGCGGCCTCGAGGCTGGCCTTGGCCAGGCCCATGGTGTTGTAGTTGGGCATGGTGCGCACCGCGCCGAGGTAGCTCAGCGCCAGCAGCGACGGATTGTTGCCCTTCATCAGCAAAGGGCGGGCCGCCTTGGCCAGCGCCGGGTAGCTGTACGAGGAAACGTCGTGCGCGATGCGGAAGGCCTCCCGCGTGATGCCGTCCAGGAAATCACCCTCGATCGCCTCGTTCGGGGCGAAGGCGATCGAATGCACCAGCCCGTCGAGTCCGTCCCAGTGCTTGCCCAGATCGGCGAACAGCGCCTCGATCTGGGCGTCTTCGGCCACGTCGCAGGCGTAGATGGCCTTGGAGCCGAATTCGTCGGCGAACTTGGCGATGCGGTCGCGGACGCGATCGTTCTGGTAGGTGAAGGCCAGGTCGGCGCCTTCGCGGTGGCAGGCCTTGGCGATGCCGTAAGCGATCGACCGATTGGAGATCAGACCGGTGATCAGAATGCGTTTGCCAGCGAGAAATCCCATCGCTTGTTCCTTGGTTGAATCCAGCGGCGGATTATAGCGGATCGGCTAAACTCACCCTCATGCGCTGCGTATTTCCGTGCCTGCTGCTGCTCCTGCTGAATGCCTGCGGCAACGCCTGGAACGATCCCTACCCGGCGACCGATCGCGGCCGCAACATTCTCTATAGCGCCTTCACCGAACGGCCCAAGCATCTCGATCCGGTGCAGTCCTACAGCGAGGACGAAATCACCTTCACAGCCCAGATTTACGAGCCGCCACTGCAGTACCACTACCTCAAGCGGCCCTATGCCCTGGTTGCGGCCACCGCCGAAGCGGTGCCCCAGCCGCGCTACCTGGACGCGCAGGGAAGGGGGCTGCCCGGCAATGCGGATCCGGCGCGAATCGCGTACACCGACTACGTGGTCGCGATCCGGCCGGGAATCCGCTATCAGCCGCACCCGGCCTTCGCCCGCGGGTCGGACGGTGAGCCCGCCTACCATGCGCTGGGCCCCGGGCAACTCGCCGGGATCAACACCCTGGCCGACTTCGGCGCGCGCGATAGCCGGGAACTGGTCGCCGACGACTATGTCTATGGCATCAAGCGCCTGGCCCATCCGCGCCTTCACTCCCCGATCTTCGGCCTGATGGAGGAGTACATCGTCGGCCTCGGCGATTTCGCCGAACGGTTGAAGGCCGAGAAGGACAAGCCCTGGATCGACCTGCGCGCGCAGCGTCTCGAGGGTGTCGAGGCGCTCGATCGCTACCGCTACCGCATCCGGGTCAAGGGCAAGTATCCGCAGTTCCTCTACTGGCTGGCGATGCCCTTCTTCGCTCCCATGCCGTGGGAGGCCGACAGGTTCCACAGCCAGCCCGGCATGGCTGAGAAGAACCTGACCCTGGACTGGTATCCGATCGGAACCGGACCCTACATGCTGACCGAGAACAATCCGAACGCGCGCATGGTCCTGGAACGGAATCCTAATTTCCGGCACGAGACCTATCCCTGCGAGGGCGAGGCCGGGGACCGGGAAGAGGGCCTGCTGAAGGATTGCGGCCAGGTGCTGCCTTTCATCGACAAGGTGGTGTTTACCCGGGAGAAGGAACAGATCCCCTACTGGAACAAGTTCCTCCAGGGCTATTACGACGCCTCGGGGATTTCCTCGGACTCGTTCGACCAGGCGGTCCAGGTTAGTGCCGGCGAGGTCACGCTGTCCGACGAGATGCGCGCGCAGGGTATCGTGCTCAGTACTTCGGTGGCGACCTCCAGCATGTACATGGGCTTCAACTGGCTCGATCCGCTGGTCGGCGGCGCCGACCCGAAGACCGCGGAGCGCGCGCGCAAGCTGCGCCATGCGATCGCCATCGCCATCGACCAGGAGGAGTTCATCTCCATCTTCCAGAACGGCCGCGGGCTTGCGGCACAGGGGCCGATTCCGCCCGGCATCTTCGGCTATCGCGACGGCGCCGCCGGCATCGACACCACCGTTTACGACTGGGCCGACGGGCAGCCGCGGCGCAAGCCGGTGAGCGAGGCGCGCAGGTTGCTGGCCGAGGCGGGCTGGCCCAACGGCCGCGACGCGCAAACCGGCGAGCCGCTGGTGATCAACCTCGACACCACGGCTACCGGCGTCGGCGCCAAGGCGCGCATCGACTGGCTCAACAAGCAGTTCGCCAAGATCGACGTGCAGCTCGTGGTGCGCAGCACCGACTACAACCGCTTCCAGGAAAAGGTGCGCAAGGGCGCCGTGCAGCTGTTCTACTTCGGCTGGAACGCCGACTACCCGGACCCGGAGAATTTCATGTTCCTGCTCCACGGCAAGCAGGGCAAGGTAAAGCACAACGGCGAGAATGCGGCGAACTACCAGAATCCGGACTACGACCGCCTGTTCGAGCGCATGAAGGCCATGGAGAACAGCGTCGAGCGGCAGGAGCTGATCGACCGTATGACCGTGATCCTGCGCCACGATGCCCCTTGGGTCTGGGGTTTCCATCCCAAGGACTACACGCTGCGCCACGCTTGGCTGACCAACCGCAAGCCGAGCAAGGTCGGACACAACACCCTGAAGTACCAGCGGGTGGATGCGGCGTTGCGCGAGCAGCGCCGCACCGAATGGAACCGGCCCGTGGTGTGGCCGTTGCTGGCGCTGGCGCTGGTGCTCGGCCTCGCGCTATGGCCGGCCTGGCGCAGCTACCGGCGGCGCGAGTCGGCGACCGCGCGCTAGTCCTCGATCGCTTCCCAGACCCCCTGGCGCAGGGCCTGGAGCGGGCGGAACCTGGCCTTGTAGGCCATCTTTCGGCTGTCGCGGATCCAGTAGCCGAGGTATAGCCAGGGCAGGCCCACGTGCTGGCACTGCGCGATCTGCCACAGGATGGCGAAGGTGCCGTAGCTCGCGTTCGACACCTCGGGATCGTAAAAGGTATACACGGACGAAAGTCCGTCGGCGAGCACGTCGACGATGCTGACGATGCGCAGCACGTCGCCCTCGCGAAATTCGATCAGGCGGCTGTCAACGTGGGTCTGCAGCAGGAAGTGCGCGTACTGGTCGCGGCTGTCCTGGTCCATGC
>CAZASE010000096.1:0-6069 GCA_964487715.1 uncultured Rhodocyclaceae bacterium | reverse complement strand
CGCTGGAGGTCGGCGTGGCGGCTGACGATGGCCGCGTTCTTGCCGCCCATCTCGGAGATGCAGGGGCGCGGCCGGCGGCCCGCGGCGAAGCGGCGCAGGATGGCCATGCCGGCGTCGTAGGAACCGGTGAAGGTGATGCCGGCAACGTCGGGATGGTTCACCAGCGCCTCGCCGGTGGTGCGCCCGCCGCCGCTCAGGTAGTTGAACACGCCGTCCGGCAGTCCGGCGTCGCGCATGGCGTCGGCCAGCAGGCGCAGGGTCCACGGTGCGTCCGAGGGCGCCTTGATCACGACGGTGTTGCCGGCCACCAGCGCCGCTCCCGCCGGGCCGCCGGCGAGGGCCATGGGGAAGTTGAATGGCGCGACAACGGCCCAGGCGCCGTAGGGCTTGAGCACGGTGCGGTTGCGGCTGACGTAGCCGGCAAGGGGATCCTGCGCCAGGAGGACGTCATAGCCGTCGTGCCGCTCCATCTGGTCGCAGTACCAGGCGATCAGGTCGGCCGTCTCCTGCACTTCGCCCAGGGCCTCCATGCGATTCTTGCCGACTTCCATGGCCAGCGCCGCGCCCATGTCGTAGACGCGTTCCTCGATCAGGTGCGCGACCCGGCGCAAGGCCTCGACGCGTTCGCGCCAGGGACGCGCCATCCAGCCGGGCCACGCCGCGCGCGCCGCCGTCACCGCCGCGTCGACGTCGGCGTCCGAGGCGTTCTGGAAGCGTCCGAGCACTTGCCGCGGGTCGACCGGGCTGCACTTGTCGAAGGTCCGTCCGCTGCGTCGGTCGCGGCCGCCGATGAACAGTCCGTGCTCCGCGCCGAGCCCGGCGCCGACGCGCGCGGCGGCGGCCTCGAAGCCCGCGTGCAGTTCCGGCGGCGGGTCGAACATGGTGGAATAGGTCAGCTTGAAGGCGGCGCTCATGTCGGGCTCCCGGCAACGTGTCGTTCGTTCAGGCGGCGCCCATCGCCGCATCGCAGCCGTCGAGCAGCTCGTCGAGCAGGTCGACGGCGAGGTCCAGTTCCTCGCGCAGGATCACCAGCGGGGGCGCGACGATGACCAGGTTGCCGCGCACGGCGAAACACACGCCGCGCGCCTTGGCCGCCGCCGCCAGGCGTTTCAGCGCCGTATCGCCCGGTGCGCTCCAGGGCGCCAGCGGCGTCCGGTCGGCGCCGTCGGCGACCAGTTCGAGGACCTGGAAGAGGCCGTCGCCGCGCACCTCGCCGATGCAGGGGTGGCGTGCGCGCAGGGCGTCGAGGCGGGCGCGCAGGTCGGCGCCGAGCTCCCGCGCCCGCCCGACCAGGCCTTCGTTCTCGTAGGCGGCCAGCGCCGCGACGCCGGCGGCACAAGACAGTGGGTGGCCGCAGTAGGTCAGCCCGGCATCGAGCATGCGATGCTCCAGGCGCCGGCAGACGTCGGCGGAAAGCAGCACCGCGCCCAGCGGCAGGTGTGCGCCGGTGAGCCCCTTGGCCAGCGTCATCAGATCGGGCCGTCCGGCGTCGCCATGGCGCTGCCAGGCGAACCATTCGCCGACGCGGCCGAAACCGCTCATCACCTCGTCGGCGATCAGCAACACGCCGCGCTCGCGGCAAATTTCGCGCAGCCGCGGCCAGTAGCCTTCCGGTGCGACGATGCCGTTGGTGCCGGCGTGGGGCTCCATCATCACCGCGGCAACCGTGTCGGCGCCCTCCCAGTCGATCAGTTCGCCGACGTGCCCGGCGCAGCGCAGCCCGCAGCCGGGATGGGTCTGGCCGAAGGGGCAGCGGTAGCAATATGGCGGGAGGGCGTGCAGCACGTTGAGCAGGCCCGGCGGCTGGTGCTGGCCGCGCGCGTCGGCCGACAGCGTGAAAGCGGCGCTGGAAGCACCGTGATACGAGCGGTAGCGGGTGACGACTTTTCCCAGCGGGCGCCCGGTGGCCCAGCGCGCGAATTTCACCGCGTGTTCGTTGGCGTCGGCGCCGCCGAGGGTGAAGAACACGCGTCCGCCCTCGAAGCCGGCGCGTTCCAGCAGGCGCTGCGCCAGCTCGGCGCGGGGGCGCGCACCCCAGGCGTTGGCGATGTAGCAGAGGCGTTCGGCCTGGTCGCGGATCGCCGCCACCACGCCGGGATGCTGGTGGCCGAGGTTGCAGCATTCGGCCTGGCTGCTCATGTCGAGGTAGCGCCGACCCTGCTCGTCCCAGAACCAGGCGCCGGCGCCGCCGGCCACGGTCGGCGCGTCCCATTCGCTTTGCACGCACCAGCTGTGCATCACCGCATCGCGTTCCGTCATGGCGTTCCCGTTCGATGGACTGCGCTGCATTTTACGCCGCCGCGCCGGCGGGCGGACGGGCCGAATCCGGCAGTGCGCTATCATCTGCCGCTCCGGGCGGCGCTTTCCGCGACCTGTTCCTCCTGCCCGGACCGGCGCCGTTGCGGCCAGCCGCCGCCGGGCAGTTCCGGGATGCCGAACGGGCGACGAACATCGCATGCGCAACGTGAAACGATTCTCCCTGCCGCTTCTGGTGTTCTCCCTCTGCTGCTCCGCGCTGCCGGCGCTGGCCGGACCGGTGACGGGCGCCGATCCGCCGCCGGCGTTCGTCGACGTCAACCGCTTCAGCCTCGAAGTCATCGCCTCCATGCTGCTCCTCGTCGCGGTGCTGGCGGTGCTGGGCACGCTGGCGTCGAGCCGCCGCGAATTGCAGCGATCGCGGCTCAAGTTTGCATCGATCTTCCGCGCCTCGCCGGACGTGATCGCCATGACGGACCGCGCCACCGGGCGCTTCCTCGAAATCAACGACGCCTTCGCCCGGATCATGGGTTACGAGCCGCATGAAGTGCTGGGGCGGAATTCCGTGGAACTGGGGACCTGGGGCTCGCCCGATGCGCGCAGGCAGATGCTCGAAGCGCTCGGCGGCGGTGGCCGCCTGGAGAATCACGAGACGCTGTTCCGCCGCAAGAACGGCCAGGTCTTCCCGGTGCTGATCTCGCTGGAGGCGCTGACCATCGACAGCCGCGAGGTGCTGCTGCTGACCGCGCGCGACATCACCGAGCGCAAGCGGGCCGAGCAGTCGCTGGAGGAGAAGGAGGCGCTGCTCCGGGAGGCGCAGGAGGTGGCCCAACTGGGCAACTGGAGCCTCGACATACCGAACGACAAGTCGACCTGGTCCGAGGAAATGTACCGCCTGCTCGGCTACGAACCCTATGCGGTCGAGGCCTCGGCGGAGAACTTCATGCGCGCCGTGCACCCCGCGGACCGGCAGATGCTGCGCGCGCTGATCCGGAATGCCATCGAAACGCCGGGCGGCGGCGACTACCTGGTCGAGCATCGCGTCGTTGCCGCCGGCGCCGAGCGCATCGTCGAGCAACGCGGCCGCGTGGCGCGGGACGCGGAGGGAAGGCCGGTGCGCATGTACGGTACCACCACCGATGTGACGGAGCGGAAACGGACCGAGGAGCAGCTGCGCATCGCCGCGGCGGCGTTCGAGTCGCAGGAGGGGATGGTGGTGACCGATGCGCGCGGCATCGTGCTGCGGGTCAACCGGGCATTCACCCTTACCACCGGCTACGCCCCGGAGGACATCGTCGGCCGCACGCCGGGCATCCTCCAGTCGGGCTACCACGACGCCGAGTTCTTCCGCGCCATGTGGGAAAAGATCACGCTCACCGGAAGCTGGCAGGGCGAAATCTGGGACCGGCGCAAGAACGGCGAGATTTATCCCAAATGGCTCACGATCTCGGCGGTCAAGGACGCGCAGGGGCTGGTCACGCATTACATCGGCACGCACTTCGACATCACGGAGCGCAAGAAGGCGGAGGAGCGGATCAACGCCCTGGCCTATTTCGACCAGTTGACCAAGCTGCCGAACCGCATGCTGCTGATGGACCGCCTCGACCGCGCCATGGCCAGCGGTGCGCGCAGCGGCAGTTACGGCGCGCTGCTGTTCCTCGACCTCGACAATTTCAAGACGCTCAACGACACCCAGGGGCACGAGATGGGCGACCAGCTGCTGAAGCAGGTCGCCGCCCGACTGGGGAAGTGCATCCGCGAGGAGGACACGGCGGCGCGGCAGGGCGGCGACGAGTTCGTCGTGCTGCTGTCGGGCCTCGGGGCGGCGGAGCAGGATGCCGCGCTGGCCGCCGAAACCATTGCCGACAAGCTGCTGGCGGAACTCGGGCGCAGCTACCAGATCGGCGGCATCACCCACCACAGCAGCGCGAGCATCGGCGTCACGCTGTTCAAGGGGCATTCCGCCAGCGTCGATACGCTGATGAAGCAGGCGGACCTGGCGATGTACCGGGCGAAGGCCTCGGGGCGCAACGCCGTGCGCTTTTTCGATCCGGCCATGGAGGCCACCGTCAAGGTGCGCGCCGACCTGGAGGAAGACCTGCGCAGCGCGGTCGACCGCAGGCAGTTCATCCTGCACTACCAGAGCCAGGTGGTGGGCGACGGGCGCATTACCGGCGCCGAGGTCCTGGTGCGCTGGCTGCACCCGCAACGCGGCCTGGTCTCACCGGCCGACTTCGTCCCGCTGGCGGAAGAGACCGACCTGATCCTGCCGCTCGGGCATTGGGTGCTGGAGACGGCCTGCGGCAAGCTCGCGGAGTGGTCGGCGCGCCCCGAGCTGGAGGGCCTGACCCTCGCCGTCAACGTCAGTCCGAAGCAGTTCCGCCAGGCCGGCTTCGTCGACCAGGTGCTGGCCACCGTCAAGCGGACCGGGGCCAATCCGCACCGCCTCAAGCTGGAGTTGACGGAGAGCCTGCTGGTGCACGACGTCGAGGAGATCATAGAGAAGATGCACATCCTCAAGGCCCGCGGCATCGGCTTCTCGCTGGACGATTTCGGCACGGGCTATTCCTCGCTGTCCTACCTGAAGCGGCTGCCGCTGGACCAGCTGAAGATCGACCAGTCCTTCGTGCGCGACGTGCTGAGCGATCCCAACGATGCCGCGATCGCCAGGACCATCGTCGCGCTGGGGCAGAGCCTGGGCCTAGCGGTCATCGCCGAGGGTGTCGAGACCCGGGTACAGCGCGACTTCCTGGCGAGCGCCGGTTGTCACGCCTACCAGGGCTACTTCTTCGGCAAGCCGCTTCCCGGCGACGAGTTCGAGCATCTGCTGCGGCGGGCGTGAATCCGCCCTCCGCCACCGGCGCGGTGATGCCGTGCCGGCCACCCAAGGCCCCCACTTTTCCGGAGATTTCCCGATGGACCACAACCCCTGGCTCGACAGCCTGTTCGCGAGCATCGACGACATGGATGCGCCGCGCTTCGCGGCGCACCTCGCGTCCGACGCCCTGTTCCAGTTCGGCAACGCGCCAGCGGTGCACGGCACGGCGGCGATCGTCGCCGCCGTCGGCGGATTCTTCCAGGCCATCGCCGGCGTCGGTCATCACCTGCTCGGGCACTGGACCTGCGGCGACACGACGATCTGCCACGGCCTGGTGACCTACCGGCGGCTGGACGGCGGCGTGGTGACGGTACCCTTCGCCAACGTCATGACGATGGACGGGGCGAAGGCGCGCGAGTACCGCATCTTCGCCGACGTGTCGCCCCTGTTTGCCGCTGCCTGAGGTGCGCCGCTAGCTGCGGCCGTGCCCGGCTTCCCAGGACTCGATCGCCCGGCGCAACTTCTCCGGCAGCGGGCGCGAGGTCCGGCTTTCCGGATCGGCATTGACGTAGACCATCTCGCCGCTGACCAGGCGTGCGTCGCCGCGGAATACGGCCATCTCGAAGCTCATGCTGGAATTGCCCAGTTTCGCGGCGCGCACGCAGATTTCCAGCATGTCGTCGTAGCGGGCCGAGGAATGGTAATTGAGGACGCTGCGGACGGCGAACAGGTCGCCGCCGGTGCCGGCGATGCCGTCGGGGTAGGGCAGGCCGATGGTGCGCCAGTATTCGGTGATGCCGATGTCGAAGTAGGTCAGATAGTGGCCGTTGAACACGATGTTCTGCGGATCGAGCTCGGCCCAGCGCACGCGCAGGGGATGGCGCAGGCGGAACGCGGAAAGCTCGGACGGCGGGGTCAAGTCTCGTCCGTCAGCAGGGAAACGCCGAGCAGGGCGCGGCGCTTGAGCCAGGGGCTGGGGCGGTAGCGCGGGTCGC
>CAZASE010000095.1:0-6154 GCA_964487715.1 uncultured Rhodocyclaceae bacterium | reverse complement strand
GGCGGCGACGCGCTCGGCCGCTGCAGCGCCCGCGCGGAGGCGCTGCGGCTCGAACTCGTTCGGACCCTGGGCGGCATCCAGGGCAGCGCGCGGCAGGTCTCGGCGGAGGCCGGCCGGCTCGTCCAGTCATCCGCCGCCGCCGGCCGCGGCTCATGCGAACAAAGCAATTCCGCGGCGACCGTCCTGGCCGACATCGGCCGCGTCGCCGCCGGCATCCGCACGATCTTCGTCGACGCCGAGGCCCTGCGCCAGCAGGCCGGCGCCAGCCTGGCGCAGGCGCATACCGGCAACGAGAAGCTCTCCGAACTGGTCGGCCAGGTCGACGTCGCCGAATCGGCCATCAAGGAGATCGAGGACGCCGTCGCCGAGTTCCTGCAGAGCACGCGCGTCATCATCACCATGACGCAACAGGTGCGCGACATCGCCGACCAGACCAACCTGCTGGCGCTGAACGCGGCGATCGAGGCAGCGCGCGCCGGCGAACAGGGACGCGGCTTCGCCGTCGTCGCCGACGAAGTGCGCAAGCTGGCCGAGAAGTCGGCGCAGTCGGCCAGCCAGATCGACGAAGTCACACGCGCCCTGAGCAAGAAGTCGGAGAGCGTCGACCAGGCCATCCAGCAGGGGCGCGGCTCGCTCCACGCGAGCCAGGAATCGGTAGAAACCGTGGCGATCGTGCTGGCCGAATCGAACGGCATGCTGGCGCAGGTGACCGGCGGGGTAGACGCCATCGCCCTCGCGGTGAAGGAGCAGGATCGCGCCGCCGACACGATCGCCCGCCTGGTCGAAACCGTCGCCCGGCAGGCGGAGGCGGGCTGCAAAGACTTCGGCGACACGGCGCGGGCCGTGGAAGAACTGCGCGCCGCCGCGGCGCAGATGGAGCAGTCGCTGCAGGGCGTGCGCGTTTAACGCCTGATTTCGCGCAGACGCGAACGGAATTTCCGCCCCCCTCGGAGTAAGCCGTTTCGGTGCACCGGGCCGGACGCGAGCTGCGGTCAGCGGGCACCGGTTCGCGAGTTCCCTTCCGCTCGAATCCGCCGCCTGCCACGGGGCAATGGCGCACGACCGCCTTGCATTGCCCCGCACCACAGGTGCATATAAAGGATCAACCGCACCGGCCGCTGTGCCGGTATCATGCGCCATTCAGGACGTCGGCATCGCGCAATGCCGACGTCTTTGACCCTCCGGCGACACGAAAGAGACGGATCATGGCGTTCAATTTGAATGAATCGGCGCGGCGGCTTGCGCGCTTGCTTGGACTGGCCCTGCTGTCAGTCGGCACCCAGGCCGCCAGCGGCGCCACCCCCATGGTGGCCGCCGGCGGCTACCACAGCGTCGCGTTGAAGCAGGACGGCACGGTCTGGGCTTGGGGTGACAACTCGCGTGGCCAGCTGGGCGACGGGACAGTGCTTGCGCGAAACCGGCCGGTGGCCGTCCGGCAACTCGACGGGATCAGCGCGATTGCAGCCGGAGAATCGCACACGCTTGCGCTGGGAAGCGACGGTACGGTCTGGGCCTGGGGCGCGAATGACAATGGCCAACTTGGCGATGGTTCCGCCGTCGATCGCGGCATCGCCGCGCCGGTATCGCGCCTGGGCGGCGTGGTTGCAATCGCCGCTGGCGGCGGGTCGAGCCTGGCCTTGATGCAGGACGGCACGGTCATGAGTTGGGGAAACAACCGATCCGGCCAGCTGGGCACCGGTGCCCCGACGTCTGTTTTCCAGGGGACGCCGCAGGTCGCACCTGCCGCGCGCAGCGTGCCCGGGCCGATCCCCGGGCTGGACAGCGTTGTCGCGATCGCAATCGGCGACAACCATGCGCTGGCCTTGAAAAGCGACGGTTCGGTCTGGGCCTGGGGCAGCAATTACTCCGCCCAACGGGGCGACCTTGATCCCGCGACCTTGCGCAGCACGCCCATGCGGGTCGCAAGCCTCCCTCCGGTAACCGCCATCGCCGCCGGGAACTTCCATTCCCTTGCCCTCGGGCAGGACGGCGGCGCCTGGGAATGGGGGGCGAGCAATTACCACCAGCAGGACGCCAATAACCCGTCCCTGCCGCCCGCCTTCTCCTGTACCGGGTTTCACGGCTACTCGCTGCCATGCACGGCAGGCCCACGCCAGGCTCCCACCTTGTCGGGCGTCGTCGCCATCGCGGCGGGGTTTGATTTTTCGATCGCGCTGAGGACCGATGGCAACCTGTGGACGTGGAGTCGCCCGGTCCCCTACCCCAGCTTTCCCGGCCAATCCGCGGCACCCGCGCCGGGCCTGTCCGGCGTGGTGGCGTGCGCCGCCGGAAATGCGCATATCCTTGCCGTCAGGGCTGACGGCGG
The DNA here is from genome assembly GCA_964487715.1 of uncultured Rhodocyclaceae bacterium. GTDB lineage: Bacteria > Pseudomonadota > Gammaproteobacteria > Burkholderiales > Rhodocyclaceae > Desulfobacillus. The sequence continues at coordinate 3,828 of CAZASE010000095.1, read as the reverse complement.
TGTCGCAGGATGGGGCGACAACCACTATGGGCAGATCGGAGACGGCTCAACGAACCGGCCTGCTGCGCCGGTATCGGTGGCGGATTCCACCGGCTACGGCCCGTTCAACCTGAACACCGCGGGGAGCCGCGCCGCTTGCGCCGAAATCGCGGTCCACCGCTACCGAAACACGCAGATCCCCGGCGACTTCTACACGACAGACGTCAGCGAAGGCAATGCGCAAATCGCGGCCGGCGCGCCCCTGCGATACGAGGGCGTCGCTTTTTCCGCCTGCGCCGGCGGCAGCAGCGCATACGGCATTTACCCGGTTTACCGCTTCCGCCATCAGGCCCAGCCTGGCGTCTACCTCTACTCCATGCTGCCGCCGGAAATCGATTCCATCCGTGCCAACCTCGGCAACCTGCTGCAGGATGAAGGTGTTGCCTACCATGCGTTCAACGCACCGGCGGCGGGACGGGCTCCGGTTTACCGTTTTCGCAACACGGGGGTTCTCGGCGCCCATTTCTTCACCATCGCCGAATCCGAAAAGGCTTCCGTCATCGCCACGGTGCCTGGCTACGCGTACGAAGGCATCAGCTTTTTCGCGATGCCCCCGCGCTGACCGCGCGCCACTGCGGCGCAGATGGCGCAGGCGCTGCGGGGCGTGGGTGTTTGGTCTGGTGCCGACAGCAGGAATCGAACCCACGACCTTCTGATTACAAATCAGCTGCTCTACCAACTGAGCTATGCCGGCACGGGCGAAATTATAGCCGATGCGTCGCGCGCCCCGCCTTGCGCGGTGCGCGCTTTGGAGTAGACTTCCCCGGCACAACGACCCGCTTCCGGACCTATCGACTGCGATGGCTCAGCCGCAGCCCGAACACCGCCCGCCCCTCAACGTCCTCATCATCGAGGACTCCGAGGACGACGCACTCCTTCTCGCCGGCTGTTTCCGCCGGGCCGGCCACGCGCTGGCCTACGAGCGCGTGCAGAATGCCGATGCCGCCCGCGCCGCCCTGCTGGCGCAGCACTGGGATGCGGTGCTGTCCGATCACAGCATGCCCGGCTTCAGCGCCATGGGTGCCCTCCGCCTGATGCAGGAACTCGGCCTCGACCTGCCCTTCATCATCGTCTCGGGCGTCATCGACGAGGACACCGCGGTGGCGGCGATGCGCGCCGGCGCGCACGACTACCTTTCGAAGGATCGCCTCGACCGCCTGGTGCCGGCCGTCGAACGTGAGATGCGCGAGGCGAAGCACCGTGTCGAACGGCGCATCGCGCTCGATGCGGTGCAGGAGAACGAGGCACGCTTCCGCGCCCTCGTCGCCAACATTCCCGGCATGGTGTTCCAGCTGCTGCAGGGCGGCGACGGCGGCCTGCATTTTCCCTACGTCAGCGAGGGCTGCGCCGCGCTGCTGGGGGTGCGGGCGGATGCGCTCGTCGACGACGCGGCCGCTTTCTTCGGCGTCGTCGCCGACGAGGACCGCGGCTCGCTCGATGCCGCGCTGGCCGCCTCGGCCACCGATCTCACGCTGGTGAACTGGGACGGCCGCATCCGCGCCGCCGCCGGCGACATCAAGTGGATCAACCTGCGCTCGGCACCGCGCCGCCTTGTCGGCGGCGAGGTGCAGTGGGAGGGCATTGTTTCGAACATCACGCAGAGCAAGCTGATCGAAACCGAGCTGCGCGAATCGCGCGCCCAGCTGGCCGAGCTTTCGTCGCACCTGGAATCGGTCAAGGAAGAGGAGCGCGAGCGCATCGCCCGCGACATCCACGACGAGCTCGGCGGTACGCTGGTGGCGATCAAGATCGAGACGGCTTTGCTCGGCTCGAAGCTGCCGGGCGATCCCCTGCAGCTGCGCAAGCGCGTGCGCGGCATCGAAGGCCTGATCGACGAGGCCATCAGCACCGCCGGCCGGGTCGCGCGCGAATTGCGGCCCGGCATCCTCAAGGACTTCGGCCTCGCCGCCGCCATCGAATGCCAGGCGGACGACTTTTCCCAGCGCGTCGGCCTCGCCTGCGACACCTCGCAGATCAGCCACGAGGTCGAAACCGACGAGAAAACCTCGCTCGCGCTGTTCCGCATTTTCCAGGAGGCGCTGACCAATATCGCCAAGCATGCCCAGGCGACCTCGGTCGCGGTATGCCTCGCGCGGGACGACGGTACCCTGGTGCTGGAGGTGGCGGACAATGGCCGCGGACTGGCGCCGGACAGCCTGAACAAGCCCAAGTCCTTTGGCCTGCGCGGCATCCGCGAGCGCATGCATGCCCTGGGCGGCACGCTCGACATTGCCGCCAACATGCCGCAGGGCACGCGCATCGTCCTGCGCGTGCCGCCGGCGCCGACACGCTGATTTTCGAGGAGCACGCGATTCCCATGACCACCCCGATCCGCATCCTCATTGCCGACGACCACGCCATCGTCCGCCACGGCCTCCGGCAGATCCTCTCCGACTCCGCGGATCTGGTCGTCAGCGGCGAAGCGCGCAACGGCGTGCAGGCACTGCAGCTGGCGCGCAGCGGCGAGTGGGACGTCGTCCTGCTCGACGTCTCGATGCCGGACAAGAACGGCATCGACACCCTCAAGCAGCTGAAGAAGGAATTTCCGCGGCTGCCGGTGCTGATGCTCTCCATGCACCCGGAGGAACACTACGCCATCCGCGCGCTGAAGGCCGGCGCCTCGGGCTACCTGACCAAGCAGAGTGCGCCGGAGCTGCTGGTGACGGCCATCCGCCAGGTCGCTGCCGGCAAGAAATACGTCAGCCCGTCGCTGGCCGAGGGGCTGGCCAACGCCATTTCCGACGACGGTGACAAGGCCCCGCACGAAAAACTCTCCGACCGCGAATACCAGACACTGGTGATGATCGCCTCGGGCAAGACGCTGACGCAGATCGGCGAGGAACTCAAGCTGAGCGTCAAGACCGTCAGCGTCTACCGGGCACGATTGCTGGAGAAGATGAAGCTGAAGAACAACGCCGAACTGACCCACTACGGGCTCAAGCAGAACCTCGTCGACTGAAAGCTTGCCAGATCGATTCCTGCGGTGACGATGCCCATGGGCTTCCCCTTGGCGGAGACCATGCCGCCCACCAGCACCGTCATTCCGGGGCCGCCCGCCAGGACGGAATCCGGAATCCAGGGCTTTTTTGAGACCGTTTTGGATTCCGGGTCGCGCTTCGCGTGCCCGGAATGACGAAGCTGAGGTTTGTAGCCAATCAGCTCGCTGTTTGCATGGGCGTTCTCAGCGCACCCGCTGCGCCTTCGCGTCTCGGTGGCGGGTTTTCCGGGTTATGTCCACAGCCCCTGACTCAAGCATTGCCGCGCGCCGCCGTTATCCTTCCATTGAAATGGCCGAACTCACGCAACCATCGGAAATAGCGCGCGAAACGCTGCGCCGCCTGGCGACGCAGCGCAACCCGCCGACGCCGGACAATTACCGCCGGATCTATAACGAGATCGCCGGTACGGCCGAAACCGAGGCCTTCCCCGAGCGCGCCCTCAAGGCCCTCGCCACCCGGCTGCCGCGCGCCGCGCCGGAGCAGTTGCGCTTCGCCCAGCAGCTCGACGGCGCCATCGCCAACCGCGACTGGAACGAGCTCGCCGCCGCCCTGGCCGCCCTGCTCAAGACGCACGAAGCCGAGCCGCCGGCCTGGAGCGGACTGATCGCCGAACTGCTGGCGCAGATGGAGCGGCGCCACGCCGGCATGACGCAGGGCCGCAAGCGCGAATCGGTCGAGCATGTCCTTGCCTCGGCCGGCAGCGACCCCGACAACCTGTTCGAGCGCCTGACCTCGCTGCTGCGCTCCTGGGCCAAGACACCGCAATCCGCCGCCGCCGACCTTGCGCCCG
>CAZASE010000094.1:0-6252 GCA_964487715.1 uncultured Rhodocyclaceae bacterium | reverse complement strand
GGTGGCGCACGCATTGCGAGCCTGCCGTGACGCCCCGCGACCCGCGCCAGGAAGCCGTCGCCCTCGCCTACTCGGCGGCGGAACAGGCGCCGCGCGTCGTCGCCAAGGGGCGCGGCCTGATCGCCGCCGAGATCATCGCGCGCGCGCGCGAGCACGGCGTGTTCGTGCACGAATCCCCGGAGCTGGTGGCGCTGCTCATGCAGGTCGACCTCGACGCGCGCATTCCGCCGCAGCTGTATGTCGTGGTGGCCGAGCTGCTGGCCTGGATCTATCGCGCCGAACACGGCCTGCAGGCCGCAGCGGAGGCAGGGCACATTCCCTGAGAATCGATTAAACTTCGTCGTCGATGGACCAACCGGCATGACAGACACCGCCCGCCCAGACCACGAGGACGCCTCGCCGCTGCTCAAGTTCGAGCTGATGCAGTCGGACGACTACTCGAAATACCTCCTGCATTCGCGCAAGGAGGTGTTGTACATCCTGCGCGCACTGCGCGACAAGGGCGCGCTGATCACCGTCTATTTCAACCAGGGCAGCGACTTCCTCCTCACCTCGCTGGTCGATGTCGTCGGCGAGGGCGCGCTGCTGCTCGACCCGGGCGGCAGCGCCGAAATGAACCGCAAGGCACTGGCGAGCGACAAGCTGGTCCTCATCACCACCCATGACAAGGTGAAGATCCAGTTCACCCTGAACCGCCTGGAGCTGATCGAGCATGAGGGGCGGCCGGCCTTCCGCAGCGCCGTGCCGGACACGCTGCTGCGCCTGCAGCGGCGCGAGTATTACCGGCTCACCGCACCGGTCGCCAACCCGCTCAAATGCACCATCCCGGTCAAGCTGGCCGACGGCTCGCAGGCGCTCGTGGCAAGCACGGTGATTGACATCAGCGGCGGCGGCCTGGCCATGATGGCGCCGCCGGAAGGCATCGAGTTCGAAACCGACCACCTCTTCGAAAACTGCCGCATCGACCTGCCCGAGGTCGGCACCCTGACGGCGACCCTGCGCGTGCGCAGCCTGTTCGAGGTGACGCTGCGCAGCGGCACGCGGGTCAAGCGCTCCGGCTGCCAGTTCGTCGATCTGCCGGCCCACATGACCAACCTGATCCAGCGCTACATCATCCGCATCGAGCGCGAACGCAAGGCGCGGGAAACCGGCCTCATCTGACGGGGATCGGACCTGTGAGCGCCAGCCCCCTCCCGACGCCTGACACCACGACGGCCGCCGCCGAGGCGCCGAAGGAAAGCACGCAGAAGGAGGTGCCCTTCGACGAGGTCAAGCTGCAGGTCGGCGACCCGCTGCAGCTGCAGCCGCAGATCGACGGCGAGGAGACGCGCTATTACGTCAAGCTGATCGGCTACCAGAAGGGCCAGGCGGTGCTGGTCAGCACGCCGGTCGTGGACGGCATGACCCTGTTGATGAAGGAAGGCAAATCCTTCGTCGTACGCGCCTTCTCCGGCAAGAGCGCCTTCGCTTTCACGACGAGCATCCTGAAGTCCACCAACACGCCGTTTCCGCACCTCTATCTCGCCTACCCGCGCAGCGTACGCGGCCTGGTCGTGCGCAAGGGCACGCGCATCCGCACGCGCATCATCGGCGCCGCCATGCGCGCGCAGGACGCGCCCGGCGAAAGCGTCGCCATCACGCTGCAGAACATGAGCACCTCCGGCGCGATGCTTTGCGCCAAGGCGCCGCTCGGCAAGAAGGGGGAAACCCTGCCGATCAAGTTCCGCCTCAACCTGAACGACATCGAGTCCTATCTGAGCATCGACACGATCATCCGCAACATCGAGGATGGCGTCGTCAACGAACAGGGCGTGGCGCAATGCCAGCACGGCGTCGAATTCGGCGACATGTCGCAGCCCGACCTGCTCATGCTCACCGCCTACATCTACCAGAAGCTGCTCGACGAATCCGCCAGCGGCCAGTAGACCGGCCCGCCCGGAGGCTGTGAAAACATTCCGGGAAACCCACCGCAGAGGCACAGAGACGCAGAGGGTGCGCAGAGGACCCCCGTGCAAACAACGACGTCTCCTCTGCGTTGTCTCTGCGCCTCCGTGCCTCTGCGGTAGGTGTTGAATTCTTCACACACCCTCAGGCAGTTTGTCAGACCTGCATGTTCATGATGTCGTGGTAGGCCGAGACGAGGCGGTTGCGCACCTGCACCATCTGCTGGAAGGACAGGTTGGCCTTTTGCAGGCCCATCATGACGTCCTGCAGGCTGGCGCTGCCATTACCGGCGGAGAAATCCTGCGCCATCTGCTGCGCCTGCAGCTGCGCCTGGTTCACCTGGTCAAGCGTGCCTTTCAGTATCTGGCCGAAGTCGGCGCCGCCGGCCGCCTGCGCGTCGGCCGGCTGCAGCCCCTTGCCGCTGGCGGCCTGCGCGGCGCTGCGCAGCTCCGAAAGCATCTGGTCGATGCCGCGTGTGTTCATGGGGTCATTCCTCCTTGTTCACGCGCTGATGGAGCAATCCGCGTGCCAGCATTTCAGGCCGCGCCCGCCGTGCGGTACTGCTGCAGCTTGTAGCGCAAGGTGCGCTCGGAGATGCCGAGCAGTTCAACGGCACGCTTGCGCGAGCCGCCGACCGTCGCCAGGGTGTCGAGGATGTGCTGGCGTTCCAGCGCCTTCATGTTGGCCGGTGCGGCCGCGCCCGGCAGCACCGGCGCGGCCGCACCGGCGCGCGGGCATTCGGCCGCTGCCACAATCGGGGGAAACTGCAGGGAGAATTGCAGATGGCCGGCCTCCACCGCCTCGCCGCCGGCGAGTATCAGCGCCCGCTGGACGGCATTTTCCAGTTCGCGCACATTGCCCGGCCAGGCGTGGGCGACCAGCAAGGCCTCCGCCTCGGCGGCAAACCTTGCCGCCTGGCTGCCGTGCGCGGCGGCGAAATGCCGGGCCAGCGGCACGATGTCGCCCGGCCGCTCGCGCAGGGCCGGGATCTGCAGCGGGAAGACGTTGAGGCGGTAGTACAGATCCTCGCGGAACCGTCCGGCCGCCACCTCGCGCGCCATGTCGCGGTTGCTGGTGGCCAGAACGCGGATGTTCAGCGCGATCGGCTTGCGGCCGCCGACGCGCTCCACCTCGCGCTCCTGCAGCACGCGCAGCAGCTTGGCCTGCAGCGCCAGCGGCATTTCCGAGATTTCGTCGAGCAGCAGGGTGCCGCCCTGCGCCTGCTCGAATTTGCCGGCGGCGGCGCCCTGCGCGCCGGTGAAGGCGCCCTTCTCGTGGCCGAACAGGGTGGCCTCGAGCAGGTTCTCCGGAATCGCCGCGCAGTTGATGGCGATGAACGGCGCCGCCGCGCGCCCCGACTGCGCGTGGATGTAGCGCGCGAAGACCTCCTTGCCGGTGCCCGATTCGCCGGTCAGCAGCACCGTCGCATCGGTGCGCGCGACGCGCGCCGCCAGCGACAGGAGGTTGCGCGTGCGGGCATCGGCAACGATCATGTCCTCGGCCTGGGGCGGCACCGCGGCGTAGCGCGCGACGTGTTCCAGCAGGGCCTTCGGCGCGATCGGCTTGAGCAGGAAATCGCAGGCGCCGGCGCGCATCGCCGTGACCGCCTGGTCGACGTCGCCAAACGCGGTCATCAGCAGCACCGGCAGGTGCGCCTCGCGCAGGCGGATCGCCTTGAGCAGCGCCAGTCCGTCCATCGGCTGCATGCGCAAGTCGCTGACCACCAGGTTGAACGCGTCGCGCTCGACCAGATGCAGCGCGGCCGGGCCGTCGGCGGCGCCGAGCACGCGGTGGCCGGCGCATTCGAGCGTCAGGCAAAGGGCGTCGCGCAGTTCGAGATCGTCTTCGACAACCAGGATGTTGAGGTTCTGGATCATGGCATGCTCCATGGCTAAAGGGCTGCGCGCCGGCGTCCGCCCGCCCGCCGGCGGGCGCCGGGCGGCAGGGCAACGCAGGAAGCGGCATCGCGGATCGGGGAAGGCGCCGCCGTACAGGCCGGCAGGGACATGCGGAAATCGGCGCCGGCGCCGGGCTGCGACTGCACCTCGATGCCGCCACCGTGGGCGCGCGCCACGCCCTGGGCAATCGCCAGGCCAAGGCCGGTGCCCTCCGCGCGGGTGGTGAAGAACGGTTCGAACAGCCGCGCCTGGGTCGTCGCGTCGATGCCGCGGCCGTCGTCGCGCACGTGGAAATGCAGGCTGCCGCCATCGGCGGCCGCGCACAGCTCGACCTCGCCGCCCTCGCGGCAGGCGTCGAGGGCGTTCTCCAGCAGATTGGTCAGCGCGCCGGCCAGCGCCTTGCGGCTGCCGGCAACCGCAAGGCCGCCGCTGCGGTCGGCGATGCGCAGGGCGATGCCGCGGCGCGCCGCCAGCGGCTCGAACACCTGCGCCAACTCCGCCAGCAGCGCCGCCGCCGCGATGGTCTCGCCACCGGTGGTCTCGCCGCGCGCGAAGGTCAGCATGTCGCGGATCAGCTGCTCCAGGTGCTGCAGGCGCTCCACCACCTTGCCGCCGACGCGCGCCTTTTCCGCCGCCGGCAGCTGCGGATTCTCCAGCGCGCCGGCGTAGAGCAGCGCGGCGGCCAGCGGCGTGCGGAGCTGGTGCGCCAGCGCCGCCGCCATCTCGCCCATCGCCGCCAGGCGCTCGCTGCGCGCCGCCTGGGTCTTCAGCCGGTGCGCTTCGCTCACGTCGTGGATCAGCACCAGCCGGCCGCCGCCGGCAATCAGCCGCGTTTCGTCGATGGCGACGCGCCGGCCGGCGATTTCCAGTTCGCCCGGTGTCGAGGTCGGTGCCAGGTGCACGGCGGAAAACGCGTCCCAGGCAAGGCCTTCCAGCGCGGCACCGAGGATGGTGCCCGCCGCCGGGTTGGATTGCGCCACCCGGCCGGCGCCGTCCAGCACCACCACGCCGGCCGGCAGGGTGTCGAGCAGCAGCGCCAGCCGTTCGGTCAGCGCCGCCTTCTCTTCATATTCGCGCTTGAGCCGGCCGTTGGCCAGCGCCAGCTCGCCGGTCAGGCGCGCCACTTGCTCCTGCAAGCCGGTATAGGCGCCGGCAAGCTCCTCCGAAGCCTGGTTGAAGATGCGGAAGGCCTCGGCCAGCCGGCCGGCTTCGAGGTGCTGCGCGGCCTGCGGCAGCGGTGGCTGGGTTGCGCTGGTTTCCATGCGGTTGCCCGGAGAGCAATGGGGATGGCGGCAGACTAACAAGCGGGCGGCAAGGAACAGGCGGCAATAAGCAGGCAAAAATTGCCGCTTTTCCACGCAATGCCGCCCACGCGCGACGGGCAGAATCCTGCCAGACGACCGGTATTGGGCCGGTCCGCACCGGAAAGTGTGGCAACCATGGCCGACAATCAGCTGTCCATCGAGGCGTTCGCCCGACTGCCGCTGCAGCAGAAGCTGCTTTCCCTCATCTCGCTCACGCTGGTGGCGACGCTGGCCTTCGCCGGCTGGAACTGGGTGCGCACGCCGGCCTATTCCGTGCTGTTCTCCAACCTGTCCGAGCGCGACGGCGGCAGCATCGTCAACGCCCTGCAGCAAATGGCGGTGCCGTACAAGTTCAACGAGTCGGGCGGCGCCATCATGGTGCCGCAGAACCAGGTGCACGATGCGCGACTGAAGCTGGCCTCGCAGGGACTGCCGAAGGGCGGCCTGGTCGGCTTCGAGATCATGGAAACGCAGAAGCTCGGGCTGTCGCAGTTCATCGAGCAGATCAACTACCAGCGCGCCCTCGAGGGCGAGCTGTCGCGCTCGGTGCAGGCGCTGGCCGCCGTGCAGGGCGCCCGCGTACACCTGGCGATGCCGAAGCAGTCCGGCTTCCTGCGCGACGAGGCGCGGCCGTCGGCCTCGGTGCTGGTCAACCTGCACGCCGGCCGCACGCTGGAGCCGGGCCAGGTCGCCGGCATCGTGCACCTGGTGGCGGCCAGCGTGCCGCACCTGCCGACCGCCAATGTGAACGTGGTGGACCAGAACGGCAACCTGCTTTCCGCCGTCGGAGAGCGCCGCGACAGCGCCGGGCTCGATCCGACCCAGCTGAAGTACATGCACGAGATCGAGGCCAGCTACGTCAGGCGCATCGAGAACATCCTCGTGCCGATTGTCGGCCCCGGCAACCTGCGCGCCCAGGTGACCGCCGACATCGACTTCTCCCAGTCCGAACAGGTGGCGGAGACCTACAAGCCCAACCCGGCGCCCGACGGCTCGATCCGCAGCCAGCAGATCAGTGAATCCGGCACCGGCGGCGCCGGCGCCGCCGGCGTGCCGGGCGCCCTGTCGAACCAGCCGCCGGTGCCGGCCACCGCGCCGGTGACGAC
>CAZASE010000093.1:0-6294 GCA_964487715.1 uncultured Rhodocyclaceae bacterium | reverse complement strand
CGCCATGACCAGCCGCATCAAGATCCTCGGCCGCATGGACGTGGTGGAAAAGCGCCGCCCGCAGGACGGCCGCATCAAGACGCGCACGCCCGACGGCCAGGAGATCGAGCTGCGCCTGTCGACCCTGCCGACGGCCTTCGGCGAGAAGCTGGTGATGCGCATCTTCGACCCCGAGGTGCTGATGCGCGACTTCGCCGAGCTGGGCTTCGCCGACGAGGACAAGGCGCGCTGGACGCAGATGGCCGGCCAGCCGAACGGCATCGTGCTGGTCACCGGGCCAACCGGCTCGGGCAAGACCACCACGCTGTACTCGACGCTCAAGCAGCTGGCTACGGCGGCGGTCAACGTATGCACGATCGAGGACCCGATCGAGATGATCGAGGCGACGTTCAACCAGGTGCAGGTGCAGCCGGGCATCGACATGACCTTTGCCGCCGGCGTGCGCGCGCTGATGCGGCAGGATCCGGACATCATCATGGTCGGCGAGATCCGCGACCTGGAAACCGGCGACATGGCGATCCAGGCCGCCCTGACCGGCCACCTCGTGCTGTCCACCCTGCATACCAACGACGCGCCGACGGCCATCACGCGCCTGCTCGACCTCGGTGCGCCATCCTACCTGATCAACGCCACGCTGCTCGGCGTGATGGCGCAGCGCCTGGTGCGCACGCTCTGTCCGCACTGCAAGGCGGCGTCGGCCATGACGCCGGAAGAGGAAGACATGTGGGCGGCGCTGGTGGCGCCGTGGAAGGCGAACCGGCCGAAGCAGGTGTATCGCCCGGTCGGCTGCCTGGATTGCCGCATGACCGGCTACATGGGCCGCGTCGGACTCTACGAGATCATGCTCATGTCGCCGGAAATCCGCCGGCTGGTGACGCCCGGCACCGATCTGGCGCGCTTGCGCGAGCAGGCCTACCGCGAGGGCATGAAGCCGCTGCGCATTTCCGGCGCCATGAAGGTCGCCGCCGGCCAGACCACCCTCGAGGAAGTCATCAAGGTTGCGCCGCCGGCGCAGACGGAATAGGCGGCGCCTTCAGCGGTAGCCGTTGCCCTGGCCATAGAACGGCGGCCAGCGGCCGACGGAATTCTCCAGCATGATGAGTTCGGCGTCGGTGTGGTTGATCACCGCCGCCGGTGCCATCATGCGGCTGCCGCTGGCGCCGATGTAGATCGGATGCTCGTGGTGCTGGGTGCGGATGGTTTCCCGCTGCTTCGGATCACCGGTCGGGACCACCTCGGCCTCGCCGTAGCAGAGGCAGAAATAGGTGCGGGCCTCTTCCGCCTCGATGTAGCAGCCGGTGCCGCGAATGCCGATGGTCGCGGTCGAGGTAACGAGCTGCAGCGCACGGTTCTTGTCGCGCCCCTTGCCGAAGACGCTGAGAATCCTGCCGGTGAGGATGCGCATGACGGCGGCGCCGGAGCTGTCGTCGAAGGTCACCTTGGTCTTTTCGCGCTGCATGAAGGCGTCCGGACCGATGACATAAATGGCCTCGCCGCCTTCGCCGGTCATCACCGTCTGGCCGGGCTTGATGTTCATGCCGATGGAGGCGCGCGTGTTATCCACCCCGACCGGGCCCCTGATGTGCCGGAAGCCCGGCGTGGCCGGCAGCGAGCCGGCGGCGAGCGCTTCCTGCACCCGGCCGAGAATGCCGCCGGCACCGAGGGCGCCGGCGGCGGCGAGTTTGAGCAGGGTTTCGCGTCGCGCCAGGCGGCGCAGTTCGTCTTCGTTCATGGCGGGTCTCCAAAGGAAGGTCGCATTGTCGCCTGCCGGCGCTATTTGCTCAACAGGCGCATGGCGCGTTCGAGGCCTTCCAGGGTGAGCGGGAACATGCGGCCGCCGAGGATGTTCTCGACGATGCCGACGGAGTGGCGGTAGGGCCACAGCCGTTCCGGTTCGGGATTGAGCCAGGCGGCATGCGGATAGGCGTCGAGCAGGCGGCGCAGCCAGACGGCGCCCGATTCCTCGTTCATGTACTCCACCGAGCCGCCCGGCTGGAGGATCTCGTAGGGGCTCATGGTGGCGTCGCCGACCAGGATCAGCTTGTAGTCGTTGCCGTACTTGTGCATCACGTCCCACAGCGCGAAGCGCTCGGAGTGGCGGCGCCGGTTGTCGCGCCAGACGTGGTCGTAGACGCAGTTGTGGAAGTAGAAATACTCGAGGTGCTTGAATTCGGTCTTGGCCGCCGAGAACAATTCCTCGCACAGGCGGATGTGGTCGTCCATCGAGCCGCCGATGTCGAGGAACAGCAGGACCTTGACCTTGTTGTGCCGCTCCGGCCGCATGAGGATGTCGAGCCAGCCGGCATTGCGCGCGGTCGACGCGATGGTGCCGTCCAGGTCGAGTTCCTCGGCCGAGCCCTCGCGGGCAAAACGGCGCAGGCGGCGCAGCGCCACCTTGATGTTGCGCGTGCCCAGCTCGACGCTGTCGTCGAGGTTGCGGAACTCGCGGTTCTCCCACACCTTGATCGCGGTGCGATTGCCGGCCGATTCCGCGCCGATGCGGATGCCTTCGGGGTGGTAGCCGTGGGCACCGAAGGGGCTGGAGCCGCCGGTGCCGATCCACTTGCTGCCGCCGGCGTGGCGCTCCTTCTGTTCGGCCAGCCGTTTCCTGAACTCTTCCATCAGCTTGTCCCAGCCGAGCGCCTGCAGCTTGGCCTTGTCTTCCGGCGTCAGGTGCTTGGCGCCGAGAAAGCGCAGCCAGTCCTCGGGAATCTCGGCGTCGAGGCCGGGGATCTTTTCTACGCCGCGGAAATATTGGCCGAAAGCCTGGTCGAACTTGTCGAAATTCGTCTCGTCCTTGACCAGGCAGGTGCGCGAAAGGAAATAGAAATCGTCGATGCTGTGGCCGGCGACGTGCTGCTGCAGGGCCTCCAGCAGCGTGAGGAACTCCCGCGTCGAAACCGGCAGCTTTGCCGCCTTCAGATGGTGGAAGAAATCGATCAGCATCGGCGCCGGTCAGCGGTTCTGCCGCGCCATGAACAGCAGGCGTTCGAACAGGTGTACGTCCTGCTCGTTCTTCAGCAAGGCGCCATGCAGCGGCGGAATCGCCGCCTTGCCGTCCTTCGCGCGCAGCGCCGCCGGCCCGATGTCCTCGGCGACCAGCAGCTTGAGCCAGTCGAGCAGTTCGGAGGTTGATGGCTTCTTCTTCAGGCCGGGAATGTCCCGCAGATCGAAGAACACCTCGAGCGCCTCGCGGATCAGCGCCTGCTTCAGGCCGGGGAAATGCACGTCGATGATTCGCTGCATGGTTTCCTTGTCGGGAAACTTGATGTAGTGGAAGAAGCAGCGCCGCAGGAAGGCGTCCGGCAGCTCCTTCTCGTTGTTGCTGGTGATGAAGACGATCGGGCGGTGGCGCGCACGCACCAGTTCCCGCGTCTCGTAGACGTAGAACTCCATGCGGTCGAGCTCGCGCAGCAGGTCGTTGGGAAACTCGATGTCGGCCTTGTCGATTTCGTCGATGAGGATCACCGTCGGCGCTTCGGCGGCGAACGCCTCCCACAGCACGCCCTTGACGATGTAGTTGGCGATGTCCTTGACGCGGCCGTCGCCGAGCTGGGAATCGCGCAGGCGCGAGACGGCGTCGTATTCGTAGAGGCCCTGCTGCGCCTTGGTGGTGGACTTGATGTGCCACTGCAGCAGCGGCACGCCGAGGGCGGCGGCGACCGTCTCGGCCAGCATGGTCTTGCCGGTGCCCGGCTCGCCCTTGACCAGCAGGGGGCGCTGCAGCGTGATGGCGGCATTGACCGCCAGCATCAGGTCGGGCGTGGCGACGTAGTCGGAGGAGCCTTGGAAGCGCATGGGGTTATCCGCAAATGATGATCCGCCGATTATAGCTTTGTTGGCTTCCCATTTATCCATGTTTGAACCAGGGCATTTCGCTACAATGCTTGCCATGATCGACGCAAACGAACTGTTTGGCGCGGACATTTCCGAGACGGCGGCGTTGCAGGCCCTGGGCGAAATCGCCATTCCGCCGTGCCCGGAGATCGTGCTCGAACTGCTGGATGAGGCGCGCCGCGCCGAAGTGGATTTCGTGCGCATCTCGCGCCTGATCATGGGCGACGTCGGGCTGGCCGCGGCGGTGCTGCGCATGGCCAACTCGCCGTTCTTCGCGCTGCGGCGCAAGGTGCAGTCGGTGCAACAGGCGGTGGCGGTGCTGGGACTGCGCAACCTGCTGAAGATCATCTATGGCGTGGTGCTGAAGCAGAGCCTCGGCACCAGCGAGGCCCTGCTGATGATGCGCTTCTGGGACCGCTCGAACTTCAATGCGGTGGTCTGCTCGTACCTCGCCGGCCGGCTGCCCGGCACCTCGACGGACGACGCCTACACCCTTGGGCTGTTCCACGATGTCGGCATTGCCGTGCTGATGCAGCGCCACGCCGACTACAAACAGACCCTGCTGCTGGCCAATGCGGCGCCGAGCGACGTGACGGCGATCGAGGACCAGCGCTACAACACCAACCACGTGCTGGTTGGCGCCATGCTTGCCAACGCCTGGTACCTGCCGGAGGCGGTGGTATGGGCCATCCGCTTCCACCACGAACCGGACATCTTCGCCGCGCCGCGCGAGCGCGCCACGCCCGAGGTGTGCCGCCTGGTGGCGATCCGGGCGATCTCCGAGCATCTCGTCGCGCGCTTCCTCAACTACCCGGACGATGCGGAGTGGGAACACCTGCGGGAAACCGTGCTTTCCCATCTCGGCTGGTTCGACGACGACATGGACGACTTGCGGCGCGAGATGGAGCCGGTGCTGCAGGAGACGCGCAGCTATCGCGGCTGACGGCTTGTGAAAAAATCAACATCCACCGCAGAGGCGCAGAGGCAACGCAGAGGAGATGTCGTTGTTTTCCTGGAAATTCTTTGCGCACCCTCTGTGCCTCTGCGCCTCAGCGGTGGGTTTTCAAGAATGCTCCTGATTACCCATGAGACTCAGCGCACACTTGCGCTTGCTCCTCGATGCCATGGCGCAGCAGCCGAATCGTCATTCCGGCGAACGCCGGAATCCAGGATACGGCTTGCGTTTCCGGAACGGCCGTTCTGGATTCCGGCGTTCGCCGGAATGACGAGCTGGGGCCGACGGGATGTCATGCTGAGTTTCGTTGGTAATCATGAGAATGCTTTCACCGCCTCCGGGCGGTCCGGCGCTTTCAGCCGGCGCGCCGGTTGAGGCATTCCACGTAACGTTCGCCGTCCGGCGGCGCATTGTCGCGCTGCGCCCGCCAGAGCGTTTCCCCCAGGCACTCGACGACGTCGTGCAGCGCGGCGTGGCGCTCGCCGCGCCGCGCCAGCAGGCGCGCGAAGGCGGCACGCAGGCCGGTCGGCTGGTCGATGGACAGCTGCTCCTCGACGGCGAGGTGCAGCGAAAGATGCAGGAAGGGATTGGCCTCGCCGGCATCCGGCGACCAGTCGCGCGTGAGGGCTTCTTCGCCATCGAGCATCGCATGGTATTCGGGGTGCTGGGCGATGATGCGCGCGGCCTGGTCTTCCAGCGGGGTCAGCAGCGCAGCGCCGCGATGCTTGCGCCAGGCTTCGACCAGGAAGCGACGCGCCTGGTCGCGGCTAGGGTTGAACATCGGCGCGGAACAGGGCCAGTACCGCGGTGTTGTGCACCACGCGGCCGCCGTCGGGCTGCGGTGCGATCTGGCCGCCGCCATAGGCACCGATCAGCGGCAGGGCGGGAAAACGCTGCACGACCGCCGACAGGTCGCGGTCCTCGCCGCCGAAGAAATACGGGCCGCGGCCGAGGCAGGAAAACAGCAGGCCGAAATCGGGCGCAGCGTCGAGTTCGCCGGCAAGCCGTTCGGCGACGCAGCGCATGTCGGCTTCGGCGGCTTCGGGTTGGCGCAGCGCCCAGGCCAGCTGCGTGCCGGGTTCGACGCGGCCGGCCAGCGCGACGCTGCGCTCCTCGTGGCTGATGCCGAGCAGCGGCACCAGGGTGAAGCGGCCGTCGCGCGCCGCATCCTGCGCGTCGCCTTCGAGCATCGCCGCCGCGAGCAGGTGCAGTGGCGGCTTTTCCGCCGCGCGCAGTTCCGCCGGCAGGGCGCGCTGGAGGCTGGTAAGCGCATCGTGGCCGCCCAGCTTGCGCAGTTCGTAACCATCGACCGCCTCAACGCCGAGCGGCGCCGTCAGCAGGCGGACGCCGTGCGAGACGCCGACCGCCTCCCGTGCGCCGGCCACCGCCGTTTCGCAGCGGCCGGCAATGTCCGGCTTGGCGTGGCACCAGACGCGGCCGCTGCCCTGCGCGCTGGCGCCCGTGGACAGGAGCCCGTAGCGCGGCGCGCCGGCGCCGAGCCA
>CAZASE010000092.1:0-6345 GCA_964487715.1 uncultured Rhodocyclaceae bacterium | reverse complement strand
AGCAGCAAGGCATCGCCGTCCGCACCGAGGCGGTCGGCGTGCTCCGGCAGCGGTCGGCATGGCACGCCGGCAAGGCGCGCGAGGCCGAGGGCCAGGGGGTTGTCGCCGAACAGCATGGTGGCCGGCGCGGCGGCGCGGGCGGGCAGGCTGCCGGCGCCCCAGAACCAGACGTTGTTGGCGGGCAGCGCGCCGGCCGCTTCGCGCGCGGCGTTGAGCGGATGGTTGTGCAGCACCACCTGTGCCTCGCTGGCGAAGCGGCGCCAGGCCGGCGCCGCCGCGCCGCGGGCGAGGAACGGTTCCATGCTGCGGCCGATGACGCTGGAGAGCGGATGCGTGACGATGTGCGGCGCCTGGTCGAGTCGCAGGTACCAGCGCTCGGGATGGCCGGCGCTGAAGGCGCCGGCATCGGCCAGGCCGGCGTTGAGTGCGGCGACCAGTGCGGCGGCTTCCGCCGCGCTCAGGCCGAGCGTGCCGGGGCTGCCCATGACGAGCGTGTCGCGGGCGAAGCGGACCGGCGCCGGATCGGCGCAGATCCAGTTTGCAACGCCCGGATCGAGGCCCTCGCCGGAAAGGCGCAGCGCGGCGCAGGGCAGCTCCTCCGCATCGACGCCGAAGGCGCGGCAGAGCCAGTGTTCGTAGGGCTGGGCTGCGCGCCAGGCGCGACGGCTTCGGCCAAGCAGCATTTCGAGGGCAGGCAGGGGAAGGTCGCGGACGGCTTCGCGGAGGGAATCCTGCGGCCAGAGCAGGCCGGGCAGAACGACATGAAGCAGCATTCGGGGGATGTTAGCATAGCGGCCCTATGCGCTATGAACTCTTCATCGGCCTGCGCTACACCCGCGCCAAGCGGCGCAACCATTTCATCTCCTTCATCTCGCTGATCTCGATGTGCGGCATCGGGCTGGGCGTGGCGGCGCTGATCGTCGTGCTCTCGGTGATGAACGGTTTTCAGAAAGAGCTGCGCACGCGCATCCTCGGCGTGGCATCGCACGTGCAGATCTCCGGCCAGGGCGGCGAACTGGCGTCGTGGCAACAGGCGGCGGAGCAGGCGATGCAGCACAAGTCGGTGGTGGCGGCGGCGCCCTACGTCGTTGCGCAGGGCATGCTCTCCTTCGACCAGTCGGTGCGCGGCACGCTGGTGCGCGGCGTGCTGCCGGCGGCGGAGGAACGGGTCGCCGATTTCAACCGCTACATGCGCGTCGGCGACATGCAGCTGCTGAAGCCTGGCGAGTTCGGCATCATTCTCGGCGGCGAGCTGGCGCGCGCCCTGCAGGTGTTCCACGGCGACAAGGTGACGCTGATTGCGCCGCAGGGCCTGGTGACGCCGGCGGCGATCCTGCCGCGGCTCAAGCAGTTCCGCGTCGTCGGCATCTTCGAGGCCGGCATGTACGAGTTCGACTCGGGTCTGGCGCTGATCCACCTGGCCGATGCGCAGACCCTGTATCGAATGGAGGACCGCGTTTCCGGCGTGCGGCTGAAGGTCGATGACCTGTTCCGCGCGCCGCAGGTGGCGCGCGAGCTGCTCGGCAGGATGGATGGCGACCTGCGCATTTCCGACTGGACGCGCAGCCACGCCAATTTCTTCCGCGCCGTGCAGATCGAGAAGAACGTGATGTTCATCATCCTGCTGCTGATCGTCGCCGTCGCCGCCTTCAACATCGTGTCGACGCTGGTGATGGCGGTGACCGACAAGGAATCCGACATTGCCATTTTGCGCACGCTGGGGGCGAGCCCGCGCAGCATCATGCAGGTGTTCATCGTGCAGGGCGCGCTGATCGGCGTGATCGGCCTGCTGCTCGGCGTGGCCGGCGGCGTTGCGCTGGCGCTCAACGTCGACGTCGTCGTGCCGGCGATCGAGCGGCTGTTCAACACGCGTTTCCTGGCGCGCGAAGTGTATTACATCTCCGACCTGCCCTCCGAGCTGCAATGGCGCGACGTCGGCATCATCGCCTCGGTGTCGTTCCTGCTCACCCTGCTGGCGACGCTCTATCCGAGCTGGCGCGCCTCGCGCGTCAATCCGGCCGAGGCGCTGCGTTACGAGTGACGGGTGAGTTCGTCGCGGCTGCCGAAGCCGCGCCGGCCGCCGATCGCACGCGGGGCACGGCGGCGGGCGCGGCCGCAGGCGTCGCATCCTCCTCCGCGTCGAATCGCAGGCGCCGCTGCACCGGGAACAGCCGCAGGTCGTAGCGCGCGACGGGCGAGCCCCAGAGGCCCCTCGGCGCCCACAGCAGCACCGCGATGGGCTTCGTGCGCGTGTTTCCCGATGCGCCCGCCATGGCGGTGGAAACCGTGCTGAAGGAGCGGCTAATGGTGGCCATCAACCGCGACAACGAGCTGTCGCGCCACCGCGAGATCGCTCTGCGCGCCTTCGTCGACCAGCCGCTGATCCTCTTCCCCAGTTCGCCGCGCCCCAGCCTCGGCGACCACATCGTCGCGCTGTGCAACCGGGCGGGCTTCACGCCCCGCGTGGTGCAGGAGGTGGAGGACGTCGTCACCAGCATCGCGCTGGTTTCCAGCGGCTTCGGCATCTGCGTCGTGCCGGAGTGCGCCACCAGCCTGCGCCTTCCGGCCCGACGACCGCTCGCCGATCCTGCAATTCTTCCTCGAAGTGGTGCGCCAGTTCCGCAGCGCCAACGAATCGTCGGCTTGACAGCGATGGTCGCGGCAAAGAACACAAGGTGTTCGTCCACGCATAAAATGGCGCTCAACCTCGCTCCCTTCGCTCGCTGGGCCCGTTGCCGGCAAGCCGGCTTCGCGCCCCTGAGCTTCGTTGGGCAGCGGTAGCAGGATGGTTCACTCATGACTGACAAGATCGCAATGTTTAACATGCTGTTTGCAGACGGCGCCGCCGAACGACAACTTGATGACCCGACGCATCTTCATATCTTTCGTTGTAGCGTCTTAGTCCGGCTACTACTTGTTCTTGAGTATCACAATGCAAACACTGGTACTCCTGAGCAAGACGCCCTGCGCGAGATACGAAACGCTGTTGTTCATAATGGCGGCGACCTCGCAAGAAATCGAAATCCGAAATCGTTGTCGCTTGTTCAAGGCTACCTGTCAAATTTGTCATCTGGCAAAGTGCCTAGCATGCACACCGAACCTCTAAAGCCGTTCTTTTCCCTTCAGGGTAGTAGCGTCCGATTTGATGCGGGCGGAATCAGTGAGCATTGTCGCCAAGTGTTTATGAAGTATGTTCCCTGACGTCTACTGCCAACCCATCATTCCACCGGACGCTGCGCCCACGAGGACATCGGCAATGACTATTGAGATATCAACCGAAGCGCTTGTGTATTGGTACTTGCGTTTGAACGGCTTTCTCACAATCACAAATTTTGTTGTCCATCCCGATCATGGGAGAAACCAAGAGACAGACGCTGATATTCTCGGTGTCAGGTTCCCGTATCGAGCAGAAAATCTAAGTCGCCCCATGAAAGACCACGAGGTGATTACAGGGGAACCGGGGAAAATACACGTGGTTATTGGTGAGGTTAAAACGGGCCTATGCGATCTTAATGGCCCATGGACCAAACCCGAAAGGCGAAACATGCCTAGAGTTCTAAGAGCAATTGGCAATTTACAGTCGCGTGAAGCAGAGGCCGCTGCAAAAGACCTTTACGATGTCGGCTACTACAAGAACCAGCGCTACCGGATCTCGTTGCTATGTTTTGGCCGAGATCGTAACTCTCAGATCACAGAGAAATATCCAGATGTTCCACAAATACTTTGGAGCGATATTCTTCCATTCATTCATGAGCGCTTTAAGTCGTATCGCAACGAGAAGGTGTCGCACCAGCAGTGGGATGCGGACGGGCACAAATTATGGGATGCATTTGAGGCGTCAAGAGATGTTTCGTTGTTTGCGAACCAATTCAATCTTTAGCCGAGCCTGTCCGGAATTTTGTGTGCGAGGCATATCATAAAGCCTGAAAGGAGCATGTATGCCAAGCAAGACGAGCAAGAAGAAAGCTGGAAATTTCTGCTTCTGATCGGTACTGAAACGGGGTTAGCCTTAGTGGAGTTGCCGCGTACCTGATGCAATGGAACGCCTGCTTCACAATTTCTATGCTGGAATGAGTACGGTCAGATGCTGGCGTCTGAGCAGTTTCTTGAAATCGGCGTCGAAAGTGACGAGGTGCTCCCCGTAGTGCATCACTGCGGCCGCCAGCCAGGCGTCGGGAATGTCGTTGGCCACGAGTTTCTTTTCCAGGCAGAGCTGACGCAGCATGGGCCACTCCGCGCCCAAGGAAGGCATTTCAACGCCAGGTACCGCCAGGAGGTTATCGAGGAATCCCATGGCCGCGGCTACTGGTGTGGGGCGGACGAATTTTCGCGGATTGGTTGCCAGTCGCAGGAAACTGGCGGCCACCATCGGCATGAGCTTCAAACCGTCGCCCATCGAGCAGGCCGCGACTGCCTCATCGAGGCAGGCATAGGCGATCGTATGGTGCGGATGATCGCTGCGTGAAGCGGCAAGCAGGACGTTGACGTCAGGCGTCATCGCCGGCGGCGTCCAGCAGAGACTTGTTGCTGCCTGGATTCACGCCGGCAGCCAGCCCACCGCGCCCCCTGTAGACGGGGAGCTTGCGTCTGACGGCCTTGCCCGCGGTCTTCGCCGAGCGCAACCTGAGCTGCAAACCCTCTTCGATGAGACGCGTAAGACTGGTCCGCTGCCTCGCCGCAAGCGATTTCGCGCTGGCCAGCAGGGTGTCGTTGATGTCGAGTGTGGTTTTCATGGAATTAGAATACAGATTTCTGTATATTGCGTCAATCAAGCGCCATCCGGCGCGGACTTTCCCGCCGGCCCTTCGTCATTGGCGAGGAGCGGCCCTCATTGCGGACAAACGCAGCGCGGGTGGGTGGGGTATGGGGAAGGTCCGCTTCGGCCGATTTGCTTGCACTCAGCCGGAGTGCCGCGTCACACAAAAGTCAGCCTCCGGAGGACGGCGACAAGTGCTCGCGATGCGCGAAGCCCAGCCTGTTGTCGATGAGGTAGATGTCTTCCGGCACGAATGCGTACCAGCGGATCTTGTCGAGCGCTTCCAGTATCTTGCGTGGCACGCCGGCGCCGCCGCCGATGAGCGGATAGCGCTGCTGGTACAGGGCGCGCACGCGTGCTTCGTCTTCGCGGGCGACTTCGCACACCGTGCCTTCGAGCTGCAGGCCGCGGATGCCGGGCCAGTCGTCGTAGTCGCGCTGGATGGTGGCCGCGACGCGCGGGTCGGCGGCGAGGTTTTGCGCGTGGCGCGTATTCGGCGCCGAAAGGAAATACAAGCTCAATCCGTCGTGGACGTAGAACACCGCCGCCGCCCAGGGGCCGTCGGCGCCGTGGGTGGCGAGCGTCATGACGTGGTGCTCGCCGAGGAAGGCGAGCGCGCGATGGCGCAGGTCGGCGCTCATGCCGGGCTCGCCACGCCGGTTTTC
Source organism: uncultured Rhodocyclaceae bacterium (assembly GCA_964487715.1). Taxonomy (GTDB): domain Bacteria; phylum Pseudomonadota; class Gammaproteobacteria; order Burkholderiales; family Rhodocyclaceae; genus Desulfobacillus. Next base: position 924 of record CAZASE010000092.1, on the reverse strand, counting down.
GCGGGCGCCTTTTCCTGCTTGTCGCTTTCGCTCATCCGCTTCAGGCGGTAGGCAAGCTGCGGCCGGGTGATGCCGAGCAGGCGCGCGGCGCCCGAGAGGTTGCCCTTGGACTTGGCCACCGCCGCTTCGAGCAGCATCGACTCCACCTCGTCGAGGGTGAACACGCCGTTGAGCACCGAGTCGCACAGCTGCTCGCCCGGCTGCCAGCCCTGCGCCAGATCGCCGCGGGCGTCGAGTCCGAGCTCCGCCGGCTGGCGCTCGCGCTCGGCGAGGAACAGGTGCTCGGCCTCGATGCGCGTGCCGTGCGGGGCGAGGATGACGGCGCGTTCGATGACGTTCTGCAGCTCGCGGATGTTGCCCGGCCAGGTGTAGGAGAGCAGGGCGCGCTTGGCCTTGTCGGTGAAGCCGCGCAGCTTCTTGCCGTGCAGCGTGGCGTACTTCTCGAGGAAGGCCTTCGACAGCGGCGAGACGTCCTCCTTGCGCTCGCGCAGCGGCGGAATGAGGATCTGGTAGGCGTTGAGGCGATAGTAGAGATCGAGGCGGAACCTGCCGTCCTTCACCAGCCGGGCGAGGTCGGCGTTGGTGGCGGCGACCACGCGCACATCCACCTTGCGCGGCCGGGCATCGCCGAGGCGCTCGATCTCCCGCTCCTGCAGCACGCGCAGCAGCTTGGCCTGCGCCGGCAGCGGCAGGTCGCCGACTTCGTCGAGGAACATCGTGCCGCCGTCGGCGCGCTCGAAGCGTCCCGGCCGCGCCGACTGCGCGCCGGTGTAGGCGCCCTTCTCGACGCCGAAAAGCTCGGACTCCACCAGCTCCTGCGGGATGGCGGCGCAGTTCACCGCGACGAAGTCCTTGCCGGCGCGCGGGCTCATCTCGTGCAGGCAGCGCGCGAAGACCTCCTTGCCGACGCCGGTCTCGCCGAGC
>CAZASE010000091.1:0-6599 GCA_964487715.1 uncultured Rhodocyclaceae bacterium | reverse complement strand
GCGGCAGGCGCGGGCGCCGCGGCCGGCAGGCTCGGCGGCTGGGCGGCCGGATTGCGCGGCGCGCTCTGCCCGTACACGCGCCCCGTCGGCCCGACCGCGCGCGCGAGGAGTTCGGTGGTGTAGCCGCCGCCCGCGCTGAGATCGAGCGCGACCATGCCTGGCCGCAGGCCGATGAAGGCGAGCATCTGTTCGGGTTTGCGGCGCAGGTCGTTGGTCCGATCGGCTGCGCTGCGGTCCGGGCTGGCGACGATTCCGGCAATGCGCTCTTTGGACAGCGTCGCCGCGCCCGGTGTCGTGCCCGTGCCGGAACAGGCGCCGAGCACGAGCAGGGTGGCCGCCAACAGCGCCATCGGGCGGCCCGGCTTCGGGGCCGCGAAGGTTTTGGCGAGACAGTGTGGATCGGAATGCATGGTCATCTCTGCGTCCCTGGTATTCAGCAAGAGACGTCTCCGTGCCCCCTTGCGTGTGAACGGCTTAGCGGCGCTTTTTCGCGCCGCCTTTCTTGGCGGCTTGCTTGGTTGGCTTCTCTTCCGGTTTCCGGTAGTCGCCGATGACGCCTTTCAGGGGACAGATTTTCAAGGCCGGGCACTTCTGGCAGCCGGCGACGACGGCGATGGGGCATAGGGTCATTCGGGTTCTCCTGGGTTTGGCGTGCGCGGTGGCGACCGTGGTGCGGGTGGAGCACCTGGGGATTGTAGGCCGGTGCGGAGGCGAGTCAATTGCCGCCGGGCTTGTCGCCAGACGGCCGCGTCGCCCGCGTGCGCACGCGCGGGCGCCTCAATACCGGTGGATCGGCCGGAAACCCAGGCGGGGCGCGGCTTCCAGGTCATTGACGCGACATTGAGCGGAGTGCCGACGCGAGCCGCACCGCGGCGAACCACTGCCATCCCTTGTCTCGAATCGGGCGGACAGTCCATGGTGCTTGGTAGCCGCCGGGCGAATCGCTAAGATTGGTGCCTCGCCGGAGGGATCCGCATGAACCTCGCTCAACTTCTCGCGCGCAGCGCCCAGGCTTTCCCGCATTGGCCGGCGGTGGCGCGCGGCGGGCGCGTGCTGCATGACTACGCCGGTCTGGCCGGCCGCGTGGCGCGGCTGGCCGGGGGCCTGCGCGAGGGGCTCGGCCTGCTGCCGCAGCAGCGCGTGGCGCTGGTGATGCAGAACGCTCCGCAGTACGTCGAGTTGCTCTTCGCCTGCTGGCAGGCCGGGTTGTGCGCCGTGCCGATCAACGCCAAGTTGCATCCGCGCGAACTGGCATTTATCTTCCGCGATACCGCTGCCGCAGCCTGCTTCGTGACCGCCGACCTGGCGGCGGGCGTGGCCGATTCCCAAACCGAAGCCGCCGTCCTGCAGCACACGATCGACGTTGCCGGCCGCGACTATGACAGCCTGTTGGGGCATGCGCCGCTGGCGCCGGCCGACACGGAATCGGGCGACCTGGCCTGGCTGTTCTACACCAGCGGCACCACCGGCAAGCCGAAGGGCGTCATGCTCACCCACGGCAACCTGCTGGCGGCGGCGCTGGCCTACTTCGCCGACGTCGATACCATCGCGCCGGGCGAGGCCCTCCTGCACGCCGCGCCGATGTCGCACGGTTCGGGCCTCTACATCCTGCCGCACGTGGCGAAAGCGGCCTGCAACGTGGTGCCGGAATCCGGCGGCTTCGACGAGGCGGAGATCTTCGATCTGCTGCGCGCCCACCGCGGCATGACGTTGTTCGCGGCGCCGACCATGGTGAAGCGGCTCGTGAACTACGCCGAACAGGCGCGGCCGGACAGCGCGAACCTGAAGACCCTCGTTTATGGCGGCGGGCCGATGTACGTCGAGGACTGCAAGGCGGCAATGAAAGTTTTCGGCTGCAAGCTGGCGCAGATCTACGGCCAGGGCGAGAGCCCGATGACCATCACCGCCATGGACAAGGCCCTGCACGCCGACAGTACGCACCCGCGCCACGAGGCCCGCCTGGCTTCGGTCGGCCGGCCGTTTACCGGCATCGAGGTGCGAGTGGCGGATGCCGACGACCGGCCGTTGCCGGCCGGCGAGATTGGCGAGGTGCTGGTGCGCGGCCCGGCCGTGATGGCCGGCTACCTGAACGATGCCGAGGCGACGATGCAGACCTTGAGGAACGGCTGGCTGCACACCGGCGATGTCGGTTTTTTCGACGAGGAGGGTTTCCTCACCCTGCGCGACCGCAGCAAGGACCTCATCATCAGCGGCGGCTCGAACATCTATCCGCGCGAAGTGGAAGAAGTGCTGCTGCGCCATCCGCTTGTGGCCGAGGTGTCGGTGCTCGGGGTGCCGGATGCGGAATGGGGCGAGTCCGTGCTGGCCTTTATTGTGGCGCGGCACGGCGCGGGCGGGAGCGCGGCGGAGCTGGACGCCCTCTGCCTCGGCCACATTGCCCGCTTCAAGCGGCCGAAGCGCTACGTATTTGTTGAATCCCTGCCGAAAAACTCGACCGGAAAAGTGTTAAAAAGAGAACTCAGGGCGCTGCTGCCCGTTTCGCCAGCCGATTGATGCCGGAGGCAAGCCCGCCGGTACCGGGAGATGCGATGAAAACGCGCCGACGGGTTTTGCCGGTTCAGGAAGCGAAGGTGGGCATGCGGCTCGCGGCCGAGGTGCGCAGCCCGGGCGGCGCCGTGCTGCTGGCTGCCGGAACGGAGCTCGGCGAGGAGAGTCTGGCGGGATTGCGCCGCCGCGGCATCGATGCCGTCACGGTGGCGATTCCGGACGGGCGATCCGAAGCGGAGATCGCGCGCGAACTGGCCGCGGCCGAAGCGCGCATCCAGCACCTGTTTCACCGCCATCTGGCCAACCCCGAGTTGCGCGAACTGATGCAGGTCGTGCTCGACTACCGGCGGCAGTCGCTGGCATGAGCAGCCGCCTGACGCGCGAAGCGGTACTCGCACGCATTTCCGAGCTGCCGGCGCTGCCGGTCGTGGTGGGCGAAATCCTCGGTGCGCTGGAGGACGAAGCGGAGCCCACCGAACGCCTGGTCGGCCGCATCAACGCCGATCCGGTGCTGGTGGCGCGCGTGCTGGGTGCGGCCAACTCTGCTTCGCAGGGCGCGCGCCAGCGCATCGGCTCGCTGCTCGATGCGATCACCCTGCTCGGCTTCAACCGCGTGCGCCAGCTCGTGCTGATGACGGCGCTGGTGCGCCAGTTCCAGCCGGTGACGCCGGTATTCGACCCGACGGCGTTCTGGCGCCACAGCTTCGCGGTTGCCGTTTGTTCGCGCGTGCTGGCGCGGGAGGTGGCGGCCGATGAAGAACTGGCATTCAACGCCGGGCTGCTGCACGACATCGGGCACCTGTTCGTCGTGGTGGCCTTTCCGGCCGAGTTCGAGGCGATTCTCGCCCGCATGCAGGAATACGACACCGATATCGTGGTGGCCGAGCGCGCCGTGCTTGGCCTCGACCACGGCCTGATCGGCGGCGTCCTGGCCCAGCACTGGAACCTGCCTGGGGCCTTCGTCGAGGCCATCGAGGGACACCACGATCCGGATGCCGCCGACAACGAGGCCTTCTCGAATATCGTGCATGTCGCCGAAATCCTTTCCTATGCCCTGGATATCGGCACGATCCCGCGCAGCGTGGTGCCGGCATTGTCGGTGCGCGCACGCGCCCATCTCGGGCTCGACTGGCCGGTCGTCGCCGCCCGTTTCGGCGAGATTGAGGCGAGCTATCGTGCCGCCTGCATTGATTTCGGTTTCTGATGCTGGGCGGCGGAAATGGCGTCTCGACGACAAAATCCGTGCCGGGACAGGCAGTTGGCTTGGCGGCACAGGTTGACGTTGACGTCAACGTTAGGTAGATTTGTCCTTCACCCCAGCCCCGCCACCGGAGCGCCAGCCATGACCGACTTGAGCGTCAGCCAGAAGATTTCGGCATACAAGCCAAAACACAAAGTCAGACTCGTCACCGCCGCCTCGCTCTTCGACGGCCACGATGCCTCGATCAACATCATGCGGCGCATCCTGCAGGCGACCGGCGCCGAGGTCATCCACCTCGGCCACAACCGCTCGGTCGAGGAGATCGTCGCCGCCGCGCTGCAGGAGGACGTACAGGGCATCGCCGTCTCGTCCTACCAGGGCGGCCACGTCGAGTACTTCAAATACATGGTCGACTTGTTGAAGGCACGCGGCGGCGAAGGCATCAAGGTCTTCGGCGGCGGCGGCGGCGTCATCGTGCCGGAAGAGATACGTGCGCTGCACGACTACGGCGTGGCGCACATCTACTCCGTCGAGGACGGCCAGAAAATGGGCCTGCAGGGCATGATCAACGACATGGTGGCGCAGTGCGACTTCGACCTGTCGTCGGCCGCCCCGCGCGACCTGGCGGCGGTCGCCGCCGGCGACCGCCGCCAGCTGGCCCGCCTTCTGACCGCACTGGAAAACGGGGCGGCCGCCGAACCGCTGCGCAAGGCGCTGCTGGCGCGTGCCGCCGCCGCGCGGGTGCCGATCCTGGGCATTACCGGCACCGGCGGCTCGGGCAAGTCGAGCCTGACCGACGAGCTGATCAGGCGCCTGCGCCTGGACCAGGGCGAGGTCCTGAAAATCGCCGTGATCGCCGTCGACCCGTCGCGCAAGCGCACCGGCGGCGCGCTGCTCGGCGACCGCATCCGCATGAACGCCATTGACCACCCCAACATCTTCATGCGCTCGCTGGCCACGCGCGACACGGGCTCCGAAATTTCCGCCGCCCTGCCGGAAGTGGTCGCCGCCTGCAAGCTGGCCGGCTTCGACCTCGTCATCGTCGAGACCTCCGGTATCGGCCAGGGCGATGCCGCCATCGTGCCGCACGTCGATGCCTCCCTCTACGTCATGACGCCCGAGTTTGGCGCCGCCAGCCAGCTCGAGAAGATCGACATGCTCGACTTCGCCGACTTCGTCGCCATCAACAAGTTCGACCGCAAGGGGGCGGAGGATGCCTTCCGCGACGTGCGCAAACAGGTGCAGAGGAACCGCGAGCTGTTCGCCGTGCCGGTGGACGAGATGCCGGTTTTCGGCACCATGGCGGCGCGCTTCAACGACGACGGCGTCACGGCCCTCTACCAGGCGCTTTTGCCGAAGCTCAACGCGCTCGGCCTGAAGACCGCCGCCGGCACGCTGCCGAGGGTGGCGGTCAAGCAGTCTTCGCGCGGTCGCGCCATCGTGCCGGCCGAGCGCGCACGCTACCTCGCCGAGATTGCCGAGACGGTGCGGGCCTACCACCGTCACAGTGGCGAGCAGGCAGTCGTTGCGCGCCAGCGCCAGAGTCTGCGCACCGCCAGGGCGCTGTTCGAAAGCCGCGGCAAGCAGGCCGGCGATTTCGACGAACTGATTGCCTGGAAGGACGGCCAGCTCGACCCCAGGGCACGCAAGCTGCTGGAGATGTGGCCCGACATGCAGCGTGCCTACGCCGGCGACGAATATGTCGTGAAAATCCGCGACAAGGAGGTGCGCACCGCGCTCGTCTCCGAGAGCCTGTCCGGCACCAAGATCCGCAAGGTGGTGCTGCCGCGCTTCGAGGACGAGGGTGAGACGCTCAGGTTCCTCATGAAGGAGAACGTGCCCGGTTCCTTCCCGTTCACCGCGGGCGTCTTCGCCTTCAAGCGCGAGAACGAGGATCCGACGCGCATGTTTGCCGGCGAGGGCGATGCCTTCCGCACCAATCGCCGTTTCAAGAAAGTGTCCGAGGGCATGCCGGCGCACCGCCTGTCGACCGCCTTCGACTCGGTGACACTGTACGGCTGCGACCCGGACCGGCGGCCGGACATCTACGGCAAGGTCGGCAACTCCGGCGTCTCGATCGCCACGCTCGACGACATGAAAGTGCTGTATTCCGGTTTCGACCTGGTCTGTCCGACCACCTCCGTGTCGATGACCATCAACGGACCGGCGCCGGTGATTCTCGCCATGTTCTTCAACACGGCGATCGAGCAGCAGGTAGACAGGTTCCGCGCCGACAACCAGCGCGAGCCGACCGAGGACGAGGCCGACAAGATCCGCGCCTGGGTGCTGTCGAACGTGCGCGGCACGGTGCAGGCCGACATCCTCAAGGAGGACCAGGGCCAGAATACCTGCATCTTCTCGACCGAGTTCGCCCTGAAGATGATGGGCGACATCCAGGAGTACTTCGTGCACCACGACATCGGGAATTTTTACTCGGTGTCGATCTCCGGCTACCACATCGCCGAGGCCGGGGCGAACCCGATCAGCCAGCTTGCGTTCACGCTGGCCAATGGCTTCACCTACGTCGAGACCTATCTGGCGCGTGGCATGCACGTCGACGATTTCGCCGCGAACCTGAGTTTCTTCTTCTCCAACGGCATGGATCCGGAGTATTCGGTGATTGGCCGCGTGGCGCGCCGCATCTGGGCGGTGGCGATGAAGAACAAGTACGGCGCCAACGAACGCAGCCAGAAACTGAAATACCACATCCAGACCTCCGGCCGCTCGCTGCACGCGCAGGAGATGGCCTTCAACGACATCCGCACGACGCTGCAGGCGCTAATCGCCATTTACGACAACTGCAACTCGCTGCACACCAACGCCTACGACGAGGCGATCACCACGCCGACCGAGGAATCGGTGCGCCGCGCCATGGCCATCCAGCTCGTCA
>CAZASE010000090.1:0-6681 GCA_964487715.1 uncultured Rhodocyclaceae bacterium | reverse complement strand
GGACGACGTCCTGCACGTCGGCGCCGGCATCACGCTGGCGACGCTGGCGGCCGACCCCGTGGTACGGGCCCGCCTGCCGGGCCTGGCGCAGGCCGCGGCGAGCGTCGCTGGCCCCACTCACCGTGCCGCGGCGACCCTGGGCGGCAACCTCTGCCTCGACACGCGCTGCATGTACTACAACCAGAGCGAACCCTGGCGCCAGTCTATCGACTACTGCATGAAGATCGCCGGCGACACCTGCCGCGTGGCGACCAAGTCCGACCGCTGCTGGGCGGCCTTCAGCGGCGACGTGGCGCCGGCCCTGCTGGCGCTCGATGCCGAAGTCCAGGTGCTCGGTCCGCAGGGGCCGCGTCGCATGCCGATCGTCGAGTTCTATCGCGACGACGGCATGGCCTGGCTGGCGCTGGCCGCCGACGAGCTGCTGGTCTCGGTGCGCATACCGCTGGTCGACGGCCGGGCCAGCGCCTACCAGAAGATGCAGGTGCGCGGCGCCATCGACTTTCCGCTGACCGGGGTCGCCGTGGCCCTGCGCCGCGATGGCGACCTGATCGGCGATCTGCGCCTGGCCTGCACCGGCGTGTCCTCTCGTCCGGAGCTGATCGCCGGCCTCGACGCCCTGGCCGGCAAGCCGCTCGATGACGCGGCGCTGGCGCTGATCGAGAAGCAAGTCAAGCGCGGCATGCAGCCGATGGAGACCACCGTGATCAGCGTCGCCTATCGCCGCCGCGTCACCCCGGTGCTGGCGAAACGCGTGCTGCGGCGGTTGTGGGCGGCGGCGGCCTGATCCGACGCCGCCGTCACCGTACCTCCTACGCGGCCTTGGGAGGCGGCCTGAACTGCAGCGACTTGAACTCGAGGAAATCCTCGAGGCCGTACTTGCCAAGTTCGCGGCCGTTTCCCGACTGCTTGTAGCCGCCGAAGGGCGCGAAGATGTTGAAGGCCCCCCCATTGATCTCGACCTGACCCGTGCGCAGGCGGCGCGCAACGGCTTCGGCACGTGCATCGGTGGCCGACCAGACACCACCCGAGAGGCCGTAGATCGAATCATTGGCGATGCGCACGGCGTCGTCCTCGTCGGCATAGGCGATGATGGACAGCACCGGGCCGAAGATCTCCTCCTGGGCAATCACCGCCTTCGGGTCGACGCGACCGAATACCGTCGGCTGCACGTAGTAGCCGCCGGCCGGAACGCCGGACGGCAGCTCGGCGCCGCCGGCGAGCAGTTCCGCGCCGCCGGCGATTCCCTTGGCGATGTAGTCGCGCACGCGCTCCTGCTGCATTTTCGAAGCGAGCGGGCCGAGGGTGGTTTCGGCCTGCATCGGGTCGCCGACGCGGTAGGCGCGCGCCGCCGTCGCCGCGATCGCGGCCGCTTCGTCGTAGCGCGCGGCGGGAACCAGCAACCGGGTCTGCGCCGTGCAGGTCTGGCCGGCGTTCAGGTAGCAGTTGCCGACGACGCCCGCCACGGCCACGGCAAAATCGGCGTCGTCGAGCACGATGCCGGCCGATTTGCCGCCCAGTTCCAGCGCAACACGTTTGACGGTGTTGGCGGCGACTTGCGAAATATGCTTTCCGGCATTGGTCGAGCCGGTGAAGGAGACCATGTCCACCTGCGGGTGGGCGACCAGGGCTTCGCCGATTTCCGGCCCGTAGCCGGTGACGAGGTTGAACACGCCGGCCGGCACGCCGGCGTCGTGGATGATTTCGGCCAGCGCGAATGCATTGAGCGGCGCCACCTCCGAGGGCTTGAGCACGACGGTGCAGCCGGCGGCCAGCGCCGCAGCGACCTTGGCCGCGATCTGGTGCAGCGGGTAGTTCCAGGGCGTGATGGCGACCACGACGCCAACCGGCTCGCGCAGCACCTTGGAATGGCCGACCTGCTCCTCGAAGGCGAAGTCGCCGAGGATGCGCGCGTACATGCCGAAGCTGGCCGTCGGCGAGCCGACCTGGATGCGCTGCGAGAGCTTGTAGGGCATGCCCATCTCGAGCGTGATGGTGCGCGCGATATCGTCGGTGCGCGCCTTGAGGCCTTCCTGGATCTTCTTCAGCAGCCCGGCGCGCTGGGCAGGCGTCGTCGCTGCCCAGCCGTCGAAGGCGCGGCGCGCGGCGGCGACGGCGCGTTCGGCGTCGTCCGCGGTGCCCTGCGGGATGCGCGCCAGAAGCGCACCGTCGGTGGGGGAATGGACCTCGATGGTGCCGCTGCCGGCCGCCGCGACCCACTGGCCGTCGATGTAGAACCTGTCTTTGGTGATCATGCTGTTCTTTCTGTTGGGGGGATTGGGGAATGTAGGCCTGTCGCTATTTGTCGTACTGCCGCGCGTAGGCCTCGTCATTGTAAAGGCCCTCGCCGAAGCGCTCGCGACCGTAGTCGGCGATGATTTTCTGCCCGTCGGGCGAGGCGACGAAGGCGACGAAGTTCTGCGCCGTGGGCTGTCCCGGCGTGGCGCCGGGCGGCGCGGTCAGCGCATGGTAGGTATTGACCAGGAACTTGTCGCCGCGGTAGAGGATGACCAGGTCGGGGGCGACGCCCTTCTCCATGATCCAGGTCGACGAGTCGCTCATGAAGTAGGCCTTCTCCGCGTTGGCGCGCTTCAGGCTGGCGGTCATGAAGTCCTTGGTCACGATGTACCACGTGCCCGCCGGTTCGATGCCGGCCTTCTGCCAGATCTGCATTTCCTTCTGGTGCGTGCCCGAGTTGTCCCCGCGCGAAACGAAGGGCGCCGCCGCCCTGGCGATGCGCCGGTAGGCATCGGCGGCGCTCTCGGCTTTGGCAATGTTCGCCGGGTCGTTCTTCGGCCCGACGATGTAGAACTCGTTGGAGCCGATCAGGGTCTTGCCGACGGCCCAGCCGTCCTTGAGCGCCTTGTCGACCTGGGCCGGCGCGTGCACCATGGCCATGTCCACCTTCTTTTCCTGCAGCAGCTTGAGCGAGACGCCGGTACCGGCCTTGACCCAGTTCATCCGGGCATCCGCGCGCCGGGCGAATTCCTCGGCCAGGAGTTTGAGCAGTCCGAGTTCGCCCGGGCTGCCGGTGGCGAGCGAAAAGGCGTTCCTGCCGGCGCCGTAGGTGGCGCCCGATTCGTCTGCGGCGAGGGCGGGAAGCGCCGAGCCGAGGGCGGCGATGGCGGCGAGTTTCAGCAACGAGCGATGCATGGCGGACTCCCTCACTTCCTGGCGTTGGGGAAGAACAGCTGTTCGCCACCGATCTTGTAATCGGCGATGGATTTCTGGCCGGCGTCCGAGACGACCCAGTCGATGAACTTCTGTCCGTCGGCCTGCTTTACGTGCGGGTGCTTCGCCGGGTTCACCAGGATCACGCCGTACTGGTTGAACAGTTTCGTATCGCCTTCGACCACGATGCCCAGGTCGCCGCGATTCTTGAACGAAAGCCAGGTGCCGCGGTCGGCCAGGATGTAGGCGTTCATCGATGCGGCGGTGTTCAGCGCGGGGCCCATGCCGGAGCCGGTGTCGCGGTACCAGGGCCCCTTTGCTTTGTCGAGATCGACGCCGGCCGCCTTCCAGTAGCGCAGTTCGGCGGCATGCGTGCCGCTCTTGTCGCCGCGCGAGACGAAGGGCGCCTTGGCCGCCTCGATGCGGCGCAGGCCCTCGAGGATGTCCTTGCCGGCGGCCTTGGCCGGGTCCGCCTTGGGGCCGACGACGACGAAGTCGTTGTACATGACTTCCTGGCGCTTGACGCCGAATCCCTCGGCGACGAATTTTTCCTCGGCAGCCTTGTCGTGCACGAAGACCACGTCAGCGTCGCCGCGCCGTGCCATGTCCAGCGCCTGGCCGGTACCCAGCGCGACGACGCGGACCTTGATGCCTGCGGCCTTCTCGAAGGCCGGCAGCAGGTGGCCGAACAGGCCCGACTGCTCGGTCGAGGTGGTCGAGGCGACGGTGATGTAGCGGTCCTCCGCGCGGCCGGCGGTCGCCAGCAGGAGGCCGGCGGCGGCGAGGGCGGAACAGAGCAGGCGACGTGTGATCATGGGGTTTCCTCCTTGAGAAAGTCTTGCGCCGCTTGGCTGCGCGGTCGCGAAAAGAAATCGTGGACCGGCGTCTGCTCGACGACTCGGCCGCGGTCGATGAAGACGATTTCCTCGGCGAGGCGCCGCGCCTGGCCCAGGTTGTGGGTGGTCATCAGGATGTGCGCGCCGGCCGCGGCGATCTCCCCGATGATGCGTTCGACTTCGCGGCTGCTGGCCGGGTCGAGGCTCGCCGTCGGTTCATCGAGGATCAGCAGTTCCGGTTCCAGCGCCCAGGCGCGGGCCAGTGCGACGCGCTGCTGTTCGCCGCCGGAAAGCAGGCGCGCCGGCCGGGTCGCCAGGTGCTCCAGTCCGGCGCGGCCAAGGGCGTCGCGGGCGCGCCGGGCGCATTCCGGCGCGGCGTGGCCCTTCAGTTTGAGGCCGTAGACCACGTTGGCCAGGGCGGTGGTGCGCAGCATCACCGGGCGCTGGAAAACCATGGCCTGGCTCAGTGTCCGCGGCCAGCGCAGTTCTCCGCCGGATGGATGGAGCAGGCCGTGGACCAGGCGCAGCAGCGTGCTCTTGCCCGCGCCGTTGGGGCCGAGCACCACCGTGCGCCGGGCGGCGAGGGACAGCGAGACGCCGTCGACGATGCATGTGCCGCCTTCGTTCAGTCCCAGCTTGTCGAGCGTGAGCCAGGTCATCAGCCCCACCGTCTTTCGGCCCAGGCGCGCACGCCGTAGGCGACGGCGTTGATCGCCAGCACCACGGCGATCAGGATGAAGCCGAGCGCCAGCGCCAGAGGCAGGTCGCCCTTGCTGGTTTCCAGCGCGATGGTGGTGGTCATCACGCGCGTCACGCCGTCGATGTTGCCGCCGACGATCATCACCGCGCCGACCTCGGCGATGGCGCGGCCGAAGCCGGCCAGAGCGGCGGTGGATAGCGAGAAGCGGCCGTCCCAGAGCAGCGTCGCGGCGGCGCGCCCGCGCCCGGCGCCGAGCGAACGCAACTGCTCGCGGTATTCGCTCCAGGCGTCGGCGACGACTTGCCGCGTCAGGGCGGCGACGATGGGCGTGACCAGGATCGCCTGGGCGACGACCATGGCGCTCGGCGAGAACAGCAGCCCGAAGCTGCCTAGAGGCCCGGCGCGTGACAGCAGCAGATATACCAGGAGGCCGACCACCACCGGCGGCAGTCCCATGAGCCCGTTGAACAGGACGATCAGCGCGCGTCGCCCCGGAAAGCGCCCGACCGCCAGCAAGGCGCCGATCGGCATGCCCGCGATGCAGGCGATGGCGGTTGCGGCGAGGCTGACCCGCAGGCTCAGCAGGACGATGCCGGCAAGGCGCGCGTCGGCCGCGGCGACAAGCTGCCAGGCGGTGACGAAGGGTTCGTTGAAGTCATGCATCGGGGAAACGGCATCTATGCAAGATGCTACATATGAGCTGGCTAGCGTAAGCTATGCGGTCAAAGGACCATATATGTCGTCTCTTGCAACAAGGCCCCGTTCCTCGCATTCCGCCGTGCCCCGTCTCCGCTGGGCCTGGGATTTCGGTCCGCTGCTCGGCGACGTCGATACCGGCCGCCTGCTGGCCCTGCTCACTGCATTGGCCGGAGAGGGCGCCCTGGGCAGCGCGGCGAAGCAGGCCGGCATGTCCTACCGTTCGGCCTGGGGCCTGTTGCGTGACTGCGAGCAGGCGTTGGGCGCGGCGCTGGTGGTCATGGAGCGAGGCCGGGGGACGCGCCTGACGGACTTCGGCATCTCGCTGGTGCAACTCGATGCATCCGCCCGGACTGCGCTCGACGAGGTTCATGCCCCTTGGCAACGCCGCCTCGAGGAATTGCTGGCGCCGGTGGTGCGCGCGGTTCCCGAACGCCTGCGGCTGGCGGCCAGCCATGACCTGGCGCTGGCCGACTGGGTCGAGCATGGCCGTCGCGTGCGCTTCGAGCTGTTCTGGCGTGGCAGCGAGGAAGGCCTGGCGAGCCTGGGCCGCGACGAGTGCGATGTCGCCGGATTCCATGTGCCGGAAACCTGGAGCGCGGAACAGGTCGTGGCCTGGCTCGGGCGCTGGCTGAAACCGGGCCTCCATCTCTGCCTGCCGATGATGCGGCGCTGCCAGGGCCTGATCGTCGCGCGCGGCAACCCGCACAAGCTGCAATCTCTGGCTGACGCTTCGCGCCGCGGCCTGCGCATGGTCAATCGCCAGCGCGGCTCGGGCACGCGCAGCATGATCGACCAGCTGTTGGCGGCCAACGGCTTGCGGCCGGAGAGCATCGACGGCTATGCGCACGAGGAGTTCACCCATGAGGCGATCGCCGCGACCGTGGCGGGAGGACAGGCGGACGTCGGTTTCGGCATCGAGGCGGCGGCGATGCGCTATGACCTCGGCTTCGTGCCGGTGGTCTGGGAGCGTTACGGGTTCGCCATGCCGGCGGCTACTGCCGCCAGCCCCGAAGGCAGGGCTTTCCTGACGCGCCTGCAGGGCAACACCTTCCGCCAACGCCTGCTGGCGATGCCCGGCTACGAGCCGCTGCCGGTCCGCGAGCCGGGTGGCTGGGGCGACTTCCTCGCCTGATGAAGTCCCTGCGTAGCGGACGGGCCGGCCGACGACGCTGACCTCGCCGCTAGCGATGGGCTGTCAGAACTCGACGGCGAACTCCGTCGCTTGCCAGATGGCGCGCTTGGCGTCGAGTTCGGCGGCGACGTCGGCGCCGCCGACCA
>CAZASE010000089.1:4655-6783 GCA_964487715.1 uncultured Rhodocyclaceae bacterium | reverse complement strand
TGTCCAACTCGATTTCCGGCATGAACGAAATTCGCAGCCAGATCCAGGAGACGTCGAAGCGGATCAAGCGCCTCGGCGAATCCTCGCAGGAGATCGGCGAAATCGTGGAGCTGATTTCCGACATTACGGAACAGACCAACGTGCTGGCCCTAAACGCCGCCATCCAGGCCGCGTCGGCGGGCGAGGCGGGCCGCGGCTTCTCGGTGGTTGCGGAAGAAGTGCAGCGGCTGGCCGAACGTTCCGGCGAGGCGACCAAGCAGATCGCGGCCATCGTCAAGACGATTCAGACCGACACCCACGACGCCGTGGCCGCCATGGAATACTCGACGCAGGGCGTGGTCGAAGGAGCCAAGCTTTCGGACGCGGCGGGTCAGGCGCTGAGCGAGATTTCGAGCGTGTCCCAGGACCTTGCCCGGCTGATCGAGGCGATCTCCAGCGACACGCAGGAACAGGCCGACATCGCAACCCGCGTGGCCGATTCGATGCAGGACATCCTGCGCATCACCGGCCAGACCACCACCAGCACCCAGCAAACCGCCGTGTCTATTGGCGAACTGACCGAACTCGCGGTCGAGCTGAAGGGCTCGGTTTCCGGCTTCAAGGTGTGAGCCCGACACACATGAACAACGGCATGGCCTTCAACTGCAGATGAGCACGGATCTCGACATCGGTCCGCTGTCCTGGGTCAAGGGGGAGATCGACCTCGCGCTCGAGCGCGCGGGCGAGAACCTCGCCGCCCATGCCGCCGACCCCTCCGGCGACAACCTGCAGAAGGCGCGCGCCAGTGTGCACCAGGCGCACGGCGCGCTGGCGATCGTCGGCCTCGACGGCATCACGGCGTTCGCCGACGCGATCCAGAAACTGATGGAAGCGCTGGCCGAGGGCACGGCACCCGATGCCGGTGCCGCGGTGGCCTCTGCGCAGGACGGATTTTCCGCGCTGCGCGGCTACCTCGACGACCTGGTGGCGGGCCACCCGGACCAGCCGCTGAAGCTGTTCGCCCCCTATCGCGCCATGGCCGTCGCGCGCGGCCTGCCGGCGCCCGGCCCGGCCGAGTTGTTCTTCCCCGATATCACGCAGCGGCCGCCGAAGCGCGAAAAGGAGCCGGCGCCGCTCAGCTCCGAGTCCCTCGCCGCCCGGCTCAAGGCGGCGCGGCTGGGGTTCGAGCGCGGCCTGCTGAAATGGATCAAGAACGATCCCAAGGGCATTGCCGAGATGAAAGTCTCGGTGGCCATGGTCGAGATGACGCGCGGCACGCCGGCGTCGCGAGCCTACTGGTGGGTCGCGCTCGGGGTGCTCGACGCCCTCGCCGCCGACGGCCTGCCCGACGCCAACGAGGCCAAGCGCTTCGCGATGCGCCTCGGTGCGCAGATCAAGAAGCTGGTCGAAGGTCAGGCGGACCCGGGCGAAGCCGCCCTGCGCGAAGCGCTCTACCAGGCCGCCTGCGCCACCGCCGGCGGCGAAGCGCTCGCCATCGTGCGCGCGGCCTACCGGCTCGACGGCATGGTGCCGACGGCGACGCCCTCCGACACCGAGCGGCTGCTGCCCCACATCCGCCGCCTGCGCGAACTGCTCGCAGCGGCCAAGGACGACTGGAACCGCCTCTGCGCCGGCACCGCTGCCGCCTTGCCGCCGTTCCACGAGCGCACCGCCAGGATCGCCGAGGAAGGCGCGGCGACCGGTCAGGCCGACTACGGCCGCCTCACCTCCGCCATCCTCGAACAGGCCGACCAGCTGCGCCGCGATCCATCCCGGCACAACGACGTCCTGGCCCTGGAAATGGCCACGGCGCTGCTGCTCGCCGAAACGTCCCTGGAAAACTTCCAGTCCCTCGACCAGGATTTCGCGCGCTCGGCCGACGCCGTCGTCAGCCGGCTCGCCGCGGTCGCCCGCGGCGAAGAGCTGGGCCTGCTGGAACTGCCGCACCTCGACGCCATGTCGCGCCGTGCGCAGGAAAGGCTCCTGCTCGAATCCGTGGCTCGTGAAATCCGCACCAATCTGGGGGCCATCGAGCAGACCCTGGACGCCTTCTTCCGCGATCCGTCGCGGCAGTCGACCCTGGCCGCGCTGACCCAGCCGATCCAGCAGGTCCAGGGCGCCCTCCTGGTGCTCGGCCACGACCGCGCCA
>CAZASE010000089.1:3440-4555 GCA_964487715.1 uncultured Rhodocyclaceae bacterium | reverse complement strand
CAGCCGATCCAGCAGGTCCAGGGCGCCCTCCTGGTGCTCGGCCACGACCGCGCCAACTCGGTGCTCGCCGAATGCGCGCAGGCCATCGAGCGGTTCGCGGCGCCTGGCTTCGCGGCGCAGGCCGGAGAGTTCGAGGACGTCGCCAAGAAGCTGTCGGCACTGGGTTTCTTCGTCAGCCAGCTACAAAGCGGCGATGCCGACATCGACGCCATACTCGAGCCGCCGCCGGCCCGCTCGACCCACGTCGAGGAGCCAGCCCCGGCGCCGGTCGTCGCAGCGCCGGTCGCGGAGGCGGCGGCCGAGGAAGCCTTGGCCGAACCGGCGAGCGGCGTCGGCGAATCCACCGCCGAAGCCCTGCCGGACTTCGAGGTCGAAGGGCTGGCACCCCCGCCCGACATCCCGCCCCCGGAAACGCGGCCGGTTGACGTGCCGGCCCCGTCCGCCGAGGCCTCGCGCCTTGTCGATGCCAGCCAGGAAGAACTCGATGCCGAGTTGCTCGGCATCTTCCTCGAAGAAGCCAACGAAGTTCTCGCCACCATCGACAGCACGCTGCCCGTGCTGCACGCGTCGCCCAGCGACCACGATTCGCTAGTCGTGGTCCGGCGCAGCTTCCATACCCTCAAGGGCAGCGGCCGGATGGTCGGCCTCGCCGAACTCGGGGAAGCCGCGTGGGCCGTGGAGCAGGTACTCAACGGCTGGCTGCACGAAACCCGTCCGGCGACGACCCCGTTGCTGGAGATGCTCGACCTTGCCGCAGAACTGTTCAGGACCTGGGTGGTGCAGCTCGAAGGCGGGGGCAGCAGCCATTGCGACGCCTCCGAACTGATCCGGCGATGCGGAATCCTGGGCGGAATCGAGGACGTCGCGGCGCCCGGTGACGTCGCGCCGATGCCGACCGAAGAAGCGCCCGTCGCCGAACCGGAAGCGCCCGAAGAAATCCCCTCCGAGGAAATTCCGCCCGAGGAAATCGCCGCCGAACCGGCCGAAGCCCCGGTGGAATTGCCGCCTTCCGCTGAAGTGGTGGCCTTCCCGGCACCTCCGGCGATCCGCATCGGCGAGATCGAAATCGCCCCCACGCTGTACAACCTCTATCTCGACGAGACCCGCGACCACGT
>CAZASE010000089.1:0-3340 GCA_964487715.1 uncultured Rhodocyclaceae bacterium | reverse complement strand
CTGACGGCCGCGGAGCGGCGCGCCGCGCGCATCGAAGACGAGATCGATCCGCAGGTCCTGCCGCTGTTCCTGGAGGAAAGCGTCGACCTCATGCGGGAGATCGGGGAACTGCTGCGTTCGTGGCGCTCGTCCTCGGACAATGCCGACACCGCCCGTACCCTGCAGCGCGCCCTGCATACGCTCAAGGGCAGTGCGCGCATGGCCGGCGCGATGGGCTGCGGCGAGCTGCTGCACTCGATGGAGGACCGGGTCGACCAGGCGATCGCCATGAAGTCGGTGCAGCCGGCGATGATCGACGGCCTGGAGGCCTCCTACGACCGGACGGCGATGCTGATCGATCACCTGCGCAATCCGGACTCGGCCCTGCCGGAACCGGAGGCGCCGCAGCAGGCCGTCGCTGGTCCCGATGTGTCGGTCGAAACCGTCGTCGCGGAACAACCGTCGGCAGAGCCGGTACAAATCCGCGAAGCCCCTGCGGCCGCCGTAGCCATACCGGCGGCGGCCCCTCACGCCGCAGCCTTCGTGCCAGCGGCGCAAGTGCACCTGCGCGTGCGCGCGGACCTGGTCGACCAGTTGGTCAACGAGGCCGGCGAAGTGGCGATCGCCCGCGGCCGGATCGAGGGCGAACTGCTGGCACTCAAGGGCTCGCTGTTGGACCTGACCGAAAACGTGATTCGCCTGCGCAACCAGTTGCGCGAAGTCGAAATCCAGGCCGAGTCGCAGATGCAGTCGCAGCAGGCGTTGGCGAACGAGCGCGGCGAGGAGTTCGATCCGCTGGAATTCGACCGCTTCACCCGCTTCCAGGAAGTGACGCGGATGATGGCCGAGAGCGTCAACGACGTGGCGACGGTGCAGCAGAACCTGCTGCGCAACCTCGACCATGCGAATTCCGCCACGGCGGCCCAGGCGCGCTTGAGCCGCGAACTGTCGCAACGCCTGATGGGCGTGCGCATGGTGCCCTTCGAAAGTCTCGCCGAGCGCCTCCACCGCGTCGTGCGCCAGGCCGCCAAGGACTCCGGCAAGCGGGCGAACCTAGATATCCGCCACGGACAGACGGAACTCGATCGTTCGGTTCTGGACAAGATGGCCGGACCGCTCGAGCATCTGCTGCGCAACAGCGTCGGCCACGGCCTCGAGGACGGCCCGACGCGCGCGGCGGCGGGCAAGGAAGCGATCGGTCAGATCACGGTGTCCCTGGCGCAGGAAGGCAACGAAATCGTGGTGTCGATCGCGGATGACGGCGCCGGCCTCAATTTCGCGCGGATTCGCCAGCACGCCATCGATGGCGGGCTGCTCGCCGCCGATGCGGAAGTCGACGAGGCCACCCTGACGCAACTCATCTTCCAGCCTGGCTTCTCGACCGCGGATGCCCTGACGGCGCTTTCCGGACGCGGCGTCGGCATGGACGTGGTCAAGAGCGAAACCGCCAGCCTCGGCGGGCGCATCGAAGTCACTACCGCAGCCGGTCGCGGCACCACCTTCCGCATCTACCTGCCGCTGACGCTCGCTGTCGCTCAGGCAGTGCTGGTGACGTCGGGCAACCGGACCTACGCCATTCCTTCTTCGATGATCGAGCAGGCCACCGAGCACAAGCCGGATTCCGCCGCCCAGATCCGCAGCGCCGGAAGCAGCGAGTGGCTGGGCAACCGCTATCCCTACCATTACCTGCCCTGCCTGATGGGCGACGGCAGCGCTACGCCGCCGCCGGCCCGACGGCACTGGATTCTCCTGGTCAAGGGCGGCACGGAACGCATCGCGCTCGAAGTCGATAGCCTGAGCGGCAACCAGGAAGTCGTGGTCAAGGCCGTCGGACCGCAGCTGGCCCGCGTCGCCGGCCTGGCCGGCGCCACCGTGCTCGGCAACGGCGAAGTGGCGCTGATCATCAATCCGGTGGCGCTGGCCGCCCGTGCCGTGGAGCGCATCGCAAGTCCGGTGCAGCTTGTCTCGCCGGCGACCGAGACGCCGTCGGCCGCACCTGCCGCGGTCGCCGCGCCCCCTGCCGCCACCGCGGCCGCATCGGTGATGGTGGTCGACGATTCGCTGACCGTGCGCAAGATCAGCGGTCGCCTGCTGGCGCGCCACGGCTACCACGTGCTGACCGCCAAGGACGGCGTCGATGCCCTGGAACAGCTGGGCGAGGTGATTCCAGACGTCATGCTCCTGGATATCGAGATGCCGCGCATGGACGGCTTCGACCTGGCCCGCAACATCCGCGCCGACAAGCGGCTGCGCCACATTCCGATCATCATGATCACTTCGCGCACGGCGGAAAAGCACCGCCAGCACGCCGCCGAGATCGGCGTCAATCACTACCTGGGCAAACCCTACGACGAGGAGGAATTGCTGGCGCGCATTCTCGAATGCGTCGGCAAACCGCGGTGACCCGTCGTCGCACGCCCTTCCACGCCACGCAAGCAATGAACCGCCATGACCAAATCATCCACTGAGCGCCCGTTCAGGGTACTCGGCATCCAGCAGATCGCCATTGGCGGTCCTTCCAAGGAACGGTTGAAGACGCTCTGGGTCGACATGTTCGGCCTGGCGATTACCGGCAATTTCGTCAGCGAACGGGAAAACGTCGATGAAGACATCACCGCCATGGGCAGCGGTCCGTTCAAGGTGGAAGTCGACCTCATGCAGCCGCTCGACCCGGCGAAGAAGCCGGCGGTAAATGAGCCGCCGCTCAACCACGTCGGCCTCTGGATAGACAACCTGCCGGTCGCCGTGGAATGGCTCGCGGCGCAAGGCGTCCGCTTTGCGCCCGGGGGCATCCGCAAGGGCGCCTCGGGCTACGACATCACCTTCCTGCACCCCAAGGCGAACGATCAGTTCCCGATCGGCGGCGAAGGCGTGCTGATCGAACTGGTCCAGGCGCCCGCCGAAGTGATCGAGGCCTTCGCTCGTCTCGCCGGCACGCAAAGCGCCGCCTGACCACCGGCGCCCGGTCCCGGCGCCGCGCAGGAATATCCGCATTCAACCCACCATCGACCACGTCCATGCTATTCGACTCCTACGCCAATTCAGCCCTGACCCTCTCCAACCGCATCGCAATGGCGCCCATGACGCGCTGTCGCGCCGACCATCGCGATGCCGTACCCACCGACCTCATCGTCGAGTACTACCGGCAGCGCGCCAGCGCCGGCCTGATCATCTCCGAAGGGGTGCCGGTGTCCGACCGCGCCCGCGGCTACATCAACACGCCGGCACTCTGGAACGACGCCCAGGCCACGGGCTGGAAGCGCGTGACCGATGCCGTGCACGCCGGCGGCGGCAGGATCTTCGCCCAGCTCTGGCATTGCGGGCGCGTCGCCCATAGCGCGCTGCACGCCGACGGCAGCGC
>CAZASE010000088.1:0-7073 GCA_964487715.1 uncultured Rhodocyclaceae bacterium | reverse complement strand
GCCGCCGATGCCGTACCGACTCGTAACGTTGGCTGAGAGTCATTGGTAACCAAGAGAACATTTGTAACCAGCCTCAGCCGCCCGGTCTGGATAAGTGCGAGGCCGCAAAGTGGCGCTTGAATAAGGCAAAACAATGCAAGCAGCTCCGACAGCAATGGGATGACAAATGGATGCCTGGCCGCCACTCTCAAGCGATTCAGGAGATGGAGAACGCGATTCGGAACGCTGAGGCCGATATTCAGAAGTACTGCAAGGGATGCCCATGAGAACCCTTCGCGACGTACTTGATGCGTGCGCAACGACCATGGAATTTGTCAATGCCGGTGGGAACGTTACTCCTTCTACGCGAGGTACAACAGGCGATACGCCATTGCACGTTGTATGTTCTTGGGGTGATCTAGAGGCTGCCCGCATGCTCCTAGATGCAGGCGCGGAGGTCAACGCTGTTGGCGATATTGGACGAACCCCTTTGTTCTGTGCGTTGGCCAGCGGAAACGTTGATCTCGTGCGAGCGCTTATTGCGGTGGGTGCCGATCTTACACATAGAGATGAATTTGGTGATCGGGCATTGGACGTGGCGCTATCGACGGGGAAATCGCACGCAATTTCTGAGCTTCTTACGCCAAGGTAATGGGGTTGCTTGAGCGGGAGGCTTTCAGCAGCGCCACATCTTGAGGCCCGTAATCCGATGAAAAATCGATTCGTCTCACAGTTCTGTCTCAATTCGAACTCGTCGCCGCGCTTCGCGACGGCTTGTTCAGCGTTTCCTTAGTCGATTCGATGATCTAAACAATGCTGGATACGGTACCTCGGCGAGCCCTCCTGCGGGAGCAGGTAGCATTGGCAATCCTTCAAGTGCCGTACCGTTCCTGTCTTCGACTACTGTGACCGACGGGAGTCGGCAATAATGAAGCGAGGAAACGTTTGGCTTAGGATATCGATGATCCTAATCGTCTTCCTATGCGTTCTCACGATCGCATTTCTGAGTTGGTCATTTGCTGGCGGCAACACAGCGAAACCCGTCGCTATCAATGCAATCGCTGACGCTGTTCTAGTCGTGATCTCGTACCCGCTATTTCGAATTCTGCCGGATGATTTTGTAAATGCCTATTTCGAGTTTGTCTTCATCGTGAACGCGCTTTTGTGGACCGCAATGGTCGCATTGATAATTTTGCGTGTAGGCGGAAAAACTTCAGAAAAAACGGGCCAGGCTCGGATTGATTCTTGAACAAGCCTGCGCCTTGCGCAAAGTCAGTCCCCGCAGCATGGCGATCTGCGTCGAGAAGTAGCCGGTGTCGAATGGAATGGGTTTGTTTGAAGAGAGAAGTTCTCCCCCACCCGCCTTGCGCGGGTAGCTGCTAAAGGAAGAAGGGCCGCTTGCTGCGGCCCTTTGTTTATCCGGTGATCCTCTGCACGGCCTGAGCCGGTGTGGCGATGGGCATACCTCCGGTGTACGTGAACAGGCTTGACACTACTCTTATTTCGAGTAATCTGCAACAGAGTTATTTTTACTCCAAACCCCTTGACAGCTTTTTAGCGGAGACCCGGAAATGACCCGAATTCCAGAGGCAGAGATCGAGCGGCTAAAGGAGGAAGTTTTCTGTCGGATACGCTCAAGCTTTCGGTCAATGGGGCCAAGAGCGCGGCAGCGCATCCGTCGGAGAGGAAGTTTCTGGGCTATAGCCTGACTTGGCACCAGGCCCCGAGACTGCGGATTGCGCCGACCAGCTTGAAGCGGCTGGAAGGCAAAGTCCGAGATGCGCTCAAGGTCGCACGGAGGCGCAGCCTGAGTCATACCGTTCAAGAACTCAACCCGATGCTGCGAGGCTGGGCGGCGTATTTCAAGCTGACCGAGACCAGGAAGGCGTTGGAGGAACTGGATGGCTGGATCAGGCACAAACTGCGCTGCATTCTTTGGCGACAGTGGAAACGCCCGTATGCTCGTGCCAAGAACCTGATGAAGGGTGGGCTGACGGAAGAGCGCGCATGGTGCTCCGCGTGCAACCAGCGCGGGGGCCGTGGTGGAACAGTGGCGCGAGCCACATGAACCAAGCCTTCCCGAAAACCTTCTTTGATCGTTTAGGTCTGGTGTCGCTGCTCGATACGACGCGACGACCCCAGTGTGTCCAATGAACCGCCGGATGCGGAACCGCACGTCCGGTGGTGTGAGAGGGCGACGGGGGTGACCCTGTCCCCTACTCGATGGTGATCCTCTGCACGGCCTGAGCCGGTGTGGCGATGGGCATGCCCTCGAAGCTGCCGAGGGCGAGCAGATCGTCATCGCCGGAGACGATCAGATCGGCACGCGCGGCGAGCGCGCAGGCGAGCACATGATCGTCGTCCGCATCGCGTGAGGCCGGCTGCGTGAGCTGCCGCGCCGTCACCCGGGTGGCCAGTCGCCGATAGTTGCGCAGCATCTGCTCGGCGCTCAGCCCGGTGGCCAGCACCGGCTTGGCCAGTTTCTTCTTGACCAACGTGGCGGCCAACTCATCGAGAAGCGCGCGGCTGGTAAAGAGTTCGACTTCCTGTTCAGTCGCCAACTCGATCAAGCGGCCGGGCGTTCCCTGCCACAGAAAGGCGGATACCAGCACATTGGTATCGAGCACCAGCCTCATGCGTCGCTGCGGGATTTGCGGGCGCGGCGCACGGCGTTCACCTCGGTCTGGATCTCCTTCATCGACATCGGTTTGCTGCCTGCCTGTGTGGCGCGTGCGGCGCCGGCGAGCAAAGCCTGGCCGGCGCGCCGGCGCATTGCGTCCTTGAGCATTTGGGACAGCGCCTCCGGCGTGAGCAGTCCGGCCGCTTGCGCTTCGCGCGCCAGGCGATCCGGCAGATTCAGTTTCAATTCCAGCGTGGTCATGGTTTCCCTTCCTTAGCGGCTCGCCTGCGCGAGCACGGTATCAAGCATCTCCATCACGAAGCGCTGCTTGGCCTTGGGCAACTGGCCGATGCGCTCCACCTGCTGCGCCAGGCGCGAAGCCGGCCCGCGCTTGGCCGCAGCGTGCGCGCGGCCCTGCCCGAGCAGGTCCTCGACCGACACCCCCAGCGCGGTGGCCAGGATCGGCAACATGGACGTGGGCAGGCGCAGGCGGCCGACCTCGTAATGCGCCAGCGTTTGCTGCGCGATACCCAGCTGCTCGGCCAACTGGGTTTGCGTGAGCCCCTGTTCCTTGCGCGCCTGGGCGATGCGCCCGCCCAGGCCCTTGAAGAATTCCTCGTCCTTGATGTTCACGGCGGCGGCTCTCGAAATGGCGACGATCATCAAGATACCTCCGGTGTACGTGAACAGGCTTGACACTACTCTTATTTCGAGTAATCTGCAACAGAGTTATTTTTACTCCAAACCCCTTGACAGCTTTTTAGCGGAGACCCGGAAATGACCCGAATTCCAGAGGCAGAGATCGAGCGGCTAAAGGAGGAAGTTTCCGTCGAGCGCCTGGTGGAGGATTCCGGCATCGAACTCTAGAAGTCCGGCAAGGACCGGATTGGCCGCTGCCCGTTTCATGAAGACGACACGGCCAGCCTGGTGGTGACGCCGGCGAAGAACCTCTGGCACTGCTTCGGCTGCGGCGCCGCCGGTGGCCCGATCGACTGGATCATGAAAAAGCACGGCGTCAGCTTCCGCCACGCCGTCGAACTGCTGAGGGAAGGCATCCTCTCTTTAGCCGCTTCTGACGCCGGCGCCGCCGGGCCGGTGAAGCGCTTCACCGTGCGTGCCCTGGCGATGCCGGTCGAGCGCGAGGCCGACGACGTGGCGCTCCTGAACCAGGTGGCGGCCTACTACCACGAGACCTTGCAGCAGAGCCCCGCGGCGCTGGCCTATCTGGCCGCGCGCGGCATCGACCACCCCGACGCCATCGAATACTTCCGCCTCGGCCACGCCAACAGGCTTGCGCCTTCTGCAAAAGGCAGTCCCTGCAGCACGGCGATCTGCATCGGGCACGGAGCGGCGCCGAATCGAATAGGCTTGTTTGAAGACAGAAATTCCCGCCCACCGCGCTTCGCGCGGTAGCTGCTAAGGAGAAGGGCCGCTTGCTGCGGCCCTTCGTGCCTCTGTTGCCCGGCTACTTCTTGAGGAACTGCTCGGGTTCGATGCCGGCCTGTTTGAGGATGGCGCGCAGCGTCCCTTCCGGCATGTCGCCGGGGTGATTCGGAATGGTGGCGTAGCGGCGGGTGTGCGGGTTTGAACCACAGCTCGTGGCTGCCGGCCGCCTGCCGGTCGAACTCGAAGCCCGACTGCTTCAAGCGCTTGACGATCTCCCGATAGCGGAAGCCGGCCAGCCGCCCCATCAGCCGTTGACGATCATCGGATAGTCGAAGGACTCGGCCGCCTGCGGCAGGGGGAATTCGCCGTCGCGCTCCGCCTGCGCCTCCAGGAGTTTCTTTGCCACATCCTGCGCGATCTCGATGGTCTCCTGGATCGTGCGCCCCTGGGCGATCAACCCCTGTACGTCGTCCGACGTGGCCAGATAGACGCCCTCGGGCAGCTTCTCGATGTGCAGATTCACGATGCGTTCCATACCGATTCTCCTTGAGCCTAGGCCGGCTGCTTGCGTTCCATACGTTTCTTCAACTGCCCACGCTCGATCAGTGCGTCGATGATCTGCAACACCTGGAGAAAAGGAGAAAAGGGACCAGGCTCGAATTGATTTCTTTCCGTCGCGCTGACGCAGAGTGGTTGCTGGAGACGACGACGGCGGGCGGCTTCTTCGTCCCCGACTGATCGGTGAAGGGAAACGGCACCAGCACTACCTCGCCCAAGGCATGGGGCATGGTCACAGCCTGTCGTAGGCGGCGTCTTCGTCGTTCTCCCACACCGCCGCGAAGCTTGCCTCACTGGCCTTGGCGGCGGCGTGGACCAGGCGCTGCCCTTCCTCGCGCGTGCGCAGGAAATCGACGAAGTCCTCGACCTCGGCCAGCCGCTGCGGCGGCAATTGCCGGATCTTCTCGATCAAGCCCTGTTCGGCTCCACTCATCGTTTCGGACTCCTGTCGGTTCGGGTCGGTGCAGCGACTGCCGCGGGCTTTCGCCGCGGTAGCAATCGATGGCGTCGAGCGTCCCTTGCCCCCGCTCGCGCAACAGACAATACACCACTGTGCGCTGGCTGTGGGAGTCGGCGCAAGCCGCCGGTTCATTGTTCCCCGCGGGTGGCCCGTTGCAGGGCCAATCGCTCAACCGGTTCCAAACTCTGCTATCGTGCGCGCCATCATGGTGAGCGACCCCGTTCCGCTGCAATCGCTGTCCCGCGCGCTGGTGATCAAGCTGCGCCATCATGGCGACGTGCTGCTGGCTTCGCCGGTGTTCTCGGCGCTGAAACAGCACGCGCCGCAGATCGAGATCGACGCGCTGGTGTACGCCGATACGCGGCCGATGCTCGAAGGCCACCCGGCGATCGCCGAGCTGCATGGCATCGACCGCGGCTGGAAGCGCCTCGGATTGTTCGCGCGCTTCGCCGCCGAGCGTGCGCTGCTGGCCCGCCTGCGCGAGCGTCGCTATGACCTGATCGTGCATCTGACCGAACATCCGCGCGGCGCCTGGCTGGCGCGCCTGCTCGGCGCGCGCTATGCCGTGGCGCCGGCCGCGGCCGGCAAGAAGAAATCCTGGCGCCGTTCCTTCACCCACCTGGTTGCGCAGCCGGCCAATGCGCGGCGCCACAGCGTCGAGCGCAACCTCGACGCGCTGCGCCGCATCGGGCTGCAGCCGGGCGCCGATGGACGGCGGCTGACACTGGTCGCCGGCGCGGCCGCCGAGGCGCGGGTCGCCGCTCTGCTGGCGCCGCATGCCCTGGTCGGCGGCGATTTCATCCATTTCCACCCGGCCTCGCGCTGGCGCTTCAAGTGCTGGAGCGTTGACAAGAACGCCGAGCTGCTGCGGCGGCTGCATGCGGCCGGCCACCGCGTCGTCGTCAGCGGTGCGCCGGACGCGCAGGAGCGGGAGTTCCTCGCCGCGATCCTGGCGCGCGCCGGCACGCCGGTGCTCGACCTGTCGGCGCAGCTCGACCTCAAGCAGCTGGCGGCGCTGGCCGGCCGCGCGCGGCTGTTCGTCGGCGTCGATTCCGCGCCGATGCATATTGCGGCGGCCATGGGCACGCCGGTGGTGGCGCTGTTCGGCCCGTCCGGCGAGCTGGAGTGGGGGCCGTGGGGCGTCGCCCATCGCCTCGTCCTCAGCGATGCCCATCCCTGCCGCCCCTGCGGGCTCGACGGCTGCGGCGGCGGCAAGGTTTCCGAGTGCCTGACGACGCTGCCGGTGGCGCGCGTGCTTGAGGCGATTGACGCGCTGCTCGCCCTCGCGCCCGCACCGTCGCGCGCGGCCGCCGAGCCGCCTGCGGGAGCGGAGCACGCCGGGTGAAGCTGGCGCTGGTGCGGCAGAAATACAACCCCTACGGCGGGGCGGAGCGTTTCGTCGAGCGGGCGCTGGCGGCGCTTGGCGCGCAGGGCATTGCGGCGACGCTGATCACGCGCGAATGGCAGGGCCCGCCCGGGCAGGCGGTGCGCATCTGCAATCCCTTCCACCTCGGCCGCCTGTGGCGCGATCGCGGCTTCGCCCGCGGCGTGCAGGCGATCATCGCGCGCGGCGAATTCGATCTGGTGCAAAGCCACGAGCGCATTCCCGGCTGCGACATCTACCGCGCCGGCGACGGCGTGCACGCCACCTGGCTCGAATTGCGCGACCGCACGCGCAGCGCCGCGGCGCGTGCGGCGACGCGGTTCAACCCCTGGCACCGCTATACGCTGGCGGCGGAGGCGGCGCTGTTCCGCCACCCGCGGCTGCAGGCCGTCATCTGCAATTCGCGCATGGTGCGCGACGACATCGCGCGCCGCTTCGGCGTCGACGGCGCGCACCTGCACGTCATCGGCAACGGCATCGACCTGGCGCAGTTTCATCCCGGCCTGCGCCAGGCCCACCGCGCGCGCCTGCGCGCCGAGCTTGGCCTGGCGGCCGCTGCGCCGGTCGTCCTGTTCGTCGGCTCCGGCTTCGAGCGCAAGGGGGTTCCCGCCCTGCTGCAGGCGCTGGCGCGCCTGCAGCACCGCGACGCGCAGCTGCTCGTCGTCGGCAGCGACCGCCGCGCGGCC
>CAZASE010000087.1:0-7371 GCA_964487715.1 uncultured Rhodocyclaceae bacterium | reverse complement strand
GCGCAGGCGGCGCAGCGCCGCCGCCCGCTCGGCCTTCGCCACGTGGTAGGCAAGGCGCAGGCCGGCCGGCGGAATACCCAGCGCCGCCGGCAGGCGCAGCAGTTGCAGCACCGCATGCTCGCTCTGGAACGGCGGCGGCGGCACCGCCAGGAACAGGCGCTGGTTGAGCGACTCGTCCTTCTGGCGGAACGCCACCACCTTGTCGGCCACGCGCAGCGCGTAGGCAACCAGCGGCGCATCGAAGCCGCAGACGATGGCGAGGTCGAAACGCCGCCCGCCAAGCCGGCCGCGCCAGGCCGCGCGGCGCTTGGTGATGCTGCCGACCTCGGCAACGAAGGGCAGGTGGCGAAAGACCTCGGCGCGATTCGGATGCCCGAGCACGGTCAGGCGCGCCTGCGGATGCGCCGCCGCGACGGCGCGCAGCGCCGGCGTGGCGAACAGGCTGTCGCCGATGCGCGAGACCTGGATGAAGAGGATTGACTGCGTCACAGCCGTCCCTGCTCGGCCGCGTCGAGGAATTCCTCGATGCGCTCGGACAGCAGCAGGGGCAGCGCGCGCTCGATGCGCGCGTCCTCCCAGTCCCACCAGCGCACGGCGAGCAGGCGCGCCACCGTCGCCGCATCGAAACGGCTGCCGGCCGGCTGCGCCGGGTTGCCGGCGGCAATGGCGTAGGGCGGCACGTCGCGGCTGACGACGGCGCGGGCGCCGATCACCGCGCCGTCGCCGATGCGGACGCCGGAAAGGATCACCGCCTCGGCGCCGATCCAGACGTCGTTGCCGATGATGACGTCGCCGCGCGTCTGCGGATGGCCGGCGAGGCCCCGCGCGGCGGGCCACAGCACGCTGAAGGGGTAGGTGCTGACGAAGCGGGTGTTGTGGTTGCCGCCGAGGAACACCTGCACGCCCTTGGCGATCGAGCAGAAGGCGCCGATGCGCAGCGTGGTGCCCTCGCCCCAGTCGCGCACCGACAGGCCGCCGTAGCTGCCGCGGCCGATGGCGAAATGCGGATAGCGCTGCTGCAGCGTCTTTTCCGCCCGGCGGCGGCCGAGCAGCCTGCCCAGCGCCGCCTTCACGCCGCTGGCTCCTTGATCGGCACGAGGACGAAGCGGATCTCGTGGCAGGGCACGATCCAGCAGAGGCTCTCCTCGTAGAACTCCTGGCGGCCGCGGCTGGAGTTCACGTAGCGCTGCACCAGGGCCTTCAGCCAGCGGCGGATTTTCACGCGCGAGGCAAAGCCGTACTCGCGCCGCACCACGCGGAAGCGCACGCCACTGTAGTAGTCCGGCACCTTGCGCTTGAGCGGCTGCAGCGCGCGCGGCGTGAAATAGTCGAAGGTGTACAGGCCGAAGAAGCGGCGGTGGCTGTAATCGGAGTAGTAGTGCGGGTTGGAGAAATGCGGCACGGCGATCTCGACCGTGGCGCCCGGCTTGCAGACGCGATGGATCTCCGCCAGCAGCCGCTCGAAATGCTCGATGTGCTCGAGGAAATGTTCGCACACCACGCGGTCCACCGCGTTGTCGCGCAGGAACGGCAGGCCCTGCTCCAGGTCGGCGACGACGGCGACGCCGGGCAGCGCGAAGCGGTCGATGCCGATGTCCTGATGCGGCTTGCGCCCGGCGCCGAGGTTGATGGAGATCATCGGGCGACCGGCGGCGGCAGCCGCTCCAGGTCGTGCAGGACGCGCGCCATGCGTTCGCGGTAGGTGCCGAGGCGCGCGACGGCGGCCAGCCCGGCGGCTTCGATGCGCCGGCGCAGCGCCGCATCGCCGAGCAGCGCGGCGCATTGCGCGCGCAGCTCCGCCCGGTCGTGGAACACCGCCAGTTCCTCGCCGGCGACGAACAGGTCGCCAAGGTCGGGCGAAGCCTCGCTGAGCAGCACCGTGCCGCAGGCCGGCACGTCGGCGACGCGCAGGTTGGCGCCGCTCAGTTCGCCGGCATCCCACTGGTTGATATTGATGACCACCTGTGCGCGCTGGTACCAGCGGCGCACCGCCTCGCCCTGCACCCAGTCGGCCTTGACCGCGGCCTGCAGCGGGTGGGCGGCGCCGAGGCGCACGCGCCAGTGCGGACCGATGAGGGAAAGCCGCGGCGCCAGGTCGCCGAGCGACTCAAGCCACTGCTGGCGCCGCGCCGTCCAGCCGCCGAGGAACAGCAGCGGCACGTCCTTCGCCACCGCCGCGTCGGGATGGTAGTCGTCCGGCTCCCAGGCGAACGCCGGCAGCCAGGGAATGCCCTCGGCTTCGTGGCAGCGATGCATGCTGTAGTAGAGATCGTAGGCGCCGCGCTCGGCGCGCATCGCCGCCTGGCGCTTCTGGTCGCGCACGAACCAGCAGGCGGTGCGCGCGCGGCGGCGCAGCCCGGCGAGCGTCTCGACGTCGAAGTGGTTGCCGCGCACCACCAGCAGGGCGTCCGGCGCGAAGGCTGCCGCCGCCGCCAGCAGGCGCTCGCGCCGGCGGCGGTAGATCGTCCCGGCCAACGCGCCGGCGACGCGGCGCTTGAGGCCGAACGGCTTGGCCAGCGACTTGGCGACGCGCATGGCGATGCCGGTGCCGCGGCGCATGCGGTCTTCCGAATCGAAGCGCCCGACGCGGCAGCCGAGCGCCTCGAAGGCATCGGCGCAGCGCCGCGTCAGCGGGATGCTGCTGAAGTCGCCGCAGACCATGATCTTCACCGCGCCGCCCGGCTCATGCGGCGGCTCCGGCGGCGCGCGCGGCGGCGAGTTCCTCCAGGCACAGGCGCAGCCCGGTCTGCCAATCCGGCACATGCACGCCGAAGCGCTGCTGCAGGCGCGTCGTCGCCAGGCAGGAGTTGGCCGGCCGCGGCGCCGGCAGCGGGTATTCCGCCGTGGTGATCGGATGCACGGTGTGCGCGCGCAGCGGCGGCGCCTGCGGCAGGCGCGCCGCCTCGCGCAGCAGCGCCTCGGCAAAGCCGTGCCAGCTGGTCTCGCCGGCGGCGGCGAGATGGAACACGCCGCTGGCGAAGGCGCCGCGGCGGCGCTCGGCCAGCGCGGCCGAGACGACCTGCGCCGTCGCCTCGGCAATGAAGCGCGCCCAGGTCGGCGCGCCGCGCTGGTCCATCACCACGCGCAATTCCTCGCGCTCGGCCGCCAGGCGCAGGATGGTGCGCAGGAAATTGCCGCCGCGCGCCGCATACACCCAGCAGGTGCGCAGGATCAGGTGGTCGGCGCCGCTGGCGCGCAGCGCCGCCTCGCCGGCCAGCTTGCTGCGGCCGTAGGCGCCGAGCGGCGCCGCCGGATCGTCTTCGTCGTAGGGCGCGGGCTTGCGGCCGTCGAAAACGTAGTCGGTCGAGTAGTGCAGCAGCAGCGCGCCGGTGCGCGCCGCTTCGGCGGCCAGCACGCCAGGGGCGATGCCGTTGATCTGCTGGGCCAGCCCGCCCTCGCCCTCGGCGCGGTCGACCGCCGTGTAGGCGGCGGCATTGACGATGACGTCCGGCCGCAGTGCCGCCACGGCGGCGCGCAGCGCCGCGGCATCGGCGAGATCGACGTCGCCGCGGCCCCAGGCGATGACTTCGCCGACCGGCTGCAGCGTGCGCACCAGCTCCCAGCCGACCTGGCCGTTGCGGCCGGTAACGAGGATCGTCGTCATGGATAGCACTCCGCATCGCGCAGGGCGAGGCCGCGCGCATCCTTCTCCGACACCGTCGGCGGCCCGTCGAGCGGCCAGGGAATCGCCAGTTCGGGGTCGTCCCAGCGCACGCAGCGCTCGTGCTCCGGCGCCCAGTAGTCGGTCGCCTTGTAGAGGAAATCGGCCGAGGCCGAGGTGACGACGAATCCGTGGGCGAGCCCCGGCGGCAGCCAGAACTGGCGCTTGTTCTCGGCCGTCAGCTCGACCCAGGCAACCTTGCCGAAGGTCGGCGAGCTGCGCCGCAGGTCGACGGCGACGTCGAAGACGCTGCCCGCCGCCACGCGCACCAGCTTGCCCTGCGGCTGGCGGATCTGGTAGTGCAGGCCGCGCAGGACGCCGGCGGCGGAACGCGAATGGTTGTCCTGCAGGAACTCGAAATCGATGCCGGCCTGCGCCAGCGCGCGGCGGTTGTAGGTCTCCATGAAGAAGCCGCGCGCATCGCCGAACACCTTCGGTTCGAGCACCAGCGCGTCGTGGATCGCCGTGCCTATGACATTCATCCGTTCCCCCCCTGCAGCGCCGGCCGCGGCTGTGCGGCGGTGGCCTGCGCGAAGACGTTTTCCATGGCATCGAGCATGGCATCGAGGCCGAAGCGGCCGATCGCCTCGGCCCGCGCCGCGGCGCCGAGGCGCGCCGCCAGCGGCGCATCGTCGATCAGCCGGCGCAGCGCCGCCGCCAGTTCCGCCGGTCGCTCCGCCGGCACGACCAGGCCGGTGACGCCATCGCGCACCGCCTCGGTGATGCTGCCGACCGGCGTCGTCAGCACCGGCAGGCCGGCGAGCATCGCCTGCAGCAGCGCCTGCGGCACGCCCTCGTTGGCGTAGGACGGCAGGCAGAATATGTCCAGCGCCTGCAGCCAGGTTTCGACGTTCTCCTGCTGGCCGACCATGCGCACGCGCCCGCCCAGCCGCAGGTCTTCGATCCTTTGCGCGAGGTAGTCGCGCCGCGGCCCGTCGCCGACGATGAGCAGGCGCCAGTCCGGCGCGGCCAGTGCGGCAAAGGCCTCGATCAGGTGGTGGTGCCCCTTCCAGCTGCGCAGCGTGGCGACGATGCCGACGTAGCGCGCCGCCTCATCGAGGCCGAGCGCGCGGCGCGCCGCCGCCCTGTCGCCGGGGACGAAGCGCGCGGTGTCGATGCCGGTCGGCACCGAGGTGATGCGCTGCGCCGGAAAGCCGTTGTCGCGAATCAGCTGCTGGCGCAGCTTCTCGCCGGTGGTGACGATGTGCCGCGCGGCGCGGGTATACAGCCAGCGCGTCGCGGCATTGGCCGGAATCGGCGCCGAAATGTGCCGCGTGCGCACGATCGGCGGCGCGCCCGGCAGCGTGGCGCAGGCCAGCGCGGCAAGCCAGCTGTCGGTCGAACTGTGCGTGTTGAGCACATCGACGGCCTGCGCCGCCAGCCAGCGGCGCAA
This sequence comes from uncultured Rhodocyclaceae bacterium, assembly GCA_964487715.1. GTDB lineage: Bacteria > Pseudomonadota > Gammaproteobacteria > Burkholderiales > Rhodocyclaceae > Desulfobacillus. The sequence continues at coordinate 2,317 of CAZASE010000087.1, read as the reverse complement.
CACCCGCGCGCCGCGCAGGTTCTTGCGGCCGATCGGCAGCGCGTCGACCGGCACGCCGCGCCGCTGCGCCTCGGCAAAAATGCGCGCTTCGGCCGGGCACAGCAGCCGGACCTCATGGCCGCGCGCCATCAGCCCGCGCGCCTCGGTGAGGATGCGGATTTCCTGGCCGCCCCAGCCACATGAAGCCTCGGTATGGACGATCCTCATCGTTTCGCTCCGGCGATACCGGTGGCAGCGCGTACGCCACGGAAGGCGGACGGCTTCATTGCAATCCTGCAAGCCTCGGTATGGACGATCCTCATCGTTTCGCTCCGGCGATACCGGTGGCAGCGCGTACGCCACGGAAGGCGGACGGCTTCATTGCAATCCTGCAAGCCTCGGCATGGACGATCCTCATCGGCCGGCGCCCTCGCCTTCCGTCGCGAACTGCAGCCGGTAGAGCTGGGCATACAGGCCGTCGCGCGCCAGCAGCTCGCGGTGCGTGCCGCTCTCGGCGACGGCGCCCTGGCGCAGCACGACGATGCGGTCGGCCCGCTCGATGGTCGACAGGCGATGGGCGATCACCAGCGTGGTGCGGCCCTGCATCAGAACTTCCAGCGCCGCCTGCACCTGCCGCTCCGATTCGTTGTCGAGCGACGAAGTGGCTTCGTCGAGGATGAGGATCGGCGCGTCCTTGAGGATGGCGCGGGCGATGGCGATGCGCTGGCGCTGGCCGCCGGAGAGGCGCGCGCCCTGCTCGCCGATCGGCGTGTCGAAGCCTTGCGGCAGCGCGCGGATGAAATCCAGGGCGTGGGCGGCCGCGGCCGCCGCCTCGATCACCGCCGTCGGCGCGCCGCGCATGGCGCCGTAGGCGATGTTGGCCGTCACGCTGTCGTCGAACAGCAGCACCTCCTGGCTGACCAGGGCGATGTTGTCGCGCAGGCTGCGCAGGGTCAGGCGGGCCAGGTCGTGGCCGTCGAGCAGGATGCGGCCGCCGCCGGGCGCGAAAAAGCGCGGCACCAGGGCGGCAAGCGTGGTCTTGCCGCCGCCGGAAGGGCCGACCAGCGCCACCGTCTCGCCCGGCGCAATGCGCAGGTCGATGCCGCAGAGCGCCTCGCGGCCGGCGCCGGGGTAGGCGAAATGCACGCCCTCGAACACCAGTTCGCCGCGTGCCCGGCCGATCTGCAGCGTGCCGCCATCCGGTTCCGCCGCTTCGTCGAGGAGCTGGAACACGCTCTCGGCGGAGGCGAGGCCGCGCTGCAGCGGGCCGTTGATGTCGGCCAGGTGCTTGAGCGGCGAGAGCAGCATCAGCATGGCGATGATGAAGGAGACGAAGCTGCCCACCGTGGTGCCGGCCGCCTGCGACTGCAAGAGGGCGAACCAGACCACCAGCGCCAGCGCGATGGCGGCCATGAACTGGGTGATCGGCACGGTGGCCGACGAGGCGATCGCCTGGCGCATGCTGTAGCCGCGCATGGCGCTGTTGAGCCGGCCAAAGCGCTCGCCCTCCTGCTTCTCGCCGGCGAACAGCTTGATGACCTTCTGGCAGTGCACGCTCTCGTGCAGCGCCTGGGCCATCGCCGCCAGTCCCTGGAACGCCTGCCGCGTGATGTTGCGCAGGCGCCGGCTGAACAGGCGGATCACCAGCGCGGTGCCGGGAATCACCGTCAGGCTGACGAGGGTCAGCTGCCAGTTGAGGTAGAAGAGCCAGCCGAGCAGGCCGACGACGATCAGCGAGTCGCGCACGACGACGGTGATGACGGTGGTCGACGCGGCCGCCACGCCGGAGACGTCGTAGGCGATTTTCGACACCGGCACGCTCGATGCCGTGCGCAGGTGGTAGTCGGCCGGCAGCGTGACCAGGCGCGCGAACATCAGGCTGCGCAGATCGGCCACCAGGCGGTTGGAAACCCAGGCGAAGCAATAGGAGGCGAGGTAGCCGAGCACGCCGCGCAGCAGGAAGATGCCGACGATGGCGAGCGGCGCGAGATACAGGTCCTGCCGCGCGTTGCCGGTGAAGCCCTTGTCCAGCAGCACCTTCATGAGCGCGGGGAACAGCGGCTCGGTCGCCGCCACGGCCCCCATCGTCAGCAGGCCGGCGGCGAACGCCTTCCAGTAGGGGCGCACGTGGCCCAGCAGGCGGGCATACAGCTGGCGACTGGAGATCGGCGTGTCGGTCATGAAGAGGGGCCTTGGCGGCACCCGCTGCCAAACGGCGAATTATAGCGGAGGGGGCGCCGCCGGCCGGGGCGCCAGCGCGCCGTAGAGGGCCGCCAGCCGCCGTGCCATGCTTTCCAGGTCGAGCCCGGCCACGCTGGCGCGCGCCGCCGCCGCCAGG
>CAZASE010000086.1:0-7569 GCA_964487715.1 uncultured Rhodocyclaceae bacterium | reverse complement strand
TCGCGAAGGTGGCCGTACCGTCGGCGCCGGCGTCGTGGCCAAGGTGATCGAGTAACTCAAGCGTGAAGGGGGCGCCTGGTTTCTGAGCGCGCTTCCCGGTCTCTGCTGCAGGGGCATAGCTCAACTGGCAGAGCGTCGGTCTCCAAAACCGAAGGTTGGGGGTTCGAGGCCCTCTGCCCCTGCCATTGACAACTGAGACGAGAAATGGCCGACAAAATCAAGTTCGCGCTGGCACTGGTGTTTGTCGCTGCTGGCGTAGCCGGTTTCTACCTGCTGGGCGAAGCAGCGCTGATCCTGCGCATTCTGTCGGTTCTGGCCGGCGTGATTGCAGGCGTGGCGATCGCGTGGTTCACCGAGCCCGGCCAGCGCTTCTTCGTCTTCGGACAGGACGCCTGGACCGAAACGAAGAAGGTCGCGTGGCCGTCACGCAAGGAAACCGTGCAGACGACCGGGGTGGTTATCGCCTTCGTCTTCGTCATGGCCCTGTTCCTCTGGCTGGCTGACAAGAGCGTCGAATGGCTTATTTACGACTTGGTCCTCGGATGGAAGAAATCATGACCAAGCGATGGTATGTCGTGCACGCCTACTCCGGTTTCGAGAAATCGGTCCAGCGCGCCCTGCAGGAGCGCGTCAGGCGTGCCGGAATGGAAGAGAAATTCGGCCAGATTCTGGTTCCGGTCGAGGAAGTGGTCGAGATGAAATCCGGCCAGAAAAGCATCTCCGAGCGCAAGTTCTTCCCCGGCTACGTGCTGGTGGAAATGGAGATGGATGACGACACGTGGCATCTGGTGAAGAACACCGCCAAGGTGACGGGCTTCGTCGGCGGCACCGCGACGAAGCCGACGCCGATCTCCGAAAAGGAGGTCGCCAAGATCATGCAGCAGATGCAGGAAGGCGTCGAGAAACCCAAGCCCAAGGTGCTGTACGAGGCCGGCGAGATGGTGCGGGTCAAGGAAGGCCCCTTTACCGACTTCAACGGCACCGTCGAGGACATCAACTACGAGAAGAGCAAGTTGCGCGTGGCCGTGACCATCTTCGGCCGTTCAACGCCGGTCGAGCTCGAGTTCTCGCAGGTCGAAAAAGCGTAATTGGCAGGACGGGGCCGGAGCCGCCAATCCGGTAGAGGAGCACGAACAGAGCGCCCTGGCGGGCGTTCCAGAGTGCGCTATCACTCACTTAACAGGAGCCAAAATGGCGAAGAAAATCGTCGGCTTTATCAAATTGCAGGTACCGGCCGGCAAGGCGAACCCCTCGCCTCCCATCGGCCCCGCGCTTGGCCAGCGCGGCCTCAACATCATGGAATTTTGCAAGGCGTTCAATGCCCAGACACAGGGCGTGGAGCCCGGCCTGCCGATTCCCGTGGTGATTACCGCTTTCGCGGACAAGAGCTTCACTTTCATCATGAAGACGCCGCCGGCGTCGGTCTTGATCAAGAAGGCGGCCAAGCTCGACAAAGGTTCGGCCAAGCCGCATACCGACAAGGTCGGCAAACTCACCCGCGCCCAGGTCGAGGAAATCGCCAAGGCCAAGATGAAGGACCTGACCGCCGCCGATCTGGATGCCGCCGTACGCACGATCGCTGGCAGTGCGCGCAGCATGGGCGTGACCGTGGAGGGACTGTGACATGGCAAAACTCGCCAAACGCGTCGTGGGAATCCGCGCCAAGATCGACCGCAACAAGGCCTATCCGGTCGGCGAGGCGCTGAGCCTCATCAAGGAATGTGCCACCGCCAAGTTCGACGAATCGGTTGATGTCGCGGTCAACCTCGGCGTGGATGCAAAGAAGTCCGACCAGACGGTGCGCGGCTCGGTGGTTTTGCCCGCCGGGACCGGCAAGAAGGTGCGCGTCGCCGTGTTTGCCCAAGGGGACAAGGCCAAGGCGGCGAGCGAGGCCGGTGCGGACATCGTCGGCTTCGACGATCTGGCGCAGCAGGTCAAGGAAGGCAAGCTCGATTTCGACGTGGTGATTGCCACGCCCGATGCAATGAAAGTCGTGGGCGCACTCGGCCAGGTGCTCGGCCCGCGCGGTTTGATGCCCAACCCGAAGGTCGGCACCGTCACCATGGACGTCGCCGGCGCGGTGAAGAACGCCAAGGCGGGGCAGGTGCAGTACCGTACCGACAAGGGCGGCATCATTCAGTGCACCATAGGCCGTGCGTCGTTTTCCGTCGACCAGCTGCAGCAAAACCTGAAGGCGCTGATCGAAGCCCTCAACAAGGCGAAGCCGGCTACCTCGAAGGGGGTCTATCTGCGGAAGATCTCTGTCTCGAGCACCATGGGGGCCGGCGTGCGCGTCGACCACGCCAGTATCGCCGCGCAGCAATAGGAATTGATGCCCCGCTTGCGCGGGGCCAGGACTTTGGGCTGCCGGTGAAGCGAAAGCGTTGCCGGCGGATCGTCAAAGACCGTAGGCGCCCGAAAGGGCTTAATGGAGGCGGTCAAGGACCAGATTGGGTTTCCGAACCCTTGTTCCTGCCCTTGGCTGCCGAGACCTACGCAGATGGTGCACCCAGAACAGGATTTTCCGGCCAGCCCATGCTTGCCGGTTGTGCTCCTGATCAAGGTCGCCTTGGGTGCGGCAGACTTCCTTGCCGCGTGTTGACTTGAAAGGAGAAAGACCCGTGGGTCTGAATCTCGAAGACAAAAAGGCAGTTGTGGCGGAGGTGGCAGCGCAGGTTGCCAACGCGCAGACCATCGTACTGGCCGAGTACCGCGGCATCGCGGTGGGGGATCTGACCCAGTTGCGCGCCAAGGCGCGCCAATCTGGCGTCTATCTCCGCGTGCTGCGGAACACGCTCGCTCGGCGCGCCGTCGCTGGCACTTCATTTGAGGCACTGGCGGATCAGATGCTCGGTCCGCTGATTTTCGGCATTTCGTCCGACCCGGTCGCAGCGGCGAAGGTTTTGCAGGAATTCTCCAAGGGCAACGATAAATTGGTGCTCAAGGCGGGTTCCTACGCCGGCAAGGTGCTGGACAAGGCGGGTGTGCAGGCGCTGGCAGCGATCCCCGGCCGCGAAGAACTGCTGGCCAAGCTGTTGGGCGTCATGAAGGCGCCGGTTTCCGGCTTTGCCATTGCGCTTGGCGCGCTGGCGCGGCAGCGCGAAGGCGCGGCCGTCTGAACCAATTGAACGCAAACTATATTCGAATCTGGAGTGACAAACATGGCAATCAGCAAAGAAGACATCCTTGAAGCCGTTGGCAGCATGACGGTGATGGACCTTAACGATCTGGTCAAGGCGTTCGAAGAGAAGTTCGGTGTTTCCGCCGCAGCGATGGCGGTTGCCGGCCCGGGTGCCGCGGCCGCCGCACCGGCCGCGGAAGAACAGACGGAGTTCACCGTGGTCCTCGCCGCCATCGGCGAGAAGAAGGTCGAAGTGATCAAGGTCGTTCGCGCGGTGACCGGCCTCGGTCTCAAGGAAGCCAAGGACCTGGTCGACGGCGCACCGAAGCCGGTGAAGGAAGCCATTCCGAAGGCCGACGCTGAAGCGATCAAGAAACAGCTGGAAGATGCCGGCGCGAAAGCCGAGATCAAGTAAGACCGCTGCATGCAGGTGGGCTGGCGGTTATTTGCCGCCAGCCCTTTGCCTTTACGGAAGTTGCCAGTTTCCAGTTGCCAGTTACCGGGAAACTGCCGCCAGCGGGAACGCGGCAATTGACAACTGAACACTGATTTCTCTCACTTGGAGCCACCATGACGTACTCCTATACCGAGAAGAAGCGCATTCGCAAGAGCTTCGCCAAGCGCGCAAGCGTCCTCGATGTGCCGTTTCTGCTGGCCACGCAGCTTGAGTCGTACACGGCCTTTCTGCAGGTTGACCTGCCGCCGGCACAGCGCCGCAATCAAGGCTTGCAGGCTGCGTTTACGTCGATCTTCCCGATCTCCAGCCACAGCGGCAATGCGCGCCTTGAGTTCGTCTACTACGCGTTGGGCGAGCCGGCATTCGATGTCAAGGAATGCCAGCAGCGCGGCCTCACCTTCGCCTCGCCGTTGCGCGCGCGCGTGCGCCTGGTGATCATGGACCGCGACGCGGCCAAGGAGACCATCAAGGAGGTCAAGGAGCAGGAAGTCTACATGGGCGAAATCCCGCTCATGACGACCACCGGTTCGTTCGTCATCAACGGCACCGAACGGGTCATTGTTTCCCAGCTGCATCGCTCGCCGGGCGTGTTCTTCGAGCACGACCGTGGCAAGACGCATTCCTCCGGCAAGCTGCTGTTCTCGGCCCGCATCATTCCCTACCGCGGCTCGTGGCTGGACTTCGAGTTCGATCCCAAGGACTATCTGTATTTCCGCGTCGACCGCCGCCGCAAGATGCCGGTGACGATCCTGCTCAAGGCGATCGGCCTGACGGCCGAGCAGATCCTGGCCACCTTCTTCGAGTTCGACTGCTTCCACCTGTCCAAGAAGGGCATCCAGTTCGAGGTTGTGCCCGAACGATTGCGCGGCGAAGTTGCGCGCTTCGACATCCTCGACAAGGCGGGCAAGGTCATCGTCGCCAAGGACAAGCGCATCACCGCCAAGCACATCCGCGAACTGGCCGAGGCCGGAATCAAGAAGATCAGTGTGCTGGAGGAGTTTCTCGTCGGCCGCGTCATCGTGCGCAATGTGATTGATCCGGAGACCGGCGAGATCCTCGCTGCGGCGAACGAGGAGATCACCGAAAGCCTGCTTGGCAAGCTGCGCGAGTCGGGTGTTACCGAGCTGCAAACGCTGTACACCAACGACCTCGATTGCGGCGCCTACATTTCCTCCACCCTGCGCACCGACGAAACGACCGACCAGCACGCTGCACGCGTTGCCATCTACCGCATGATGCGCCCGGGCGAGCCGCCGACCGAGGACGCGGTCGAGACGCTGTTCCAGGGATTGTTCTACGCCGAGGAGCGCTATGACCTCTCGGCCGTTGGCCGCATGAAGTTCAACCGTCGCGTCGGCCGCGAGGAACTCGATGGCAGCGGAACGCTCTCCAACCAGGACATCGTCGACGTCATCCGGATTCTCGTCGAGCTGCGCAATGGCCGCGGCGAAATTGACGATATCGACCACCTCGGCAACCGCCGCGTGCGTTCGGTCGGCGAACTGGCCGAAAACCAGTTCCGGGCCGGTCTGGTACGCGTCGAGCGCGCGGTCAAGGAGCGTCTCGGCCAGGCCGAGAGCGACAACCTGATGCCGCACGATCTGATCAACGCGAAACCGATTTCGGCGGCGATTCGGGAGTTTTTTGGCTCCAGCCAGCTCTCCCAGTTCATGGATCAGACCAACCCCCTGTCGGAGATTACGCACAAGCGCCGGGTCTCGGCCCTCGGGCCGGGTGGCCTGACGCGCGAGCGCGCCGGTTTTGAGGTGCGCGATGTGCACCCGACCCATTACGGTCGTGTCTGCCCGATCGAAACACCGGAAGGCCCGAACATCGGCTTGATCAATTCGCTCGCACTGTTCGCGCGCACCAACCAGTTCGGTTTCATGGAAACGCCCTACCGCAAGGTCGTCGACGGCCGTGTTACCGACCAGATCGACTATCTTTCGGCGATCGAGGAGGGGCATTTCGTCATCGCCCAGGCCAACGCCCAGCTGGACAAGAAAGGCAAGCTGATCGACGAACTGGTTTCCTCCCGCCACAAGAGCGAGTTCACGCTGGTTACGCCCGACCAGATCCAGTACATGGACATCGCGCCGGGACAGATCGTGTCGGTTGCGGCCTCGCTGATTCCGTTTCTCGAGCACGATGACGCCAACCGCGCACTGATGGGTGCGAATATGCAGCGCCAGGCGGTTCCCTGCCTGCGTGCAGAGAAGGCGCTGGTCGGTACCGGCATCGAGCGTACGGTGGCGGTCGATTCCGGCACCACGGTGCAGGCGCTGCGCGGCGGCGTCGTCGACTACATCGACGCCAACCGCATCGTGGTGCGTGTGCACGACGACGAGACGGTGCAGGGCGAAGTCGGCGTAGACATCTACAACCTGATCAAATACACGCGCTCGAACCAGAACACCAACATCAACCAGCGGCCGCTGGTCAAGGTGCATGATGTCATTGCCAAGGGCGATGTCATTGCCGATGGCGCGTCCACGGACATGGGCGAGCTGGCGCTGGGCCAGAACATGCTGGTGGCGTTCATGCCCTGGAACGGCTACAACTTCGAGGATTCGATCCTCATTTCCGAGCGTGTCGTCGCGGACGATCGCTTCACCTCGATCCACATCGAGGAACTGACGGTGGTCGCGCGCGACACCAAGCTGGGTGCCGAAGACATCACCCGCGACATCGCCTCCCTGGGCGAGGCGCAGTTGGCGCGCCTCGACGAGTCCGGCATCGTTTACATCGGCGCCGAGGTTGAAGCCGGCGACGTGTTGGTGGGCAAGGTGACGCCGAAGGGCGAAACCCAGCTGACGCCGGAGGAAAAGCTGCTGCGCGCGATTTTCGGCGAGAAGGCTTCCGACGTGAAGGACACCGGACTGCGCGTTCCATCCGGCATGTCCGGGACGGTGATCGACGTTCAGGTGTTCACCCGCGAGGGAATCGAGCGCGACAAGCGCGCCCAGCAGATCATCGACGACGAGTTGCGCCGCTACAAGACCGACCTGGCCGATCAGATGCGCATCGTCGAGCGTGACACCTTCGCCCGGATCGAGCGCCTGCTTGTCGGCAAGGTGGCCAACAAGGGTCCGAAGAAGCTGGCCAAGGGCACCAAAATCACCAAGGCCTATCTGGAGACCGTTGAGCCGCACCACTGGTTCGACATCGGGCTGGCCAACGACGACACGGCAAGCCAGCTTGAGAGCCTGCGCGAGAGCATCGAGCAGACCCGCAAGGATTTCGATCTGGCCTTCGAGGCGAAGAAGAAGAAACTGACGCAGGGCGATGAGTTGCCGCCTGGCGTACAGAAGATGGTCAAGGTCTACCTTGCCGTGAAACGGCGGCTGCAGCCGGGCGACAAGATGGCCGGTCGCCATGGCAACAAGGGCGTGGTGTCGAAGATCGTTCCGATCGAGGACATGCCACATATGGCTGACGGCACGCCGATGGACATCGTGCTGAACCCGCTCGGCGTGCCGTCGCGGATGAACATCGGCCAGATTCTTGAAACCCACCTCGGCTGGGCTGCCAAGGGCCTTGGCCTGAAGATCGGCGAGATGCTGAAAAAGCAGGCCGCCATTGCCGAGGTGCGCAAGTATCTCAACAAGATCTACAACTCCAGCGGCAAGCCGGAGGACGTTGATTCCCTGAACGACCACGAGGTTCTTGAACTTGCCGGCAACCTGCGCTACGGCGTGCCGTTCGCGACGGCGGTGTTCGACGGCGCCCACGAGGAAGAGATCAAGGACATGCTCGAACTGGCTGGCCTGCCGCGCACCGGGCAGGTGCAACTGACCGACGGCCGTACCGGCGAAGCCTTCGAGCGTCTCGTCACCGTGGGCTATATGCACGTGCTCAAGCTGCACCATCTGGTTGACGACAAGATGCACGCGCGTTCCACCGGCCCCTACAGTCTCGTCACACAGCAACCGCTGGGCGGCAAGGCGCAGTTCGGCGGCCAGCGTTTCGGCGAGATGGAAGTGTGGGCGCT
>CAZASE010000085.1:0-7802 GCA_964487715.1 uncultured Rhodocyclaceae bacterium | reverse complement strand
AATCGTCCCTACGTTCACGTGCGGCTTCGTCCGCTCAAACTTGCCCTTCGCCATGATGTTATTCCTCTAAAGAACAAATCACTTCTTGTTGATAATCGCCTCGGCCACGCTCTTCGGGGCCTCGGAGTAGTGCTTGAATTCCATCGAGTAGGTGGCGCGTCCTTGCGACAGGGAGCGAAGCGTCGTCGAATAGCCGAACATTTCCGCCAGCGGGACCTCTGCCTTGACCAACTTGATGCCGCCGACCTGGTCTTCCATGCCTTGAACCATGCCACGACGGCCCGAAAGGTCGCCCATGACGTTACCCATGAAGTCCTCGGGCGTCTCCACCTCGACCGCCATCATCGGCTCAAGCAGTACCGGATTGGATTTGCGCATGCCGTCCTTGAATGCGATCGATGCAGCCATCTTGAAGGCGTTTTCGTTCGAATCCACGTCGTGATAGGAACCGTCGAACAGCGTGACCTTGACGTCCACGACCGGAAATCCGGCCAACACGCCGTTGGGCAGGGTTTCCAGGAGCCCCTTTTCCACGGCAGGAATGAATTCGCGCGGCACCGACCCGCCCTTGATGGCGTCGACGAACTCGAATCCCTTGCCTGCCTCATTCGGCTCCAGCTTGAGCCAGACGTGTCCGTACTGGCCGCGGCCGCCGGACTGCTTGATGAATTTGCCTTCGATCTCGGCGCTCTTCTTGATTGCTTCGCGATAGGCAACCTGCGGGGCCCCGACGTTGGCTTCGACGCCGAACTCGCGCTTCATGCGATCGACGAGGATCTCCAAGTGCAGTTCGCCCATGCCGGAAATGATCGTCTGTCCAGATTCCTCGTCAGTGCGCACGCGGAAGGAGGGATCCTCCTGGGCCAGGCGGTTAAGCGCGATGCCCATCTTCTCCTGGTCGGCCTTGGTCTTCGGCTCGACGGCAACGTGTATCACCGGCTCGGGGAACACCATCTTGACCAGCGTGATGACCTTGTCCGGATCGCACAGGGTCTCGCCGGTCGTCGCTTCCTTGAGACCGACAGCGGCGGCGATGTCGCCGGCGCGCACTTCCTTGATCTCTTGGCGCTGGTTGGCATGCATCTGCAGAATGCGGCCAATACGCTCCTTGCGGCCCTTGATCGGGTTGTAGATCGTGTCGCCCGTCTTCACGACGCCAGAGTAGACGCGGAAGAAGGTGAGCTGGCCGACGTAGGGGTCGGTCATGATCTTGAACGCGAGGCCGGAAAAGGACTCGGCGTCGTCAGCCTTGCGCTCGCCTTCCTGGCCGTTCTCGAGTTCGCCCTTGACCGGCGGAATGTCGGTCGGCGCCGGCATCAGGTCGATGACGGCGTCCAGCATGGCCTGCACACCCTTGTTCTTGAAGGCGGAGCCGCACAGCATCGGCACGATCTCGCTGGCGATCGTGCGTTGGCGCAGACCTTTCTTGATTTCCTCGGCAGGAAGATCGCCTTCCTCGAGGTACTTGTTCATCAGCTCTTCATTCGCCTCGGCAGCCGCCTCGAGCATTTTTTCCCGCCATTCCTGCACCTTGCCGGTCAGGTTGGCGGGTATGTCGCGCAGCTCGAACTTCATGCCCTGGCTGGCGTCGTCCCAATAGATCGCCTTCATGGTGACGAGGTCGACGATCCCTTCGAAGTTCTCCTCGGCGCCGATCGGCACCTGCAGCGGAACCGGATTCGCCTTGAGCCGCGTCCGCATCTGCTCGTAGACCTTGAAAAAGTCCGCGCCCTGGCGATCCATCTTGTTCACGAAGGCAAGGCGCGGCACCTTGTACTTGTTGGCTTGCCGCCAAACGGTCTCGGATTGGGGCTGCACACCGCCGACCGCGCAGTAAACCATGCACGCGCCGTCGAGCACGCGCATTGAGCGTTCCACCTCGATGGTGAAGTCGACGTGGCCCGGCGTGTCAATGATATTGATGCGGTGCTCGGGATACTTGCCGTCCATCCCCTTCCAGAAACACGTGGTGGCAGCCGACGTAATGGTGATGCCGCGCTCGCGCTCCTGCTCCATCCAATCCATCACGGCGGCGCCATCGTGCACCTCGCCGATCTTGTGCGACACGCCGGTATAGAACAGGATGCGCTCCGTGGTCGTGGTCTTGCCGGCATCAATGTGGGCACTGATGCCAATGTTTCGGTAGCGTTCGATCGGGGTCGTGCGTGCCACTTTTCTAACCTGCCTTGTCTGAACCGGTGCGCCGGACACCCAGTCTGGCGTCGCGGCGAAAAATCTCTCAATCGATGCCGGAGCGAGCCCGGCGTCTCGTCAGAAGCGGTAGTGCGAGAAGGCCTTGTTCGCCTCGGCCATGCGGTGCACTTCCTCGCGCTTCTTCACTGCGCCACCACGCCCTTCGGCAGCCTCGATCAGTTCGCCAGCGAGGCGCCCGCCCATCGACTTCTCGGCGCGCTTGCGCGCTGCCTCGCGCAGCCAGCGCATCGCCAACGCCGCGCGGCGAGCGGGCCTCACCTCAACCGGCACCTGGTAGTTGGCGCCACCGACGCGACGACTCTTCACCTCCACCATCGGCTTGACGTTGTTCACCGCCAAGGTGAACACCTCCAGCGGATCCTTGCCGGACTTGCTCTGGATCTGGGCGAATGCGCCGTAGATGATCCGCTCGGCGACTGATTTCTTGCCGCTGGTCATCAGCACGTTCACGAACTTGGAAACATCCTGGCTGCCGAATTTCGGATCCGGCAGCACGTCGCGTTTCGGTACTTCCCTGCGTCTTGGCATGAGTTACCCCTGGCTTCTCTCAATCAACCGGCCGTCAGGCGGCCTTCGGCCGCTTGGCCCCGTACTTGGACCGGCTCTGCTTGCGGTCCTTGACGCCTTGCGTATCCAGACTGCCGCGCACGATGTGGTAGCGCACGCCCGGCAGGTCCTTGACCCGGCCGCCGCGAATGAGTACTACCGAGTGCTCCTGCAGGTTGTGGCCCTCGCCACCAATGTACGAAATAACCTCGAAACCGTTGGTCAGGCGCACTTTCGCGACCTTGCGCAGCGCCGAGTTCGGCTTCTTCGGCGTCGTCGTATAGACCCGCGTACACACTCCGCGCTTGGCGGGACAGTTGGCCAGCGCCGGCACCTTGCTCTTGGTCACCGGCGCCTTGCGCGGCTTTCGGACTAACTGATTGATTGTTGGCATATTGTCGAGTTTTCCAAAAAACCGAGGCGGCTCGTGAGTAGCGCCGCCTCGGGATCTGTGTCTCCTGCGCGACCCGCGGTTCCGCCGCGTCGTTCGCAAAGAGGCCGGATTATATGGGGCTTTTCCGCGAGCGTCAACCCGCGGCGGGAACGTCCTCGGCTGCCGGACCTTCTTCCATCAGCAGATCCCGATCGACCGCGATGTCCTCGCCCAACGCCTGCATGCGGCGGCTGCGGTGATACGCCATTCCGGTGCCGGCGGGGATCAACCGCCCGACGATGACGTTTTCCTTGAGCCCGCGCAGCTCGTCGCGCTTGCCCATGATCGCCGCCTCGGTCAGCACGCGCGTGGTTTCCTGGAACGATGCGGCCGAAATGAAGGAATCGGTTGACAGCGAAGCCTTGGTAATGCCGAGCAGTACGTACTGGTACTCTGCTGGCCGCTTGCCGTCAGCGAGGGCCTTGTCGTTCGCGTCCAGGACCTGAGCCCGCTCGACCTGCTCCTCGCGGATGAAATGGGTGTCGCCCGGATCGGAAATAACCACCCGCCGCAGCATCTGGCGAACAATCACCTCGATGTGCTTGTCGTTGATCTTGACGCCTTGCAGGCGATAGACGTCCTGTACTTCGTCAATGATGTAGCGGGCCAACTCCTCGACGCCCTTCAGCCGCAGGATGTCGTGCGGCTCGGGCGGGCCATCGACGATCACCTCGCCGCGGTTGACCACCTGACCGTCGTGCGCCATGACATGCTTGTCCTTGGTGATCAGATACTCGTGCGGCGTACCATCCGGTTCGGTGATTACAAGGCGCTGCTTGCCCTTGGTGTCCTTGCCAAAGGAGACCGTGCCGGTAACCTCCGCCAGCATGCCGGCATCCTTGGGCGAGCGGGCCTCGAACAATTCTGCCACGCGCGGCAGGCCGCCCGTGATGTCCCGTGTCTTCGAGGACTCCTGCGGAATGCGTGCCAGGATATCGCCGACGCTGACTTCCTGGCCGTCCTTGACGGTGATGATCGAGCCGACCTGGAAGGTAATGGTCACGGAATGATCGGTGCCGTGGATCTTGACCTCGTCGCCGCTCGGCGTAAGAAGCTTGACCTGCGGCCGCACACCCTTGGTCGGCGAACTGGCGCGGCGCTTCGCATCGATGACGACAAGGGTGGACAAGCCCGTCACTTCGTCGATCTGCTTGGTGACGGTGACGCCATCCTGCACATTCTCGAACTTGACGGTGCCCGCGTACTCGGTAACGATCGGCCGCGTGTGCGGGTCCCAGGTCGCCAGCTGCGCGCCAGCCTTGGCGTGCTTGCCATCGTCGACCGACAGCATGGCGCCGTAAGGCACCTTGTGCCGTTCGCGCTCCCGATCATGATCATCCGTAATCAGCACTTCGGCCGAACGCGCGATGACCACCTTTTCGCCCTTGGCACTGGTCACGTAGCGCATGTTCTGGGTGAAGCGCACCGTGCCGGCGGATTTTGCCTCGACATGGGACGTCGCCGCTGCGCGCGACGCCGCGCCGCCAACGTGGAAGGTTCGCATGGTGAGCTGCGTTCCCGGTTCGCCAATGGACTGCGCGGCGATGACGCCGACTGCCTCGCCAGCGTTTACCAGGCTGCCGCGACCGAGATCGCGGCCGTAGCATTTGGCGCAAAGGCCGTAACGCGTCTCGCAGTTGAGCGGCGTGCGCACACGTACTTCGTCCACCCCCAGAGTTTCAACCAGGTCAACCGCATCTTCGTCCAGCAGCGTGCCGGTCTCGAACAGCACGTCCTGCGTTTCCGGATGCAGAACGTCGCTGACCACGACACGTCCAAGGATCCGCTCGCGCAGCGCCTCGACGACCTCGCCACCTTCGACCAGCGCCTTCATGGCGAAACCGGTCTGCGTGCCGCAATCGTCCTCCGTCACGACCAGGTCCTGCGTGACATCCACCAGGCGTCGCGTCAGGTAGCCAGAGTTGGCGGTCTTCAATGCCGTGTCGGCCAGGCCCTTACGCGCACCGTGGGTCGAGATGAAGTACTGGAGGACGTTCAATCCCTCGCGGAAATTCGACGTGATCGGCGTCTCGATGATCGAGCCGTCCGGCTTGGCCATCAGGCCGCGCATGCCGGCGAGCTGGCGGATCTGCGCGGCCGAACCGCGGGCGCCAGAGTCCGCCATCATGTAGATCGAGTTGAACGATTCCTGACCAACCTTCTTGCCGGCGCGGTCGACGGTCTCCTGCACCCCGAGCTGTTCCATCATGGCCTTCGCCACCTGGTCGCCGGCGCGGCCCCAGATGTCCACCACCTTGTTGTAACGCTCGCCGTCGGTGACGAGGCCCGAGGTATATTGGCGGGCGATTTCCTTCACCTCGTGTTCCGCAGCGGAAATGATGTCGTGCTTCTGCGTCGGTACCAGCATGTCGCCGATCGAGATCGAGATGCCGGCACGGGTCGCCAGGCCGAAACCGGCCTGCATCAGCTTGTCGGCAAAGATGACTGTTTCCTTGAGCCCACAGCGGCGGAAGCAGGCGTTGATCAGGCGTGAGATCTCTTTCTTTTTGAGCGTCTTGTTGATGATGGAAAACGGCAGGCCGGGGGGCAGAATTTCCGACAACAAGGCACGCCCGACCGTTGTCTCGCAGCGGATGATCCGCTCGCGCTTTTCGCCCTCTTCGCTGACCTCGCATTCCCTGATCCGCGCCACAATGCGCGCGTGCAGGTCGACCCTGCCCGAATCCAGCGCGCGCTTCACTTCGGCGATGTCGGCAAAGGCCATGCCTTCGCCGCGGGCATTGACGCGGTCGCGTGTGGCGTAATACAAACCCAGAACGATGTCCTGCGACGGCACGATGATCGGCTCGCCGTTGGCCGGCGACAGGATGTTGTTGGAGGACAGCATCAGCGTGCGCGCCTCCATCTGGGCCTCCAGCGACAGCGGTACGTGTACAGCCATCTGGTCGCCATCGAAGTCGGCGTTGAAGGCCACGCACACCAACGGATGCAGTTGGATCGCCTTGCCCTCGATCAAGGTTGGCTCGAAGGCCTGGATGCCGAGGCGGTGCAGCGTCGGTGCGCGGTTGAGCATCACCGGATGCTCGCGAATAACCTCCTCGAGGATATCCCACACTTCCGGCACTTCCTGCTCCACCAGCTTCTTCGCCGCCTTGATCGTGGTCGCCAGTCCAAGCAGTTCGAGCTTGTTGAAGATGAACGGCTTGAACAGTTCCAGTGCCATCTTCTTCGGCAGGCCGCATTGATGCAATTTCAACTGCGGGCCGACCACGATGACAGAGCGGCCGGAATAGTCGACGCGCTTGCCCAGCAGGTTCTGGCGGAAGCGGCCGCCTTTGCCCTTGATCATGTCGGCCAGGGATTTGAGCGGGCGCTTGTTCGCACCGGTCATGGCCTTGCCACGGCGCCCGTTATCGAGCAGCGAGTCCACTGCCTCCTGCAGCATGCGCTTCTCGTTGCGTACGATGATTTCGGGTGCCTTCAGTTCAAGCAGGCGCTTGAGGCGGTTGTTGCGGTTGATGACGCGGCGATACAGGTCATTCAGGTCCGACGTGGCGAAACGGCCACCGTCCAGCGGCACCAGCGGGCGCAGATCCGGTGGCAGCACCGGCAGCACCTGAAGGATCATCCATTCCGGCTTGATACCGGAATTCTGGAACCCCTCGAGGACCTTCAGCCGTTTGGCAATTTTCTTGATCTTCGCTTCGGATCCGGTGGTTTCCAGTTCCTTGCGCAGGGCGTCGATCTCGTGGTTGAGGTCCAGCGTTCGCAGCAGGTCGCGAATGCCCTCGGCCCCCATCACGGCGGCGAAGTCATCCCCGTATTCCTCCACCTTCGCCAGGTAGTCGTCCTCGGACAGCAGCTGGGCGCGATTGAGAGGCGTCATGCCGGCATCGACGACCACGTAGGCCTCGAAATACAGCACGCGCTCGATGTCGCGCAGGGTCATGTCCAGCACCATGCCGAGGCGCGACGGCAGGCTCTTGAGGAACCAGATATGGGCCGTCGGGCTGGCCAGCTCGATATGGCCCATGCGCTCGCGGCGCACCTTCGACAAGGTCACCTCGACGCCGCACTTCTCGCAAATCACGCCGCGATGCTTGAGACGCTTGTACTTGCCGCACAGGCACTCATAATCCTTGACCGGCCCGAAGATCTTGGCGCAAAACAGGCCGTCGCGCTCCGGCTTGAAGGTGCGGTAGTTGATCGTCTCGGGCTTCTTGACTTCGCCGTAGGACCAGGAACGGATCTTCTCCGGCGAGGCGAGGCCGATGGTAATCGCATCGAATTCCTCTTCCTGCGTAACCTGCTTGAACAGATCGAGTAGCGCTTTCATTTATTCACTCCTGCCACGGGTGAGGCAACAATTTCAACGAACTTCGGGGCGCAACGCACTCTCAAACCCGGTCAAGGTCGATGTCGATCGCCAGCGAACGAATTTCCTTCACCAGCACATTGAACGACTCGGGCATGCCCGCGTCGATCTTGTGCTCGCCCTTGACGATGTTCTCGTACACCTTGGTGCGGCCCGAGACGTCGTCGGATTTGACCGTGAGCATCTCCTGCAACGTGTAGGCGGCACCATAGGCTTCCAGCGCCCACACTTCCATCTCGCCGAAACGCTGGCCGCCGAACTGCGCCTTGCCGC
>CAZASE010000084.1:0-7969 GCA_964487715.1 uncultured Rhodocyclaceae bacterium | reverse complement strand
TCAGCCAGCCGATCCGCCGCATCTTCGAGCCGATGTTCCGCATGGAGCGGCACTTTCCGACCGCCCGCGACGAGCAGCCGTATTACAGCGTCAAGGTCGAGGACCACTTCTGGCACTGGCTCTACCTGCCGCTGGCGCGCCTGGTGAATGCCGTTTCGGCGCTCATCACCGGGCTGCAGGGCGGACGCATTGCCATCTACCTGCTCTATAGCTTCCTGACGCTGATCGTCCTCCTGCTGGTGGCCAGGCCATGAGGAGAGTCGCCCCTCACCCCCCGGCCCCCGCCCCGAGGCGGGGGGGGCCACTGGCTCGCTGCGCTCGTTTATCACGGGGCACTTGGTTGAAACGTGGTCGCGGTTGTTCGCTCCGCGAACGTGCCGTCCGGCCTTGGGTCGGCCCGGCGGCTGGACTGCGTTGTTCGGTGGGGGAGGCATGAGCGTTTCAGGGTTGTTGTGGCAGCTGTTCGCCATCGTGCTGGCCCTGGCGCTGGCGCCGCTCCTGACCGGCTGGGTGAACCAGTGCCGCGCCTGGCTGCAGAACCGCTCGGCGCCGCCGCTGCTGCAGCCGTACTACATGCTGCACAAGCTGTTCCTCAAGGATGTGGTGCTGGCGCATGGCGCGTCGCCGC
Organism: uncultured Rhodocyclaceae bacterium; assembly: GCA_964487715.1. GTDB lineage: Bacteria > Pseudomonadota > Gammaproteobacteria > Burkholderiales > Rhodocyclaceae > Desulfobacillus. The sequence goes on along the minus strand of CAZASE010000084.1, from coordinate 7,341 downwards.
TGTTCCGCTTCGCGCCTTTCGTGATGTTCGGCTGCATGCTGCTGGCCTGCGCCATCATCCCGACGTTGTCCACCGACCTGCCCTTCGCGCCGGCGGCCGACACCATCGCCCTGGTCGGCGTCTTCGGCCTGGCGCGCATCTTCATTTCACTGGCGGCGATGGACGTCGGCACCTCCTTCGGCACGCTGGGCGGGCGGCGCGAGATGCTGGTCGGCTTCCTCGCCGAGCCGGCGCTGCTGATGGTGATCTTCACCCTGGCCATGATCGCCCAGTCCACCTCGGTGGCGACCATCGTCGAGACGCTCGCCCACCGCGACTTCGTCATCTACCCGAGCCTGGCCTTCGCCGGCATCGCCTTTACCTTCGTCTCCTTCGCCGAGAACGCCCGCGTGCCGGTGGACAACCCGGCGACGCACCTCGAGCTGACCATGATCCACGAGGCGATGATCCTCGAATACTCGGGCCGTCACCTGGCGCTGATCGAGTGGGCGGCGAGCCTCAAGCTCTACGCCTACTCCTGCCTCGGCCTGGCGCTGTTCTTCCCCTGGGGCATTGCCGAGGGCGACAGCTTTTTCGGCCTGCTGATGGCCATCCCGGTGCTGCTCGCGAAGCTCGCCATCGGCGGCGCGCTGCTGGCGCTGATCGAGACCCTCAACGCCAAGGTGCGCATCTTCCGCGCGCCGGAGTTCCTCGGCACCGCTTTCCTCTTCGCCGTGCTGGGGCTGCTGGTGCGGTTGCTGCTGGAGGCCCGGGCATGACCCACCCCTCCCAGCCTCCCCTCGCGGGGAGGAGCCGGCAAGCTCGCTGCGCTCGTTTGTTACGGGGCGCTTTGTGGCAGCGTCAGTGCGGATTGCGCCTCCGGCGTGTGCCGTCCGGGTTTGGGACGGCCCGGCGCGCGGACTGCGTTGGAGAAGCGGCATGAATGCGATTCCGCTTTCCACGCAGCTCATCAACCTCTTCGCCGCGGTGATCCTGCTGCTCGCCTTCGCCATGCTGGCGCAGCGGCGCGTGCTGACCCTGATCAACCTGTTCGCCCTGCAGGGCCTGACGCTGGCCCTGTCGACCCTGGTGGTGGCCTTCACCACCGGCCAGGCGCACCTCTACTGGTCCGCCGGCCTGACGCTGGCGCTGAAGGCCATGCTGCTGCCGTGGATCCTGCATCGCCTGGTGCGGCGGCTGGAGGTGAAGTGGGACGTCGAGCCGCTCATCAAGGTGCCGACCACCATGCTGGTCGGCATCGCGCTGGTGATCATCTCCTTCAACGTCGCCCTGCCGATCTCGCAGCTCTCCAGCACCGTCAGCCGCGGCACGCTGGGCATCGCGCTGGCATCGGTGATGCTCGCCTTTCTGATGATGATCACGCGCAGCAAGGCCATTCCGCAGGTGGTCGGCTTCCTTGCCATGGAGAACGGCCTGTTTCTCGCCGCCACCAGCGCCACCTACGGCATGCCGATGGTGGTCGAGCTGGGCATCGCCCTCGATGTGCTGGTCGGCGTCATCATCCTCGGCGTGTTCTTCTTCCAGATCCGCGACCAGTTCGACAGCCTGGACATCCGCAACCTCGAACGACTGAAAGAAAAACCTGATTAGCCACAATGTTCAGCAGACGACCGAAGTTCCCACCAGCGCCGTCATTCCGGGGCCGCCCGCCAGAGCTTGCCCCGGACTTGATCCGGGGGCGGAACCCGGAATCCAGGGTCTTTTTGAGGCCGCTTTGGATTCCGGGTCGCGCTTCGCTTGCCCGGAATGACGAAGCTGAGGTTTGTAGCTAATCAGGAAGAAAAATGATCGACCTGTTCGTCCTCGTCCTCGCCATCCCCCTCGTCAGCGGCGTGCTGCTGGCGGCGGCGGGCGAGCGCGCCTGGGCGCCCAACCTGAACGTCATCGCCAGCGCCGGCACCTTTCTCGCCTCGGTGCTGCTGACCGCCGAGATCGTCGCCGGCGGGCCGCGCTTCGCCTTCGGCGAGACCTTCTTCATCGACTCGATGAACGTCTTCTTCGTCGCGCTGACCGCCTTCGTCGGCATGACCACCAGCATCTTCTCCGGCCCCTACATGAAGAACGAGCGCGAGCACGGCAAGCTCAGCGCGCCGCGCCTGCGCCTCTACAAGAGCATGTTCCAGCTGTTCATGTTCACCATGCTGGCGGCGCTCACCACCAACAACCTCGGCATCCTCTGGGTGGCGATGGAGGCGGCGACGCTGACCACCGTGCTGCTGGTTTCGCTCTACCGCACGCCGGCCAGCCTGGAGGCGGCGTGGAAGTATTTCATCCTCTGCGGTGTCGGCATCGCCCAGGCGCTGTTCGGCACCATCCTGCTCTACTTCGCCGCCGAGCGCGTGCTCGGCGAGACCGGCAACGCGCTGCTGTGGACCTATCTCGTCGGCGTCAAGGGCCAGCTCGATCCGACCATCATGGCGCTGGCCTTCATTTTCCTGCTGGTCGGCTACGGCACCAAGGTCGGCCTCGCGCCGCTGCACAACTGGCTGCCCGACGCCCACGCCGAGGGCCCGACGCCGGTCTCGGCCGTCCTCTCCGGCCTGCTGCTCAATGTCGCCCTTTACGCCATCCTGCGCGTCAAGGTGCTGGCCGACGGCGCCATCCAGAGCGGCTTCGCCGGCAGCCTGATGATGGGCTTCGGCCTGCTCACCCTTGTGGTGGCGGCCTTCTTCCTCTCAAGGCAGAAGGACATCAAGCGCATGTTCGCCTACTCGTCGATCGAGCACATGGGCCTCATCACCTTCGCCTTCGGCATGGGCGGGGCGGTGGCGAACTTCGCCGGCCTGCTGCACATGACCCTGCATTCGCTCACCAAGTCGGCGATCTTTTTCGCCGTCGGCCATGCCGCGCAGAAATGCGGCACGCAGGTCATGGAGGACATCCGCGGCCTGATCCGCATCAACCCGCTGATCGGCTGGAGCCTGATGCTCGGCACCCTGGCCATCCTCGGCATGCCGCCCTTCGGCGTCTTCGCCAGCGAGTTCATGATCCTCACCCACGCCATGAAGCACCATCCGTGGGCGACGCCGATCCTGCTGCTGGCGCTCGGCGTGGCCTTCGCCGCCATCTTCGGCAAGGTGCAGCCGATGGTCTTCGGCGACACGCACGCCAAGCGTCTGCCGCACGCGCCGGCGATCACCCCGGTGTTCGTGCACCTGGCCATCGTCCTGATGCTGGGCCTGTGGATTCCCCCCTACCTGACGCGCTGGTTCCACGAAGCCGCACGCATGCTGGGATGACCATGCGCTTTCACGCCGAACCGATCGACTTCAGCCGACAGCCCGGCTTGGGCGCGCCCGTATGGACGGGGCGCGCCGCCGACGGCGACGACCTCATGCGCTTCGCGGTTTCCGTGCATCGGCACGAAGGCCGCCTCGCCGCGCTGTGGGGCGAGGATCGGCGCCAGCGGGGTGAAGGCTTCCGCCTGCATTGCGTGTTCGCCCTCGATGAAGGCCATCTCTGGCTCGGCCTTGACCTGCCCGCGGGAAGCCCGAGCTATCCCGATCTGGCCGGCATCTTCCCGGCCGCCAACCGCATGCAGCGGGCGACGCGCGACCTCGTCGGCATCGCCACGGAGGGCGGCGACCCGCGGCCCTGGCTGCGCCACGGCGCCTGGCCGGCGGACTGGTTTCCGCTGCGCCACGACGCGGGCGAGGGGAGGGGCTTCGCCAACGCGCCCAGCGACTATGCGTTCGTCCAGGTCGGCGGCGAGGGCGCCCACGAGATTCCCGTCGGTCCCATCCACGCCGGCATCATCGAGCCGGGGCACTTCCGCTTCTCGGTGATCGGCGAGCGGCTGCTGCGCCTGGAGCAGCGCCTCGGCTACCAGCACAAGGGCGTCGAGAAGCTGTTCATCGGTCGGAACATTGCCGACGGCGCCCGCCTTGCCGGGCGCATCTCGGGCGACTCGACCTGCGCCTACGCCTGGGCCTATGCGTCCGCGGCGGAAGCGGCCTGCGGCGTCAGCCCGCCGCCGCGCGCGCTCCTGCTGCGCGCCCTGATGCTGGAGCGCGAGCGCGTCGCCAACCACCTCGGCGACCTCGGCGCGCTCGGCAACGATGCCGCCCTGGCCTTCGGCTTCTCGCAATTCATGCGGCTGAAGGAGGACTGGCTGCGCCTGAACGGCAAGCTCTTCGGCCACCGCTTCATGATGGACCGCATCGTGCCCGGCGGCACGGCGCTCGACCTGGAGGCGCCGGCCCTTGCCGCCATCGTCGGACAGTGCGACGCCATCGGCCACGAGGTGAAGGAACTGAAGAAGATCTACGACGAGCATGCCGGCCTGCAGGACCGCTTCGCCACGACCGGCGCCATCGACATGGCGCTGGCGCGCGAGCTTTCGCTCAGCGGCCTGGCCGCCCGCGCCACCGGCCTGATCCTCGACGGCCGCAGCCACCGCCAGGGCTACACGCCGCCGCCGCCGTGGGTCATGCTCGGCGTGCGCCCGGCCACCGACGAGCGCGGCGACGTGGCGGCGCGGGCCGCCGTGCGCTTTGCGGAAATCTTCGAATCGCTGAGGCTGCTGCGGGAGATCGCCGTCGGCCTGCCCGACAGCGAACTGCGCGCCGAGCTGCCGCCGGTCGCCGATGGCCGCGGCCTCGGCGTCGTCGAGGGCTGGCGCGGCGAGGTGCTGATCGGCGTGCAGCTCGACGGCGAGGGGCGTCTGGCGCGCGTGCATCCGCACGACCCCTCCTGGCAGGCCTGGCCGGCCCTGGAGCACGCCGTGATGAAGGACATCGTCCCCGACTTTCCGCTCATCAACAAGTCGTTCAACCTGTCTTACTCGGGGCACGACCTATGACCCCCCACCCCCCAACCAGGCACCGCCGTTGCGCCGGATTCCCGGCGGCCGGCCTGCGCTGTCTGGAGATTGCGCGATGATCCCCATGCTCAGGCGCATCCTGCGCAGCGGCATTGCCAGCGAGCCGCCGCCGGCCGGCGATGCGGCGCGCGAAATGAGCCGGCTGGGCGACGAGATCCTGCGCATCCTCGGCCGCGCGCTGACCATCCGCCAGGTCGACGCCGGCTCCTGCAACGGCTGCGAGCTGGAGATCCACGCGCTCAACAATCCTTACACCAACCTCGAAGGCTACGGCATCAAGTTCGTCGCCAGCCCGCGCCACGCCGACATGCTGCTGGTCAGCGGGCCGGTGACGAAGAACATGGAGCACGCGCTGAAGGTGGCCTACGACTGCACGCCGGCCCCGAAGCTGGTGGTGGCGGTGGGCGATTGCGGCTGCACGGGCGGGGTGTTCGGGGAGAGCTATGCCAGCTGCGGCGCGGTGGAGAACGTCATCCCGGTCGACGTGCGCGTGCCCGGCTGCCCGCCGACGCCGACGGCGCTGCTGCGCGGCATCCTGACGGCGGTGCGCCGCTGAAATCGGGCTACAGCGCCGCCTGCAGCAGCTGCAGGCCGAGCCGCACCGCCCCGGCCGCCGCCAGTGCCACGCCCACCGAAAGCGCCACCGAGAACAGCGCCTCGCGCCGGCCGATCGTCCGCAGCATGACGGCGAAGGTGGACACGCACGGCACGTAGAAGGTCAGGAAGACGAGGAACGTGACGATCTGCACCCGGTCGAGCAGCGGCCCGATCTCCTGTGTGCCGAGGGCCTGGAACACCATCAGCAGCGACAGCTCCTTGCGCAGCACGCCGAACAGGATCGGCACGCCGAGGACCACCGGCAGGCCCAGCCACCAGTGCGTCACCGGCGTCAGCAGGGTGTTGATGACGGCGTCGGCGCCCCAGTGGGCGAGCAGCGCCAGCACGATGCTGCCGGCCACCAGCAGCGGCAACACGATGGTGACGATGTCGCGCGTGCGCGCCCAGGTTTCGCGCCACAGCGGCAGCCAGCGCGGCAGCGCGTAGGGCGGGATGTCGAGGATCAGGCCGGGTGCAACATCGGCGTAGCGGCGCGCGAGCAGGCGGCCGAGCGCGGCGATCACCAGCAGCGTCAGCAGGAAGATCGCGAAAACGCCGAGTCCGCCGAGGTACTTGCCGCCCAGCGCGAGAATGATGGCCGAGCGCGCCGAGCAGGGCACGAAGGTGATGAGCAGCGCGGCGACGATGCGGTCGCGGCCGCTGGCCGCCGCGGCGGCGGCGGAGATCGCCGGAACGTTGCAGCCGAGCCCGATGAGGAAGGGCACGGCGACGCCGCCGTGCAGGCCGATGCGGTGAAAGCCGCGGTCCACCACGAAGGCGACGCGGTGCATGATGCCCGAGTGCTCCAGCGCCACCAGCAGCACGACCAGCGGCAGCATGTAGGGCACGACGATGCCGATGAGGCCGATCAGGCCGTCCGCCACCGCCCGCGCGAGCACGCCGGCAGTCGACTCCGGCTGCCATCCCTGCGCCCACTCCACCAGGCGCGCCGAAGTTAGGCCATCCACCAGCGTGCTCACTTCGAACACCATGAACAGCACCAGCGCGAACACCGCCAGGCTGCCGAGCAGGCCCCAGCGCGGATGCAGGAACAGCGCATCGAGCAGGCCGCGCCAGCCGTCGGCCTCTTCCAGCCCGGCGCGCCCGCTGACGCTTTCGAACAGCACGGCGGCGCGGTGGTGGCGGTCGGCGTGCAGTTCGTCGGAGAGCGGCCGCGGCAGGCCGCGACCGGCGGCCTCGCGCAGCGCCACCGCCTCGCCCTGCAGGATCGGGAAATGCGCCGCCAGTTCGGCGAGGAACCAGTCGTCGTTCTCCGCCAGCTGCGTCACCAGCAGCGGCCGCGGCACGCGGAAGGCCGCCTCGACGTCGGGCCGGGCGACCAGCGCGTTGAGGCCGTGCAGGCGCTCGGCAATGTGCGGGCTGGCCGGCTGCGGCAGCGGACAGGCGTTGCCGCGCGCGGCTTCGAGCGCGGCCGCGAACAGCTCGGCGATGCCCTTGCCCATGTGTGCCACCGCGGGTATCACCGGCACGCCGAGTTTTTCCGACAAGGCGCGCACATTGATGAAGAGGCCCTTGTCGCGTGCCTCGTCCACCCGGTTGAGCGCCAGTACCAGCGGGCGGCCGAGCAGCGAGAGTTCGAAGGCCAGTTCGAGGTCGCGTTCGAGCGTGGTGGCATCCGCCACCAGCACCAGCACGTCCGGCGGCGCGAAGGCGGCCGTCGGCTGGCCGGCTTCGTGGCGCGCGATCGAAGGCCACTCGTCGCCCCACAGCAGGTACATCAGCACGACGCGGTCGGCTTCGCGCAGGCGGTGCAGCGAATCGATGGACGGCAGGTCCACCAGCGAGATCTGTTCGAGGCCGAGGCCGACCACGCATTCCTCGTAGAAGCCGGCCTGCCCGGCGAGCCGCTCGTGGTGCACGGCGACGCTGGCGGCGGCCTGGAACAGCGTGCTCTTGCCGGC
>CAZASE010000083.1:0-8059 GCA_964487715.1 uncultured Rhodocyclaceae bacterium | reverse complement strand
AGACGTCGTCGAGCGAAAGGCCCGCGAGCTCCTTCCTTCTCATGCCCGTGGAGTAGAGGGTCTCGAGTAGCGCCCGGTCCCTGAGGCCGACGGGCGTCCTGATGTCGGGGATCGAGAGGATCCTCTCGACCTCCTCCACCGAGAGGACGTGCCGGGGCAGGACCTGGGTGAGCTTCGGCAGGTCGAGGTCGGAGGCGGGGTTGGCGGGGATGAGGTTCCTCCGGGTGAGCCAGCGGAAGAAGCCTCGGAGGGCCGCGAGCTGGTTGTACTGGAAGGCCACCGAGATCGGCGCCCCGTCGCTCTTCCTCTGGAGGTAGAGGTGGCGCTGGTAGCGCTCCAGGACGGGCTTGGTGACGTCCCTGGCCCTCGTCAGGGAGCGCTCCTGGCAGAAGAGGATGAAGTGGGAGACGGCGAGCTCCTGGGCGTTGACGGACGCCTCGGAGTAGTTCGTGGCGCGCCGGTGCCCGAGATAGGCCCGCATCAGGACGACCAGGCCTTCGGGATCCTGAGGGTCCAGGAAGGGCCAGACCTTCTTCTTCTGCGGCATGGCTCAAGCCTGGGCCGCGGGAGTCAGTGAAATAGGGCGCAGAGACTGCCGGGCGGGACGAAGGGTGAGCGGAGGATGGCGCAGGAGGTTGACGAGGAGGTGGAGCCGGCCGTTTCCGTTGACGGGAGTACGACCGGGTCCCGCGTACGACGGACGCGGCTTCTGGTTGGCGGGTAGCCGTGAGTTTTCGACGCTCGTCGCCTCCGGAGCGCGTGAAGCCGCATCTGGAGCGGGTCGAGGCGCGATATCCGGGGTCCGCCCCCCCACCGACGGAGCCCCGACCACGGCCCGACCGCCCCCCGACCGCTCTCCTGAAATGTCCGACCGGTCGGCGGGAAAGTCCGACCGGTTCGCGGTCGTAGGCAGGTCCCTGAGCGTCTCGACGTCGACGAGCCCGAGGACGAATCTCTCGCCGTCCCGGCCCTCGCCCCCATAGAGGAGCTCGAAGACGGTGCCGTTGCCGCGGGCGGCGCGGTACGGGAGGAGGTACTCGAGGTCGATGAGCCTGCCGAGGTGGACCTTCACCTGCGTATCGCCCCACCCGGTGAGCTCGCGGATCTGCTTGCGCGTCAGGTGCAGGTCGGAGCGCCCGACCCCTTCCTTCTCGCAGATCTCGGTCACCCGCGCGTGGAGGACCTCCAGGAAGCGCCTCGTCTGGGGAGGCAGCTCGTCGAGGGTTCGGCCGAGGACCTCGCCGGCGAGACGGTTGGCGAGCTCGATGTCGGAGAGCGTGACCTCCACGCACTCGGTCCTCTCCCCGTCGACGTCCAGGACCACGACGGGCCGCTGGTGCTGGTGCATCAGGGCCAGGGCCTCGATGATCGTCAGGTACTTGTCGTGATCGCGCCGGGTCCGCGTCTGGTCGTCGACGAAGGTGAGGTACGGCTCGTACGGGTTCAGGACCTTCAGGGGCCGCAGGAGTCGCTGCGCGTTCTGGTGGAGCCTCCTGAGCTGAGCCTTCCTCTTCTGCGCGATGAGGCCCTCGCGGGTCTGCCTCTTCCTCTGGAGCTCGTGGATGAGGCGCGTCTGCTCGCGGCTCTCGTCCACCGTCAGGCGCAGGCACCGGTTCTCGAGCTCGGGGTCGAGCTCGATGGCGGTCGTCGTCAGGATGATCATCACCGGGCCCTCGACCTTGTAGACCTGTGTGACGAGGCGCCCGGTCTGCGGGTCCTTGCCGGTGGAGGCCATGCGCAGCTCCCCCTCGGACTGCAGGAGCTTCAGCGGGTAGGTCGCCTTCTCGGCGCCTTCCTCCTCGACGATCGCCAGGACCTTGTGCCGGAGCGAGGTCTCCTCGTCGAAGTAGAAGAGCGACTTGCCGGAGACGGCCGTGTACTTCTCGTAGGTCTCCTCCGGCAGGAGCGAGAGGAGCGCTTCCATGAGCGACGTCTTCCCTGCCGCCGAAGAGGACTGGATGACGATGGCGAGCGGCCGGTCGAGGAGCCGCGAGACGGCCGCGACGTAGCAGAGGAGCTTGTTGGTCTCCTCCCCCACGAGGCCGCACGCCGTGAAGTGCTCGAGGATGTGAGAGAGAAGGTCCGGGCTCTTCCAGAAGCCGATCGCCTCGTCCCGCTCCTTGGGAGACATCTCCGCTACGGTGAGCTTCGGCGCCAGGGCCTTGCGGATCCGCTCCTCCTGGAGCCGCTCGAGGCCTCCCAGGAGGAAGCCCAGGTCGCGCCGGACGACTTCCTCTTTGAGGCCGAGCTCGTGGGCGGCCCTCTTCTCGAAGAGGTCTCTCTGGCGCGCGGCGACGAGATCCAGTTTGTCCAGGTACCAGCCGGCGATCGGACACGGCGGGGCGAAGTAGTCCCCCTCCCGCTGGGCCTTCAGCGTGATCGGCAGGGAGCTGAGCGAGTGGCACTTCGAAAGGCCGAAGACGCGGTAGCGGCGGTCCTCGAAGGCGAAGAAGGCCTCGTCGTCGGTGGTGTGGACGAGGCCGGCGATGGGCGCCGACGGTGACGCCGGTGTTTCCACGGTCACGTGAGGCGCGCTGGGCGCCGAAGACGTAGACGAGGGCACCGGGAGCACCGAGGCGTGGCCCGAGCTCGGTGCGGCCGCGGCGGAGGCCCCGGGGATGACGGCCGCGGACGCGGGCAGCGCCACCGAAGACGTCTGGCCCTGAGAGCTCGAGCTTCCTTTCTCAGCTGCTCCCTCCGCACTCTTCTCTTTAGCTGCTTCTGCGGGTCCGACAGCCGCTTGCTCGGCGGGAGAGGCGACGCGATCAGCCGCTGAGAGACCGGCCCCGACGAGCTCGAGGGGTGACACCGGTTGCTGGGGAGCAGGAGCGTGGGTCGACGTCTCCAGGGCCACGCGGTCGTGAGGGCGATAACCGTTACCCATCCACTCGGCACTTCGCAGGAAGAGGGCGAGCGTCTTGTCGGCCGGGTGCATCTTCAGAGCGACTTCGTTGGCGTCCATCCCCTTCGGGAAGAGCACGCGGTAGCAGGCGACGCCGGCGGACTCGAGCTTCTCGGCCACCTTGGCGGCCCCACGGTCGCCCGCCTCGTCGCGGTCGAAGGCGATGAAGCACTTCTCGGTGCCGTGCTCGATGAAGGCGCGCAGCAGCTCGGCCGTGAAGCCCTCGCTTCCGTAGGCCGAGGTGACGTTGCGAAAGCCCCACCGCCAGTACGTGGCCGCGTCCAGGAGCGCCTCGCACAGGACGATCTCCCTGGACTCGCTGAAGGCCTCGACGTTGAAGACGCCCTCGTGGGGACGAGGCAGGTAGAGGTGATCGGGGGTGCCGTTGCGCAGGTCGTCGCGGATCTTCCGGCCGTAGCAGCCGAGGACCTCGCCCTCTCTCCCGAGGATCGGGATGGTCAGTGAGCCGTTGAGGTGCTCGTGTCCCGACTCTCGAAACCAGCCGCGGGCCTGGAGCTTCCTCCTCAGCTTCGGCGTCAGCCTCATGCCGAGCGTGCGGTTGGCCAGGCCGAGCTGGAAGCGCTCGACGAGCTCGGGCGAGAGAAGACCGCGCTTCTCGAGGTAGGTCCGAAACTCCGGGCTCTCCTTGCCGGCCTCGTGGTAGTAGGCGACGACCTGGCGGTCGAGCTCCGCGTCCTCGGCCTTCTCGTCGAGCGGGCACGCCAGGGGCTCGGCGCGGAAGCGACGCGAGGGGCGAGCGCCGAAGACCTTCCCCGCTTCCTCCGGGAAGAACTCCTCGGCGAGCTCACGGGCGGCGGCATAGAACTCGATGCCGTTCTGGAACATCACCCAGTCGATCGTCGAGCCGCCCTTCTGGCAGGCGCCCAGGTCGTGCCAGAGGTTCTTGTCCGGTGAGACGTGAAGGGACGGTGTCGAGTCGTCGTGACGGTTGCAGCGGCCGACGAGGCTCTCCCCCACGCGGCGCAGCTCGATACCGGCTTTCTCCACGAGCACCGCGATCGGGATCTCCCGCTTGATCCGGTCCACGAGGTCATCGGGGATTCGAGGCACGCGTCACCTCCAGGAGCGTTCAGGCATGACCAGCGTCAATCATCATATATGCTAGAATATTTATAGCATGCAGGAAAGAGTCGGCCGGTCGCCTCCCGCCCCAGCCCTTAACGTCGGCCTCGTCATGGCGACCGACTTCCCAGAGCAGCTCTCTTCATTCCGCAAGGCCCACGGCTGGACTCAGCAGGAGCTCGGCGAGCGTGCCGGCATCTCGGTGATTCAGATCCACCGCTACGAGGCCGGCTCGTCTCAGCCGAGCCTGGACGCCATCAGGAAACTGTCACAGACGCTAGGTGTCTCGGCCGACGAGCTGATCTTCGGCAAGGGCGAGCGCGGGCCGGACGAGGAGCTACGGCTTCAGTTCGAGGCGCTCAGCCGCTTCGACGCCGAGGACAAGAGGGTCGCCAAGGCTGTCCTCGATTCGCTGATCCTCAAGCACGAAGCCAAGAAGCTGATCCGCGCGAGCTGAGGTCGCTCCACGGCCGCGCCGATCCGGCCCGGCGCCGACCTCAGAGACCGCATTTCGTACGATGATGCCCAGGAGGCGGCCTCAGACCTGCCAGGCCGCGACGACGATGAGCGAGCACAACGACCGCCAGAAGCTTCTCGACAGGATCTCCGTCGACCCGAGCGTCATGGTCGGCAAGCCCGTGGTTCGGGGGACGCGCATGCCGGTGTACCTCGTGGTGCAGATGCTCGGCTCCGGCATTCCCGTGGAGGAGATCCTGGCCGACCATCCCGGTCTCACCCCCGAAGACGTCCGAGCCTGCCTGTTGTTCGCCGCGGACGCCGTGGAAGCCTCGGCGGCCCTCCGCGCTCACGCCGCCGCTCACTGACCGAGCGTGCGGTTCCTCGTCGACGAGAGCACGGGGCTCGCCATCGCCCGGTTTCTGTCCAGCCTCGGACACGACGCCGTGTCCGTGTACGACGTCGATTCGGGCGCTCCCGACCCTCGGGTCCTGGCGCGCGCCCTGGCCGAGGATCGGATCCTGGTGACGAGCGACAAGGACTTCGGTGAGCTGGTGTTCCGCGACGGGCAGGCCCATGCCGGAGTGATCCTGCTGCGCCTGGCGGATCAGCACCTGCAAATCAAGACCGACGTCCTCCTGAAGGTCCTCGCCGGCCCCGAAGACTTGACCGCTTGCTTCGTCGTCGCCAGCGAGGATGACATCCGTGTCGTCCACTTCCCGGGGCACTGAGCCCCCGTCCCCGGTGACCATCGGCCGCTCCGCCCTGGCGGCACCGTCGACGGTCTTCGCCCCACCCGCGTCACGGCGGTTGCAGATGCGTGGCCGCGGGCCCCGGCCCGCGCCCTCGCGCAACCGCCGCGACCGCTGACCGCCCGTGGCCGAGCCCGTGGCGTCCGGGCGCCCGCCAGGACGGCGGCGACGGCCAGCACCCGCCGCTGACGGGCACCGTCGACGTCCGGCAAACGGCCGGGAGTCCGCGGCGGCGAGCATCGTGCTCCTCCCCAGCGTCACGCCGACCGCGTCGCCCTGCCAAGGGACCCGCGGGCCCCTGGGGTGGCCAGGCGGGGGCGCGCCGTACGTGGGGACGGACGCGTTCCCTCCGCCCGCCGCGATCGCGTCACTCGTCTCGTCGAGGTCCACGTTTCGTTCGTGCCCGCCCTCGAGGTCGAGGTCGTCGACACGTCCGTCCGGTGCCGCGCCGCGTCAGGCAGAGGCCGCGGCTGTCGCCGCGTCAGCGCCCGTCCCCACGAAGAAGGAGGCGCGCCTCCGCCCTTCGGGGTCCGATAACGCGGCATCGTCAAAAGCTACACGCGGCCGCGTTCGCGGGGGCCGCCCGTCTCCATAGTCCGGCCTCTGGTGCTGCGGGAAGCGCTGGCGCCCGCTTTGGAACGAGTACCGGCGTTATCCCGACCCTGGCCACCCCGGGCCCCGCGGGTCGGCGCCGTCCATGCCGGCGCCTTCAAGTCGAGCGCGCTTCGCGCGGGCTGCCTGAAAGCGCTGGCAGGCCCGGTGCGATGGCGCCTCCAGCGCAGCTCTTCGAGCGCGCCTCCGATGCGCACCGCTCCCGCCAGCGCCCGTGAGACACCGTGTACCCCACACTTCACCGTGGTCTGGGGCTCCGCCACGCGCTAGAACACACACGAATACATCCCTCCCTTGGCCCGCATAATCGCGGTCGATCGGAGACTCATATGGCGGAGAAGGAGGACTCCGTGCGCAACATCCAAGACTGCTTTCGCTTGCTTGAGATTGAGCCCTCCGCGACGCGAGAGGAAGTCCGCACCGCCTATAAGACTCACGTGAAGGTGTGGCACCCAGACCGGTTTCCGAATGATCCAGATCTCCGACAGCTAGCCCAGACCCGCACACAGGAGATCATCGCGGCCTTTCGCATTCTGGACGGCATGTACGCCTCGGGTCGACTCCCCTTGGTAGAAGACGAGGATGAGGATGAGCCGTCGCCCCCGCCGCCCGTGCGCCGTCCGCCGCCTACACCTCCCGCACCTTGGCCGCAGCCTCCATCTCGAAACCCTCACGATTGTCCACGCTGCGATAGCTCAGAGACCCAGTTCCTCCACATGGCCCACGCCACCGGCTTGTCCTCATCCTCCTCCGAGAGCAGCGGCTCGTTCATCGGCTACAAGTTCGGCGAAGCAAGGGGGCCCTTCGGCGGATTCACGTCATCGACCGAAACGACCGTCCACCAGACAGCTCTGTCACAACTAGCCTCACCACCATCAGCCGCACCCCTGGGATGCGGCTTTCTGCTACTTCTCGTCGGCCTCATACCCCCGTTCGCCTGCGATCCTCTCCCGAGAGGTGGCAGTACCCTGGTGATGTGGTCACTCATCGGAGCGGCTCTTTGGCTCGTACCGGCCCTCTACTACCACACCGCTGTCCTCCCAGGTCGTCGCAGAAACTGGTCCGCCCGGAGCATCTGCCTTCGTTGTGGCACCCAGTTCTACCCAGCTGGTGTGCCCTCTCCAGAGGCAGAGGGGTCTCACGCCCCACAGGTTGCCGCAGCCCTCGCTGTAGGTGGCCTAGTCGCCGGCGGGATCTATGTGATCGGCGGGGAGTTCTTCAGGACACCCCTTCCAGCACAGCCGGCGACTCCTGCGGTTCCCACCAGCGTGCCCGTTTCCTCGCCTTCATCCACACCTGACGTTCCGCCAACTCCGGAAACCAACTCTTCCGTCAACGAGTCTGCTACCACGGACGAACAGGGGCGATCTGTAACAAGCGAGCCTATGGTTCTGCCTTCACCTACACCACTGAATACGCCGCTCCCCACCGCGACGCCGAGCAGTTCGTCCCTGCGAATCACCATTCTCGCGCCCGACTTCCGGGGCTACGTCATGGTTAGGGCTAACGACCGCGAAATCTTTCGGTCTGAGGTAAAGGGCTCAAGCGGTGCGGCCATCGACACCGGCCCTATGACGGTTGCGGCAGGAGAGACTGAGATCAAATTGTGGGTCACTTCCAAAGACGGTAAATCCGCCCGCGAGTACGTCGTCTCGACGATCACCCTAACGAGTCACTCCGCGATTCATCATGCATACTGGATAAATCCGTTTGCACCGCTCGGGAAACGGCTGATTCCTACCACAGACTAGAGAAACCGGATACCAGCGGCCCCAGCCACATTCAGACTGGCTGTGGGCGGGAGAACATGCAAGACAACGGGACAGGGCAGGCCATTACAATGTGGCCGTCCTACCCCCTGACCCTTACAGGTTGTCCAACTCTTCGTGCAGGTCAGATGCCGTGCAGGCACCACCTGATGCATGTTGGTAGAGACCCCCCTGTTTCGAGATTGGCGCATTTCCCATAGCGCAATCAGGACAACGCGACTTGATGCGCTCCATGAGCTCCTGGCGCTTCTTGGAGCGGGGTGATGGCTCGGCCGGTTCGGGTAGATCGTCGTCCGACATCGTGCCTCCTTTGGACCAATCCTAATCATAGCGCTGTCAACACCCGATGCATGCTGCCTCCCGTTCAGAGTCGCAGGCGCGGGGCGTGCCGCGCGTGGTGAGCGATGGGGCCGCGGGCGGGGCCGCCACGCGTCAGCGTGGGCGAGCGCAGCGAGCCAGGCCACGACCGCGGACCCGAGCTGACC
>CAZASE010000082.1:0-8142 GCA_964487715.1 uncultured Rhodocyclaceae bacterium | reverse complement strand
CGGCGCTGTCGCGGATCACGCTGACGGCGCTGCCGTCGGCGGCGAACAGCGCGTGCGCCGCATCGCGCATTCCCGCCTCGGTCAGCGGCGTGGTCATCAGGGTGCGCCGCAAGCCCTTGCCGACGCCGAGCAGGCAGTCGATCGCCACGGTGCGTCGCGGGTCGAGGCCCTGCGTCGCACAGGCGGTGGTGGCGTCGGTGCCCAGCGGCGTCACGATGCAGAGCGCGGTCTTGCCGGGAACTGGGCCGGATTCAAGAGCGATGCCGGTGCCCGTAACGATTTCGCGCAAGGCCTCGGCCCACTCCGGGGCGGCCTGACTGATCCAGACGCTCGCCGGCAGGGCCGTCGGCGCCGCGGGGGCGGGCGCCGGCTCGGCGGCGCCGTCGCGGTAGCTGTAGAAGCCGCGCCCGGTCTTGCGTCCGAGCAGGCCCCCGGCCAGCCGCTGCGCGGCCAGCGCCGACGGGCGGTAGCGCGGTTCCTGGTAATACTGGTTGTATATCGATTCCATGACCGGCTGCGAGACGTCGAGCCCGGTCAGGTCCAGCAATTCGAAGGGACCCATGCGGAAGCCGGCGGCCTCGCGCATGATGCGGTCCACCTCGCGGAAATCGGCGATGCCCTCGCCGAGGATGCGCAGCGCCTCGGTGACGAAGCCGCGGCCGGCATGGTTGACGATGAAGCCCGGCGTGTCGCTGGCGCGCACCGCGGTGTGGCCCATGCGCCGGCCCAGCGCGAGCAGCGCTTCGCCGACCCAGGGCGCGGTGACCAGCCCGTCGATGACTTCGACGATCTTCATCAGCGGCACGGGGTTGAAGAAGTGGAAGCCGCCGACCCGCTCGGGGCGCTTGCAGGCGGCCGCGATCGAGGTCACCGAGAGCGACGAGGTGTTGGTGGCGAGGATGCAGTCGGCGCCGATGATGTCTTCCAACTGCTGGAACAGGGCCTTCTTGACGTCGAGGTTCTCGACGATGGCTTCGACGATCACCTGCGCCGACGCCAGCTGGTCGAGCTGCGGCACGACTTCGAGCTTGGCTGCCGCGGCGGCCAGCGCCTCGGCGCTGATCTTGCCCTTCTCGGCCAGCTTGCCCAGCGTGCCGATCACCGTGTCGTGGGCGTTGGTCGCGGCGCCATGCAGCGCGTCGAACAGCAGAACGCGGATGCCGGCCTGGGCCGCGATCTGGGCGATGCCGCGACCCATGGCGCCGGTGCCGACGATGCCGATGCAAAGGGTGGGTGACTGGATGTCGACGGGCATCGGGGCTTCTCCTGGGAATGGGGTGCGCCGCCGCGAGCGGCGGTGCGGCGGCTCAGCCGCCTACCAGAGCTTCCACCACGGCGTGGTGCGGTTCAGGCCGCGCTCGTAATACTCGCTCTTGGGAAAGTTCTTGCGCATCACGCGCTCGGCGTCGTCGCGCAGGTCGTTCATGCCAAGCAGGTCGTAGGCCTTGACCATGATGAACAGGGCTTCCTCGTTGGCCGGCGCGTCGGGGTAGGTCCTGACAGCGGTCTGCGCGCGGTTCACCGCCGCGACATAGGCTTCCCGCTTCATGTAGTAGCGCGCGACGTGCACCTCGTGCGACGCCAGCGCATTGACCAGGTACTTCATGCGCGCCGTGGCGTCCGGCGTGTAGCGGCTCTCCGGGTACTTGGAGACGAGTTCCTTGAAGGCGTCGAAGGATTCGCGCGCGGCCTTGGGGTCGCGCTCGGTGAGGTCCTGCATGCTGATGTAGCCGAGCAGGCCGAGGTCCTCGTTGAAGTTGGCGAGGCCCTTCAGGTAATAGGCGTAGTCGACGTTGGGATGGTTCGGATGAAGGCGGATGAAGCGTTCGCAGGCGCCGATCGCGGATGCGGTCTCCTGCTGGCGGAAATACGCGTAGGCGACTTCGAGCTGCGCCTGCTGCGCGTAGCGGCCGTAGGGAAAGCGCGCCTCGAGCTTCTCGAAATACTTGATCGCCTTGTCGTAGGCACCCTCGGACATGGCGTCCTTGGCTTCTGCGTAGAGCTTGTTCGGCGTCCAGCCGGCGGTTTCGTCGATGACGTCGGGCAGCAGGCCGCAACCACCCAGCAGGGTCGTGCCGAGGCAGGCGCCGATGACCGCGATGGGCGCGAATGCCCGGAGGATTGCCGCTACACTACGCATGGTGAAAACCTCGCATCGATATCCGGCCGATTATAGCCGAAGCCCCGGAGCGCCCCTGCGCCTGGATGTCCCGGCGGACTGCGCCGGCTGGCGGCTCGACGCGACCCTGGCCAGGATGCTGCCAGAGCATTCGCGCAGCCGCCTGCAGGCCTGGCTCAAGGATGGAACCATCCTGCTCGACGGCGGCCGGGCCGAGCCCAAGCGCAAGGTATACGGCGGCGAGCGCATCGAGTTCGACGCCGGGGCGGCGACGGACGCCGCGGCGGGCATGGAGCACGCGGCGGAGGACATTGCGCTGCGCATCGTGTTCGAGGACGAGCACCTGGTGGTGATCGACAAGCCCGCCGGGCTGGTGGTGCATCCGGGCAACGGCAATGCCTCGGGCACGATGATGAATGCACTGCTGCATCACGCGCCGCAACTCGCCGGGGTGCCTCGCGCCGGCATTGTGCATCGCCTCGACAAGGACACCAGCGGGCTGCTGGTGGTGGCGAAGACGCTGACGGCGCAGACCGACCTGGTGCGGCAGATGCAGGCGCGATCGGTGAAGCGGCACTACCTCGCTCTCGCATTGGGCGTGGTCGAGCGCGACGGCAGCGTGGACGCGCCATTGGGGCGCCATGCCGTGCAGCGAACCAAGATGGCGATCGTGCGCTCCGGCGGCAAGGAGGCGCGCACCCACTATTCCGTAGTCGAGCGCTTCGCCAAGGCGACGCTGCTCGAATGCCGGCTGGAAACCGGGCGCACGCACCAGATCCGCGTGCACCTGGCGTCGATCAAGCATCCGTTGGCCGGCGACGCGGTGTATGGCAAGACCAGGAGCGGCGATCCGCGGCTGGACGCGTTTCCGCGCCAGGCGCTGCACGCGTGGCGACTGGCGCTCGTCCATCCGGCCAGCGGCATGGAAATGGCATGGGAGTCGCCGCTGCCGGAAGACTTCGCGAACCTGCTTGCGGAGCTGCGGCGTGACTAGCGGCATCGTTCCCGACTGGCCGGCCCCGGCCGGCGTATCCGCGTTGTCGACGCTGCGCCGCGGCGGCGTCAGCCGCGCACCATGGAGCAGCCTTAACCTCGGCGACCACGTCGGCGACGATGCCGCGGCGGTCGCCGCCAACCGGGCCGCGCTGCGCCGCGAACTGCCGGGAGATCCGCTGTGGCTGGCCCAAGTGCATGGCACGCGCTGCGTCGATGCGGCGACGGCGGCGCCCGGCGTCGAGGCCGACGCCAGTTTCACGCGCCGGCGCGGCGTGGTCTGCGCGGTGCTGACCGCGGACTGCCTGCCAGTGCTGTTGTGCGACGACGCGGCGAGCGTGGTCGCGGTTGCCCATGCAGGTTGGCGCGGCCTCGCGGCGGGCGTGATCGAGGCGACCGTCGCCGCGATGGGCGAGCCGGGCGTGCGGCTGATGGCCTGGCTGGGTCCCGCGATCGGGCCGCGCGCCTTCGAGGTGGGCGGGGAGGTGCGCGAGCGCTTCGTCGCCGCCGATCCGCATGCCGCCGACGCATTCTCGGCAGCCGGCGACAAGTGGCTGTGCGACCTGCACATGCTCGCCCGGCAGCGGCTCGCGGCGCTCGGCGTACGCCGCGTGACGGGCATCCAGGCGTGCACCGCCGGCGATGGTGAACGCTACTTTTCCTACCGGCGCGACGGCGTCACCGGGCGCATGGCGAGCCTGATCTGGCTCGCCTAGCGGATCGTCGTGTCGTCGTCTCCGGCGGCCTCGCGCGCGCGCCGCGCCCGGTTGCGCTGCGGCGTGCCGAACAGCCAGAGGAACAGGGCCAGCGGCGCCAGGCCGTAGACCACGAAGGTCAGCACCCCGGCGGTAAGATTGGCCTCGGTGGCGGCCATCAGCACGGTGACGTAGAGCCACCCGATCGCGATCACGTACATTCGGCGATTCTACGTAGAACCCGGCGGAGTGCCTTGCTTGACACTCGTTATGGTGCAGTGCAAAATCGATGCCGTTTTAGCTCCGGCCACCGCGCTCGGGTTATCGCATGGATACCGTCGCCGACAGCTGTCTGGGATATAACCTGCGCTGAAACTTCGTCTTGAGGAGTACCGGATGACTACACCCCCCGATCAGAATGCCGCGCTGCAGGCCATGTTCCAGGCCGGCGGCGCCATGGCGCAAGGCTTCGGCCAGTTTCTCGCCGAGCAGCAGCGCGCCGCCGCCGGCGCGAATCCGGCGGCCTGGAGCGCCGAAACCGATGCGCTGAAGGCGCTGCAGCAGGAATGGATGGCGCGGCACGCCGAACTCTGGCAGGCGATGCTGGGCAAGCCGGCCGGCCAGCCCGGCCCGCAGGTCGCCGCGCCGGCGCCGGGCGACAAGCGCTTCGACCACCCGGCCTGGGCCGAGAGCCCGATCTACGACTACCTGCGCCAGGCCTACCTGATCAATGCCGACTACATGAAGCGGATGGCGGAGGCGGCCCCGGTGGCCGACGGCCAGGCCAAGGACCGCATGCGCTTCATGACGCGCCAGGTGGTCGACGCGATGGCTCCGTCGAACTTCCTCGCCACCAATCCGGAATTCGTCAGGACCGCGATGGATACCCAGGGGCAGAGCATCCAGAAGGGCATCCAGAACCTGCTCGACGACCTGCAGAAGGGCCGCATCTCGATGACCGACGACAGCGCCTTCGAGGTCGGCCGCAACCTGGCGATCACGCCCGGCGCCGTGGTGTTCGAGAACGAACTGATGCAGCTGATCCAGTATTCGCCGACCACCGACAAGGTCGCCGCGCGGCCCTTCCTGATGGTGCCGCCCTGCATCAACAAGTACTACATCCTCGACCTGCAGCCGGAGAACTCGGTGGTGCGCTACGCCGTCGAGCAGGGCAACACGGTATTCCTGATCTCGTGGCGCAACGTGCAGGCGGACCTCGGCCACCTGACCTGGGACGACTACATCGATAAGGGCGCGCTGACGGCGATCAAGGTGGTGCAGGAGATCTGCCAGGTCGACCAGATCAACGCGCTGGGTTTCTGCGTCGGTGGCACCATCCTCGGTTCCGCGCTGTCGGTGGCCGCGCTGCGCGGCGAGAACCCGGTCGCGTCGCTGACCTTGCTCACGACGCTGCTCGATTTCGCCGATTCCGGCGAGATCGGCTGCCTGGTCGACGAGACGGCGGTGCAGGCGCGCGAGGCGACCATCGGCAAGGGCGGCCTGCTCAAGGGCAGCGAACTGGCCTCGGTGTTTTCGTCGCTGCGCGCCAACGACCTGATCTGGCAGTACGTGGTCGGCAACTACCTCAAGGGCAACAAGCCGCCGGCATTCGATCTGCTGTACTGGAACGCGGACGCGACCAACCTGCCGGGCCCCTTCCTCGCCTGGTATCTGCGCAACATGTACCTCGAAAACAACCTGCGCGTGCCGGGCAAGCTGCAGATGTGCGGCGTCAAGGCCGACCTGGGCCGGGTGGACATGCCGGCCTTCGTCTACGGCAGCCGCGAAGACCACATCGTGCCCTGGAAGTCGGCCTACCTGAGCCGCGGCCTGCTGGGCGGCGAGACCACTTTCGTCCTCGGCGCCTCGGGGCACATCGCCGGCGTGATCAACCCGCCGGCCAAGAACAAGCGCAGCCACTGGATCAACGCCAACACCACCGCCAACGCGGACGAGTGGTTCGACACCGCGACCGAAGTCAAGGGCAGCTGGTGGCCGGTCTGGGCCGAATGGCTGAAGCGCCACGCCGGCGGCGAAGTCGCGGCGCGCGGGCGGCTGGGCAGCAAGGCCTACGCGCCCGGCGAGCCCGCTCCGGGGCGCTACGTGAAGGAAAAGGCATAATGAAAACGACGGATGTCAGCATGGGGCTTGGCGTCCGCTTCGGCAGTTCGACAGCCCCAACCCAACGATAAGCGAGGAGATGGACATGCTGCGAGTGGCACTGGTAACCGGAGGAATGGGCGGCCTCGGCGAGGCGATCTGCATCAAGCTGGCGGCGCTAGGCTACAAGGTCGTGACGACCTACAGCCCGAGCAACACCAAGGCGTCCGAATGGCTGCGCACCATGAACGACATGGGCTACGGCTTCAAGGCCTATCCTTGCGATGTGGTGGATTTCGATTCCTGCAAGGCCTGCGTGGCCCAGGTGAGCAAGGAAGTCGGTCCGGTCGAAGTGCTGGTGAACAACGCCGGCATCACGCGCGACATGACGTTCAAGAAGATGACCAAGGGCGACTGGGACGCGGTGATCCACACCAACCTCGACTCCGCGTTCAACATGACCAAGCAGGTGATGGACGGCATGATGGAGCGCGGCTGGGGCCGCGTCATCAACATCGCCTCGGTCAACGGCCAGAAGGGCGCCTTCGGCCAGACCAACTATTCCGCGGCGAAGGCCGGCATGCACGGCTTCACCAAGGCCCTGGCGCTGGAAGTGGCGAAGAAGGGCGTGACCGTGAATACCATCTCCCCGGGCTACATCGGCACCAAGATGGTCATGGCGATTCCGCAGGAAGTGCTGGATTCCAAGATCCTGCCGCTGATCGCGCAGGGCCGCCTGGGCAAGCCGGAAGAGGTCGCGGGCCTGGTCGCCTACCTGTCCTCCGAGGAAGCGGCGTTCGTCACCGGCGCCAACATATCGATCAACGGCGGTCAGCACATGTACTGATCGCCCGCGGGCCGAGTGGGGCTTGCAGCCCGCCCGGCCCGGGCAAGTTTTTTTCGTATCAACGGGAGCATTGAAAATGGCAACAAAAGTGGCATTGGTAACGGGCGCAATGGGCGGCCTTGGCACGGCGATCTGCAAGGCGTTCGCCAGGGACGGCTACAAGGTCGTTGCGGCCTATCACCCGGAATTCGACAACAAGGACGAGTGGCTGAAGGAAATGGCCGCCGACGGCTTCAAGGACTTCCTGTGCGTCGCCGGCGACGTGTCGAAGATCGACGACTGCCAGGCGATGGTCGCCGATGCGGAAGCCAAGGCCGGCGCCGGCATCGACATCCTGGTCAACAACGCGGGCATCACGCGCGACAAGTTCTTTTCCAAGATGGAACGCGACCAGTGGGACGCGGTGATCAACACCAACCTCTCCAGCCTGTTCAACATGACCAAGCAGGTTTCGGCGAAGATGGCCGAGCGCGGCTGGGGCCGGATCATCAACATCTCGTCGGTCAATGGCGTCAAGGGCCAGGCCGGCCAGACCAACTACTCGGCGGCCAAGGCCGGCGTGATCGGCTTCACCAAGGCGCTGGCGCAGGAACTGGCGGCCAAGGGCGTGACGGTCAATGCCGTCGCCCCGGGCTACGTGGCGACCAAGATGGTGATGGCGATCCGCGAGGACATCCTCAAGGGCATCGTCGACACCATCCCGATGAAGCGCCTGTGCAAGCCCGAGGAAATCGGCGGCATCTGTTCCTACCTGGCCTCGGATCTCGCGGCCTACATGACGGGCGCCACGCTGAACATCAACGGCGGTTTGCATTACACCTGAAGCATTTCGGTCCAGGCACTTCCTGCCCCCGGTCGTTGCAAGGGGGCGGGAATTGCCGCCACGGCATTACAATGGCTTTTTGGGAGGGGGAAATCGATGGCCGCACAGAGCCGACTGATCAAGAAGTATCCTAACCGACGCCTGTACGACACGCGGACCAGCACCTACATCACGCTGGCCGACGTCAAGCAGCTCGTGCTCGCCCACGAGAGTTTCCAGGTGGTCGATGCCAAGTCCGGCGACGACCTGACGCGGGCCATCCTCCTGCAGATCATCCTCGAAGAGGAAGCCGGCGGCGCGCCGATGTTCTCCTCCGACCTGCTGTCGCAGATGATCCGCTTCTACGGCAATGCGATGCAGGGCATGATGGGCAACTACATCGAGAACAACATCAAGTCCTTCACCGAGGTGCAGGCCAAGCTCAAGGAGCAGGCCAAGGCGCTGTACGGCGATGCCGGCGGCGACAGCCAGGACCTGTGGGCGCAGTTCCTCAAGTTCCAGGGCCCGGCGATGCAGCACATGATGGGCACCTACGTCGAGCAGAGCCAGAAGATGTTCCAGCAGA
>CAZASE010000081.1:0-8180 GCA_964487715.1 uncultured Rhodocyclaceae bacterium | reverse complement strand
CTGCGCCCGAAGGCGGCGCGGCTGCCGCGCCCCGCCCCGCCGCGCGGCCGAGTTCGCCCCAGGCACTCGCCGAACGGGCGAAGAACCCGGCGCTCGGCCACATCGTCGCCGTCGTGCAGAAATTCGAAGACCCCGTTCCCGCCGCAGCCGCATCGAACGGCCTCGACCTCGTCACGCTGATGTTCAACTATCACGACCTCGGCCACATGGGCATGGACCGCGCGCAGATGAACCGCGCCGTGTTCGCCGCGCTCAAGCCGGGCGGCGTCTTCGTGATCGCCGACCACGCCGGTCGGCCCGGCACCGGCATCTCCGAATCGGGCACCCTGCACCGCATCGAGGAAGCCTTCCTGCGCCGGGAAGTCGAAGCCGCCGGATTCAGGCTGGCCGACGAAGGCCACTTCCTGCGCAACCCGTCGGACCCGCGCGACAGGAACACGCCGGAGCCGCCACAGCCCAAGGACGAGTTCGTGCTGAAGTTCGTCAAGCCCTGAGTTGACGGGCGCATATCGCACCTGACTTATACGGCGATTCCACTATAATTTCGGCATGAACAAGCCCGCCCACAAGACCGAGCTCGCCCTCGACCATGGCCAGTGGTTGCCGCCCGGGATTGGGGAAATCGCGGATCACCAGACCGAACTGCCGAAGATTGCCAAGGACGCGAAACTCACGGCGGCAATCGAAGCCCAGCTATCCCAGATTCCGACCACGCACGATCTTCACCGGCACGATTCGCGCGCCATCGACTTCCTGCCGCCGAACAGCGTGCACCTGGTAGTCACCTCGCCGCCCTACTGGACGCTCAAGGATTACAACCCGGGCGAAGGGCAGATGGGTTTCATCGAGGACTACGAGCACTTTCTGGCGGAACTCGACAAGGTCTGGCAATCCTGCTTTGACGCGCTGGTTCCCGGCGGCCGTCTTGTCTGCGTCGTCGGCGACGTCTGCCTGTCGCGCCGCAAGAACAAGGGCGAGCATGTGGTGATGCCGCTCCACGCTTCCATCCAGGAGCATTGCCGGATGCTGGGATTCAACAATCTCGCTCCGATCATCTGGCACAAGATCGCCAACGCTGCGTATGAGGCGAGCGGCAATGGCGGCGGCTTCCTCGGCAAACCCTACGAACCGAACAGCGTCATCAAGAACGACATCGAATTCATCCTGATGGAACGAAAGCCCGGCGGCTACCGCAGCCCCTCGCTGGCCACCCGTATTCTGAGCGTCGTTCCGGCCGAGCGTCACAAGGTCTGGTTCCAGCAGATATGGTCGGGCGTCACCGGCGCATCCACCAGGCACCACCCCGCGCCCTACCCGCTGGAACTGGCCGAGCGCCTCGTTCGGATGTTCAGCTTCGTCGGCGACACCGTGCTCGATCCCTTCATGGGAACGGCCACGACCAATGTCGCCGCCGCCAAATGGGGCCGCAACAGTATCGGCGTGGAAGTCGATCCGCATTACTTCGAGATGGCCGCAAAGCGGATCGAGCGGGACATCCCGAAGCTTTTCTCCGGCCACGCGGTACGGCTGCACGGGGTGTGACTTGATCGACGTCGAAACCGAACTCGGCAAGGCAGTCAAACACTTCTGGAAAACGCGCACCCACCAGAAAAAACGGCAGGGTGCGGAAACCGGACGCAAGGATGCAGGCAACCGCGGTGCCGTCACGGGCGGCAAGCACGCGGACGGGTTTGTGAACTTGATCGCCCACATCGTCAGCGATGCCGGGCTTCCCGACGCGACAATATTCACCACGCAGAAAACGCAGCGCACCCTGCCGGGCTATTTCCGTCCGACCAAGGAATGGGATCTGGTCATTGTGTCCGGCTCCGACCTTGTTGGCGCCGTCGAAGTGAAATCGCAAGTAGGCAGTTTCGGCAACAACTTCAACAACCGCGTCGAGGAAGCCCTCGGCAACGCCACCGATTTCTGGACGGCCTACAAGAAAGGCGCCTACAAGCCATCGCAGAAACCCTGGCTCGGCTACCTCTTCATGCTGGAGGAGGACGAAAAATCGGTTCGACCCACGCAACGCATCGACCTGAAACCGTTCGGCGTGGATGAGGCCTTTCAGGAACTGAGCTACGCCAAGCGCTACGAACTGGTCTGCAAACGCCTTGTCCGCGAACTGCTCTACGACTCGGCCTGCTTCTTCACGTCCAACGCCAAGACCGGTATTCGTGGCAACTACGATCAGCCGAACCCGGAATTGAGCATCCGCAATTTCGCCATCTCGTTGCATGCGAGAGCGGCAGCGTTTGCGAAATTGCAGCGGAAGTAAAGCTTCTGAAGCGACCTAGCTGAAGGAATCGGCCCCGATACATTTGCTCCACGAGATCACCTTGGCGGACTACTTCAGCGATCGAGAGCAAAGCCCGAGTGCTCGCACTGAGGAGATCATTTCTCCTGCCGCTTGGGGTGGCATTGTCGGACTTGTTCAATCTTTGATTTCCACGGGCGCCTTCGGGGCCAAATTCCCAGCGCTTTGCCCAGATGGGCAAAGCCCCGTAGGCACTGACGAAAATTCGCTCTCGCTGGCAGTTCTTGCCGAAATGCCCGGACTTTCGTGGCCGCTTGAAACCACCGAACGTGTGCAGCAGGGTTTCGTATCCGAAATGCGGGCGTTCGCACCCGACACGCTGTTGGCACTCGACTTCATTGAGTTCTGCTATCGCTCAGTAGGAAAGCCAATTCAAGGCTCGCATCACAGCTTTTTTGGCCACTATCATCTCAGCTACGACCTAGACGAAGGAAAAGAAGCGTTCCGCGCTGACATTAACAGAATCTTTTCACGTAACAGCCTCGCGTACGAACTCGGCATCGCCGGTCAAGTTGCGCGGCTCGTACCCGCAGTACTGCGAGAAAGTCTTTCGTCTGCCATCTTCCGCACCGGAGACACGACTCTCGACACGATGATTGAAGATAGCCGAACGAAATTTCTAAACACAGACCCAGCTATCCGTCGCGAATCACTAGAGCGTCTATGGGATTGCTGGGAAAGGCTGAAGTCCCTCGAAAACCCAAGCAACAAAAAGCTTTCCGTAGATTCGTTACTTTTAAAGGCTGCGCCTGAACCCGCCTTTCGTCGTGCTCTCGATACCGAGGCTCAAGCACTTACCGTTATCGGCAATGCGTTTCATATACGACATACCGAGGTGACTCAAACCGCGGTAACAGATTCGGCACACATTGACTATCTGTTCCACAGACTCTATTGCATGATTCAATTACTTCTGACAAAACGGGCAGTCGCGCCTTGACGCTCAATTCATACGATCAAAGACCAGAATCGAAATTTGATTCGCATGAGAGGTGAAAGAATGAGTATCGATACTGCCCTTAACGGCCGATACCTTTGCTCGGCAAATCGAGTTGGGGCAGTTTGCTTTGAATCCACCGCGAAGCATTCATATTAGAGAGGTAGCCATGTCTCTGCTTGACGATATTGATAGGTACCGTAACGAAGTTGTGACAGACACGTACACAACAACGTGGCGTGAGGTGATAGGACAATTCAAGGATGGAGATCTCAAGATTGACCCAGAGTATCAGCGGCTTTTTCGATGGGATCTCGACCAACAAACTCAATATATCGAGTCGATTCTTCTCAATATTCCATCTCCCCCGCTATTTCTAGCCGCGAATCCGGACGGTGGATTTGAAGTAATCGACGGACTACAGCGACTCAGCACGATGATCAAGTTTTTTGCGAAAGAGGTTTTTGACGGAGGCAACCCAAAAATTGCGCATCTTCCAGAAGAGCCGGATAACAACATAACCGTTCCTCTGGTTCTCGTAGAAGGCCCAATCATCGAGAGCCTCAGCGGATTTTCAGCGGCAACTCTTCCCGAAGCTTTAATCCGAACTATCCGGTACGGCCGCATCACTATTATTTTGCTCGAGAAACAGTCGACCCCACGTGCGCGTTTTGAGGTGTTTAAGCGACTCAATAAGCAGGGCTCACTTCTCTCGGATCAGGAAATACGAAACTGCACTGCACGGATATTTGGTCCAGAGTTTCCAACAAGACTACGCGCGCTGGCGGAAAGCAAAGCCATTAGGACAGCCCTGCAGCTAAGTCCTGAAGACGAGAGGAAGATGCGTGTAGAAGAGATGATCCTACGATTGCTGGCCTTCAACCACAGTCCGAAGCCAGCGACACATGACGTTAGCGAGTTTCTTGATGAATTCATGGTTTACGCATCCGAAGGGAAATTCCAGCTTACAAGCGATATTGCAGCCAGAATCGAGAAAACGTTTGTATTGATAGACAAAGCCGTTCCAGAAGGCCGAGTCTTCCGTTTTTCTCGAGGAGGATTCAGTACAAATTTATTCGACATCATTGCCACTGGTGTCTATGCAAATTACGACACTATAACGGAAGCAACTATCCAAACTGCTTTCGCAAAGCTTCTCGACAGCGCCGAACTTAAGGAGGTGACTGGCGCCGGATCGAATACGCGCAAGAAAATGGCAGGGCGAGTTGCATTAGGTAAGAAGTCGTTTGCTCCGTGAAATGGCCTCTCGACACGCCCTCACTGCGCTGGATGAAATCAGCCGCCTAAAGACAGAATGTCTCGTGCTGATTGATCAAACTATGTCTGTCTGCGCACCGAACGTTGATGGTAACTATCCGGAAGCGTTTCGTATAGTTGCGACGCCTTTTCTGTACGCAGTATGGGAGCGCTGCTTTAGAACAAGCTTTGGAGTAATGCTAAAACTCATACAGCAGGAAGCGCCAAGTCCCGCCTTGATGACATTCGACCAAGCAGCTCTATGGTTACAAAGGGAGCCTTTCTTCAACAGTTTTGTCGATCGAATTCGTCAACGTTCTCCTGACTCTGGAGATGACAGCATACGAAAGGCAATCAAGGGTAGCGCGTACAAAGCGTTAGTTGAGTTCATGGCTAATACGTTGGTATGGCACGCAACCAAACTTGGTAGTCTCACAGACCCCGCTGATCTCGTGATGACATTTTCGAACGTAAATGTGGCTGTGCTCGATCTGAATGCTGAAGCTGTCGGTCTAGCAACCATTCCCGAATTCACGGCTTTTCGAAAGCGTATTGGTCGGCTAGACGATCTCGTTGGACGTCGGAACGATATTTCGCACGGCACTCTTGCATACTTGCCTGGAAATAGGGAGTTTAAAGAGCTAGTCGCATTATCGAGGGATGAGCTGATAACAACTTATTGTGGCCTCGTTGAGCTTTGGATCGGATGCCGGTGACGATAGCCTCCCGGCGCGCGTCGAGGTAGATCAATGGGTGAAAGGAGCCGAAGTCCCTTATTCCATTTCTCAACCAATGCTGCAACTGTGGTCGGGCTAAAGCCCGACCTGCAAATTAGCGGATGGAAATGGAATTACTCCGCCGCCCCGGCTTTCGCTCTTTCTATCATTCGCTTCACCTCCGGATTTGCCTTGATGGTCAGGAGGTCGATCTCGGGGTGCCGGTTGGCAAACACCCTGAATATTTCGTCCGCGAACGCCTGGCCGATGGCATCTATGCCGGCAAAGTCGAATATGACCGTCTTGAATAGCTCTACGCGGGCCAGCAATCTTTTCGCCTGAGAACGCGATATGAGCTTGTCGTTTCCGTATTGCGCCAACTTCACCGGCACCACGGTTTTGTTGAACCCGTAGTGATCGCCGGATGAGTATTGATCGAATATTTTCTTGGTTGTCCTTGCCGTGTGGTTGTGCAGGGCCATCCACACGGTGGTTCCATTCCGCGCTTGTTCGCGTTCCAGAATCCAGTCTTCCTTGTCTCCGAATTTATGCGAAAAATAAACGCCGCCGGAAAGAATATCGAAGCCGTCGAACATCCTGGATGAGAAAAATATGCCTTCGCCCGTGTGGCGCGCCGGGTCGGTAGTCAGTTTCCCTTTCGATAGCTCAAGGATGGCATGGCGTTCGTCCAGGAGATTCAATTCCGACTGGATCTTCCTGAAGATCCCGACGCCCTCGTCCCAAAGCAGCATTTCGGTATTTGCGGCTGTCTTTCTTATCCGTACATATATTTCGGAACTGCCTGAGTGATCTATGGCGTTATTGAACATTTCCGTGAAGCCGTAGTGCCAGATGTTCATGACGTTATCCGGCATTTGGCCCAAGGCGGGCGCTATCTCGTTTCTCCAGACGACATCTTCCGCGAGCCCGGGATTAATCTCGTAATGTCCCCGCCACTCCGACAGCGGGCAAAGCTTGTAGGAGCGGCTGCGTGTCTTCCCTGTTTCGGTCAGCGCGTGTTCGGACGTCAGCTTTTGCAGATGCTTATTGACTGCCTGGCGGCTAATGCCGAAGTGGTCGGAAGTCATTCTGCTGATGTCGGCAGGATGCTTTTCGACGTGCTCCAGGATGTACCGTCGAACATCCTCCCCGCGTGCGCGAACCCTGGTCATTTGACAATCGCCCCGTAATTATTGACAACTAAAGACGCTAGCATTGTCAATTAACGGCTATTCATTGTCAACTTTACAGAGGGCTTTTCACTATAAATACAATATGCCTACCCCCTACCTCAACCGCCGCGCCTTAACCAGCGCATAGATCGCCGGGATGACGATCAGCGTCAGGATGGTCGAGGAGATCATGCCGCCGACCATCGGCGCGGCGATGCGGCGCATGACTTCCGAGCCGGTGCCCGTGCCCCACATGATCGGCAGGAGACCGGCCATGATGGCGACGACGGTCATCATCTTCGGCCGCACGCGTTCGACCGCGCCTTCCATCACGGCGGCGTAGAGATCGGCGGCGCCCGGCCGCCGTCCCGCGGCGGCTGACTTTTCCTGCGTTGCCTGCCAGGCATGGTCGAGGTAGATGAGCATCACCACGCCGGTCTCCGCCGCCACGCCGGCCAGCGCGATGAAGCCGACGGCGACGGCCACGCTCATGTTGTAGCCGAGCAGCCACATCAGCCAGACGCCGCCGACCAGGGCGAAAGGCACCGAGAGCATGACGATGAGGGTCTCGGTGAGCCGCCGGAAGTTCAGGTAGAGCAGCAGGAAGATGGTCAGCAACGTCACCGGGATGACGACCTTCATCTTTTCGATGGCCCGCTCCATGTACTCGAACTGGCCGCTCCAGGCAACGTAATAGCCCGGCGGAAATTTCACCTTCTCCGCCACCGCCTTTTTCGCGTCGGCGACGTAGCCGCCGATGTCGCGCTCGCGGATGTCCACGTAGATGTAGGCCGAGAGCAGCGCGTTCTCGGTGCGGATGGCCGGCGCGCCCTGGGCGATCGACACCTTCGCCACCTGGCCGAGCGGGATCATGGCGCCGTCCATGGTCGGCACCAGCACCTCGCGCGCGATGCGCTCGGGGTCGGCGCGCAGTTCGCGCGGATAGCGCACGGCGACGCCGTAGCGCTCGCGGCCCTCGACGGTGGTGGTGACCATCTCGCCACCGATCGCCGTGCCGATGACGTCCTGCAGGTCGCCGACGGCCAGGCCGTAGCGGGCAAGCCGGGCGCGCTCCGGTTCGATGTCGAGGTAGAAGCCGCCGGTGATGCGCTCGGCGAAGGCGCTGGAGGTGCCCGGCACCGACTTTACCGCCGCCTCGATCTCCCTCGCCAGGCGCTCCATCTCGGCGAGGTCCTTGCCGAACACCTTGATGCCGATCGGCGTGCGGATGCCGGTGGACAGCATGTCGATGCGCGCCTTGATCGGCATGGTCCAGGCGTTGGAGATGCCGGGGAACTGCAGCGCGCGGTCGAGCTCGGCGATGAG
This sequence comes from uncultured Rhodocyclaceae bacterium, assembly GCA_964487715.1. Lineage (GTDB taxonomy): Bacteria > Pseudomonadota > Gammaproteobacteria > Burkholderiales > Rhodocyclaceae > Desulfobacillus. Next base: position 452 of record CAZASE010000081.1, on the reverse strand, counting down.
CTTGTCGACAGTCATGCCGGCGCGCCATTCGGACTCGGGCTTCAGGTTGATCACGGTCTCGAACATCTCGGTCGGCGCCGGGTCGGTGGCGGTGTTGGCGCGGCCGGCCTTGCCGTAAACCGAGACCACCTCGGGAAAGCTCTTGATGATCTTGTTCTGCGTCTGCAGGACCTCCGCCGCCTTGGTGATCGACATGCCCGGCAGCGAGGTCGGCATGTAGAACAGCGTGCCCTCGTTCAGCGTCGGCATGAACTCGGCGCCGAGCCGGCTCGCCGGGAGAAAAGTCAGTCCCAGCGACACGGCGGCGAGCGCCAGCGTGAGGCCCTTGAACCGCATCACCCAGGCGATCACCGGGCGGTAGGCGCGGATGAGCACGCGGTTCACCGGGTTCTGCGCCTCGGGCAGGATGCGGCCGCGGATGAACAGCAGCATCAGCACCGGCACCAGGGTGA
>CAZASE010000080.1:0-8270 GCA_964487715.1 uncultured Rhodocyclaceae bacterium | reverse complement strand
CTGCTCCGGCGGGCTGGCGAACATCATGAAGAAGCGCGCCGTGTCGGCGCCGTACCGCTCGATCAGGTGCTGCGGGTCGACGCCGTTGTTTTTCGACTTCGACATGGTGCCGATGCCGCCGGATTCCACCGCCTGGCCGTCGGCGCGCAAGATCGCACCGGTGCGGTTGCCCTTGTCGTCGGTCTTCCAGTCGACGTCGGCCGGGTTGAAGTAGCTGATGCGTCCCGAGGCCGGCTTGCGGAAGAAGATTTCGTTCAACACCATGCCCTGCGTCAGCAGGCGCTTGAATGGCTCGTCGAAAGTCACCAGGCCGAGGTCGCGCATGATCTTGGTCCAGAAGCGCGAGTAGAGCAGGTGCAGGATGGCGTGCTCGATGCCGCCGATGTACTGGTCGACCGGCAGCCAGTACTTGACGCGCTCGTCCACCATCGCCTGGCTGCTGTCGGCCGAGGCGTAGCGGCTGTAGTACCAGGACGAATCGACGAAGGTGTCCATGGTGTCGGTCTCGCGCCGCGCCTTGGCGCCGCACTTCGGGCAGGCGCAGTCGAGGAAATCCGCCCGCTTGTTGAGCGGATTGCCCGAGCCGTCGGGCACGCAGTCTTCCGGCAGCACCACCGGTAGCTGGTCGTCGGGCACCGGCACCGTGCCGCATTGGTCGCAGTGGATGAGCGGGATCGGGCAGCCCCAGTAGCGCTGGCGCGAGATGCCCCAGTCGCGCAGGCGCCAGGTGACCTGCTTGTCGCCCAGCCCCTTCGCCTTGAGGTCGGCGGCGATGGCGTCCACAGCCTCCTTGATGGCGAGGCCGTCGTACTTGCCGGAATCAATGCAGCGACCGCTTTCCTTGTCGGCGTACCACTCCTGCCAGGCGTCGAGCGAGAACGGCTTGCCGGGAACGTCGATGACCTGTTTGATCGGAAGCTCGTATTTTTTCGCGAAATGGAAGTCGCGCTCGTCGTGCGCCGGCACGGCCATCACGGCGCCCTCGCCGTAGCCCATCAGCACATAGTTGCCGACCCATACCTCGACCTTTTCGTCGGTGAGCGGGTGGCGCACGAAGATGCCGGTCGGCATGCCCTTCTTCTCCATGGTGGCGATATCCGCCTCCATGACCGAGCCGTGCTTGCATTCCTCGACGAAGGCGGCGAGTGCCGGGTTGTCGCGCGCGGCGCGCGCGGCGAGCGGATGCTCGGCGGCCACGGCGCAGAAGGTGACGCCCATGATGGTGTCGGCGCGGGTGGTGAACACCCACAGCTTCTCTTTCTTGCCGTCCAGTTCGTACGGGAACGCAAACCGCACGCCGTACGACTTGCCGATCCAGTTCGCCTGCATGGTCTTCACCCGCTCCGGCCAGCCGGGCAGGGTGTCGAGCGAAGCGAGCAGTTCCTCGGCGTACTTCGTGATGGCGAGGTAGTACATCGGGATTTCGCGCTTCTCCACCACCGCGCCGGTGCGCCAGCCGCGGCCGTCGATGACCTGCTCGTTGGCGAGCACGGTCTGGTCGACCGGGTCCCAGTTCACCACGCCGGTCTTCTGGTAGGCGAGGCCCTTCTCCAGCATGCGCAGGAACAGCCACTGGTTCCACTTGTAGTAGTCCGGCCGGCAGGTCGCCAGCTCGCGTTCCCAGTCGAGGGCGAAGCCCAGCGACTTCAACTGCTTCTTCATGTAGGCGATGTTGTCGTAGGTCCATTGCGCCGGCGGAACATTGTTGGCCATGGCGGCGTTTTCCGCCGGCAGGCCGAAGGCGTCCCAGCCCATCGGCTGCAGCACGTTGAAGCCGCGCATGCGATGGTAGCGGGTGAGCACATCGCCGATGGTGTAGTTGCGCACATGGCCCATGTGCAGCTTGCCGGACGGGTAGGGGAACATCGACAGGCAGTAGTACTTCGGCTTCGAGCGATCTTCGACGGCGCGGAAGGCGGCCGTTTTTTCCCAGTGCTGCTGGGCGGCCTGCTCGATGGCGGCCGGGTTGTATTTTTCCTGCATGGGGGAAAGCGGGTCGGCGTTTCGAAGGGGCGATTATACTCTGCGCTGGCGGCGCGCCGCCGCGTGACCGACGGAGGAGACAAGAATGAAAAACGTCATTTTCTGGGCGATTCTCGCGCTTTCCGGCCAGGCCTGGGCCATGCCGCAAGCTGTCGTCGACGCCGTCCAGGCACCGGCCTGGCGCGATCGCGATGGCCACGCGGAGCCGCTGGCGCCGGGAATGGAATTGCGCAGCCGGGATCGCATCCGCACCGGCGCGGGATCGCGGGTGTACCTCAAGCTGGCCGATGGCAGCACGGTCAAACTGGGCGAAAACGGCATCTTGCTGGCCGAGCGCCTGGGGCCGCGCGAAAAGCGCTTCTTCTCGGCGGCGCTCGATGTCGCCAAGGGCGCGTTCCGCTTTACCACCGACAGGCTGGCGAAACGCTCGCGCCGCGATATCAGCATTCGCGTCGCCACCGTGACGGCGGGCGTGCGCGGAACGGACATCTGGGGCAAGACCGAGCCGGAACGGGATTTCGTCTGTCTGCTCGAAGGCAGCATCACCGTCAGCCATCAGGACGGTGACACGCGCGAAATGCGCGTGCCGCTGACCTTTTACGTCGCCCCGCGCAACCAGCCGCCCAAGGGCGTCGAGCCGGCTGATCCGGATACCGTGAAGAAGTGGGCGGCGGAAACCGAGATCGTGCCGGGAGCAGGTGCCGCGCGGCGGGGCGGCAAGTGGAAAGTGCTGCTGGGCAGTGCGGACAGCCAGGCGGCGGCGCTGACCCTTTACGACCGTGCCCGCGCGGCCGGTTTCGCGGCAGCGATCCGGCCGCGCAGCGAACGCGACGGCCTGCGCTACCAGGTGCTGCTGGGCGGCCTGGCGGACAAGGCGGAAGCCGAAGGGCTGGCGCTGCGCGTCAGGACGCAGGCCGGACTTGCCGCCCTGGCCGTGCTATAGCGCCCGCGCCGCCAACTGGCGGGCCCAGGCCACTGACCAGTTCTCCAGCGCCAGCAGGGGCAGTCGCGCCAGGCGCGACTGCAGCCTGAGCCAGCCGGCGATTTGCGGCGTCGGCAGGCAGTTCGAGCGGATCTCGCGTTCGATCAGCTCGTGCAGGCGATCCTCGGCGGACTGCCAATACTCGGAGGTGCCGACCCAGCCGGCCTCGTCGGTGGCATGGCACAGCGCCTCGCGCCACAATGCCTCGGCGCGCGCTTCGGAAATGCCCGCCTTGTGGGCAATCCAGGGCAGGATCATCGGGCCATTCATGCTGTTCTCCTTTTCGACCATTTTGTGGTGTCAATACTGCATGCCGGCGGCTTCATGGGCGGCTTGCATACGCGAATTGTGCAATGCAAAAGACAATCGCACCGCATTCTACGCCTGATTGGATGGGATTTTTCTTGACTTGGTTCAATAGATTGGCGCATTGCAGCATGATGAGGCGGCGCAGCTGTCGCCATGAGTGGGCACTTACATCGGCTGCTGACGGCCGGCGACGGCCTATTGCGAGACGTGCGCAGCCGGCCCGAGGGTGAATCGGAAAGTTGCGCCCTGGCCGACGGCGGATTCGGCCCAAACGCGGCCGCCGTGGCGATTCACCACCCGTGCGACGGTTGCCAGGCCGATGCCGGTGCCCTCGAAGGCCTCCGCGCCGTGGAGGCGCTGGAAGGGCGTGAACAGCCGGCCGGCGTACTGCATGTCGAAGCCGACGCCGTTGTCGCGCACGTGGAACACGCATTCGCCGTCCTCCATGGCGCAGCCGAACTCGATGCGCGGCGCCGCCTCGCGGGACGAGTACTTCCAGGCGTTCTCCAGCAGGTTTTGCAGCAGCACCCGCAGCAGCTGCGGGTCGCCGAAGGCGACGCAATCCGCGGCGATGACAAGGTGCGCGGCCTGTTTCGGCGCGGCGCGGCTCCGTTCGTCGAGAATTTCGCGTGCCAGCTCGCTCAGGTCGACTGGCGCGCGGCGCATGCCCAGGCGGCTGACGCGCGACAGTTCGAGGATGTCGTCGATCAGCGTGCCCATGCGCTGGGCGGCGCGGCGCACGCGTTCGAGGTAGCCGCGGCCCTGGGCGTCGAGCTTGTCGCCGTATTCCTCGGCGAGCAGGTGGCTGAAGCCGTCGATGCCGCGCAGCGGCGCGCGCAGGTCGTGCGAGATGGAATAGGCGAAGGACTCCAGTTCCTTGTTGGCCGCCTGCAGCTCGGCCGTGCGCTCGCGCACGCGGCTTTCCAGCTCGGCATTGAGCCGGTGAATTTCCGCTTCGGCCTGGCGGCGAAGCGTTACGTCCTCCATCAGGGCAAGGACGTGCAGGCCTTCTTCACCGAGTTCGAGCATCCTGCTGGATATCCGCAGCAGGCGCTTCTCGCCGTCGGCTCGGGTAATCTCCCACTCCTCGCCCGCCATGTCCTCGCCGAGCCGCATGCGCTCCATGCGTGCAACCGCGCGCGCCTGCAATTCGGCGTCGGGGTACACGCTTTGGTACCAGCCCATGCGGTTGATGTCGGCCATGGTGTAGCCGGTCATCTCCTCCATGCGCTTGTTCCAGACCGTGAATTGCACGAACGGAAATTCGGCGACCGCATGGCAGACGCAAAGGCCCTCGGTGGCCTCGCGGATGATGGTTTCCCGCAGCGCGCGATCCTTCACCAGCGCCGCCTCGGCTTCCTTGAACTGCGTGATGTCGATGCCGGCGCCCATCATGCGGAAGGCCCGTCCGGCGACGTCGTATTCGGCATGGCCGCGCGCATGCAGCCAGCGCAGGCTGCCGTCGCTGCGGATGAAGCGGAACTCGTGGTCGTAGAGGCCATGTTGCGCCATCGCCGTGCCGAAGGCCTGCCCGGTGGCCTCGACATCGTCCGGATGGATCGCCCCGGTGAAGTCGTCGAGGGTCATGCCGGTACGCTCCGGCGGAAAGCCGAATATCCGCTTCAGCTCGGTGTTCCAGTGAATGGCGTTGCTCGCGACATCCCACTCCCACAGGCCGACCTCGGCGCTCTCGCTGGCCAGGCGCAGCCATTCCTCGCTGGCGCGCAGGGCAGCTTCGGCCTCGCGCAGGCCCGCTTCGATACGCTTGCGCTCGGTGACGTCCACCACCATCACGAGCGCACATGGCTCGCCCGCCAGATCGATCAGCTCCGAGGACAGCAGCACGTCCCGCGGCGCGCCGCCCCGGGTGCCGAAGCGGACGTCGAGGCCGCTCACGTGGCCGTTGCTTGCCAGGGCGTCGATCCACTTCTGGCGTTCCTGCGTGCTGATCCAGGTGCCCAGCTCCAGCGAGGTGCGGCCGACCGCCTCCTCGCGCGACCAGCCGTGCAGGCGCACCCAGGCCTGATTGACGTCGAGGTAGCGTCCGTCGGACAGCCGCGTCAGTGCGATCGGCAGCGGGCTGCTGCTGAACACCTTGGCGAACTTGTGCTCCGAAGTGAGCAGGTCCGCTTCGATTCGTTGCCGTTCCGAGATGTCCTGGATGAGGGCAAAGTAGCCCTTGGTTCCGCCCCGCTCATCGCGCTCCGGCACGACGGACACGTCGAGCTGCCGCTCGCGGCCGTTGCAATCGCGCGCCGTGCGCCGGTAGCTGACGCGCTCGCCGGCGATGGCGCGATCCAGGTAGCCGCGAATTTCCGCATAGGCCCGCTCGCCGATCACGTCGGTGGCGTGCCGGCCAACGATGTCTTCCGGCGTCAGGCCGAAGAACGCCGCGTACTGCGCGTTGGCGTAGACGCAGCGCTGGCTGCCGTCCATGTGCACGATCATCGCCGGGACGTTCTCGGCCACCAGGCGCAATTGCGCCTGCTCCGAGGCGAGGTCCTGCACGCGCCGGGCCAGTGATTCGCCGAGCCGGTCGGCCTGGTCGAGCTGCGCCTGGAAGGCGCGTACGGCGATGCGCGACAGGATTGCCGCGATCGTCAGCAGGATCGCTAGGCCGAGCCAGATGGAAAACAGCCTGGGTGCGGCCGCTGGGGGCAGCAGCTGGCGCTGTTCCGCCAGGCTGATGCCGAGCGTGGCGGCGATCGCCAACGCGGCGATGGCGAACGCGTGGCGCGTGCCGACCAGCCAGCCGCCCATGCCGACGAGGATCGGCAGCGCATACACCGAAGTCGTGCGGATGCCGCCGCTGAGGATGCCGACGAGCAGCACGGAGAGCAGCAGGCCGTAGCTGAACAGCAGGCCGGCGGTCTGCGCGCGGACGCGCCGCGGGAGGACTTCGGTGATGCCGCACACCAGCAGGAACAGCGATGGCGCAAGGGCGCGAATCGGCGTTCCCCGCGCCAGCCATGGCATGGCCAGGAGGTAGACGAGGCTGCTGGCGGCGATGATCGCGCAGGCGAGGCGGAGGAAGCGCTTCTTGCGCTGCTCGCTGGCGGCGTCGGCGGCTTCGGCGAATTCGGTATCCACGAAATGCCCGGGCAACATGCGTCGGTCGGTCAAGCCGATCCACAGGGAAAGGCCCCCGGAACATAACAGAATCCGTGGCGGCGAGGTAGGCGGGTCGCCGACGGCGGCGGCCTTGCCTCAGCCCTCCGTGCCGAGGGTGAAACGGAAGGTGGCGCCCTGGCCGACGGCGGACTCGGCCCAGACGCGGCCGCCGTGGCGCTGGGCGATGCGGGCAACCGTCGCCAGGCCGATGCCGGTTCCTTCGAATTCGTCGGCGCCATGCAGCCGCTGGAACGGTGCAAACAGGCGGTCGGCGTACTGCATGTCGAAGCCGACGCCGTTGTCGCGGACGTGGAAGACCGTTTCGCCGCCATGGCTTTCGCAGCCGAATTCGATGCGCGCCTGCGCCGTCTTGCCGGTGTATTTCCAGGCATTCTCCAGCAGGTTTTGCAGCAGCAGGCGCAGCAGTTGCGGATCGCCGCGCGCGCAGCAGCCGGGCATCAGCCGCAACGCCACGAGGCGCTGCGGCGCGGCGCGGCCCAATTCGTCCGCGATGTCGTGGGCGAGCCGGCTCAGGTCCACCCGATCCCGTCGCATCGGCTGGCGGGAGACGCGCGAGAGTTCCAGTATGTCGTCGATCAGCGTTCCCATGCGCTGGGCCGCCCGGCGCACGCGGTCGAGGTAGCCGCGGCCCTGCGCGTCGAGCCTGTCGCGGTATCCGTCGAGCAGCAGCTGGCTGAAGCCATCGATGCCGCGCAGCGGGGCGCGCAAGTCGTGCGAGATGGAATAGGCGAAAGACTCGAGTTCGCGGTTGGCCGCGCTGAGGTCGGCGGTGCGCGCCACGACGCGCTGCTCCAGCTCGGTGTTCAGCCGGACGATCTCTTCTTCGGCGCGCTGCCGTTCGGTGATGTCGCTGAGCAGCGCGCAGACGCCGGTGATGCCCGCATCGGTGCTTTCCGGCACGATCGAAACCTCGATATGGCGCTGTCCGGCGGCGACACGGTGGTAGGTGACCCGTTCGCCCGCCAGCGCCCGTTCCAGGTTGCCGCGAATCTCTTCAAAGGCCGCGTCGCCGACGACCTCCCGGATGTGCCGGCCGGCGATGCTCTCCTGCGTGTGGCCGAAGAAGGCGGCATAGCGGGCGTTGGCGAAGATGCAGTGCAGGCGCCGGTCGATTCGCACGATCATCGCCGGCACATTGTCGATGACGATGCGCAACGCGTGCTCGCGCTCGGCAAGTTGCCCGGCCTGGCGCGCCAGCTTGTCGCGGGCCTCGTTCTCGTTGCGGCGCCAGCGGCGCTGTTCCTGGGCGATGACCGCGCCGAGCGTTGTCACCACGAGCAGGACCAGGACATAGATCATGGTCAGTGTGAACAGCGAAACCAGCCGGGGCGCCGGCAACAGCTGCGCGTGTTCGGCGAAGCCAAGCGCGGCGACCACCGCGATCGACGCCACGCCGGTGCCGATCACCGCGCGCCGGCCGAGCATCAGGGCGGCGAAAACGATCGCCGGGTAGGCAAAAACCAGCGCCGTGCGCAGGCCGGCAACCCATATCGCGGAGACCGTGGTCGTCAGCCATGCGCCCCAGATCAGTACGTGCAGCGCGGCGACCGGCCGCTTCAGTCGCAGGAAAACCAGACAGACCGTGGAAAGGGGGACCAGCAGTGCCGGCCCGATCAGACGATAGTCGCTTGCCAGCGTCAGATCCGGCAGCAGTACCAGAAAGACGGCGGAACCGCACAGGACGACGCTTGCCGCCAGCCAGGCCACGCGCGCCAAGCCGGCGGCACTCAGCCATGCTTCGGTGTGGCCGGGCGGGGACGGCACGGGCGCTTCCATGTTCACGGCTTCGCGCAGGCGCCCAGTGTGAAGCGAAACACCGCGCCCTGGCCGACGGCGGATTCGGCCCAGACACGGCCGCCGTGGC
>CAZASE010000079.1:0-8529 GCA_964487715.1 uncultured Rhodocyclaceae bacterium | reverse complement strand
GCGATGGCGGCGCGGCGGCCGCGGGCGGCGGCGTGGACGGCGACGGTACCGCCGACGATGCCGCCTCGCTCGTGCCGGTCGCCGTCAGGCCGGGGTGGCGCATGCCGCGCGCCTCGGCCACCAGTCTTGCCGAACGCATTACCGTGGCATTTTCGACCATCACGGTGATGGTCGCGCCGGTGATGCCGTCGATGGCGATGTGTCCGTCACGCCGGGCGCCGATGACGACCTTGTCGAATGCCGACTTTCCCTCGTATTGGGCGACGTAGCGGTTCAACCGTTCCGCCGTGATGCCCACCGCCAGGATCGGTTCGTCGTGGTTGACGATGGCGAGGCCGGCAATGCGCCCTTCGAGATCGATGCCGACCATGGTGTTGATCGGTTTGCCGGAATAGGCCGGAATGCGCAGGACATCGTCGGTAAGAAAGACATAGCCAATCGGCTTGCCCCCCTTGAAGACGCCAGCCGAGGGCGGCATGCCTTCGAAAGCGCCGTAGGCTTCGGCGTCCGGGAAGATACCGCGCAAGGGCGGATACACCGACGGCAGGTCGGCCGCATGCGCGCCCGCGGCGACGCAAAACCAGATCAGACACCAAACCCACCGCGCGCTTCGCATGACCCCATCCGGTTGCCGGGCGGCCCGCCCATTTGCCGGCGCAGTTTATCGGGATTGCCTGCAAAAAACAAAAAGCCGCGCAACGGCGCGCACGCTTTCGCGCCTATTCGGTGACCCGGACCCGTCCTTTCATCTCGGGGTGCGGCCCGCAGGTGTAAAGGTAAGTGCCCGGCTTGTCGAAAACGCGACGCCAGGATTCGCCCGGGAACAGGCGCTCCGACTCGAAGCCGCCTGGCCCGGTGAACAGGACGGAGTGGCTGGTGCGCTTCTCGTCGTTGGTCCATTGCACCGTCGTGCCCGCCTTGATCACCAGTTCGGCAGGCGCGAACTTGTAGTCGCGAATCACCACCTCGGCCAACTGCGCCATCGCCGAGGCGGGCGGCAAGGCGAGGGCCAGGAGAAGCCCCTGGACGGCCAGCGTTCTGCTGCAAAATTGCATCTTGCCTCCTGAAAAGCAAACGGGGAGCAACTGCCCCCCGTCTGTCTGTCTTACACCGGACATGTTCCCGGGAATCGTGTACCTACTGCTTGGCTGCGGTGATGTCCGCTTTGGCATCGAGGCCCAGCGTGTAACCAAGCGAGACGTGGTGGAAGCGGCCGCTGGTGTGGTCGTCGTGGATGGCAAAGCCGATATTGTAGGTCTTGCCTGCCGCCATGGCGATGTCGCCCTCGCCGCCGCCGGCGAGCTTGCGGGTGAAGGTAACCACCCACTCGTCGCCCTTCTTCTCGCCCTTGGCGTCCACCAGCCCCTTGCCGCCTTCCATGACGCGCTTGTCGGCGACATAGCCGTCGTGCTTGGCGCCCTTGCTGGTCCACTGGATCAGGTCGTAGAACTTGCCGCCCTTGACGTCGCCGCCGACGACATACTTGGTCTTCTTGTCGTCCTTGCCCTCGGGCATCGTGCGCGCATCCTGGTGGCAGGTCTCCCAGCAACCGGACAGGTTGGCGCGCTCGATCTTGTTGTCCTCGAACATCACGGCCAGCTTGACCTGGTTGTCCTTGTCCATCTTCTCGGCGCCGCCGGCTGGCTGTTTCCAGGAGAAGCGCAGGTACAGGTTGGTGCCGTCATGCGCGGCCTGCACGGTGACCGGAATCGAGCCCGCCTTGCCCTTGATGACCTTGGGCTCGATCTTCTGGCCGGTCACCATCTTCTTGCCCATGTCGGCCGCTTCCTCGTCGTGGCAACTGGCGCAGCTCTCGCCCTTCTTCAGGCCCTTGGCACCGCCATGCTCGGTGCCCTTGGTGATCCACTCGATCGGCGAAACACCCGGATAGAACACGGTGATTTTCTTGCCCGCCGCCTTGCTCCAGTCCGGTGCAGCCGTGGCACCACCCGCGCCCAGCGCGAACACCAGGCCGACAGCGGAAGCGGAAATCAGTTTTTTCATGGATAACTCCTTTTCAGTCAGTTGTCAGTTGCCGGTAACATGCCAGCCGAACCCTACACCGGCGACCGGGAACCGGCAACCGGGTACGCGCTTACTCGTCGTCCTCGTCCTTCATGCCCTTGGGCTTCTGGTGGGCGATGCCCTTGTGGCATTCGATGCAGGTCTGCTTGTCGCGCTGCGCCAGTTCGTGCTGCTTGCGCGCGCGCTGCTTCTGCATCTCGCTGTTCATGCCGTCGAAGGTGTGGCAGTTGCGGCACTCGCGCGAATCCGAGCCCTTCATGCGCTTCCACTCGTTCTCGGCCAGATGCAGCCGCTTCGCCTCGAATTTCTCCGGCGTGTCGATGGTGCCCATCACCTTGCCGTAGAGTTCGTTGGTGGCCTGGATCTTCCGCGCCATCTTGTGCACCCAGTCCTTCGGTACGTGGCAGTCCGAGCAGATGGCGCGCACGCCGGTGCGGTTCGAATAGTGGATGGTCTCCTTGTATTCCTGATAGACCGTGTCGCGCATCTCGTGGCAGGAGATGCAGAACTCCAGCGTGTTGGTCGCCTCCATCGCGGTGTTGAAGCCGCCCCAGAAGATGATGCCGGAGAAGAAGCCGACCACCAGCAGGGTCAGCAGCGAGTACTTCGCGCTCGGCCGGCGCAGGACCTGCGACAGCGCGGCAATGCGGGATGGAGTGCGGTTGGACACCTGGAAATCCTGTTCTCGAATGCGGGCCCGGACAAAAACCGGGGGCGCAAGGCCCCCGGGATCGTCCGAACGACGGGCAGACTCAGTAGATGTCGTGCTGCGTGTTGTAGACGTTGAACTTGCCGGTCGGCGTGATCATCTTCGGATCGGTGATCACCTTCTTGACCGCCAGTGTCTTGTCGTCATACACGACGATGGCTGACTGGTCGGTCTTGCCGCCCCAGAGGGAGATCCACACCTCGCTGCCATCCGCGCTATATTCGGGGTGCACGGCGCGGCGAGTCGCCTTGGTCTCCGGCAGGCCGGAATCCTTGGCCACGTTGATGACCTTCTTCGGTTTGGACAGGTCCGCCATGTCCCACACCGCGACGGATTCGGCCAGCGCCTTCTCCGGATTCTGCGGCGCATCCGCCCAGAAATGCCTGGACTTCGGATGGGTCTTGACGAACAGGTTGCCCGGCACGTGCTTCATCTCCTGGACGACCTTCCAGTTCTGGCTCTTGTACTTGGCGAACTTCGGATTGTCGGACGGCGTGCTGATCAGCGTCACAACGTCGGCGCCGAGGTGGCCGGTCGCCCACACGGGACCAAACTGCGGATGCACGAAGTTGGCGCCGCGGCCCGGGTGGGGAAGCTTCTTGGTGTCAATCAGGGCGGCCAGCTTGCCCGTCTTGGTGTCCACCGCGGCGATCTTGTTGGAGGCGTTGGCCGCCACCAGGAAGTAACGCTTCGAAGCATCCCAGCCGCCGTCATGCAGAAACTTGGCCGACTCGATGGTGGTGGTCTTCAGGTTCTTGATGTCGCTGTAGTCGACCAGCAGGATCTGGCCGGTCTCCTTGATGTTGACGACCCACTCCGGCTTGATCTCTGACGAGACGATCGAGGCCACGCGCGGCTCCGGATGGTACTCGCCATCCACCGTCATGCCGCGGGTGCTGACGACCTTGAGCGGCTTCAGCGTGTCGCCATCCATGATCACGTACTGCGGCGGCCAGTAGGAGCCGGCGATCGCGTACTTGTCGTCGTAGCCCTTGAACTTCGAGGTATCCACCGAACGTGCGTCAAAGCCGACCTTCAGCTCGGCCACGACCGCGGGCTTCTCCATCCACAGGTCGATCAGCGACAGGCGGCCGTCGCGGCCAATCACGTATACATAGCGGCCGGATTTCGACAGGCGGGAGATGTGCACGGCATAGCCGGTCTTGACGATGCTGCGGATCTCCTTGGTATCGCCGTCGATCAGCGCGACCTCGCCGGTATCGCGCAGGGTCACCGAGAACATGTTCTTCAGGTTGAACTTGTTCATCTGCTTGGTCGGGCGGTCCTTGACCGGAACGATCACCTTCCAGGAATCCATGGTTTCCTTGAAGCTGTACTCGGGCGGCACATCCGGGGTGGCCTGGATGTACTTGGCCATGAGGGTGAGTTCGTCCTTGGTCAGGATGTCGTCGAAGTTGACCATGCCGCCCTCGGTACCGTAGGCGATGATCTTCTCCAGGCGGTTCTGCCCGAGCTTGAGCGTGCCGCCTTCCTGCATCGTGCCGTCGGGCAGTTTCTTGCTCCAGTGCGGTTCCAGGTTCTTGCCGGTGGCACCCTTGCGCAGCACGCCATGGCAGCCGGCGCAACGTTCGAAGTAGATCTTCTTGGCGGCGGCCTTCTCTTCCGCCGACAAAGTCGGCGCCGCCGCCGGCGCCTGCTGCGCGTTGGCGAGGTTGAACAAACCCGCCAGCGCCAGCGGCAGGGCGGCAAGGCGCAGGGAAACGACCATCGAATTACGCTTCTGCATGTGATTTCTCCCTCAACGAAGAACCCGGTTTGAAAAAGGCCTGGAAATTATACGGTCTTGTGCAGCCGCAAGATTCCTCCCATTGCGCGTATCGTTCCTTGATTTTTGTCAAACTATTTCGCGGTCCCCGGCGGGACAGCGGCAACGGCCGACCGCGCCGCGGACTACCCCTGCCGACCGGAATCGGATAGGCTTCAATTTCTCGAATGGCTGCGGCTGCCGGAAAGGCGGCGCGACGATTAACCGGAGACGCGAAGATGGGTGACATGACGAAGAACGACAACGCCGCCTGGCGGCCGCATACCGCATTTCTTTGGCTAGGCGTGGCAGCGTGGCTGGCGCTGGCGGCGGCGCCGGCCGGTGTGCAGGCAGCCGGGCCGCAGCTCGACCGGGCCGAGTCCGTCACGCTGCCCGGCAAGGCCGGCGAGGCATCCTCTTCGCTCAAGCCGCGCGCCGCTGCGGACGCGCCGGCGGCGCGCACACTCACCATCGCACCGGTTGCCGCCGAGAAGCTCGCCGCCGAGGCCGGCACGAAGCCGCGCGCCGGCGCGCCGCAAAAGATCGGCTTCGCCCGCGACGTCGCCGAACTGGCCGACCCCGCCGGCACCGCCGCATTCCTCGTCTGGCAGCCCACCGCGGCGGGCGGATTGATCACCGCCCTCAGCCTGACCTCGCCGCAGGCCGCCGGCCTGCGTGCCGGACTGGTCGTGTCGCAACTGCCCGCGGGCGCCACCCTGCGCTTCTATCCGCAAGGCGCGGCGGCAGTGTACGAAGTCCCCGCCCGCGACATCCTCGCCACCCTGCAGCGCAACCGCGCGGCCGGCGATGACAGCCTGGACGGACGAACCTACTGGTCGCCGCATGTCGAGGGTGCGGAACTCACCGTCGAGATCGAACTGCCGCCGGGCGTCGCCGCCGCGGCCGTCGAGCTGTCGATTCCGCGGATTTCGCATTTTTTCGCTTCCCCCCTCGCCGCGCAAGGGGCCAGCCAAGACCACCCGGAAGACGCGGCACAAAGCTGCAACATCGACGTCAACTGCGAAGCCGGCTGGAGCGCAGAAAGCAACGCTGTTGCCCGAATGACCTATGTCAGCGGCGGATCCAGCTACCTCTGTTCCGGCACGCTGCTCGCTGACACCGCCGCCAGCCAGACACCCTATTTTCTCAGCGCCAACCACTGCATTTCCACGCAGTCCGCCGCATCGACGCTGCAGACCTACTGGTTCTATCGCTCCACCAGCTGCAACAGCGGCGTCCTGAACCCCGCTTACCAGACCCTCGCCGGCGGGGCGACCCTGCTGTACCAAAGCTCCGCCACCGATACCTCGTTCATGCGCCTCCTGGGCGCGCCGCCGGCGGGAAGCACCTTCGCCGGCTGGCTCGGCAGCACAGCGGCCCTCGGCAGCGCCACCCGGGGCGTGCACCATCCGAAAGGCGACCTGCAGAAAATCACCAGCGGGCAGGTGAACAACTACCTGAGCTGCGTCCCCGATCCGTCGGCCGGATGCACGACCACCACCAACCCGTCCGGCGGCAATTTCCTGCAAATCCCCTATCTTGCCGGCATCACCGAAGGCGGCAGCAGCGGCTCCGGACTGTTCGTCATCTCGGGGGCGAGCCACTACCTGATCGGACAGCTCTGGGGCAGCAACGTCAATTCGAATTGCGCCACCTTGAACAAGACGGGCACCTACGGCCGCTTCGACGTTGCCTACGGCGCCGCGCTGAGCCAGTGGCTGAACCCGGCCGCGACAGGCTATGCCCTCAGCGTGAGCAAGTCCGGCACCGGCAGCGGCACCGTCAGTTCGTCTCCAGCCGGCATCAACTGCGGTGCGACCTGCAGCGCTTCCTTCGCCGGCGGCACCGGCGTCACGCTGACCGCCAGCCCGGCCGTCGGCTCGGTGTTCACGGGATGGAGCGGCGCCTGCAGCGGCAGCGGCACATGCAACGTGACAATGAACGCGGCCAGTGCGGTGACGGCGACCTTCACGCTGTCGGGCCTCACGCTCGGCGAGGCGCTCGACAATACCGGCCTGGTGTGGACCGCCGGGGGCAATGCCGCGTTCCTGCCGCAAACCACCACCGCCTTCTTCGGCGGCTCGTCGGCGCAATCCGGCACCCTCGGCAACAACCAGAGCAGTTTCCTCTCGACCACCGTCACCGGCCCCGGCACGCTGTCGTGGTACTGGCGCGTATCCTCCGAGGCCAACTACGACATCTTCAGCGTCTCGCTTGACGGCGTGCAGCAGTACAGCTGGAGCGGCGAAGGCCCGTGGACGCGCACCACGCTGGCCATCCCGGCCGGGGCACATACCGTGCGCTGGGACTACGTCAAGGACGTATCCCTGGCTTCCGGGCAGGACGCCGGCTGGGTGGATTTCGTCGTATTCGCCGGCGCCAGCGCGCCGCAGACCGGATGGTGGTGGAACCCGCTGGAAAGCGGCCGCGGATTCTTCCTCGAGGTCAACAACAACCGCGGCTTCCTCGCCAGCTTCCTCTACGCGACCGGCGGACGGGCCACCTGGTATGCCGCAACGAGCGGCAACGCCTACAGCGGCAACACCTTCGCCGGCACGCTGGACAGCTATTCCGGCGGGCAGACGCTGACCGGCGCCTGGCAGGCACCGGCGGTACAGGTGGCCAGTGGCGGCAACCTCAGCATCGCCTTCTCCGATGCGCGGCACGGCGTGCTCACCTGGGCCGGCGGCAGTGTGCCGATCCAGCGCTTCGAGTTCGCGCCGAACGGGCTGAACCTGCCCCCCTCGGCAAGCCAGCCGGAGACCGGCTGGTGGTGGAATCCGAGCGAAGGCGGGCGCGGCTTCTCCATGGAAATCCAGGGAAGCCTGATGTTCATCGCCGGCTACATGTACGACGGCAGCGGCAACCCGATCTGGTACATCCCGGAGGGGACCCTGCTCACACCAACGTCCTACCAGGGGGTGTGGACCCAGTACGCGGGCGGCCAGACGCTGAGCGGTCCGTACCAGGCACCGACGGTCATCAACGGTTCCGTCGGCGCCTTGACGATCCAGTTCTCCAGTTCCACTACGGGGGTGATGACGCTTCCCGACGGACGGCAGATCCTGATCGAGCGCTTCCGGTTCTGAGGGTTTGCCCCGCGCGTCGCGCGCGGGGCGATGGTGCCGGGAGGGGGAATCGAACCCCCACGGTGTTGCCACCGGCGGATTTTGAGTCCGCTGCGTCTACCAATTCCGCCATCCCGGCCCGGCGGCGCGTAGAATGGCGCGCCGCGAGAGGGCGCATTATCCCCGATCGCCCTGCTCCGAACAAGCCGATGCCCCTCACGCTCGCCGACTTCGATTACCCGCTGCCCGCCGACCGGATCGCGCAGTTCCCGCTGCCCGACCGCAGCGCCAGCCGGCTGCTGCAGGTGGCCGGCGCGCACCTGGAGGACCGCCGCTTCTCCGCCTTGCCGGAGCTGCTGCGAGCGGGCGACCTGCTGGTGTTCAACGACACGCGCGTCCTGCATGCGCGCCTGCAAGGAACCAAGGAGAGTGGCGGCCGGGTCGAGGTGTTGATCGAACGGCCGATCGGCCCCCACGAGGCGCTGGCGCAGATCCGCGCCAGTCGCGCACCACGGCCGGGCAGCCGCTTGTTGCTCGACGGTGCGATCGAAGTCGAGGTGGTGGCGCGCGACGGCGAATTCCACTTGCTGCGCTTCCCCGCCACGGACGATATCGTTACGCTGCTCGAACGTCACGGTGCCCTGCCGCTGCCGCCGTACATCCGGCGGCCGGCCGGCGCGGACGACGAATCCCGCTACCAAACGGTGTATGCGCGGGCGCACGGCTCGGTCGCCGCGCCGACCGCGGGCCTGCATTTCGACGCGCCGCTGCTGGCGTCCCTGCGCGAGCGAGGGGTTGCGTTCGCCTGGCTGACGCTGCATGTCGGCGCCGGCACCTTCCAGCCCGTGCGCGTCGACGACCTCGCGCAACACCGCATGCATTGCGAACGCTATCTCATCCCGCAGGACACCGTCGCCGCGCTGCGCGCGGCGCGCGCCGGCGGCGGCCGCGGCGTCGCCGTC
>CAZASE010000078.1:0-8618 GCA_964487715.1 uncultured Rhodocyclaceae bacterium | reverse complement strand
CTGCTCGCCGAAGGCGGCGCGCTGCTGGCCATGAAGGGGGTGCACCCCTACGAGGAAATCGCCCAGCTGCCGGCCGGCTGGCGTGTGGCGGAGGTGACGCCGCTGCAAGTGCCGGGCGTGGAGGGCGCGCGCCACCTGGTGCGCGTGGAGAGAGAATAAGAAGGGGATAACGTGTCGCACATATTCGCAGTCGCCAACCAGAAGGGCGGGGTCGGCAAGACCACCACCACGGTGAACCTCGCCGCGGCGCTCGCCGCCCAGGGCCAGCGTGTGCTGCTGGTCGACCTCGACCCGCAGGGCAACGCCACCATGGGCAGCGGCGTCGACAAGCGCACGCTGAAGAGCTCGGTGTACCA
This sequence comes from uncultured Rhodocyclaceae bacterium, assembly GCA_964487715.1. Lineage (GTDB taxonomy): Bacteria > Pseudomonadota > Gammaproteobacteria > Burkholderiales > Rhodocyclaceae > Desulfobacillus. The sequence goes on along the minus strand of CAZASE010000078.1, from coordinate 8,262 downwards.
CGTACTGCTCGGCCTGGCCTCGCTGGCCGAGGCGCGCCAGGCCTCCGAGACCGGCAAGTACGACACCCTTCCGGCCAACCGCGACCTCGCCGGCGCCGAAGTCGAGATGGTCGACCTCGACAACCGCGAGACGCGCCTGAAGCACGCGCTGGCGCTGCACGACAAGGACTACGACTTCGTCCTCATCGACTGCCCACCCTCGCTCAGCATGCTGACGCTCAACGGCCTCTGTGCCGCCAACGGCGTCATCATCCCGATGCAGTGCGAGTACTACGCGCTGGAGGGCCTCTCGGATCTGGTGAACACCATCAAGAAGGTGCACGCCAATCTGAATCCCGATTTGAAGATCATCGGCCTGCTGCGCGTCATGTTCGACACACGCAGCACCCTGTCCAACCAGGTGAGCGCCCAGCTCGAGCAGCACTTCGGCGACAAGGTGTTCAAGACCATCGTGCCGCGCAACGTGCGACTGGCCGAAGCGCCGAGCTACGGCGTGCCCGGCGTGCTCTTCGACCGCGCCGCCAAGGGCGCGCAGGCCTACCTCGCCTTCGCCGCCGAGATGATCGAACGCGTCAAGACATTCTAGGGAGACAAAATAAAATGGCAGCCAAACCGAAAGGCCTCGGCCGCGGGCTCGACGCCCTGCTGGCCGGCAACAGCAGCGAGCCGCAGCGCCAGGACACCCTGCGCGTCGACTACCTCCAGCCCGGCAAGTACCAGCCGCGCACGCACATGGACCAGGAGTCGCTCAACGAACTGGCTGCCTCCATCAAGGCGCAGGGCGTCATGCAGCCGATCCTGGTGCGTCCGGTCGACGGCGGCCGCTACGAGATCATCGCCGGCGAGCGGCGCTGGCGCGCTTCGCAACTGGCCGGCCTGCACGAGGTGCCGGTGCTGGTGCGCGACATTCCGGACGACTCGGCGCTCGCCATGTCGCTCATCGAGAACATCCAGCGCGAGGACCTCAACCCGCTCGAAGAAGCGATGGGCATCCAGCGCCTCATCGACGAATTCGGCATGACCCACCAGCAGGCCGCCGACTCGGTCGGCCGCTCGCGCCCGGCCGCCAGCAACCTGCTCCGCCTGCTGCACCTCGCCAAGCCGGTGCAGGACCTGCTCATGGCCGGCGAGATCGACATGGGCCACGCCCGCGCCCTGCTGCCGCTGGCCAAGGCCAGCCAGTTGCAGCTGGCCCACCGCATCGCCGCCAAGGGCTATTCGGTGCGCGAGGCCGAGCGCATGGTGCAACACGAACTCAACCCGCCCAAGCAGAAGGCCGCTGCGGCGAAGAAGGAAGACCGCGATGTGGCGCGCCTCGAGGAGGAGCTCGCCGACGCGCTCGGTGCACAGGTGAAGATCAAGGTCGGCACCAAGGGCGCCGGCCAGATCGCCATCGGCTTTGCCAGCCTCGACCAGCTCGACGGCCTGCTCGAGAAGCTGCGCTAGTTTTCCTCCGCCGGCACCACCGCCCTCGGCGGCGTCGGCGCGAAGTAGCTGGCGGCGATCACCAGCAGTGCCACGCCGAGCAGCGACACCGTGCGGCCCAGCGTGTTCACATGGGCCGTGTCCACCAGCATCAGCTTCAGACCGACCACTCCTAGCAATCCGAAGCCGGCGAACCACAGCGTGCGCAGGCCGCGTCGCGTCGCCTGGATCATCAGGCCGAGGGCGAGCAGGGTCCACAGGATCGACCAGCTCGCCTGCAGCGCCACAGAATCCACCAGATGGTCCCAGACGAAGGGGACGCCGAGCCAGTGGTGCACCGTGCGCGCCGCGCCGGCACTGACCCAGGCAAAAGTCAGTCCCCCCAGGACGGCGAACAAAAGACCCTTCGCACGCGACTGCTCGCACACCCAGACGAACAAGGTCGCCAGCACCAGCGCCTGGCCGAGATCGAGCGGGCTGAACATCGGCACATACCGCCACCCGCCGGCTGCGCCGGAATAGTCGACGTTGAGCGCCAGCGTCCATGCCGCCAGCGCCAGCGCCACCGGCGCCGCGCCGAGGTTCAGGTAGGCGCCGCGATTCGTCGCCAGCGGCCAGGCTTGCGCGCGCGCCGCGGAATACGCGGCGGCGAGCAGCAGCGCCGGCACCACGCCCCAGCCGAGCATGCGCGCGAGGCGGATCTCGGGCAGGAGCTCCTTCAACTGCCAGCTCGCTTCCCAGCCTGACAACGCGGCCAGCACGCAAAAACCGAGCGCGTGGCGCGCGGCGCGCCAGAAGTTCTCCCCTTCCTGCTCGTGGCGCTTCAGCACGACGAAGTGGCCCGCATACGCCAGCAGCCAGCTGAGCCACGCCGCATCGGCGAAGGGGTGGCGCTTGAGGTCGAGCACCGCCACGGCGCCGCCGGCCAGCACCAGCGGCAGCAGGACGGCGGCGCGGCGCAGCACGAGCCAATCGAGCCGCTTGCCGGCGAACTCCGCCGCAACCAGCGGCAGCACGATCAGCGCCAGCGAAGCGGCGAAGCGCCAGGGCCGCTCGACGAAGATGTCGATCTCGTGGAGCCCCGTACCGTAGAGCCACAGCGCGCTCCACGCCAGCATCGCGCCAGAAAGGAGCTGTGGCGCCGCCTTTCGGTCGAGCCGGCTTGCTGCGTAGCCGCCGACTAGTCCGGCGATCGCCACCACCATGCCGCCGACGAAGACGTCGTTGGCGAGCGCGGTGACATGCTTCAGTTCATCGATGTGCAGCAGGAAATAGCCGCCGGCGGCGAGCTGCAGCGCCAGGCCGGCCAGCGCGATGCGTGTGCGCTCGCGCTTCGCACCCATCCACGCCGCTGCCGCGCCCTCCAGCGCCCACAGCGCCACCGTCGCGCGGGCGCCGAAGGCGAAGGGCACGGCCAGCGTCAGCAGCGCCGCGCCGACCCAGCGCTGGCTTTCCGCCAGCACTGACAGTCCTTCGTTGCCGCGTCTGGCAACGAGCGTGGCGAGCGCGAGGTAATACACTCCCGCGATTCCCGCCGACCAGGCGAGGCCGTACTCGAAGGGCTCTACCAGCGGCACCTGCAGGAGACCGCAGACCACCGGCGTGCCGAAGATCAGCATGGCGTCGATGCGGTCCACTGCCGCGGTGCCCGGCGGCGAGCGCAGCGCGAACACGATGGGAATCAGGCTGTAGATGAGGAACAGCACGACGAGGAAGGGTTCGGTCGTCGGGAAATATTCCGGCCGGTAGAACTTCAGTCCCCAGTTCACGCCGATGGCGAAGGTGAACAGGAAGCCCGCCACGTTGAGCGAGCGCCAGGCGCGGAACCAGCTCAGGCCGAAGATGAACAGGTTGAGCAGGGTGTAGTAGGAGAACAGCACCACGTGGTTGCCGGTGTCGCTGGAAGCGAGGATCGGCGCGAGGAAGGCGCCGACGATGCCCAGCACCGCCAGCGAGCGGCCGTCCTGGATCGCCGCCAGCAGCATGCAGCCGACGCCGAGCAGCACGAACAGCGCGAAGGCCGGCACGGTGGTGAGCAGTTCATAGCGTGTCAGGGCGAAGTACACGACCAGATACAGCACCGCCACGCCGCCGCCCTGCAGCGCGAAGCCGAACATCTCGTGGCCGGCGCGCTTGCGCCAGCCGAGCACGCCGAGCGCCACGCCGAACAGCGCGGCGATGCCGAGGCGCGCTTCCGCCGGCAGCACGCCGAACTCGGCGGCGAGCTTGAGCGCCGAGCCGACGCCGAAGATCAGCAGCACCACGCCGATCTTCGCCAGGATGTTGCCGCCGAAGAGCAGCTTCGACAGCCAGCCCGGCTCCTTCGGCGCGGGCGGCTCGATGTCGACGGCCTCGACAGGCGGCTCGGAAAAAGTCAGTCGCTGCGGGACGGCGATGGACTCGGCTTGGGGTTCGGCGACGGTTTCGACCGGGGCCGCCGCCGCGCCCGCAGGCGTGTCGACCGCCCTCGGCGGGGCCGACTGGAGTTCGTCCAGCATCTTGTAGAGCCACCGCGTCTTCGCATCGAGGTCGGCATAGTGCTTCTCCGCCTCGCGCCGCGCCTTGCCGAGCCGCCACTCCATCAGGATGTAGAAGGCGATCAGCGCGAGCAAAAAGGCAAAGAAGGTGTCCATCGACGTCTCCTAGCGTTTGTCGCCGCGCAGACCGGCGACGATGTCCTGCAGCGCTTCCGGCGTGGCGGCCTCGGGTCGAACGGGCGCCGCCACGCACAGACTGACTTTCGCGAACAGCCCGCGGCGGAACGGCCGCGTCATGGCCGGGCCGTCCTTGCGCGAGAAGAAGCTGCCCCACAGGCCGCGCAAGGCCATCGGCACCACCGGCACCGGCGTGCGTTCGACGATGCGCGTGATCCCTTTCCTGAAAGGGTACAGCTCGCCCGTGTCGGTGATGCGGCCTTCCGGGAAGATGCCGACCAGGTCGCCGGCCTCCAGCGCCTTCGCCACCTCCTCGTAGGCCTGCTCCAGCAGGGCCGGGTCTTCCTTCGCCGAAGCAATCGGGATGGCACGCCCTTCGCGGAAAACAAAATTGATGATGGGCAGTTTGAATATCTGGTGGTCCATGACGAAGCGGATCGGCCGCGGGCATGCTGCCGCTATGACCAGGGCGTCGACGAAACTGACATGGTTGCAGACGATCACCGCCGGGCCTTCCTCGGGGATGTTTTCGACTCCTTCCTTCTTCAAGCGGTACACCGAGTGGATCAGCAGCCACACGATGAAGCGCATGAGGAACTCCGGCACCAGCCGGTAGATGTAGAGCGCGACGACGGCGTTCATCAGCGCCGTGGCGAGCAGCAGTTGCGGGATGGTCAGGCCCGCCGCGAAGAGGCCGATGGCGATGCCGGCCGCGGCGACCATGAACAGTGCGTTGAGGATGTTGTTGCCGGCGATGATGCGCGAGCGATGCGAGGGCTCGGAGCGGATCTGGATCAGCGCATACAGCGGCACGATGTAGAAGCCGCCGAAGAGGCCGATGAGGAAGAGGTCGGCGAGGATGCGCCAGTGGCCGGCGTCGCGCAGGAAGGCCGCCAGCGCCATCGGCGCGTGCTGAAGGTGCGCCGCCAGCGCGAAATAGAGGTCGACGCCGAACAGCGTCATGCCGATCGAGCCGAAGGGCACCAGGCCGATCTCCACCTTGTGGCCGGAGAGGCGCTCGCACAGCAGCGAACCGACGCCGATGCCGATCGAGAAAACGATCAGGAGCAGCGTCACCACCGACTCCTGGCCGGAGAGGATGTCCTTCGACAGGTTAGGGAACTGCGTGAGGAAGATCGAGCCGTAGAACCAGAACCAGGAAATGCCCAGCACCGACAGGAACACCGTGCGGTTGCCGCGCATGAACTGGAAGTTGCGCCAGGTCTCGGTGAACGGGTTCCAGTTGATCTTCAGTTCAGGCGCGGCGGCCGGCGCCAGCGGGATCAGGCGCGAGAGCAGGAAGCCCGTCGCCGAGATGGCCATGGTGACGACGGCCGCGGCGCTGACGCCCCAGCCTTCCTGCGCCACCAGCCAGCCGCCCAGCATCATGCCGACGAGGATCGCCACCGAGGTACCCATCTCCACCATGCCGTTGCCGCCGACCAGCTCCGCCTCCTTCAGGTGCTGCGGCAGGATGGCGTACTTCACCGGCCCGAACAGCGCCGACTGGATGCCGCCGAGAAAGAGGGCGGTGAACAGGAGCGGCAGGCTGTGCAGGAAGAAGCCCGCCGCGCCGAGCGCCATGCAGCACAGTTCGATCGCCACCGTGATGCTGATCAGGCGCGATTTCTCGTACTTGTCGGCGAGCTGGCCGGCGGTGGCCGAGAACAGGAAGAAAGGCAGCACGAACAGCGCCTGCGCCAGGTTCTGCAGGATGTCCGTCGACATCGTCGTGTAGCGGGCGGTGGAGTAGGTGAGCAGGATCACCAGCGCCTGCTTGAAGACGTTGTCGTTGAGCGCGCCGAGAAACTGCACGCCGAAGAAGGGCGCGAAACGCCTTTCCTTCAAAAGGCCGAACTGGTTGCTCATATGTTTTCCTGACGGGTGACAACCCTCAGCTTCGTCATTCCGGGCAAGCGAAGCGCGACCCGGAATCCAGGGCGGCCGCAAAAAACCCTGGATTCCGGGTTCCGCCCCACCGGGCGGCCCCGGAATGACGGTAATAGCGGTGAGTCGGTGCGTGTGCTGAACATTGTCGCTAGTCAGGTATGTTTTTTCTTTCGAAGAATCGCCGTGTCTCGAAGACTGACTTTGCGAAACGCCGGCCCTTGAACGCCAGGTGGCGCTTCAGCACGAAGTCGAACAGCAGCGGGTTGTGCTTGCGGATTTCGGTGAGCACCGGCACCGCCGTTTCGGGGATCAGGCCGAGCTGCACCATAAAAGTAACGGAAAACAGCGGCATCACCCCCGGCAGGGGATAGTCCGAGCCGTTGTGCAGGCGCGCATGCCAGTCCTCGCGCGCAAGCACCGTTTCCAGTGCCGGGCCGGCGCGGTTCAGTTGCGTCATGGCCGAGATGTCGCCGTTCAGCTTCGGGCCGTACACCGGGTCGTCCATCAGGCGGGCGAAGAGGTTGAAGCTGTCGACGTAGGGGCCGTTCTCACCCTTGTCGATGTCGCGGTCCTGGCCCATCGAGCCGCAGTGGGCGACGATCGCGCGCACGCCATGATCCAGCGCCCGGCGCAGCAGCAGCGGGTTGCCGAAGTGCTGCGTGTTGCCGCCGTGCACCGCGCGCTCCTCGCCGGCGTGGCTGATCAGCGGCAGGCCGAGCTTCGCCAGCGCTTCAAAGAAACGGTCGCACAAGGGCGAAGCCGGATTCATGCCCTGCGCCGCCGGCAGCCACTTGATGGCGCGGGCGCCGTCGGCCGCGGCGCGCTCCAGCGCCTCGACGCAATCCGGGCGGTAGGGGTGGATCGAGGCCACCCACTCGAAGTACTGCGGATGCTGGCGCGCCACGTCGCGTGCGTAGTCGTTGGGAATGTGGAACGAGGTATTGTCGCGGTCCGCCGTGCCGTCCTCGCGGTGGGTGAAGTCGAAGGCGAAGAGCATCAGCTTGGCGCCCGGCCGCATGCCTTCCAGCAGGTTGTGCATGCGCTCGATGTAGCTCTGGTCGACCCGTCCCGGTGCGTCGTGGGCGCAGCCGGCGTTGAGGAAGAACAGGCGCTGGGCGTATTGCACCGGGTGCACCATCGACTCCAGCGCCGGATTGAGCCAGATGCCGCTGCCGGAATCGCCGGTGCCGACGAGGTGGGCATGGCAGTCCCATACCTGGGCCGGATCGACCCCGTCCCAGGCGGCCTGCACCAGTTCGTGATCGGCCACTTCGCGCGGAAGGGCCGCCAGGCAAGGGTTCAGCAATCCATGCTCGGGCCAGTAGCGCCAGGCGGCCAGGCCGGCAAGTCCAAGTCCGGCGGCGATCAGGAAGCGGCGTCGGTTCATGCGTTGTGCTCCAGGTAGTCGAGCACATTGGCCAGGGTTTCGCGCAGAAAGTCCTTGTTCAGCCAGAAGTACACCTCCTTGCCTTCCTTGCGGCTGTCGAGGACACCGGCTTCGCGCAGGACTTTCAGGTGGTGCGACACGGCGGACCGGGAGAGCGTTGAAACCTCGGCAATCTGGCCGACATTCAGCCTTTCGCCGGGCTCGAAAGTCAGCAGGATGCGCTGGCGGTGCTCGTCGCCGAGGGCGGTGAACACCCTGGACATGTCATTCCAGGCGGTGGGGATGGCGCGCGAGTAATCAGGATTCATAGCTACATAATTAGTTATTTGGTTATGTTGTGTCAAGAGCCATTTTTGCCGCAGCGCAACAACCAGCGATAAACAGCAAAGTATCTGATAAGCGCAGCATTAATCGGCCCTAATGCCAGCATCCACGGGGCTTTCCGGTTTGACAGATCTTTTATAAGACTATAAAATCGTCGTCTTTGTAAGCGGCGGCCCCCGGCGTTTTGCAGCGCGCAAATTGCCGCCGAGCGTGGTGAAGCCGGCATGCTGATGTTCCGGGCGGTCCTTCTGCAGGTGGTCGCAACCTTTGTGGCGGCGGCAATCGCGGGGCTGCTGGCAGGAAGGCACGGCGCGGTTTCGGCAGCCCTGGGTGGTGCTTCGGTCTTTCTGCCCAATTCGCTTTTCGCCCTGCGCCTCTTCGCGGAAAGCCGGAAACCGGGCGGCGCTTCACCCGCCGCGTTTTTTGTTGGGGAATTCATGAAAGTCGCCGCAACCATCGCGTTGCTGGCGGCGGCCGCAAGCCTGTACCGCGACATGCTCTGGCTCGCATTGATCGCCGGACTGGTGGTGGCCCTTAAAGCGAATCTATTGGCACTTTTGAGCAAAAAGTTCTGAACATGGC
>CAZASE010000077.1:0-9270 GCA_964487715.1 uncultured Rhodocyclaceae bacterium | reverse complement strand
GGTGGTCATCGTCGGCGCCGGCAATGTCGGCAGCAATGCCCTGCAGATCGCCGTCGGCATGGGCGCGCAGGTGACGCTGTTCGACCGCGGCGTCGCCAAGATCGCCGCCCTCGACAGGATCTACCGCGGCCGCATCGCCACCGCCGTCGCCGACCCGCTCGCGCTCGATCAGGCGATTGCCGATGCCGATCTCGTCATCGGCGCCGTGCTGATCCCGGGCAAGCTCTCGCCCAAGTTCATCTCACGCGCGCTGCTGGGAAAGATGCGGCCCGGCTCGGTCATCGTCGACGTCGGCATCGACCAGGGCGGCATCGCCGAGACCTCACGGCCGACCTCGCATTCCGACCCGGTCTTCGTCGAGGAAGGCATCGTGCACTACTGCGTGCCGAACATGCCCGCGGCGGTGGCGCGCACGGCGACGCTGGCACTGACGCAGGCCACGCTGCCCTATGCGCTGAAGCTCGCCAGCCTCGGCCTGCGCCGCGCGCTGGAGGAAGACGCCGGGCTGATGCAGGGCCTGCAAGTGCATGCCGGCAAGCTCACGCACGCCGGGCTGGCGCAGGACACAGGGCGCCCCTTCGTATTGCCCGAAGAAGCGACCAAGGGCCGGACATGAACAACGAGGAGCTGCGCAAAAACGAGGAACGGCTGCACATCGCCACCCAGGAAGCCGGCATGGGCACCTGGGATGCCGACATGCGCAGCGGCGAGGCGGTGTGGAACGACACCGCCTTCCGCATCATGGGATTCGAGCCAGCTCCCGGCGGCCACGCCAGCGTCGACATGTGGCGCGCCTGCGCCCATCCCGACGACCTGCCGCTGGTGCTGGACGCCATCGAAAGGGCGGAGCGCGAGGGCAGCCTGTATGCCTGCGAACACCGCATCCGCCGCGCCGGCACGGGAGAAGTGCGCTGGCTGCGCGCCTTCGGGCGCTTTCTCTTCGACGCCGAGGGCCAGTCGCAGCGCTTCTTCGGCGTCTTCTTCGACAACACCGAGCGCCACCGGATGCTCGAAGCGATACAACAGTCCGAGACACGCTTCCGCACCCTGGTCGAACAGCTGCCGGCGATCACCTATATCGCCTCCCTCGACCGGAATTTCTCCGCCACCTACGTCAGCCCGCAAATCGCCATGCTGGGCGTTACACCGGAGGAATGGCTGGCCGACCCCGATTCCTGGTACAAGGCGCTGCACCCGCTCGACCGCGAGCGCGTGATGGAGGAATTTACTCAGGGCATCGACCGGAGCGGCGCCCTCGTCAGCGAGTATCGCATGCTCGACCGCGAGGGAAAGGAGCACTGGTTCAAGGACATCGCCTCGGTCAGCAGCGACGAGGAGGGCAAACCGCTCGCCCTCCAGGGCGTCATGCTGGACATCGGCGAGCGCAAGCAGCGCGAGGCAACGGAGGCCGCGGCCAAGGCGCAGCTGCAGGCCCTGGCCAAGCGCATGGAATCGGTGCGCGAGGAGGAGCGCACGCGCATCGCGCGCGAGGTGCACGACGAACTCGGCCAGGCGCTCACCGGGCTGAAGCTGGAACTGGCGCTGATCGAGCAGGCGCTGCCGCGCGATCCGGCCGTCGCCGCGCGCGTCGCCTCGATGAACGCGCTGATCGGCCGCACCGTCGACGCCGTGCGCCGCATCTCCTACGAGCTGCGCCCGGGCGTGCTCGACACGCTCGGCCTGCTCGCCGCCATCGAATGGCAGACGCGCGAGTTCGAGCGGCGCAGCGGCATCCCCTGCGAGCTGGCCCTGCCCGCCGCCGAATCGGACATCCGGCCGAATCGCGCCACCGCCATCTTCCGCGTGTACCAGGAAATCCTCACCAACATCGCCCGCCACGCCGGCGCCACGCAGGTGGATGTCTGCCTCACCCTGCCCGCCGGCAACCTGCTGCTGGAAGTGGCCGACAACGGCCGCGGGTTCGATGCCGGCAACGGCCGCGGTTCGCTCGGCCTGCTCGGCATGCGCGAGCGGGTGGCCGAGTTCGGCGGGCTGTTCAGCATCGACAGCGCGCCCGGCAGGGGCACGCGCATCACGCTGGCCGTGCCCATGAAACCGCCGCCGGACAGCAGGACGCCGGACGCATGAAGATCCTCATCGTCGATGACCATCCCGTGGTGCGCCACGGCCTGCGCCTGCTGCTGGAGGCGCAGCCTGACGTGACGCAGGTGGGCGAGGCCGGCAGCGCCGCGGCGGCGATGGAGGCGCTGCGCGGCGGGGAGTGGAGCGTGCTGGTGCTCGACATCGACCTGCCCGACCGCAGCGGCTTCGAGGTGCTGCGCGACGTCAGCGCGCGCTGGCCGAAGCTGCCCGTGCTGATCCTCAGCATCCATCCCGAGAACATCATGGCGGTGCGCATGCTCAAGTCCGGCGCTTCGGGCTATCTCAACAAGGAGAGCGCGCCGGCCGAACTAATGCAGGCCATCAAACGCATCGCCGGGGGCCATCGCTACGTCAGCCCGACGCTGGCGCAGCTGCTCGCCGAACAGATCGGCGCCGACGCCGGGAAGGCGCCGCACGAGCGCCTGTCGGCGCGCGAATTCCAGGTGTTCCGCCTCATCGCCGCCGGCAAGCCGGTGGGGGAAGCCGCCGGCATCCTGAATCTGTCGGCCAACACCGTCAGCACCTACCGCGCCCGCATCCTGGAAAAGATGGGCCTCGCCAACAACGCCGAAATGATGCGCTACGCCGCGGAGCACGAACTGCTGTAGTGCCAACCGCGACAGGGCGGTAATCCCGGCGGCGACGCCCGAATCGCGGCCGCGCCAATAGTCAGCCGATGCGGCACGGCGCAGCATCGCGCCATGAGACCCGTCATGGCCCGGGCGGCCTTGCTCGCCACCCTCCTCCTTCTCCTCGCCGCCTGCGACGCGCGCCACCCCGCCGGCCCGCCGCAGGCGCTGAACATCGCTTTGGCCGAGCTGCCGGCCATGGCGCTGGTCTACATCGCCGAAAAGCAGAACTATTTCCGCGAGGAAGGGCTCGACGTAAGCTTCGACAAGTTCGACCTCGGCCGCGACGCGCTGGCCAGCGCGCTGGAAGGCCGGTCCGATCTCGCCACGGTGTTCGACATGCCCGTCTCCCGCCGGCTGGCCGCGGGCGACGACCTCGTCGTGCTGAGCACGCTACACCGCTCCACGCGCAGCCACGTCCTGCTGGCGCGGCGCGACCGCGGCATCGAGCGTCCCGCCGACCTGCGCGGCAAGCGCATCGGCGTCACCAAGGGCATCAGCACGGACTATTTCCTCACCCTCTTCCTCACCAGCCACGGCCTGCCCGCCGCGGCCGTCACCGAAGTGCCGCTGGAGCCGGCCGATTACGAGAAGGCGCTGCTGTCCGGCGCGGTGGACGCGCTGGCCTCGTTCAATCCGCACACCCACACGCTGCGCGCCGCGCTCGGCCCGGAGCGCAGCGCGGTGTTCCAGACCGACCTGTATGCCGAAACCTCGGTGCTGGCCGGCCGGCGCGACCGCGTCGAAGCCAAACGCGAGGCGGTGACGCGAGCCCTGCGCGCGCTGGTGCGCGCCGAAGCATTCCTGCGGCGCGAGCCCGCGGCGGCGCTCGACAATGTCGTCGAGGGCCTCGCCGGCAAGTTCCCCGAGGCTTCGGTGCGCGAAGGCTGGCCGGCGCTGCGCATCGAGGCGCGGCTCGACAACCTGCTGCTCACCCATCTCATCCAGCAGGGCTACTGGCTGAGCGAGCGCGACAGCCGGCAGCCACCGCTGCCCGACATCCGGCGCGCGCTCGCGCCGGAGTACCTGCGTGCCGCCGACCCGCGCTCGGTCATCCTGCTGCAGGGTGGATCGGAGGGCCGGCCATGACGCTCGCCGTCCGCCTGCTGCTGCCTCCCGTCGGCGCGCTGGCCCTGGCGGCCGCGGCCGCCGGCGGCCTGCTCGCCTACCAGCGCCAGATGGAGCAGACACTGACGGAGGATGCGCGGCGCGGCCAGCGCACGGCCGAACTGGTCGGCCGGCTCAGCAGCGACAGCGCCGCCATCCAGATCCACCTGCTCTCCTACCGCATCGAGCGCCGCCAGGCCCACCTCGACGCCATCGTGCGCGCCGATCTCGACATGGCGCGCGACATCGATGCCTACGTCCCGCTGGTGTCCGACGCGCGCGAGCGCGACCTGCTGCGCAGCTACCTCGACAGCCGCAACGAGACCCTGCGGCAGCGCCTCGTCCTGCTGCGCGCCATACACGCCGGCGATGCACAAGGCATCCGCGTCGCCTACGATGGCTGGAGCCTGATGCGCGCGCGCCTGAGCGCGCAGCTCGATGACCTCGTCGGCCTGAGTCAACGCAGTCAGGAGGCGACATTGCAGGCGGCGCGGGCGCAGACCGGGCGCTTCATCGACCTGGCCGGCATCGGCATTGCCGCCACCCTCGCCGCGACGCTCGCCTATGCCCTGTTCGTGCTACGGCGCGTGGCGCGGCCGCTCGGGAACCTTCTGGCCGGCATCCGCATGCTGGGGACGGAACGGTTCGACGCGCGCATCGACGGCCGGCTGGAGCGCGCGCGCGACGAAATCGGCAGCCTGGCGCGCGCCTTCAATGAGATGGCCGGCCGGCTGCAGGCCTCCACGCGCAAGCTGGAGGCGGAAATCGGCGAGCGGCGGCGCGCGCAGGACGAGCTGCTCCAGGCCAACGGCCGACTGGAGCTGCGCGTGCAGCAGCGTACCGCCGCGCTGGCCGAGGCCAACCTCGCCCTCAAGGAGGAGATTGCCGAGCGCATCCGCGCCGAGGAATCGCTGCGCCGGCGCCACGAGGAACTCGCCCGCTTCAACCGTATCGCCTCGCACGACCTGAGCGAACCGCTGCGTCAGGTGGCCGGCTACGTCGGCCTGCTGGCGCAGCGCTATCGCGACCGGTTCGACGCCGAGGCCGACACCTTCATCGGCCACGCCCTGGAAGGCGTGGCGCGCATGAAATCCATCCTCGACGACATGGTCGAGTACGCGCAGGTGGGCATCGACAAGCGGCCGCTGCGAGCGGTGGATGCCGAAGGCACGCTGCGCGCGCGTCAACAGGCCCTGGCCGAGCGGATCGCGCAATACGGCGCCACGCTGACCTGGGACACGCTGCCGGTGGTGAACGCGGACGAAGCGCTGCTGGCGCAGGTGTTCCACGCACTCCTCGACAACGCCCTCAAGTTCCACGGCCCGGAGGCGCCGCGCATCCATGTCTCGGCCCGGCGTGAAGGCGACTTCTGGCGCATCGGCGTGTCCGACAACGGCATCGGCATCGCGCCCGAGCACCACGAGCGCATCTTCGGCATTTTCCAGCGCCTGCACGGACGCGAAGACTATCCCGGGAACGGCATGGGCCTGGCCCTGTGCCGGCGCATCGTCGAGCGCTTCGGCGGCGAGATTCGCGTCGCCTCGGAGCCCGGGCGCGGCGCCGTCTTCAGCTTCACGGTTCCTGCGCTCTGAGAAACCCGACTACACATGAGGCCCGGAAATGCCGGCAACTGAACTACATCGCCACGCCGCAGCGACTGCGCCGTCATACCGGCGAAAGCCGGTATCCAGAATGGGGCTTGCACGTTCGGAACGGCCGCCCTGGATACCGGCTTTCGCCGGTATGACGGTAACGGTGACGGAAGCGAATTCCGAGCTTCGCTGGAAGCCATTTTGAGGTACGCCATATGACCCGATTTCAACCCGGCAGCGGCCGCATTCTCCTGGTCGAGGACAACGCGGGCGATGCCCTGCTTGCGCGCGAAGCCCTGCGCGACGCGAAGATGACCAACGCACTCGACTGGGTGCAGGACGGCGCCGAGGCCATCGATTTCCTGCGCCGGCGCGGCCCCCACGCCGAAGCGAAGCGCCCGGACCTGATCCTGCTCGACCTTAACATGCCGCGCATGGACGGCTGGGAGGTGCTGGCGGAGATCAAGAACGACCCCGACCTCAGGCGCATCCCGGTGGTGGTGCTCACCACCTCGCAGTCCGAGACGGACGTGCGGCGCTGCTACGACCTGCACGCCAACTGCTACATCAGCAAGCCGATCGGCTTCCATGAATTCGTGCAGACGGTCAAGGCGATCGAGCATTTCTGGTTCGACCTCGCCCTGCTGCCGGAGTCGCCATGAAGCGCGAACCCATCAGGGTCCTGCTGATCGAAGACGATGCGGCCGACGCCACCCTGGTCCGGCTGGCGCTGGGCAAGAGCACCCTGACGCCTTTCGCGCTGACCAGCGTGGATAGCGTCGCCGCCGCCATCAACATCGGCAAGACGGCGCACTTCGACGCCGTCGTCACCGACCTGCACCTGACCGACAGCCAGGGCGTGACGACGGTGAAAACCCTGGTGGATCTGTTCGCCGGCACGCCGCTGGTCGTGCTCACGCATTCGGACGACGAGGAGGAAGAGGCTGCAGCGCTGCGCGCCGGCGCGCAGGACTACCTGGTGAAGAAGGAAGTCGGCGGAATGCTGCTGCCGCGCACCATCCTGCACACCATCGAGCGCCAGCGCCTGTCGGAGGCGCTGCTGCGCGCCAACCGCGACCTGCAGGCGGCCAACCGAGAGCTGGAGAGCTTCGCCCACTCGGTATCGCACGACCTGCGCGCGCCGCTGCGCGCCATTGACGGCTTCACCCACATCCTGGCCGAAGACCTGGGCGGGGCCCTGTCGCCCGAAGCGCTGGAACACATGCGGCGCATCCAGGCCGCCGTGCAGAAGATGAACGAAATGATCGGCGCCCTGCGCACGCTGTCCCGGCTGGGCAGCGGCGAGCCGGAGCGCAAGCGCTTCAGCATGGAGCATCTGGCGCGCGAATGCCTTGAGGAGCTGGCGCCCGACACCTATGGGCGCGAGGTACGCATCGATTTCGGCTTTCTGCCCGAGGCCTATGCCAACCGCGCCATGCTGCGCCACGCGGTGCTCAACCTGCTCTCGAACGCGCTCAAGTACAGCCGCGGGCGCCAGCCCGCGCATGTCGAGGTCGACAGCGAGAACCTCGGCGGGGAAATCGTGTATCGCGTGCGCGACAACGGCGTCGGTTTCGACATGAAGCTGGCCGACCGATTGTTCACCGCCTTCCAGCGCCTGCACAGCGGCGACGAGTTCGAGGGCACCGGCATGGGGCTGGCGATCGCGCAGCGCGCCGTCCTGCGCCACGGCGGGCGCATCTGGGCCGAATCGGCGCCTGGACAAGGCGCCACCTTCCGGTTCACGCTGGGCGTGAAATCCGCCCGGTGAAGGAGAAGACCGTAGAGCTCCTCGCGGACCAGTCATCCCCCCCGGCACGGCGATACCGCGCCATATCCACGCTGCCATGTCTTGCCGTCCTGACGGCCAGCGGCAGGCAAATACCATGTCTCAAACGAAAACGTCTTCCCGGTCTTCGGTTCATTTCCACGATTGCTGACCCGGCGAGCGCCTCGCCCCGTGGCATACCTGCGCGGCGGCGAGCCGGATGCGGCTCGAATTGCCGGTAAAATGTCGCCTTGACGGGCCATTCACGGTCCGTTCGACCCAATTGCCGAGCATGCCATGACCGAACCGACCGAAATCCCCCACGACGAAAACCAGATCATTGCCGAGCGCCGGGAAAAGCTGGCGAAACTGCGCGCCGAGGGCGTCGCTTTCCCGAATGACTTTCGTCGCGAGAACACCGCCGCGAAACTGGACGAGCTGTACGGCGAGAAAAGCCGCGAGGAGCTGGAACAACTGCCGGTTGCCGTCTGCGTCGCCGGCCGCATGATGCTCAAGCGGGTGATGGGCAAGGCCTCGTTTGCCACACTGCAGGATCTGTCGGGACGCATTCAGTTGTACGTCAGCAACGATGCGACCGGCGAGGCGGTGCACGCCGCCTTCAAGCATTGGGACATCGGCGATATCGTCGGCGCGCGCGGCACGCTGTTCAAGACCAAGACGGGCGAGCTGACGATCAACGTGAGCGAGCTGCGCCTGCTGAGCAAGTCGCTGCGCCCGCTGCCGGAGAAATTCCATGGCCTGACCGATACCGAGCAGAAATATCGCCAACGCTATCTCGATCTGATCACCAACGAGAAGGCGCGCTGGGTGTTCGCCGCGCGCTCGCGCCTGACGCAGGCGATCCGCGCCTACATGACCGGCCACGGTTTCCTCGAGGTGGAAACACCGATGATGCACCCGATCCCCGGCGGCGCATCGGCACGGCCGTTCAAGACGCACCACAACGCGCTGGACATGGAGCTGTTTCTGCGCATCGCACCGGAGCTGTACCTGAAACGCCTCGTCGTGGGCGGCTTCGAGAAGGTGTTCGAGATCAACCGCAACTTCCGCAACGAAGGCATCTCGACGCGGCACAATCCCGAGTTCACCATGATGGAGTTTTACGAGGCCTACTCGGACTACCGGCAGCTGATGGATTTCACCGAGGGCCTGCTGCGCCACGTGGCGCGCGAGGCGCTCGGCAGCGAGGTGTTCGAGTACCAGGGCCGCACGCTGGACCTGTCGAAGCCGTTTGCGCGGCTGACCATCGCCGAGGCTGTGCACCGGCACCACCCCGGCTACTCGATGGCGCAGCTGAACGATGCCGCCTGGCTGCGTGCGCGGCTGGCCGAGCGCAAGGTCGAGGCGATGGCGCATCTCGGCCTCGGCGCCCTGCAACTGCTGCTGTTCGAGGAGACGACCGAGGCGGAACTGTGGGACCCCACCTACATCATCGACTATCCGTCCGAGGTGTCGCCGCTGGCGCGCCGCTCGGATGCAAATCCGGAAATCACCGAGCGTTTCGAGTTGTTCATCGTCGGCCGCGAGATCGCCAACGGTTTCTCCGAGCTGAACGACCCGGAGGACCAGGCCGAGCGTTTCCTGCAGCAGATGCGCGCCAAGGAGGCGGGCGACGAGGAAGCGATGTTCTACGACGCGGATTTCGTCCGTGCGCTGGAATACGGGCTGCCGCCGACGGCAGGCTGCGGCATCGGCATCGACCGGCTGATCATGCTGCTGACGGACAGCGCGAACATCCGCGACGTGATCCTGTTCCCGCAGATGCGGCGCGAGATGTAAGGAATTGTATCGGCCGTCAGCGGCGGTCCGTCCGGCGCGTTGCTTGCGCTGGATGACCACCAAGGAGAAAACCATGGAAGCCACAGCACCCGCCAACAAACTGCACCCTGTCCTCTGGGCCGCCGCCGTCGCGGTGATCCTGCTTTCGGCTGCCGGCATCGCCGCGATTTTCGGGGTGATTCCCGGCGCCGGCTCGTCGACGCCGGTCGCACCGATCACCGCCGTCGCGCCGGCGCCGGTCGCGGCGGTGCCCGCCGCGCCGGTTGCGACC
>CAZASE010000076.1:0-9777 GCA_964487715.1 uncultured Rhodocyclaceae bacterium | reverse complement strand
GCAAAGTCAGGCGCTACGGGGCGGCGGTGATCGTCATGGCCTTCGACGAGCAGGGTCAGGCCGACACGCTGGCGCGCAAGACCGGAATCTGCAAACGCAGCTACGACCTGCTGGTGAATAACGGCTTCCCGCCCGGCGACATTGTCTTCGACCCGAACGTCTTCGCCATCGCCACCGGCATCGCCGAGCACGACAACTACGCCGTCGACTTCATCGAGGCGACGCGCTGGATCCGCAAGAACCTGCCCGGCGCCAAGGTCTCCGGCGGCATCTCCAACGTGTCGTTCTCCTTCCGCGGCAACGACCCGGTGCGCGAGGCCATCCACACCGTCTTCCTCTACCACGCCATCCAGGCCGGCTTGAGCATGGGCATCGTCAACGCCGGCCAGCTCGGCGTGTACGAGGACATTCCCGCCGACCTGCGCGAGCGTGTCGAGGACGTCGTGCTCAATAGACGAAAAAGCGGCCGCCCCGACCCCGCCGAGCGCCTGATTGAAATTGCCGCCAGCGTGAAGGGTGCGGCGAAGGAGTCGACGCAGGACCTCACCTGGCGCGAAAAGCCGGTGCGTGAGCGTCTCGCCCACGCCATGGTGAAGGGCATCACCGATTTCATCGTCGCGGACACCGAGGAAGCGCGCCTCGCCTCGGCGCGCCCGCTCGATGTCATCGAGGGCCCGCTGATGGACGGCATGAACGTCGTCGGCGACCTCTTCGGCGCCGGCAAGATGTTCCTGCCGCAGGTGGTGAAATCGGCGCGCGTCATGAAGCAGGCGGTGGCCCACCTGCTGCCCTTCATCGAGGCGGAGAAGGCGGCCGGCGGCGCGTCCACCAAGGGCAAGGTCGTCATGGCCACCGTCAAGGGCGACGTGCACGACATCGGCAAGAACATCGTCGGCGTGGTGCTCGCCTGCAACAACTACGAGGTGGTCGACCTCGGCGTGATGGTCGCCACCGACAAGATCCTCGCGGCCGCGCGCGAGCACAACGCCGACGTGATCGGCCTCTCCGGCCTGATCACGCCCTCGCTGGAGGAGATGGCCCATGTCGCCGCCGAAATGCAGCGCCAGGGCTACACGCAGCCGCTGCTGATCGGCGGTGCCACCACCTCGCGCGCCCACACCGCGATCAAGATCGCACCGAACTTCTCGGGGACGACGGTGTACGTGCCCGACGCCTCGCGCGCCGTCGGCGTCGTCTCGCAGCTGCTCTCGCAGGGACAAAGCGCCGCCTACCGCGCCGAGGTCGCCGCCGACTACGCCAAGGTGCGCGAGCAGCACGCGCAGAAGAAGGGTGTGCAACTGGTCACGCTGGAGGCAGCGCGCGCCAATCGTTTCAAGTTCGGGGATGCCGTGCCGGCGAAGCCCAGGACCCTTGGCGTACAGGTGCTGGCCGACTACGACCTTGCGCAGCTCGTGCCCTGCCTCGACTGGGCGCCCTTCTTCCAGACCTGGGATCTCGCCGGCGCCTATCCGGCCATCCTTGGCGACCCGAAGGTGGGCGAGACGGCGCGCCAGGTCTTCGCCGACGGACAAGCCATGCTGAAGCGCATCGTCGAAGAGAAATGGCTCAGCGCCAACGGCGTCTTCGGGCTCTTTCCGGCCAATAGTGTCGGCGACGACGTCGAACTCTACGCGGACGAATCGCGCCGCACGGTGCGCCTGACCTGGCACAACCTGCGCCAGCAGCAGGCGCGCCCGTCAGGGAAACCGAACTACTGCCTGTCGGATTTCGTCGCGCCGAAGGACTCGGGCCTCGCCGATTACGTCGGCGCCTTCGCCGTCACCGCCGGCCTCGGCATCGAAAGGAAATTGGCCGAGTTCGCGGCGCAGCACGACGACTACAACAGCATCCTGCTGAAGGCCCTGGCCGACCGCCTGGCCGAGGCCTTCGCCGAACACCTGCACCGGCGCGTGCGCCGAGAGTTCTGGGGCTATGCCGCGGACGAGGCGCTGTCCAACGAGGAAATGATTGCGGAGAAATACCGCGGCATCCGCCCCGCCGCCGGCTACCCGGCCTGCCCGGACCACACCGAGAAGGGCCCGCTGTTCGAACTGCTCGACGCGGAGAAAAGCACCGGCATGGCGCTCACCGAATCCTTCGCCATGCACCCGGCCGCCTCGGTGTCCGGCTTCTACCTCGCCCACCCCGAGGCGCGCTACTTCGCCGTGACAAAGATCGGCCGCGACCAGCTCGAGGACTATGCGAAACGCAAGGGCATGACGCTGACGGAAGCCGAGCGCTGGCTGGCGCCGGTGCTTTGAGCCGCCTTGACCTATTACGCGACGCGTAATAGACTGCTTCGATGATCCGTTCCTTTCGCTGCGCCGAAACCGGCAGGCTGTTCGACGACCATGTCGTGCCGCGTTTCCGGCTCATCGAAAGAATCGCCCGACGCAAACTGCTGTACCTGCATCAGGCGCGACGGCTGGAGGACCTGCGCGTGCCGCCTGGCAACCGCCTGGAGTCGCTCAAGGGGAATCGCCGCGGCCAGCACAGCATCCGCATCAACGATCAATGGCGCATCTGCTTTCGCTGGAGCGACGGTGATGCATGGGACGTGGAAATCGTCGATTACCACTGAGGCCACACATGAGAAGGAAACTGCTCGATCCGATCCATCCGGGAGAAATCCTCCAGGAAGAATTCATGGCGCCGCTGGGCCTGTCGATCAATGGGCTGGCGCGCGATATCGGCGTACCCCCCAACCGGATCAGCGGCATCCTGCATGGCACGCGCGCCATCACGGCCGATACGGCGCTGCGACTGGGTGCGTACTTCGGCGTCAGCCCCGAGCTGTGGATGGGCCTGCAGGCGGATTACGAGCTGCGGCTGGCGCGCCGTGAAATGGGGGCGGAGATCGCAGCGCAGGTACATAAACGCGCCGCTTGAAGGGGCTACACGCCCCAAGTCACCGGCACTTCTTCCTTCAGGGAGTATTCGAGCAGCTCGATCAGCGGCACGGCGCGGCGCGCCAGGCTGACGTGCTCGCGCTTGCCGCCCTCGGGCGTCTTCTCGAAGACGCGTTCGTCGTGGTCGATGACCGGCTTCTCGGCCTTGTCCTGCGCCACGGCGGCCTTCAGGCGCGCGATGGCGCCGGGCAGTTGCTCGACGGTGACGATGCCCTTGGCCTCGGGCGTCTTGCCCATGATCTCCATGAAGGCATGCGCGACGTCGCCGAACATCATGACATCGCCGGCGGCCTTGGATTTGAAGACGATCAGCATGGGCGGAGATTATACGGCCCCTGCTAGAATCCATCCCCATGAGCCTAAAGCACCTCTTCGAAAACAACCGCGTTTGGGCCGAGAAGATCACGGCCGAAGAACCGGCCTTCTTCGACAAGCTGGCCCAGCTGCAGAATCCGGAATACCTGTGGATCGGCTGCTCGGACAGCCGCGTGCCGGCCAACCAGATCACCGGCCTCGCTCCCGGCGAGGTGTTCGTGCATCGCAACGTCGCCAACGTGGTGGTGCACACCGACCTCAACTGCCTTTCCGTGATGCAGTTCGCGATCGACGTGCTGCGCGTCAAGCACATCATCGTCTGCGGCCACTACGGCTGCGGTGGCGTGCGCGCCGCGCTCACCGGCGAGCGCCTCGGGCTGATCGACAACTGGCTGCGCCACATCCAGGATGTGCGTGACCGGCATGCCGCGCTGCTGGCGCCGCTCGGCGGCGAGGCGGCAGCCGACCGCCTGTGCGAGCTCAACGTCATCGAGCAGGTGGCGAACGTCGCCCAGACGACCATCGTGCGCGACGCCTGGGAGCGCGGCCAGGCACTCGCCGTGCATGGCTGGATCTACGGCCTCTCCAACGGCCGCCTGCGCGACCTCGGCATGACGGTCGAGCGGCTCGACGCACTGGCGGAACGTCATCAAGCGGCATTGAAGCGGCTGGCATGACGCGCATCGATGCGGTCTATGCCGGCGGCGTGCGGCCGCTGCCGCCGGAAGGCCACCCGAGCGGGATTTTCAAGACGGCGGTCAGCGGTCCCGTCCTGCTCGGCCCCGAAGGGCTCGCCGGCGACGAGCAGGCCGACCGCCGCGTGCACGGCGGACCGTGGAAGGCGCTGCACCACTACGCCGCGGAGAACTATGCGCGGCTCGCCGCGGCCTTCCCCGACAAGGCGGCGCTGTTCGTTCCCGGCAGCCTCGGCGAGAACGTGTCGACTAACGGCTGGAACGAGGACACGGTCTGCGTCGGCGACGTCTTCCGCATCGGCGCGGCCACGGTGCAGGTGAGCCAGCCGCGCCAGCCCTGCTGGAAGATCAACCACAAGTTCGGCGAGGACGACCTGATGCGCTTCGTCGCCGAGCATTGCGTCGCCGGCTGGTACTACCGCGTGCTGGAAGGCGGCGCCATCGCGGCGGGCGATGCATTCGAGTTGATCGGGCGCAACCCCGAGCCGGTGTCGCTGCGCCGCCTGTGGTTCGCGCACCGCGCCCACCGGCCGGATCCGGAGGAGCTGGCAAGGCTGCGCGAGATCCCGGGCCTGTCCCCCAACTGGGTGCAGAAGCTCGACGAGCGCATCGCCTGGCTGAAACAGAACAGCTGAAATGAATCTCTGGCCGCGGGTCTTCCTGCCCTTCGCGGCGGGTTATTACCTCTCCTACCTGCTGCGCACGGTGAACGCCGTCATCGCGCCCGAGCTTTCGCGCGAACTCGCGCTCGGCGCCGCCGAGCTGGGCCTGCTCACCAGCGCCTATCTCCTCACCTTCGCCGCCTTCCAGATCCCGCTCGGCCTGTTGCTCGACCGCTACGGCCCCCGCCGGGTGGAGGGCGGCCTGCTGCTGGTCGCCGCCGCCGGCGCGCTGCTGTTCGCCCTGGGCAACTCGGCCACGGAGCTGGCCGTGGCGCGCGGCCTGATCGGGCTCGGTGTCTCGTCCTGCCTGATGGCGGCCTTCAAGGGCTTCGCACAGAACTTCCCCGTCGAGCGGCAGGCCTCGCTCACCGGCGCCATCATGGCCTCGGGCGGCCTCGGCGCCGTCACCGCCAGCCTGCCCCTCGAACTGGCGCTGCCGCTGGTCGGCTGGCGCGGCGTGTTCCAGGGACTGACTTTTCTGCTGGCGGCGGTCGCCGCCTGGATATTCTTCTCCGTGCCGCAGCGCGAGGCCGGCGTCTCGCGCGACAGCCTCGGCGCGCAGTTGAAGGAAGTCGGCGGCATTCTCGCCAGCCGCGTCTTCTGGCGCTTTGCGCCGCCGGTGGCGCTCGTCACCGGCGGCTTCATGGCCGTGCAGGGCCTGTGGGCGGTGCCGTGGCTGATCGAGGTCGACGGCATGACGCGCCACCAGGCCGCGGAAGTGCTCTTCGCCCTCAACCTCGCCATGCTGGTCTCGCACCTCGGCATCGCCAGCTTCGCCACGCGTCTGGCGCGCGCCGGCATCCCGCCCGCGGCCCTGCTCGCCGGCGGCTATGGTCTGGCGCTCGCCAGCCAGGCGGCGATGCTGGCCGGGCTGCGACCGGCCGCGCTGACGTGGTTCCTCTATGGCGTCGGCGTTTCCGGCGGCTCGCTGGCCTATGCCCAACTCGCCGCCTACTTCCCGCCATCGCGCTCCGGCCGCGTGACGACGACGCTCAACTTGCTCGCCTTCGTCGGCGCCTTCTCGCTGCAGTCAGGGCTGGGCGTGCTGATCGAGGCGCTCCTGGCCACCGGCAAGACCGCGGCAGCGGCCTACCGCATCGCCTTCATCGCGCTGCTCCTGCTTCAAGCGGCGAGCTATGCCTGGTTCCTGCTGGAAGGCCGCCGGAAGCCGTAGCTGTCCGCAGAAATGGGGACAGACAGCGCCCCGCACATGCCCGAGAATCCTTTTGGCAATCCGGAATCGATACCGGAGCACCGACCATTCGCCTTAGGAGGATCCACCATGCGCAAGCCACGCCTGACGCAGCTGACCGCTGCAATGCTTTCCGTTCTGCCGCTCGCCGTCCACGCCGCGCCCGATCTCGACACCCTCACCGCCAGCCAGGCCGCTGCGGACATCTGCGCCGGCAAGTACACCAGTGAAGCACTGGTGAGCGCCGCGCTCGCACGCGCCAAGGCGCGCGCCGAGCTGAACGCCTTCATCACGCTGGACGAAGCCGGCGCGCTGAAGGCCGCGAAAACCGCCGATGCCGCGCGCAAGCGCGGCGCCTGCAAGCCGCTCGACGGCGTGCCGGTGGTGATCAAGGACAACATCGAGGTCGCCGGGCTGCCGGCGAGCGCCGGCACGCCGGCCCTGAAGGGCTTCGTGCCGAAGGCCGACGCGCCCGTCGCGGCGAAGCTGCGCGCCGCCGGCGCCATCGTCCTCGGCAAGACCAACATGCACGAGTTGGCCTTCGGCATCTCCGGCTACAACACCGCGTTCAAGAGCGGCGACAAGGCGGGCGTGCGCAACGCCTACGACGCAGCGAAGATCGCCGGCGGCTCGTCCTCGGGCAGCGGCGCCGCGATCGGCGCGCGCATCGCGCTGGCCGGCCTTGGCACCGATACCGGCGGCTCGGTGCGCATCCCCTGCGCGCTGAACGGCTGCGCCTCGCTGCGGCCGACGGTCGGCCGCTATGCGCAGCAGGGCATCGCGCCGATCTCGCACACGCGCGACACGGCCGGCCCGATGGGCGTCTCGATGGCCGACGTGGCGCTGCTCGACCGCGTCGTCGCCGGCGGTGCTGCGGTCAAGCCGGCCGAGCTGAACAAAGTGCGCGTCGGCGTGGTCGCCGCCACCCTGGCCAACCTCGACGCCGACACCAAGGCCGCCTTCGATGCCGCCGTGGCGAAAATGAAAGCCTCCGGCGTGACGGTGGTGGACGTCGACATGCCGAAGCTGATGGAGCTCAACGGCGCTGTCGGCTTCCCGCTGGCGCTCTACGAGGCCTACGACGACATGGTGAAGTATCTCAAGGCGAGCGGCTCGGGCAAGACCATCGCCGACGTGGCGAAGGAGATCGCCAGCCCGGACGTCAAGGGCACCTACGACGGCCTGGTGATCCCGCGCAAACTGCCCGGGCCGAACAACACCGTGGTCGACGCCAAGCCTGCCTACGATGCCGCGATGAAGACCAGCCGCCCGGCGCTGCAGAAGCTCTACAAGGCGACTTTCGCGAAGCACAAGCTCGACGCCCTCGTCTTCCCGACGGTGCCGAAGGTGGCGATCGATTCGAATCCGGATTCGAGCAGCGTGCCGAACTTCATCGCTTACATCCAGAACACCGATCCGGGCAGCAACGCCGGCATCCCCGGCCTGCAGATCCCGCTGGCGCTGGGCGCGGCGAGCAAATTGCCGGTCGGCCTCGAGCTCGACGGCCCGGCCGGCAGCGACCGCCGCCTGATCGCCATCGGCCTGGCGCTGGAGGAAGTGTTCGGCCGGCTGCCCGCGCCGAAGCGCTGAGCGGCGGTTGTCAGTTTGATCGCAAGCGGCCGATCGCGGCGGCCACGCCGCCGCGACGCTGCACGCCGAGCTTGTCGAAGGCGCGCTTGAGGTAGGTGCGCACGGTGGACAACTCGATGCCCAACTGCTGGGCAATCTGCTTGTCGGTGAGGCCCGCGCCCACCCTGCGCGCCACCGCCAGTTCGCGCGGCGACAGCTCGGCATGCGAATCGGGCGCGCCGGACAGCCGCGTCCGCAGCGCCGCGCGCTGCAGGGCGCCGGTGAAGGCCGGCTCGATCAGGCGCAGGAGGTCGAGGGTATGCGCGTCGAAGTTGTCGCGCGCCCTGCCGCGCCAGATGCGCAGGTCGCCGATGTTGCGTCCGTCCACATAGCTGTAGACATTGACGCCCCAGTGCAGGCCGTCGCGGGCGAGGAAGTCATTGAAGAACTCGGTGCGCATCAGCTCGCGCTGCGGCATCACCTGGGTAACCAGGGTGGGCACGCGTCGTGCCTGCAGCTTGAAGGTGATCGGGTCGTGGTACTGGTAGTAGGACTCGTAGCTGCCCAGGTTGTCGTCGCTCATGTTGAGCGTGACGCGGCCATCGAAACGCTGCGCCGCCTCGTCCCAGACGAAAGAAGCGAAATAATCCGCCCTGAGCAGGTCGAGCAGGCCGTGGCCGACCCGCTCGCGCACCTCGCGCTCGGCCATGTCCTCGGCCAGCAAGCCGAACAGGCGAGGCAGGCAGCGGCTCTCCGAGGCGGTCAGGTGCATGCGTTTCAGTCTAGTGCGGTTCCGCTCAGAACTCCAGCGGGTCGACATCGATGTGCCAGCGCAGCGCCTTCGGCGCCTTGACCTGCGCCAGCGCGGCGAGCCATTGCGGCAGGAATCCCTGCAACGACGGCCGGCTTGACGACTCGACCAGCAGCTGCCCGCGTTCGAGGTGGGCGCGGCGATGCAGACGCATCGGCACCGCGTCGCTGATGTGCACCGCCGCCACGCCGAGCGCGGTGCCGAGCGCCGCCGCGCTGCGCAAGAACGCCAGCGCCTGCGCCAGCTGCGGCGCCTCGGCACGCAATACGGCCTGGTGGGAGAAGGGCGGAAAGCCGGCGCGTTCGCGTTCGGCCAGCTGCTGTCCGGCGAAAGTGCGAAAGTCGTGTGCCGCCAGGGCTCGATACAGCGGGTAATCCGGGTATTGCGTCTGGATCAGCACCTCGCCCGGCAGCGCGGCGCGGCCGCTGCGGCCGCCGACCTGCATGAGCTGCGCGAACAGCCGCTCCGGCGCACGAAAGTCGGCGGCGAACAGTGCCGCGTCCGCATTCAGCACGCCAACCAGGGTAAGCAGCGGAAAGTCGTGGCCCTTGGCCAGCATCTGGGTCCCGATGAGGATATCCGCGTTGCCGCCGTGGATCGCCTCGAGCAGGGCGTGCCACTGGCGCGGGTTGCGCGCGCTGTCGCGGTCGACGCGCACGATCCGCGCCCGGGGAAAGCGCAGCGCCAGCGTCTCTTCCAGGCGTTGCGTGCCGCGACCGAAGGGCAGGATGTCCTGGTTGCCGCAGGTCGGACAGGCGGGATCAATGGGCGCCTCGCGGCCGCAGTGATGGCAGCGCAGGCGGCGGTCGACCAGATGCACCACCAGGTTCGCCGCGCAGGCGGCGCAGCGGCTGACCCAGCCGCAGGCCGGGCAGGCCAGCACCGGGGCGTAACCGCGGCGATTCAGAAACACCAGGCTTTGTTCACCTGCTTCGAGCCTTGCGTCGATCGCCCGCAGCAAGTGCTCGCTCATGCCGTCCTGCAGCTTCTCGCGCCGGGTGTCGATGCAGCGCACTTGCGGCAGCGCCTCGGCCACCGCCCGCTGCGGCAGATCGAGCAGGCGGTAGCGGCCGGACTGCGCCGCCGCCCAGCTTTCCAGTGACGGCGTCGCCGAGCCAAGCAGGAGCGGCACGCCGCGCTGCTTGGCACGCCAGACCGCCACATCGCGGGCCGAGTAGCGCATTCCCTCCTGCTGCTTGAACGAGGCATCGTGCTCTTCGTCCACCACCAGCAGGCCGAGCCGCGGCAAGGGCGCGAACACCGCCAGCCGCGTGCCCAGGACAATATCCGCCTCGCCGCGCAAGGCGTCGACGAAGGCATGCGCGCGCGCGCCATCCGCCAGGCCGCTGTGCAGGCTCACCAGCCGCGCATCGGGAAAGCGATCACTCACACGCGCTTCCAGTTGCGGTGTCAGCGCAATCTCCGGCACCAGCAGCAGTGCCTGTTCGCCGCGCGCCAGCGCGCCGGCGATGAGGCGCAGGTAGACCTCGGTCTTTCCGCTGCCGGTGACGCCGTGCAGCAGGAAAGGGGCAAAACCGCCGAACGCCGCCGCCACGGCATCGACCGCGTCGCGCTGCGCCGGCAGAAGCGCCGGCAGGCACGGCGGCGGCGCGGCAGGGCGCGG
>CAZASE010000075.1:0-9876 GCA_964487715.1 uncultured Rhodocyclaceae bacterium | reverse complement strand
TTCGGCCGCGAGGGCGTCAAGTGGCTGGCGCTGTCGGTGGCCAAGCTGACGCCGGCCTGAGACTGGCGTCCGGCACGTTCTGCGGCAGATTGTCGCCGCCGACAGGCGGATCGATCGGCTGGACAAAGTGGTGTACAGCCTGAAGGAGGAAGAGATTGCGGTCGTCCCGGGCGGGGCATAACATTCGCTGGATTCGAAGTCAGGCAAATGATGGACAAGAAGAACATGGATATTTCGCGCGAGGCAATCGCGGCGTTCTGCCGCCGGAACCATATTCGGCGGCTGGCCCTGTTCGGCTCCGTTCTGCGTGACGATTTCCGGCCGGACAGCGATGTGGATGTGCTGGTCGAATTCGAGCCGGACACCCGGATCGGCCTGATCGGACTCTCCGGACTCGAATTGCAGCTGTCTGACATCCTGCGCCGCAAGGTGGACCTGCGCACGCCGGCCGATCTCAGCCGCTATTTCCGCGACGAGGTCATGGCTGCCGCGGAGGTGCAATATGCCCAGCCCTGACGCGGTCCGGCTGAGGCATATGCTGGATGCGGCGGAAGAGGCGCTTGCATTTGCCGCCGGACATGCGCGCGCCGATCTCGACAATGACCGCAAGCTGGTGCTCGCCTTGATCAAGCTCGTCGAAATTGTCGGTGAAGCTGCTGCCAAGGTCGGCGCTGAAACGCGCCTGAAGCATACGACCATTCCCTGGGACGCCATCGTCGCGACGCGCAACCGGCTGATCCACGGTTATTCGACATCAACCTCGATATCGTTTGGGATACGGTCACGGTCGACCTGCCTCCTCTCGTTGCAGACTTGAGGATGATGGCTTGAAAGTCCGCGCCAGCGGCATCGATATCCGCTGCGAGATTTCCGGCAGCGGACCCTGGCTCGCGCTGTCGCATTCGCTCTGCTGCGATGTCTCAATGTGGCAACCGCAGCTCGCGGCCTTGGAGAAGCGCTTTACCGTGCTGCGCTACGACACGCGCGGGCACGGACAGTCGGACGCGCCGGCCGGCGCCTACACCTTCGAGCAATTGAGCGACGACGCGCTCGGCCTGCTCGACGCGCTGAACATCGAGCGCACGCATTTCTGCGGCCTGTCGATGGGCGGCATGATCGGCCAGCATCTGGCGCTGAAGGCGCCCGGCCGCATCGACCGCCTGGTGCTGGCCGACACCACCAGCCGCATGCCGCCGGAGGCGCGGCCGCTGTGGGCGGAGCGCATCCGCGTCGCGCAAGAGAAGGGCATGGAAGCGCACGTGCAGCCGACGCTGGAGCGCTGGTTCACCGCGCCCTGGCGCGCGGCACATCCCGAGGTGATGGAGAACATCGGCGCACTGATCCGCGCCACGCCGGTCGCCGGCTACGTCGGCTGCGCCCACGCCATCGCCGACATCGACGTGACCGGCCGCCTGCCTGGAACAAAAGCGCCGACGCTGGTGATTGTCGGCGACCAGGATGCCGGCACGCCGCCGACCATGGCGCAGGCCATCGCCGCGGCGATTCCGGGCGCACGGCTGGCGATCATCCGTGACGCTTCGCATCTTTCCAACATCGAGCAGGCCGGGGCTTTCAACCGCTTGCTGCTCGATTTCCTCGGGAAGGACGACTGACATGGATCTCGGCATTGCAGGGAAAAAGGCGCTGGTCTGCGCCGCCAGCAAGGGCCTCGGGCGCGGCTGCGCGCTGGCGCTGGCGCAGGAGGGCGTGCATGTGACGATCGTCGCGCGCGGGCGCGCGGCGCTCGAAGCCACAGCCGCCGAGCTGGAAAAAGTCAGTCCCCATGGTACGGGGGGTACGGCGATTACGTTCGTCGCCGCCGACATCACCACGCCGGAGGGCCGCGCCGCGGCGCTCGCCGCCTGCCCGCAGCCGGACATCCTGGTGAACAACGCCGGCGGGCCGCCGCCGGGCGATTTCCGCGAGTGGACGCGCGAGACCTGGATCGCCGCGCTCGACGCCAACATGCTCACGCCCATCGAACTCATCAAGGCGACGGTGGACGGCATGATCGAACGGCGCTTCGGCCGCATTGTGAACATCACCTCCGGCGCGGTGAAGGCGCCCATCGACGTGCTCGGCCTCTCCAACGGCGCGCGCAGCGGCCTGACCGGCTTCGTCGCCGGCCTGGCGCGGAAGACCGTCAAGCACAACGTCACCATCAACAACCTGCTGCCCGGCTTCTTCGACACCGACCGCATCCGCACGGTGATCGGCGGCCAGGCCAAGATGCGCGGCGTCAGTTACGACGAGGCGCTGGCCGAGCGCATCGCCACCATCCCCGCCGGCCGCATCGGCGACCCCGAGGAGTTCGGCGCCGCCTGCGCTTATCTTTGCAGCGCCCAGGCCGGCTTCATCACCGGGCAGAACTGGCTGCTCGACGGCGGCGCCTACCCCGGCACCTTCTAGCCAGCCCCCTGTGGGAGCGGCGTCCTCGCCGCGATTCCAGCCGCCAATATCGCGGCGTGGACGCCGCTCCCACCTGTCTTCCGGGCGACTGACGCCGCCGCGCCTTTCCGCGATACTCCCCTTGCGGCTTCCCACAATGGAAGCGCAGCCAACACCGGCCTAGAATGCATCGACCGTCCACAAGGCGGAGGAGAATATTATGAGCCCCCACGCTCACGTTCGTTCGCTGCCCCCCGAGGGGGCGTATGCCTCCATTGGGGCGGCCCTGCTGGAGGCATAGCCATGGACAAAGACCTCGACGCGGCAGCGCTCGAATACCACCGCCTGCCCACCCCCGGCAAGATTTCCGTCACGCCCACCAAGGGCCTCACCAACCAGCGCGACCTGGCGCTCGCCTACTCTCCCGGCGTGGCGGCGGCCTGCAATGCCATCGCCGCCGATCCCGCCGAGGCGGCGGGACTGACTTCCCGCGCCAACCTGGTCGGCGTCGTCACCAACGGCACCGCGGTGCTCGGCCTCGGCAACATCGGCCCGCTCGCCGCCAAGCCGGTGATGGAGGGCAAGGCCTGCCTGTTCAAGAAATTCTCCGGCATCGACGTCTTCGACATCGAGCTGGCCGAGCGCGACCCCGACAAGCTGGTCGACATGATCGCCGCGCTGGAGCCGACCTTCGGCGGCATCAACCTGGAGGACATCAAGGCGCCGGAATGTTTTTACATCGAGCGCAAGCTGCGCGAGCGCATGCGCATCCCGGTCTTCCACGACGACCAGCACGGCACCGCCATTGTCGTCGGCGCGGCGGTGTTGAACGGCCTCAAGCTGCTCGGCAAGAAGCTCGATGAAGTCAAGCTCGTCACCAGCGGCGCCGGCGCCGCGGCGCTGGCCTGCCTCGACATGATCGCCATGCTCGGCGTGAAGGTCGAAAACATCTGGGTCACCGACATCCATGGCGTGGTGTACGAGGGCCGCCCCGAGGAGATGGACGAGATCAAGGCGCGCTACGCCAAGAAGACGAAAGCGCGCAAGCTGGCCGAGGTGATCGAGGGCGCCGACGTCTTCCTCGGCCTGTCGGCCGGCGGCGTGCTCAAGCCGGAGATGGTGGCGAAGATGGCGAAGGACCCGCTGATCCTGGCGCTGGCCAACCCGACGCCGGAGATCCTGCCCGAGGAAGTGCGCAGCGTGCGCAGCGACGCCATCATCGCCACCGGCCGCTCGGACTATCCCAACCAGGTCAACAACGTCCTCTGCTTCCCCTTCATCTTTCGCGGCGCGCTGGACGCCGGCGCCACCACCATCACCGAAGAAATGAAACTTGCCGCCGTGCGCGCCATCGCCGATCTGGCGCAGGCGGAGGCCTCCGACATCGTGGCGACGGCCTACGGCGACACGGAGATGGCTTTCGGCCCGGAATACATCATCCCCAAGCCCTTCGATCCGCGCCTGATCGTCAAGATCGCCCCGGCGGTGGCGCAGGCGGCGATGGATTCCGGCGTGGCGACGCGGCCGCTGAAGGATTTCGCTGCCTATCGCCAGCAGCTGACGCAATTCGTCTTCCATTCCGGCACGCTGATGAAGCCGGTCTTCGCCGCGGCGAAGAAGGCGCCGAAGCGCGTGCTGTATTGCGAGGGCGAGGACGAGCGCGTGCTGCGCGCCATCCAGGCGGTGGTCGACGAGGGCATCGCCCGCCCGGTGGCGCTCGGCCGGCCGGCGGTGATCGCGTCGCGCCTGAAGCAGCTCGGCCTGCGCATCGAGGTCGGCCGCGATTTCGAGCTGATCGACGTCGGCCACGACGAGCGCTACCGCGACCTCACCCACGACTACTACAAGCTGATGCAGCGCGACGGCATCTCGCCGGGCATCGCCAAGAAGGAAGTGCTGCGCTCCAACACCCTGATCGGCGCGCTGCTGCTGAAGCGCGGCGAGGTGGATGCCATCCTCTGCGGCACCTACGGCCAGCTGCCACGCCACCTCGAGCGCGTCTCCAACGTCATCGGCCTGAAGCCGGGCGCGCGCATCTTCGCGGCGATGAACGTGCTGATGCTGCCGCGCCACACCCTGTTCATCTGCGACACCTACGTCAACGAGGACCCGGCGGCGGGCGAGATCGCCGAGATGGCGCTGATGGCGGCGGAAGAGGTGCGCCGCTTCGGCATTACCCCGAAAGTGGCGCTGCTTTCCTACTCCAACTTCGGCAGCCGCAAGACGGCGTCAGCACAGAAGATGCGCGAAGCGCGCCGCCTCATCGCCGAGCGCGCGCCGAACCTGGAAGTCGACGGCGAGATGCACGGCGACGCGGCGCTCTCCGAGGAGATCCGCAACAAGGTCTTCCCGGACGCGGTGCTGAAGGGCGAAGCCAACCTGCTCATCATGCCCAACCTCGACGCCGCCAACATCGCCTTCAACCTGCTCAAGGTGACCGGCGGCGACGGCATCACCGTCGGCCCGATCCTGCTCGGCGCAGCCAAGCCGGTGCACATCCTCACCTCGACGGCGACGGTGCGGCGGCTGGTGAACATGACGGCGCTGGCAGTGGTGGACGCGAACCACCTGCGCGCCTGACGCGCCCCTCCCGCTGTACCGGCTCGATTCATAGCCAAGGAGGCACATCATGACTGCACCTTCGCCATGGAAACGGTTCTTTTACGCTGTGCCGGGGCTGGTGGTTGCACTATGCACCGCCTCCTGCGCCGCAGCGGATCCGGAGCGATTCGGCATTTTCATCGGCACGCTGGACGGACACAACGTGCAGCGCATCCTTGCCGATCCCGATCGCGAGATCAATCATGCACGCGTTTCGCCCGACAAGAAATGGATTACGTTCACACGCTATAACAAGCGCAGCTGGAATGGCGTTGCGAAGGAAGAGGGCGGCTACATGGAAACGGAGATCATGCTGGCTCGAATAGACGGAAGCGAGCCACAAAGCCTGATACCGCCGCGGAAGGAAACGGTCGCCGCCAACGGTTACTGGTCCGAGGACGGCAAGGCCATCCTGTATGTCTCGAACGACAACCCGGCGCGGCGGGGACAAATCAATCGCATTGACCTGGCTACGCGCAAAATCGTCAAGGTACCGCTGGAAAGAGACCTCTGGGCAGCCGACCCCCATCCTGTTGGCGGTCAGATGGCAATCAGCGTATTCGATCCAAAAGCGCAACAAACCGCCATCTGGCTTACATCAAGCGCCGGGGGCAAGGCACGCCAGATCACGTTTCCCAAACTGGCCGGCTTCGACCGGAAGGTAAACACCCCACCGGGAGACTATGACCCCAAAATATCGCCTGATGGCAACCAAATGGCCACGATGCGAAACATGGGCAAACATAACTGGCATATCGTCATGATCGATCTGGCGACGAAGGAGGAACGCGATCTGTCGGCGGAGAAGACTGTCGACGGTGTGCCGGAATGGTCGAGCGATGGCAAGAAACTGATCTTTTGGCACGTCGACATCAAGGAAATCAAACAAAGCGGGCTTTTCACCATGAATCCGAATGGCGGAGAACGCGAACGTATCACTCTGCCCCGTGGCTTTTTCTACACGATGCCTGCTTTCTTTCCA
Source organism: uncultured Rhodocyclaceae bacterium (assembly GCA_964487715.1). GTDB lineage: Bacteria > Pseudomonadota > Gammaproteobacteria > Burkholderiales > Rhodocyclaceae > Desulfobacillus. The sequence goes on along the minus strand of CAZASE010000075.1, from coordinate 3,905 downwards.
GGTGAGGGTTCGGGTGGCGATGCGCGCATCATTTTCTCTGCTGAAAAAACTCCCTTGCTCTAGACATCACCGGTATTGGCCGATTACCAGTGAGCAGCCGACGACAACCCAAACGGCTACTATGAAGTTGAAGTCGTCAAGCGCCTTCCGGAAGGCAATCACGGTTGGCTGACGGACGCCAATGGCAAGGCGGTATAGGTGATTTACGCACTGCTGCGGCAGCTCCCTCCAGAATTCTCCTGCAAGGTCGTTCTCATGCGACTTGCGATGAACGAGGTGCTCACCTCACGGGGAATCATGCTGCGCACGTGCACCCCCCTGCCGGGCCGGGGCAGGCCCGCCAGGAAGCCCTGCGCTCGGCGGGGCAGAGGGGAATCAATGGCGAGATATCGCCGCTAGGTTTCCGGATTGAGGTGTTAGTACGATTAGGCGTGGAAGATGGCAACAACGTACAGACGCAAGCCATTGAGCGCGGACTCCTTGAGCTCCTGATTGTCATACATTCCAACGACGGTAAAACCAGCATCGTTGAGCAGGCCTTCCAACTCCAATGGGAAGATCAATCGGTATTCACAAAAATCGTTGACCTTTTCGTGTTCGTTGTGTCGTCGTTATGCTGGAAATGAAGTAGCGCTAATTCGCCTGCCGCTGCATGACAACAATCGGAATTTCCACGCGGTTGCGGCGAACAACGGAACGCTCGATCTGAATGAACCGAAATTTCTCGTAGAAGCCGACAGCGTTGAGTGTCGACTCGAGTCGCACGATTCTTCGATCCGCCTGCGCGAGATGGAGAGTGCGTTCAAGCAATTGTGAGCCGATACCGCGATTGACGTGGGCCGGATCAACAAATACGGCCACGACTTCGCCGGGAATGCCCTCGCCGAAGCCGACGACTTGCGATCCAAGTTCAGCGACAACGGTGGCCCCTGAGCGGATTCCGCGAAGATAGCCTTGAGCCGAGCGATTCGCCAGCCATCCTTCCATGATCTCCTGGCCGTAATGAGGTCCGCAAAGCATTCGGACAGCGGCGACGTGTAGCTCGTGAATACTCTCCGCATCTTCGTCCGAAGCAGGACGAACAGTCAATCGGACATCGGACATAGAGTGTTCTCGGCGTCAGATGAATAGGGAAGTCGGCGAACCGATTATCCGCTCGTACTATTTTGTGAGCAAGGCTGGCAGATGCGCCTTCAGTCATGGCGTCTCGCCGTATCACGCAGACTGACTTTTCCCGGCCACTGTGCGCGCTTCCGCCTGGCGATCCGACGCGTTCATTGGGGTATTGACGTTGTAATACGAGGGATTACACTGCAACTCTGAACATTACACGTTGCCATGATCCGGACGTTCAAACACCGAGGGCTTGAGCGCTTCTTCTGCAAAGGGGATCACCGCGGCATCCTGGCCCGGAGCGAGGCGCGGATCGAGCGGATCCTCGACCGGCTGGATGCGGCGGCCAGGCCGGAGGACATGAACCTGCCCGGCTGCAGGTTTCACCGGCTGACGGGCGACCGCAAGGGCACCTGCGCGGTTTCGGTGACTGGCAACTGGCGCATTACCTTTCGTTTCGACGGCGAGGATGCCGTCGACGTGGACCTGGAGGACTGTCACTGATGAAGACGCTGCGAAACCCCAACCGGCGCCCGACCCACCCGGGCGCGATCCTGCGCGAAGACGTGCTGCCGGCGCTCGACATGACGCAGACCGAGTTCGCCGAGCGCCTGGGCGTCTCCCGCCTGTCGGTATCCGAACTGCTGCACGGGAAGCGCGCCATGACGCCCGAGATGGCCGCGCGCGTCGCCAAGCTCCTCAACACCACGCCGGAGAGCTGGCTGCGCATGCAGGAAGCGATCGACCTGTGGGAAGTCCGGCAGCACCCCGAGAAACTTGCCGGTATCAAGCCGATCAAGGCCGAACGCCTGGCGGCCTGACGTTGTCCGTCTCTGGTTGGGGTGACTGTCTTTTCAGAGCGCTGTTGCCTTATGATTCGCCCATGGGCATGTTCGATCTGATCGAGATGCTGGAGGATACGAGCGTCGGCTATGTGCTGGTCGGCGGACTGGCCGTGGCTTTGCACGGCTACCGGCGCGTGACCATGGGCGTGGATGTCGTGCTGGCGCTGGACGATGACAACCTGCGGCGCTTCATTGCTTGCGCCAAGGCGGCCGGAACTGCTCGATCGCTGGCACGAGGAGAAGGGCATGCTGGCCTTTGGGCTGCGCAAGCCGGAGGGCACGGCGACGATCATCGATGTCCTGATCCGTCCGGTGGTGCCTTACGCGGAACTGCGGCGCGATGCCGTTTCCGTCGCCGTCGGCCCGCTGAACATTCCCGTCGCCTCCATCGACCACCTGATCGCCATGAAGACCGGCACGGGGCGCGGCAAGGACGCGGTCGACATCGAGGAATTGCAGAAACTCAAGGCAGGAAGCGCCTCATGAAGTCGAAGTCGGCCGAAGAGAATTACCGCCTCCTGCAGGAGATCCAGGCGAACCGCGACTTCCTGTTGCTCGCCTACCGGCAGAACCCGGCACTGCTCAGACATGCCGAGCCGGATGTCCGGCTGCTGTTCGGGCTGCCGGAGAAGGAAGAAGCCGCTCCTGCCGATCGGGCGCGTTGATGCCCGCAAGCCCGCGTCCGTCCGGCGGGGAGGCGGGATGAAGAACAAATCAGGATCGGCCTGGCGCGCGGCTCAGCTTGCCGCCGGCGGACTGGCAACCATCACAACGCGGTTCTTCCCGCCATGCTTGGCCTCGTAGGTACCGGCGTCGGCGCGGCGCACCAGACCGGAGGCGTCCTCTCCGGGTGCGAGTTCGGCGCCGCCGATGCTCAATGTGCGGTGTTCGGTCAGGCCCTGCCGCGGCGTGAATTCGACGGCGGCAAAGCAGGCGCGGATGCGTTCGGCCACAATGCCCGCGCCGGCCAGCCCGGTTTCCGGCAGCAGCACGACGAACTCCTCGCCGCCGTAGCGATAGCCGCTGTCCGTGTTGCGCAGGTTGCTGCGGATGACCTCGCCCAGCCTGGCGAGGACGCGGTCGCCTTCCGGGTGTCCGTAGCTGTCGTTGAAGCTCTTGAAGTTGTCGACGTCCATCACCAGCACCGCCAGCGGGTGCGGATAGCGCTTGGCACGCAGCGTTTCCATCTCCAGCTGGGCGTAGAAGTGACGCACATTGAACAGCTGCGTCAGGTTGTCCGTGATGGAAAGTTCGCGATAACGCGCCTCGCTGGCGCGCAATGCGTTTTCCGTCGATTTGAGCTCGCTGATGTCGATGGCCGAGCAGACGATGCCGCAGATCTGGTCTTCGGCGTCGCGCACCGCTGAAATCGACAGGCTGACCGGGACCCGCGTGCCGTCCCGGGTGAGGTAGTTCCACTCACGGCCGCGCACGGCGCCGCGCTGCGCCAGCGCGATCAGGGCGAAGATGCCGCGCCGGCCCGTCTCCTGCTCGACTGCCGCGATTTCCGCGGCGTCATGGAAGGAGAACAGCGAGGCATGCTCGGTCACCTCGGCGGCTGCGTAGCCGAGGATGTTCTCGGCACCGCGGTTGAACAGCGACACCAGGCCGTTCCGGTCGGCCGAGATGATGGACATCTGGTCGGTCGCATCGAGCAGGCTCTTGCGCAGGGCGTTTTCCGACTGCAGCAGCGAGAGTACCCGGTCGACTTCCTGGAACTGCTTGACCACCAGTTCCTGCGCGACCTCGGAGCCGCGCTGGACGGCCTGGATGTGCTCGCGCAGCGCCACCGCCTCCTGCAGCACCTTGCGCAATTCGTCGCAGGATTGTCCGCAGGGCGGTGCCCCGGCTTCCCTAGCGTTCATCGGCAAGCTCCAGGCAACGGGCGGCGACGGCCCGCGCCGTCGCCCGCGGCGCGCCGGCCGACGCCCTTCAGCTTCATGGCCT
>CAZASE010000074.1:0-10074 GCA_964487715.1 uncultured Rhodocyclaceae bacterium | reverse complement strand
AGCCGGCGCTGCCGGCGGCGGCGCGCGGGGCGATCCAGGACCTGGCCTATGGCACGCTGCGCCGCCACGGCTACGGCGATTTCCTGCTCGGCCGCCTGATGCCGCGGCCGCTCGCCGAAACGCGCGTGCGCGCCCTGCTGCTGGCGGCGCTGCACCGGCTCGACCAGCGCCCGGCGGACGCGCACACCGCCGTCGACCAGGCGGTGGGCGCGGCGGAGCGGATTGCCGGCGGCAAGTACAAGGCGCTCACCAACGCGGTGCTGCGGAATTTCCTGCGCCGCCGCGCCGAGCTCGAAGCGGCGGCGCGCGGCGACGAGGCGGCGCGCTGGCGGCATCCCGCCTGGTGGATCGCGCGCCTGCGCAAGGCCTATCCGCAGGCGTGGCAGTCCATCCTCGAAGCCGGCAATGCGCATCCGCCGATGGGCTTGCGCGTCAATCGCCGCCGCACCACGCCCGAGGCATTGCTGGCGCGCCTCGACGCCGCCGGCCTGGCGGCGCGATCGCTCGGCGACGCGGCGTTGCTGCTGGAGCGGCCGTTGCCGGTGGAACGGCTGCCGGGGTTTGCCGAGGGCCTTTGCTCGGTGCAGGATGCCGGTGCCCAGCGCGCGGCGGAGCTGCTCGGCGCGCGCGACGGCATGCGCGTGCTGGATGCCTGCGCCGCACCGGGCGGCAAGGCGGCGCATATCCTCGAGCGCGCCGAGGTGGCGCTGCTGGCGCTGGATGCCGATGCCGGCCGCGCCGTGCGTGTTTCGGAAACCCTGCTGCGGCTCGGTCTGCCGGCGGCGGCGGGCGCCGGCGCGGCGACGGCGGGCTGGCGCGTGGCCGCCGCCGATTGCCGCGCGCTCGACGACTGGTGGGACGGCCAGCCTTTCGACCGCGTGCTGGCCGACGTGCCGTGCTCGGCCTCCGGCGTGGTGCGCCGGCATCCCGACATCAAGTGGCTGCGGCGCGAGAACGACATCGCCCGCTTCGCCCGCGTGCAGGGGGAAATCCTCGATGCATTGTGGCGGGTGCTCGCGCCGGGTGGTAAATTGCTGTACGCGACCTGCTCGCTGTTCCCGCAGGAGAACGGCCGGCAGATCGCCGCCTTTGCCGCACGACAGGAAGACTGCGCCAGGCTGCCGATCGGCGAGGCGCCCGAGCTGCAGTTGCTGCCGACTGAAGAACATGACGGCTTTTTCTATGCTTTGCTCGAAAAGCAGGCTTAGCATCGCGGTGCTCGCGCTGGCCGTGCTGCTCGGCCTGGCGCTGCCTGCCGGCGCGGCGGAAATCCAGGTGAAGAGCGCCGAGCTGTCGGCCGGCGAAGAAGCCTGGCTGCTCGACGCGGAGTTCCACATCGAGCTCGGGCCGCGCCTGGAAGAGGTGGTGTCGCACGGTGTGGCGCTGTACTTCGTCACCGAGTTCGAGCTGTCGAAGCCGCGCTGGTACTGGATCGACGAGCGCGTCACCGGCCGCACGCAGACCTGGCGCCTGGCCTACAACGCCCTGACGCGCCAGTACCGCCTTTCCGCCGGCGCGCTGCACCAGAGCTTCGCCACGCTGGACGAGGCGCTCAACGTCCTCGCGCGGGTGCGCAGCTGGGCGGTGGCGGAGAAGGCACTGGTGAAGCCGGGCGAGCCCTACAATGCCGCGCTGCGGCTGCGCCTCGATCTCAGCCAGCTGCCGAAACCGTTCCAGGTGACGGCGATCGGCAACAAGGACTGGAACCTCACCGCCGAGGTGCGGCGCTGGAGTTTCATGCCGGCGCCCGAGGGCCCGGCCAAATGAGAGTCCTGCTCATCGTCGCGGCCGCCGGCGCCGCCATCCTGCTCTTCCTGCTGACCTCGGCCTCGTCCAACACCGCGTTGTTCGCCGGCCAGTACCGCCTGCTGCTCGGCGTGAACGTCGCCATCGCGCTGGCACTGCTGGCGCTGGTGCTGTGGCAGCTGCGCCAGTTGTGGCGCGAGCACCGGGCGCAGGTCTTCGGTTCGCGCCTGAAGCTGCGGCTGATGCTGATGCTGGCGCTGATGGCGGTCGGGCCCGGCGTGCTGGTCTATGCGGTGTCGGTGCAGTTCGCCGTGAAGAGCATCGAATCCTGGTTCGACGTGCGCGTGGACAAGGCTCTCGAAGGCGGCCTCGACCTCGGCCGCAGCGCGCTCGACTACCTGCTTGCCGACCTGGCGGCGACCGGGCGCAGCATGGCGCTGGACCTCGCCGACGGCGGCGGCCCGGTGCGTTCGGCGACGCTGAGCCGGCTCGGCGAGCAGGCCGGCGTGCGCAACGCCGTGCTGTTGACGACCGCCGGGCAGGTTGTCGCCAGCAGTGCCGCGCACGTCGGCACGCAACTGCAGGAGCTGCCGACGCCGACGCAGCTGCGGCAGGGGCGGCAGGGACGCGGTTACGCCGGCGTCGAGGGCGATGCCGCCGCCGGCCTGACGCTGCGCGTGCTGGTGCCCGTCGCCTCGGCCTCGCTGTCCGGCGAGACGCGCGTGCTGCTGCTGACCAAGGACGTGCCGGCCGCCATCGCCAGCAGCGCGGAGAGCGTGCATGGCGCCTACCGCGATTACCAGGAGCTGTCGCTGGCGCGCGAGAGCCTCAAGCAGATGTATGCGCTGACGCTGACGCTGACCCTGCTGCTGTCGCTGTTCGCCGCCATCGCGCTGGCCTTCCTGCTGGCGCGCCGGCTTTCCGCGCCGCTGTCGATTCTCGCCGCCGGCACGCAGGCCGTCGCCGCCGGTGATTTCTCGCCGCGCGAGATTGTCGCGACGCGCGACGAGCTGGGCGTGCTGACGCAATCCTTCAGCCAGATGACGCGCCAGCTGGACGATGCGCGCGCCGCCGCCGAGCGCAGCCGCGCCGATGTCGAAGCGGCGCGCGCCTACCTGGAGAGCGTGCTCGCCAACCTTTCCGCCGGCGTGCTCGCCTTCGATGCCGACTGCCGCCTGCGCGCGGCCAATGCCGGCGCGCGCGCCATCCTGCGCGATCCGCTCGGCGACGCCGAAAACATCCCGCTGGCGCAATGGCCGCGCCACGCCGCGCTGCGCGAAGCGATCGAGCAGGGCTTCGCCGAGCACGCCGGCGAGTGGCAGCAGCAGGTCGAGATGCAGAACGGCGCCGGCATGGCGCAGGCCCTGCTGCTGCGCGGCTCGCGCCTGCCGGAGGCCTCGGGCGGCGGCTGCGTGGTGGTGTTCGACGACATCACGCAGCTGATTGCGGCGCAGCGCTCGGCCGCCTGGGGTGAAGTGGCGCGGCGCCTGGCGCACGAGATCAAGAACCCGTTGACGCCGATCCAGCTCTCGGCCGAGCGCCTGGCGCACAAGCTGGCGGCGCGGCTGGAAGGAACGGATCGGGAGATGCTCGAGCGCTCGACGCAGACCATCGTGAACCAGGTCGAGGCGATGAAGCACATGGTGAACGATTTCCGCGACTATGCGCGGCTGCCGCCGCCGCAGCTGGGCGCGCTCGACCTGAACGCACTGGTGCGCGACGTCCTCGCCCTCTACGATTCGGCGCGCGTGCGGCCGCTGCTCGATCTGGCGGCCGAGCTGCCGCGGGTGGTGGGCGACGCAGCGCAGCTGCGCCAGGTGATCCACAACCTGATCGCCAACGCGCAGGACGCCCTCGGTGACGCGGCGACGGCGGAAATCCGCATCGCCACCCGTCCGGAAGGGCGTGGCGCGGCGCTGCAGGTGAGCGACAATGGCGGCGGTTTTCCCAACGAGATCCTCGCGCGGGCCTTCGAGCCCTACGTGACGACCAAGGCGCGCGGCACCGGGCTCGGCCTGGCGATCGTCAAGAAGATCGTCGACGAGCATCACGGCGAAATCGAGGTTTCCAACCGGGTGCCGCATGGCGCCCAAGTGACGATACGGCTGCCCCTGGCGGCTTGATGGCTTGTGAAACAATCAACATCCACCGCAGAGGCACGGAGGCGCAGAGGCAACGCAGAGGGAATCTCGGTGTTTGCCTGGAAGTTCTCTGCGCACCCTTTGCGCCTTTGCGCCTCTGCGGTGGGCTTTCGGGAAACTCTTCGCAGGCTCTGAGAACGCGTATGGCAAAGATACTGGTGGTAGACGACGAAATCGGCATCCGCGAACTGCTCTCGGAGATTCTGCGTGACGAGGGCCATGACGTGCAGCTTGCCGAGAACGCCACGGCGGCACGTGCGGCGCGCGCCAAGGCGCGCCCCGACCTGGTGCTGCTGGACATCTGGATGCCCGACACCGACGGCATCACGCTGCTGAAGGAGTGGTCGGCCGCCGGCCAGCTCAACATGCCGGTGGTGATGATGTCCGGCCACGGCACCATCGACACGGCGGTCGAGGCGACGCGCATCGGCGCGCAGGATTTCCTCGAGAAGCCGATCGCCCTGCAGAAACTGCTGGCCGCGGTGAAGCGCGCCCTGCACAAGGCGGCGGCGCCGGCGCGGGTCGAGCTGGGCCTCGGCGCCTTTACCCGTTCTGCGCCGATGCGCGACATGAAGAAGCGCCTCGACCAGGTCTCGGCGAAGAGCCGCGCGCTGATGCTGCGCTCCGGCGCCGGCAGCCTGGCCGAACTGTGCGCGCGCAGCCTGGTGGCGCCGGGCAAGGGCTGGCTCGATCTGGCCGGCGTGGCGACGCCGCTGGCGCTGGAGACGCTGGAACAGTCGACCGGCGGCGTACTCTTCGCCGGCGAACTTGCCGCGCTGTCGCGCATGCAGCAGAAGAACCTGGCTTTCGCACTGGAGCGGCTGGAAAAGTTCGAGCTGCGGCTGGTGGCCGCCACCGTGCTGAGCATCCAGGAGCTGGCGGCGGCCGGTTTCGACGAAACCCTGCTGCGCCGCCTGTCCGAAGTCTCGTTCGGCGCCCCCGGCCTGGTGGAACTCAAGGACGAGGTGCCCGACCTGGCCGTGCAGATACTCACCCACCTGGTGGAAGCCGGCGAGGTTCCGCTGCGCCGCCTGTCCACGGCCGCAATGAATGCGCTGCGCAACCATGCCTGGCTGGGCGGCTACACGGAACTGCGTGCCGCGATTCGCTCGCTCGCACTCGGCGCGCTGGACGAGGAGATCACGGCCGACGACGCGGCGCGCCTGCTGGCGCCGCCGCCCTCCGCCGCCGCCCTGCACCTGCCGCTCGACCTGCCGCTGCGCGAGGCGCGCGAGGCCTTCGAGCGCATCTACTTCGAGCACCACTTGCAGATCGAGGGCGGCAACATGACCCGCCTGGCGGAAAAGACCGGGCTGGAACGCACCCACCTGTATCGCAAGCTGAAGGCACTCGGCGTCGCCACCGGGCGCAAGGGCGAGGAGTGATGCGCGGCGCGGCGGTGCATCGGCGAGCGGCGGAGACGCCATGAAGATCATCATTCTCGGTGCCGGCCAGGTCGGCGCCTCGGTGGCGGAGAACCTCGTCTCCGAAGCCAACGACATCACCGTGGTGGATACCGACGCGGCGCGGCTCGCCGCCCTGCAGGACCGGCTCGACCTGCGCACCGTGATCGGCAATGCTTCGAGCCCTTCGGTGCTGCGCGACGCCGGTGCCGGGGACGCGGAGATGCTGATCGCCGTGACGCAAAGCGACCAGACCAACCTGTGCGCCTGCAAGACGGCGCATGCGCTGTTCAACCTGCCGACGCGCATTGCCCGCGTGCGCTCCTCCGACTACGTTGACCATCCGCAGCTGTTCGCGCCGGAGAACTTCGCCGTCGACTTCTCCATCTGTCCGGAACAGATCATTACCGACTATGTGGTCAAGCTCATCGAGTTTCCGGAGGCCCTGCAGGTGCTGGAGTTCGCCGACGGACTGGTGAGTCTGGTCGCGGTGCGCGCCTTTGCCGGCGGCCCGCTGGTCGGCCATCCGATTCGCGAGTTGCGCAAGCACATGCCGCAGGTCGACGCGCGCATCGCCGCCATCTTCCGGCGGGACACGCCGATCACGCCGGAGGGCGATACGCTGATCGAGGCAGGCGACGAGGTGTTCTGCCTGGCGGCAACGCGCAACATCCGCCAGGTGATGCGCGAGCTGCGGCGCATGGACAAGCCGGCCCGCCGCATCATGATCGCCGGCGGCGGCAACATCGGCCATCGTGTGGCGCGGGCGGTGGAGGGCGATTACCAGGTCAAGGTCATCGATCGCAACAAGCGCCACGCCGAGTGGCTGGCGGAAAACGTCCGCAGCGCGCTGGTGCTGCAGGGCGACGCCACCGACGAGAAGCTGCTGGACGAGGAGAACATCGACCAGATGGACCTCTTCCTGGCGCTGACCAACGACGACGAGAACAACATCATGGCGGCGCTGCTGGCCAAGCGCATGGGTGCCAGGCGCGTGGTTGCGCTGATCAACCGGCGCGCCTACGCCGAACTGGTGCAGGGCGGCCAGATCGACATCGCCATCTCGCCGGCGCAGACCTCCATCGGCACCCTGCTGGCGCACGTGCGCCGCGGCGACGTGGCGGTGGTGCATTCGCTGCGGCGCGGCGCCGCCGAGGCGCTGGAACTGGTAGTGCACGGCGATCAAAAGTCTTCCCAGGTGGTCGGCCGCCGCATCGAGGAACTGCCGGTCATCAAGGGCGCCACCATCGGCGCCATCGTGCGCCGGCTGGCGCGGCCGGAAACCGTGGTGCGGCGCGAAGACGTCGCCGAGACACGGCAGTACAAGGTGATCATGGCCCACCACGATACGGTGATCCAGGCGGGCGACCATGTCATCGTCTTCGTCGTCTCGAAAAAACTGGTGCCGAAGGTGGAGAAGCTGTTTCAGGTTGGCGTGGGCTTTCTCTGATGAGCAACGCGCTGTCGGTCCTGCGCGTTTTCGCGCTGATCCTGCTGATTTTCAGCCTGACCATGCTGCTGCCGCTGGGGGCGTCGTGGCTCTTCGCCGACGGCGCGCAGAGCGCCTACGACGAGGGTATCGCGGTCACGCTGATCGCCGGCCTGGTGCTGTGGGGCCTCACGCACCGGCATCGCGAGGAACTCAAGGTGCGCGACGGCTTCCTGCTGGTGGTGCTGACCTGGGTCGGCCTGCCGGCCTTCGCCACCATCCCGCTGATGGTGTACTTCTGGCCGAAACTGAGTTTCACCGACGCCTACTTCGAAACCGTTTCCGGGCTCACCACCACCGGCGCGACCGTGCTCGAAGGCCTCGATGCGCTGCCGTTTTCGATCAACCTGTGGCGCGCCGAGCTGGTCTGGCTCGGCGGCATGGGGCTGATCGTGCTGGCGGTGGCGATCCTGCCGCTGCTCGGCGTCGGCGGCCGGCAGATCTTCAAGGCCGAGGCGCCCGGCCCGATGAAAGACGCCAAGCTTACCCCGCGCATGGCGGAAACGGCGAAGGGCTTGTGGCTGGTCTATGCCGGCATTACCGCGGCCTGCATCCCGGCGCTGTGGTCGGCCGGCATGGGCTGGGGCGATGCCGTCATCCATACGTTCACGATCATGGGCCTTGGCGGCTTCTCCAGCCACGATGCCAGCTTCGGCTTCTGGAACTCGCCGGCGATCGAGGCGGTGACGATCTTCTTCATGACCCTGGCCGGCATGAACTTCGCCACGCACTTCCTCGCCTATCGCGGCCGCAGCTTCTCGCCGTATCGCTGGGATACGGAGGTGCGATGGTTCCTCGTGGTGATGTACGCCAGCGTGCTCGGCCTGACGCTCTACCTGTGGGGCATGGGCACCTACGCGGATTTCTGGACGGCGCTGCGCTTCGCCGCCTTCAACACGGTGTCCATCGCCACCACCACCGGTTATGCGAATACCGACTACAACCTGTGGCCGATCTTCGCCCCGCTGTGGATGTTGTTCCTGTCCAGCTTCGCTACCTGCTCGGGCTCCACCGGCGGCGGCATCAAGATGGTGCGCGCCATCATCCTTTACAAGCAGGTGTTCCGCGAAGTGATGCGCGCGATTCACCCGAGCGGCGTGCACCCGGTCAAGCTCGGCCGCGAACCGGTGGAAAACAAGATCATCTTCGCCGTGCTGGCATTCGGTTTCATGTACATGGTCAGCATTGTCTCCATGACGCTGCTGCTGACGGCGAGCGGGCTGGACATCGTCACCGGCTTCTCGGCCGTGGTGGCCTGCATCAACAATACCGGCCCGGGGCTGAACCAGGTCGGGCCGGCGACAACCTTCGCCGTGCTCAGCGACGTCCAGACCTGGGTGTGCACTTTCGCCATGCTGCTCGGCCGGCTGGAGATCTTCACCCTGCTGGTAGTGCTGACGCCGGCTTTCTGGAAGAAGTGAGCGCCAGCGAAGTGCGTTAAACTTCGCCGATGAGTTATCCAAAAAACGACACCTTCCTGCGTGCCCTGCTGCGCCAGCCGACCGAACACACGCCGATCTGGCTGATGCGCCAGGCCGGCCGCTACCTGCCGGAATATTGCGAGACGCGCCGCCGTGCCGGCAGTTTCTTGGACCTGTGCCGCAACCCGCAGCTCGCCACCGAAGTGACGTTGCAGCCGCTGGCGCGCTACGACCTCGATGCGGCGATCCTGTTTTCCGACATCCTTACCGTGCCAGACGCCATGGGCCTCGGCCTGTATTTCGCCGAGGGCGAAGGCCCGAAATTCGAACGTCCGCTGCGCGAGGAGTGGGAGATCCGCAATCTGAGCGCACCCGATCCGATGGTGGAGTTGCGCTACGTCATCGATGCGGTGGCGGAAATCCGCCGCGCACTGGACAATTCCGTACCGCTGATCGGTTTCTCGGGCAGCCCGTTCACCCTCGCCTGCTACATGATCGAAGGCGGTGCCTCGGACGATTTCCGCACCGTCAAGACCCTGCTCTATGATCGGCCCGATCTGCTGCATCATGTGCTGGAGGTGAATACCCGGGCAGTGACCGCTTACCTCAATGCGCAGATCGAAGCCGGCGCGCAGGCGGTGATGATTTTCGACACCTGGGGCGGCGCCCTGAGCGATCGCGCCTACAAGGAGTTCTCGCTTGCCTACATGGCGCGCATCGTCGCCGGCCTGACACGCGAGCATGACGGCGCGCGGGTGCCCAGCATCGTGTTCACCAAGGGCGGCGGCCAATGGCTGGAAGACATTGCGGCGATCGGCTGCGACGCCGTCGGCCTGGACTGGACCACCGACATCGGCGCGGCGCGACGGCGGATCGGCGACAAGGTGGCACTGCAAGGCAATCTCGATCCGGTCGCGCTGTTCGCCGCGCCGGAAAACATCGCGCAGGAGGCGCGCGCGGTCCTCGACGCATTTGGCCCGGGGAGCGGACATGTCTTCAATCTCGGCCACGGCATTTCGCAGTTCACGCCGCCGGCCAATGTCGCTGCGCTGGTCGAAGCGGTCCACGCCCACAGCAGGCAATCGCGGCAGATCGTTGCCTGACGCGGCGCTCGGCGCGGCCCTCGCGCCGACCCGCGCCAGACGCGGCGATGCAGGGCAGCCCCGCCGGAAGGCGCAAAAAATAAGGGGTTCCGGAGGGCCTTCCGGGCTTGACTTATGCACAATCCGGTGGTCCACCCCGCGAAAACCGCCGATTTCCCTTCCAACATCCGGGCGATTGCTTAACTTGTTGTTTGTAAATGTATTAAGTTTCTTGTGCAGAGCGGCGTCGCAAGGAAAGGTCTTTTGCCGGGCGCAGTCAAGTCAAAACGCCCGGTGTTGCCCACAAAGTTATCCACAGATTTTGTGGAAAACAAAATTGCACATTGAGGACAGATAGTTAGCGTCGATTCTTATATTTCGCGCGAACACGCGCGGGCAACAACGAGGACGCAGTAGCCATTTCCCGATGAGCAGTTCGATCATTCATGTTGCGCTGGATGTGCCGCTACCGCGCACTTTCGATTACCTCGGCGACGATGCCGCGGAGGACGACATCGGCCGGCGCGTCTGCGTGCCGTTTGGCCGCGGCGAAAAAATCGGCCTCGTCGTTTCGCTGTCGCAAATCAGCGACGTGCCGGCGGAGAAACTCAAGCCGGCCGGGGCGATCCTGCGCGACATCCCGGCACTGCCGGCCGACTGGCTGGCGCTGACGGCTTTTTGCAGTCGCTATTACCAGCAGCCGCTGGGCGAGGTCATCGCCTTCGCCCTGCCGCCGGCCCTGCGCCGCCGCGCCGCCCTGCCGCGCCGCCGCAAGCCGCTACCGCGCCCTGC
>CAZASE010000073.1:0-10286 GCA_964487715.1 uncultured Rhodocyclaceae bacterium | reverse complement strand
GCCGGCCAGGCCGCCGAGCGCGGCGCCGGCCATCGGCCCGGCCGGCGAGCGCGTGCCCTCGATGACGACCTCGCGTACGCTTTCGACGATGCCGAAGCGCACGGTCATTTCCTGCCGCGCCTGGTGGCGCTCATAGGCGCTGCCGGAGCGGCTCGACGCACAGCCCGCCGCCAGCGCCGCGAGGCACATCATGCAGAATGGAGTGATGCCGCGCATTCGGCGCGCCTATCCCCAAAGCGCGTCGGCAAATGCCTCGCGATACCGCCGCGCGATGTCCTCGCGCGTGGCCGTGTGGTTCTGGCCGCCGCGATGCGCGATCTTGATCGAGCCCATCAGCGAGGCCAGCCGGCCGGTTTTTTCCCAGGCCATGCCGCTGGCAATGCCGTACAGCAGCCCGGCGCGAAAGGCGTCGCCGCAGCCGGTCGGGTCAAGCAGATCGTCCGGTTTGACGCTCGGGATCGCGATACAGCGCCCCGCGACGTGGATCTCGGCGCCATTGGCACCGAGCGTAACGATCAGCGCCTGCACCATGCCGGCAAGTTCGGCCAGGCTGGCGCCGGTCTTCTCGCACAGCAACCGTGCCTCGTAGTCGTTGACGCAGCAGAAGTCGGCCAGGTCGAGGAATTGCCGCAATTCGTCGCCGGAGAACAGCGGCAGGCCCTGGCCCGGATCGAAAACGAAAGGTACGCCGGCGGCGCGGAACTCGCGGGCGTGCTGCAGCATGCCGTCGCGGCCGTCCGGCGCGACGATGCCGATCCGCAGATTGCCGGCGTCGGCAACGTGGTTCAGGTGCGAGTAGTTCATCGCACCCGGGTGGAAGGCGGTAATCTGGTTGTCGTCCAGGTCGGTCGTAATGAACGCCTGCGCGGTGAAGGTTTGCGGCACTTCGCGGACGTGGTTGCGGTCCAGGCCGAGCCGATCGAGGCGTTGCAGGTAGGGCGGACTGTCCTGGCCGACGGTCGCCATGATCAGCGGTTCGCCGCCGAGCAGCCGGAGGCTGTAGGCGATATTGCCGGCGCAGCCGCCGAACTCGCGCCGCATGTCCGGCACGTGGAAGGCGACGTTGAGGATGTGCAGCTGATCTGGCAGGATGTGGTTCTTGAAGCGGTCGTGGAACACCATGATGGTGTCGTAGGCGACCGAGCCGCAAATCAGCACTCTCATTGCGCGGAACTCCCGAAAAATCGCGCGATTATAGCAGCCGGCCGGCGCCCGCCCAGGCCGGCTGCGGGCCTGGGCGGCTATTTCAGCGCAGCCAGGGCGCCGGCGTAGTCGGGCTCGTTCTTGATTTCCGGCACAAGCTCCGTGTAGGCCACCTTGTCGTTCTCGTCCACCACCACAACCGCGCGCGTGGTGAGGCCGGCCAGCGGACCGTCCTCGATGCCGACGCCGTAGTCGCGCATGAACTCGCGGCCGCGCAGCGTTGACAGCGACACGACGTTCTTCAAGCCTTCCGTCTCGCAGAAACGCTTCATCGCGAAGGGCAGGTCGGCGGAAATCACCAGCACGACGGTGTTCGGCAGGTTGCCGGCCTGCTCGTTGAACTTGCGCGTCGAGGTGGCACAGGTCGGCGTATCAAGGCTCGGGACGATATTGAGCACCTTGCGCTTGCCGGCGAAGTCCTTGAGGGAGAGGTCGCGCAGATCGGTCGCGACGAGGGAAAACGCCGGTGCAGAACTGCCGGCCGTGGGGAAAGAACCGCCGAGGTGGACGGGATTGCCGCCCAGAGTCACTGTCGCCATGTCGAATCTCCTTTTCTGTCGGTTGGGGGGCTGCATTTCTTCAGCGGGCCGAAGCCGCCGCGTTACGGGTAGAACACATAAAGCCGATAGCCGGTGGCGGCAACGCCGGCCGCGTCGAGCCAGATGCTGATCGCCAGATCGCTGGTGGCCGCGAAGCCGCTTCCTGCGTCCGTGCCGGTCGGCAGGTAGTCGGCGGGACCGAGCACCCGCCGCACCAGCGGCTCGTCGTGCGTGTCGGTCAGGGTCAGTTCCAGCGACGGATAGGCTTGCGCGTAGCCGGCGCGGTTCCTCAGGGTCGCGCTCAGGATCAGCAGTTTGCCCTGTTTTGGCTCGGGATGCAGGTCCGAAGTCTCGATGCCAACCAGGTCGGCCTTGCGCGGCAACGGCAGGTCGCACTCCAGCATCTCGCACATTGCGGCCAGCGCCGGCCGCAAATCGGGCGCACCGGCGGCGAGATCCGAGCGAAAAGTATGGGCTGCCTGCACCACGCCAAGGGCCAGCATCGCCAGCACGGCGCCGCTCCAGCCAAGCACGCGCAGCCGGGCGTGCGCCGGCGGCTGTGCCTCGGTCGCGCTCGGCGCGAGATCGGGTATCGCCGCGCCTGCCTCGTGCTCCGCTGCGATCGGCGCGGCCGGCCGGCTTGCCTCGGGCGCCGTGACTTCGGCATCGGCTACCGCTGGCGCCGTTGCCTGTGCCTCCTCGAGGGTCTGCAGCGCGTTGAAAACGCCGTGGCATTGCCCGCAGCGGACTTTTCCCGCGTGCGAGTTGAGCTGCATCGGCGTAACCCGAAACGCGGTGCGGCACGCCGGACAGCGCGTCAGCATCATCGCGGGCAGGTGCCTTCGAGCAGAACCCAGCCGTCGCGGGTGGCGGCGATCTCAAGCGATACCGCCGGCAGGTAGGCGGCGCGTACCTGGGCGGTCTGCGAATCGAGAATTCCCGAGAGCACGAGGCGGCCGCCGCGGCGCACCAGGCCCGAGAGAAGCGGGGCGAGGACGCACAGCGGATTGGTGAGGATGTTGGCAATCACGATATCGAAGGCACCTCCGATGCGCTGTTGCGGGTGAAAAAGGGCGATCGACACGCCATTTCGGGTGGCGTTTTCCGCAGCCGCGACCAGGGCATTGTCGTCGAGGTCGGTGCCGGTGACCGCGCCGGCGCCGAGCCTTGCCGCGGCGATCGCCAATATACCCGAGCCGCAGCCGTAGTCGAGCAGGCTCTGGCCGGGTGCGAGGTTTGCGCAAAGCCACTCCAGGCAGAGGCGCGTGGTCGGATGGCTGCCGGTGCCGAAGGCCATGCCGGGATCCATGGCCAGATTGATCGCGGCCGGGTCCGGTGCGTCGCGCCAGGACGGCACGATCCACAGGCGATCGGTGATGCATATGGGCTCGAACTGCGCCTGCGTGAGCTGCACCCAGTTCTGCTCGGCGACCGGGGTGACCTCGATGGCCGGTGGTGTGTCAAGGCCGGCCTGGCGCGCGGCTGCCGCGACGACTTCGGCCGGGCTGCGCGTGGCGTCGAAAAGGGCAACGACGCGGCTGCGCTGCCAGAACGCGGCGGGCGAACTGCCGGGTTCGCCGAACTGCGGCGTTTCGGCGGCCGTGCCGGCGTCGGCATCCTCGACGCTCACCGACAGCGCGCCCTGCTCCAGCAGGGCCTCGGAGATCTGCTCGGCGAGCGCCGCCTCAGCGGTCAGCGTGAGGGAAAGCCACATGGCGGTCTCGGTTCAGGCACATGCCCGACTACTTGCCCTTGAGCGTTTCGTTCCTGCCGGCGAGCTTCTGCTCGAGGTAATGGATGCTGGTGCCGCCCTCCATGAACCGTGCGTCGAGCATCAGTTCCTGGTGCAGCGGGATGTTGGTGCGGATTCCCTCGACGACCATTTCCGAGAGGGCGATGCGCATGCGTCGGATCGCCTGTTCGCGCGTGTCGCCGTAGGCGATCACCTTGCCAATCATCGAATCGTAATGCGGCGGCACGGTATAGCCGGAATAGGCGTGGGAATCGACGCGAATGCCCGGCCCACCCGGCGGGTGGTAGGAGCCGATGCGGCCGGGCGACGGCGTAAACCTGAATGGATCCTCGGCATTGATGCGGCACTCGATGGCGTGCCCCTTGAGCACGATGTCGCGCTGGCGAAACGCCAGCTTCTCTCCGGCAGCGACGCGAATCTGTTGGTGCACCAGATCGATGCCCGTAATGAATTCCGTGACCGGGTGCTCGACCTGCAGTCGCGTATTCATCTCGATGAAGAAGAATTCGCCGCCCTCGTAGAGGAATTCGAAGGTGCCGGCGCCGCGATAGCCGATCTTGCGGCAGGCCTCGGCACAACGGTCGCCGATGCGGGTGATCAGGCGCCGGCTGACCTCCGGGGCCGGCGCTTCTTCGATGATCTTCTGGTGACGGCGTTGCATGGAACAATCCCGCTCGCCCAGCCAGACCGCGTTCTTGTAGCTGTCGGCCAGGACCTGGATCTCGATGTGGCGCGGGTTTTCGAGAAACTTTTCCATGTAAACCATCGGGTTGCCGAACGCCGCCTGGGCTTCGGCACGCGTCATCGTGACGGCGTTGAGCAGCGCCGCCTCGGTGTGTACCGTGCGCATCCCGCGCCCGCCGCCGCCGCCCGCCGCCTTGATGATCACCGGATAGCCGATCGCGCGGGCAATCCGGACGATTTCCTTCGGGTCGTCGGGCAAGGCGCCATCGGAACCGGGCACGCACGGCACGCCGGCGGTCTTCATCGCGTCTTTTGCCGAGACCTTGTCGCCCATCAGCCGGATGGTGTCCGCCCGTGGCCCGATGAAGACAAAGCCGCTTTTTTCCACCCGCTCGGCGAAATCGGCATTTTCCGAAAGGAAGCCGTAGCCGGGGTGAATCGCCTCGGCATCGGTTACCTCCGCCGCGGAGATGATGGCGGGGATGTTCAGATAGCTGGCGGAGGAGGGTGCCGGGCCTATGCACACCGACTCGTCGGCCAGTTTGACGTACTTGGCCTCGGTGTCGGCCTCCGAGTGTACTACCACCGTCTTGATGCCGAGTTCGCGGCAGGCACGCTGGATGCGGAGGGCGATCTCGCCGCGGTTGGCGATTAGGATTTTCTCGAACATGCTTCTATCTGCGCCGAACTACCCGATAACAAACATTGGCTGGCCGTATTCGACGGGTTGGCCATTTTCCACCAACGCCGCCTTGATGATGCCGTTGGCGTCCGCCTCGATCTCGTTCATGAGCTTCATTGCCTCGATTATGCAGAGCGTGTCACCGACCTTTACGGATTGGCCGACCTCGACGAACGACTTGGCGCCTGGCGAGCCGGAGCGGTAAAACGTTCCGACCATCGGCGCCTTGACGACATGGCCCGCCGGCTCGGCCGGTGCGGCCGGCTCGCTCGGGCCGGGCGGCGCGGCGGCATGGGCCACCATGGGCGGCGCGTAGGTCGGGGCCGCGGTCGCGGTGCCGTGCTTGGCGATTCGCACCCGCTCCTCCCCTTCGGTAATTTCCAGTTCGGCGATGCCTGATTTCTCTACCAGATCGATCAGGGCCTTCAGTTTTCTGAGGTCCATTGTTTTTCCTCCATGAATGACGCCGCGGCGGCTGTCGAGCCGGGCCCGCCGCAGGTCGTGCCTAGCGAATGCGGTTGATTGCGTAGTCGAGGGCGAGCCGGTAGCCGTGGCTTCCCAACCCGCAGATCACCCCGGCGGCGATGTCGGAGAAGTACGAGTGCCGCCGGAAGGATTCGCGTGCGTGAATATTGGAAAGATGTACTTCGACGAACGGGATGGCGACCGCAGCGAGGGCATCGCGCAAGGCCACGCTGGTGTGGGTATAACCCCCCGGATTGATGACGATGAAGGCCACGTCCTCGTTGCGTGATGCCTGGATGCGGTCGATGAGGTCGCCCTCATGGTTGCTCTGGAAGGCGATCAGGTCGACCGCCGCCGCCCGGGCTTGCGCGGCCAGCGAGGCGTTGATGTCCTCAAGCGTTTCGCGGCCGTAGATTTCCGGTTCGCGCAAACCCAACAGATTCAGGTTCGGCCCATGCAGAACCAGCACGCGCTGCTTGCCAGCGGCATGGCCGGCTGCCTTGGAGCTGCTTTTTCTGCTCTTCATGTCAGCAAGTTTGCCGCAAATCGCGACAGATTGCCAGAGTTCACGTGGGATCCCGAAGGAAGTCAGCGGGCCGCGAGGGCCGACCGAATGGCTTTTCTCAGTTCGGCCGACCGGAATATCCCCAGTTTCACCTGCTGCAGCGTGCCATCCGCGCGCAGCACGACCGTGAAGGGCAAGGCCTGCGCGCGGTTGCCCAGATCGCCGGAAAGGGCGAGCGTCGCGGCATCGCTGATGAGCAGAGGGTAGGAGACGTCCGTCTGTTTTTTGAATGCCCGAACGGCATCGGCAGAATCGATGCTGATGCCTACAAATTGGACGCCGTTCGCTGAAAATTCGTTACTGATTAGTGAGAATTCCGGCATTTCTTCCTTGCACGGCGCGCACCAGGTCGCCCAGAAGTTCACTACCATGACCTTTCCCTGCCACTGCGACAGGGGTTGCATCCGCCCTTGCGCGTCGGGCAGCGTCAGCGCGAGAAGGCGCGCGGGCGCTTCGGATGCAATTGCGGTCTCCAGCGCGACAGGAGGCGAAGGCTGCCGCAGCCGGCCGGCGAAAAATCCGGCGACCGTTGCGAGTGTCGCAACGGCCATGACCAGCAGTGCCTTGCGGGCAATCTGACTCATGGTCGGGACGTTTCGAGCAGGACCTCGACCGCCTCGACGCGCGCGCGCTCGGCCAAACGGCCATTGCGCCACTTGTGCGCACGCTCCGCATTCGGCCCAAACAGGGAAAGCCGTACGGGGATCCCGTGCCAGCCAAATGTGAGTATGCACTCTGGTGCTTCTGCGCGGCCGCGGCGCGGCTCGCCCTGCTCGAATCGGAGGCCTCGGTTGAGCAGCCAGATTTCGACCTCCTTGCCGCTATCGGGAAAGGCCTCGATCTCGATTTCCGCGAAGCGCCCCGCCGTGCCGTCAAGGACCGCGCCGGTCAGGTAGGGATGGAAAGATTCCAGCAGCCGCATGACTTCGATTGCCGCGCGGCGCAGGTCCAGCAGGCGCTCGCGTTGTTCGTCCTCCTGGTAGATCGCCTGATAGGCGCGCAACGCTGCCTCCACCTCGGCGTTGTTCGGCAGTGCTTCGGTTTCCGGGGCGGCAAGCTGTCGCGCGGCCTTGCGCTTCGCCAGGCCATAGTCGGCGATCCCGTCCTCGGCCATCAGCCTGGCGGCCAGCGCCGCGATGTTGCGCCGCATGGCGTTGAGTCGCGGCGCGTTCCGATCATGGTGGGGCATGGCAGAGGGCGCGGTCGGATCGGTTAGAATTCGCCGCTATTCTAGCCGGAACATCATGCACATCCACATCCTCGGAATCTGCGGTACGTTCATGGGCGGCATTGCGCTGCTGGCCCGCGCGAACGGCCATCGGGTGACGGGTTGCGATGCCCAGGTTTACCCTCCGATGAGCACCCAGCTCAAGGCGCAGGGCATCGAACTGATCGAGGGTTACGAGGCGTCGCAAACCGCCCTCGAGCCGGATCTCTTCGTCGTCGGCAATGCCATCTCGCGCGGCAACCCGCTGCTGGAATCGATCCTCGACAAAGGGTTGTCCTATACATCCGGCCCGCAATGGCTGGCCGAGAATGTGCTGCGCGACAAGTGGGTGCTCGCTGTTGCCGGCACCCACGGCAAGACGACAACCTCTTCCCTGCTGGCCTGGATCCTGCACGACGCCGGCCTGGACCCGGGCTTTCTCATCGGCGGCGTGCCGCAGGATTTCGGCGTGTCGGCGCGACTGACTTCTTCCCCCTTTTTCGTCATCGAGGCGGACGAGTACGACACCGCCTTCTGCGACAAGCGTTCCAAGTTCGTTCATTACCGCGCCCGCACTGTCGTCCTGAACAATCTCGAATTCGATCATGCGGACATCTTCGTCGATCTTTCAGCGATTGAAACGCAATTCCATCATTTCGTGCGCGTTCTGCCGAAATCCGGCCTGGTCGTTGCCAACGGTGGCGAAACCAGCCTGAAGCGCGTCATCGCGCGCGGCTGCTGGACACCCGTTGAGTGGTTCGGTGTGCCGGAGGGCTGGCAACTGGGTACCGAAGCCGCGGACGGTTCCTGCAGCGTGAGCCTGGGCGGCCATGAGATCGGCCGCCTCGATCTGCCGCTGGCCGGCGCCCATAACCGGTTGAATGCCCTGGCGGCGCTGGCCGCCGCGCGCCATGCCGGTGTGACCCCGGCCGCGGCACTGGCCGCGCTGGCTCGCTTCGGCGGGGTGCGCCGCCGGCTGGAAGTGCGCGGCGAGAAGCGGGGCGTGACGGTGTACGACGATTTCGCCCACCATCCGACGGCCATCGCCGCCACTATCGGCGGCCTGCGCCAGAGAATGGCCGGCGGCCGCATCCTGGCCGTGCTGGAGCCGCGCTCGAACACCATGAAGCTCGGGTCGATGAAGACTCAGCTGCCCGGTAGCCTGGCGGGTGCCGAACTATCCTTCTGCTACGCCGCCAACCTCGGCTGGGATGCCGGCGAGGCGCTGGCGCCGCTCCGCGACCGCGCGCATGTATTCGAGGATATCGGAGCGCTCGTGGCGGCCGTTGCGGCGGCGGCGCAGCCGGGAGACAAGGTACTGGTGATGAGCAACGGCGGCTTCGGTGGAGTGCACGAGAAACTGCTCGCCGCGCTCTAGCAGCCTGTCGGATTTGCAGCCGATTTCCTTTAAGTCCGACAGGCTGCTAGAACTTCAGGTAGTGGTCGATCAGCAGCGCGCCGAACAGCGAGGTGAGGTAGAAGATCGAGAAGCGGAAGGTGCGCTGGGAGAGCGCGTCGCTGTATTCGCGCCAGAGGCGGACGGCGTAGGCGAGGAAGGCGCCGCCCAGCGCGACGGCGCCGACGAGGTAGGGCCAGCCGCTCATGCCGGTGAAGAAGGGCATCAGGGTGACGGCCACCAGCAGCACGGTGTAGAGCAGGATCTGCAGCCGCGTGGTCTTCTCGCCGTGGGTCACCGGCAGCATGGGCAGTCCCGACTTCGCGTAGTCGTTGCGGCGGTACAGCGCCAGCGACCAGAAGTGCGGCGGCGTCCAGAAGAAGATGATGAGGAACAGCAGCACGGCGTCCAGCGTGACCTCCCCGGTCACCGCCGCCCAGCCGAGGATGGGCGGCATGGCGCCCGAGGCGCCGCCGATAACGATGTTCTGCGAGGTAAGCGGCTTGAGGATCATGGTGTAGATCACCGCGTAGCCGACGAAGGTGCCCAGCGTCAGCCACATCGTCAGCGCATTCACCCAGTAGTAGAGCATGGCGAGTCCGATCGCGCCGATGCTGCAGCCGAAGACCAGCGCCTGCAGCGTGCTGACTTCGCCGCGTGGCAGCGGGCGTCCGCTGGTGCGCGCCATGACCGCGTCGATGGTGCGCTCGTACACACAGTTGATCACCGCCGCGCCGCCTGCCGCCAGGGCGATGCCGACTGTTCCAGCGAAGAGTATTTGCACCGGCACCATGCCGGGCGCGGCGAGGAACATGCCGATCACCGCGCAGAACACGATGAGGGTGTTCACGCGCGGCTTGGCCAGCTCCAGGTACTGGCGCCAGCGCGGCAGGGGATGCGACCGTTCGAGAGTGGGCGTGCTCATGGGCCTGCTTTCAGGACCGCGCGATTCTACCCCAAGGCGGGGGTGCCCGCGACGATTTGCCGCAAGCGCCGCCCGATTCCTAGCGCCGGGCGTAGGCGTAGGGATCCCACTCCTCGCGGATGGTCGGAACGTCCTTCCAGTTGCCGGGCGGCGGCGGGGTCTGGGTGGTCCATTCCAGCGACTGCGAGCCCCAGGGGTTGTCGGAGGCCTTCGCGCCCTTCGCCGCGCCGACGATCCAATTGATGACCGCCAGGGCGAAGCCGACGCCGATCAGTGCGGCGCCGCCGGTCATCCACTGGTGGGCGTTCTCGAATTGCGGGAAATGCGCGTAGTCGAAGTAGCGTCGCGGCATGCCCTTCACGCCGATGTCCATCATGATCCAGAAGACGATGTTGGTGCCGGCGAAGGTAATCCAGAAGCCGAGCTTGCCCAGCGCCTCGCTGTACATGCGGCCGGTGATCTTGGGGAACCAGTAGTACACGCCGCCGAAAATGGAGAACGTTCCCGCCACCGCCATGACGTAATGGAAGTGGCCCACCACGTAGTAGGTGTCGGAGAGGTGCAGGGTAAGCGAGGTGATCGCCAGCGGGATGCCGGTCAGCCCGCCGATGAGGAAGAGGAAGATCACGCCGAGGGCGTAGAGCATCGGCGTCTCGAAGGAGATCGAACCCTTGTAGAGCGTGCCAACGAGGCCGATCACGGTGAAGCCGACCGGCACCGATATGAGCAGTGTCGTCACCATCTGGCCGATGCGGATCCAGTCGGCCATGCCGGTCACGTAGAGGTGGTGCACCCAGACGACGCCGGAGAGACCGACGATGCCGAAGATGCCGCCGTACACCACCATTTTGTAGTTGAAGACGCGGT
>CAZASE010000072.1:0-11488 GCA_964487715.1 uncultured Rhodocyclaceae bacterium | reverse complement strand
GAGAAGCGCGCGCTGCGCGAGGTCGGCAGCACGTGGTTGGGCCCGGCGCAGTAGTCGCCGAGGGATTCCGAGGTGTAGCGGCCGATGAAGATAGCCCCCGCATGGCGAATGCGATCGACCAGCGCGTTCGGCTCGGCCAGCGCGAGTTCCAGGTGCTCCGGCGCAACGCGGTTGGCGATCGCGCAGGCTTCATCCAGGTCGCGCACGTCGATGAGGGCCCCGCGGCCGGCCAGCGAGGCCGATATGACCTGCCGGCGCGGCATCTCCGGCAGCAGCCTGGCGAGGCTTTTCGCCACGGCATCGACGAAGCGGCGGTCCGGGCAGAGCAGTATGGACTGCGCCAGTTCGTCGTGCTCGGCCTGGGCAAACAGGTCCATCGCCAGCCAGTCGGGGTCGCTGCTGCCGTCGGCGATGATCAGAACCTCGGAAGGGCCCGCCACCATGTCGATGCCGACCACGCCGAAGACGCGGCGCTTGGCCGCCGCCACATAGGCGTTGCCCGGCCCGACGATCTTGTCCACCTGCGGGATGGTTTGCGTGCCATAGGCCAGCGCCGCCACCGCCTGGGCACCGCCGATGGTGAACACGCGGTCCACGCCGGCCAGTGCGGCGGCGGCCAGCACCAGCGCGCTTTTCTCGCCGCGCGGTGTCGGCACCGCCATGATCAGTTCGCCCACGCCTGCCACTTTGGCCGGCAGGGCATTCATCAGCACCGAACTCGGGTAGGAGGCCTTGCCGCCGGGCACGTACAGGCCGACGCGATCGAGCGGCGTGATCTTCTGCCCCAGCCGCGTGCCGTCCGCCTCGGTGTATTCCCACGACGCCGCCACCTGCCGCTGGTGGTACAGCGCGATACGAGTCGCGGCCTGTTCCAGCGCCTCGCGCTGCCCGGCCGGCAGCTCGGACAGCGCAGCATCCAGCTCGCGCTTGGGCAGTTCCAGTTCGACCATGGCCTTCGCCTGGAGGTGGTCGAAGCGGCGCGTGTATTCGAGCACCGCCGCATCACCCACGCTGCGCACCGCGCCGAGTATCTCGGCGACGGCGCGTTCGACCGTCTCGTCCTGCGCATTCTCGAACGCCAGCAGTGCGGCAAGCTGCTGGGTAAACTCCGGATCGCGGGTGCTCAGGCGCCTAATCACCGACCGCTCCCGCAAACGCCTCGATCACCGGCTGCAGCAGCTCGCGCTTCATCTTCAGCGCCGCCTGGTTGACGATCAGCCGCGACGAAATCGGCATGATGTCCTCCACCGCCTGCAGGTTGTTGGCACGCAGCGTGTTGCCGCTGGAGACGAGGTCGACAATGGCGTCGGCCAGCCCGACCAGCGGCGCCAGCTCCATCGAGCCATAAAGCTTGATCAGGTCGACGTGCACGCCCTTGGCGGCGAAGTGCTCGCGCGCCGTGTTCAGGTACTTGGTCGCCACGCTCAGGCGGGCACCGCGGCGCACCGCCTGCTCGTAGTTGAAACCGGCGGGCACCGCAACCGCCATGCGGCAAGCCGCGATCTTCAGGTCAAGCGGCTGGTAAAGGCCGGCGCCGCCATGTTCGAGCAGGACGTCCTTGCCGGCAATACCGAGATCGGCCGCACCGTACTGGACATAAGTCGGCGTGTCGGAGGCTCGCACGATGACCAGCCGGACGTCGGCGCGATTCGTCCCGAGGATCAGTTTGCGCGAGGTTTCCGGATCATCGGCCGGCACGATGCCGGCCGCCGCCAGGAGGGGAAGCGTTTCCTCGAAAATGCGGCCCTTGGAAAGGGCGATGGTGATGCCGGTCACGGTCGGCTTTCGGCTGAAAGCTCGATTTTACCGCAGCGCGTCAATGGACGCGGCGGATGCGCGCGCCGAGCTGCGAGAGCTTCTCCTCGATATGCTCGTAGCCGCGATCAAGATGGTAGATGCGATCGATCAGGGTTTCGCCGTGCGCCACCAGCCCGGCGACGATCAGGCCGGCGGAGGCGCGCAGGTCGGTGGCCATCACGGTGGCGCCATCCAGCCGGGACGCGCCCTTGACCACCGCGGTATTGCCGCTGATCTCGATGTCGGCGCCGAGCCGGCGCAATTCCTGCGCATGCATGAAGCGGTTCTCGAAAATCGTCTCGGTCATCACCGCCGTGCCGCGGGCGACACAGTTCATGGCCATGAACTGCGCCTGCATGTCCGTGGGGAATGCCGGGTACGGGGCGGTGCGCAGGCTGACCGAATTGAGCGGCGCCTCGGCGGAAATCTCGATGGCGTCATCAAGGCTGTCGACCCGCGCGCCGGCTTCCCGCAATTTCTCCAGCACGGCGTCGAGGATGGCGCCGTTCGTTCCGTTCAGGCGCACTCGCCCGCCGCTGGCGGCGGCGGCAACGAGGAAGGTGCCGGTCTCGATGCGGTCCGGCATGATGCGGTGGCGCGCCGAGGTCAGCTGCTCGACCCCCTCGACGGTGATGATGTCGCTGCCGGCGCCGCTCACCTTCGCGCCCATGGCGTTCAGGCAATTGGCGAGGTCCACCACTTCCGGCTCGCGCGCCGCGTTTTCGATCAGCGTGACGCCGTCCGCCAGGGCCGCCGCCATCATCAGGTTCTCCGTGCCGGTGACGGTCACCAGATCGCAAAAAATCTTCGCCCCGCGCAGGCGGCGGGCGCGCGCCGTGATGTAGCCCTGCTCGACGTGGATCTCCGCCCCCATCGCCTGCAGGCCGCGGATGTGGATGTCCACCGGCCGTGCGCCGATGGCACAGCCGCCCGGCAGCGAGACACGCGCCTGGCCGGCGCGCGCCAGCAGCGGCCCGAGCGTCAGGATCGACGCGCGCATGGTCTTCACCATGTCGTAAGGGGCGACCGGGTTGTCCAGGCCGCCGGCGCGCAGCACCAGGCCGTTCCGCTCGTCCAGCGTCACGTCCACCCCCATCTGCCCAAGCAGCCGGAGCATGGTGGAGACGTCGTTGAGGTGCGGCACGTTGGCAAGGTGCAGCGGCGCGTCGGTGAGCAGCGCCGCGCACAGCAGCGGCAGGGCGGCATTCTTGGCGCCGGAAATGCTCACCTCGCCGGAGAGCGGCACGCCGCCTTCGATGAGCAGCTTATCCATTCTGCTGCCGCCATTCCTCCGGCGTCAGGGTGCGCATCGACAGGGCGTGAATCTCGCCGCTTTCCATGCGTCCGCCGAGGGCCTTGTACACCGCCTGCTGGCGCTGGATGCGGCTCAGTCCGTCGAAGGCGCTGCTGACGATGAGTGCCTCGAAATGCGCGCCGTCACCGGCAACCTTCAGGTGCTCGCAGGGCAGGCCCCGCGCGATGTAACCGTGGATATCTTCGGGTGCGGTCATGATTCCCTCCTGAAAAGTCAGGCGCGCAGTTTGTAGCCGGTCTTGAGCAGCCACAGGGTGAGGACGCCGAGGACCACGAAACAGGCCGTCACGACGGCCAGGCTGTGGAGCGGCGGCACGTCCGATGCGCCGAAAAAGCCGTAGCGAAATCCGTCGATCATGTAGAAGACCGGATTGAAATGCGATACCCGCTGCCAGAACGACGGCAGCGAGTGGATCGAATAGAACACCCCCGACAGGAACGTCAGCGGCATGATGACGAAATTCTGGAACGCCGCCAGCTGGTCGAACTTTTCCGCCCAGATCCCGGCGATCACGCCGAGCGCGCCCATGATGGCGCCGCCCAGCAAGGCGAACAGCAGGATCCAGTGCGGCGCGCGCCAGGGAAGGTCGACGAACCACAGCGTCACCAGCAGCACGCCCAGACCGACGACGAAGCCGCGCGCGATGGCCGCCAGCACATAGGCGGCGAAGAACTGCCGATAGGAGATCGGCGGCAGCAGGACGAAGATGATGTTGCCGGTCACCTTCGACTGGATGAGCGAGGACGAGCTGTTGGCAAAGGCATTCTGCAGCACCGACATCATCACCAGGCCGGGCACCAGAAAAGCCGTGTAGGAAACGTTTTCGAAGACCCGCACATGGCGTTCCAGCACGTGCGAGAAGATAAGCAGGTACAGCAGGGAGGTCAGGACCGGCGCCGCCACCGTCTGGAAGCTCACCTTCCAGAAGCGCAGCACCTCCTTGTACAGCAGGGTTTGGAAGCCGCCCATGTCAGTCCTTGCGCATGACGCGCACGAACACTTCCTCGAGATCGGGCCGACCGACCTCGAGGTCGTCGAGGCGGCAGTCCGCCACGCGCAGGGCGGCGAGCACCGGCTCGATGTCCTCGCAGCGCGCCAGCGCAAACACATACTCCCCGCCGGCTTCCCCGGCCAGCCGCTGCCGCAGGGCGTCGGGCAGCGACGCCCCCGGCGCCAGCCGCAGGCGCAGCGTGTGGCCGGAAAGGCGGCTGAGGAGGTTGCGCGTCGTGTCCAGGGCAACGATGCGTCCCTGCTTGAGCATGGCGATGCGGCCGCACAGGTTCTCCGCCTCCTCCAGGTAATGCGTCGTCAACACGATGGTGTGCCCCTCGCGATTGAGGCGCCGCACGAAATGCCACAAGCCCTGGCGCAGTTCAACGTCCACGCCGGCGGTCGGTTCGTCCAGCACAATCACCGGCGGCCGGTGCACCAGCGCCTGGGCAACCAGCACGCGGCGTTTCATGCCGCCCGAGAGGGCGCGCATGTTGGTGTCCGCCTTGCTCGTCAGGTCGAGGTGGTGCAGTATCTCGTCGATCCATGGCCCGTTGTCGCGGATGCCGAAATAGCCAGACTGGAACTCAAGCGACTCGCGCACGCTGAAGAACGGATCGAACACCAGCTCCTGCGGCACCACGCCAAGCAGGCGCCGCGCCCCGCGATAGTCGCCGACGACGTCGTGACCCATCACCTCCAGCGTTCCTTCGTCTGGCCGCACCAGGCCGGCCAGCGCGGAAATCAGGGTGGTCTTGCCGGCGCCGTTCGGGCCGAGCAGACCGAAAAACTCGCCGGGCGCCACTTCGAGGTTCACGCCATCCAGCGCCTGAACCGGGCCAAAGCGCTTGCTGACCTGCGAGATGCGGATGGCCGGAGTCATGGGAGGTTGGCGCGCCGCCGCAACGCGGCCGGACCCGCGCCGGTCAGATCAGCGGCAGCAGCTCGGTCACGCCGTAAAGCGCCGCGAGACTGAGGAGGTTTTGTGGCGGGTGGATGATGCGGACGGACTTGCGCACAGCCTGGGCGGCGCGCACCCAACCGAAGACAACGGCAAGGCCGGAGGAGTCGACCGCCCCGACGGCGGCCAGGTCGAAGACGTTTTCGTCCCGCGTCAGCTGCCGGCAGCCGGCCTCCAGCATCGCACGCGCATTGTCGAGCGTCAGCGCGCCCGACACGTCGACACATCCACCGGCATCGCGCATCATTTCTTGCTGACGACGCCTTCCAGGCTGCGATTCTTCGCCTGCAGCGACTTCACCAGGCCGTCGATGCCGCCATTGCGGATTTCGTTGGCGAAAGACTCGCGATAGTTGGTCACCAGGCTCACGCCGCCGACGACGACGTCGTACACCTTCCACGCCTGGCCCTGCTTTTCCAGGCTGTAGTCCAGGTGAATCGGTTTGCCGCCCGGCTGGGCAATCTGCGTGCGCACCGTCACGTCGGTCTCGCCGGCCTGCATGCGGAACGGCCGGTATTCGACCGTCTGGTTCTTGTAGGCGGTCAGGGCATTCGAGTAGGTGCGCACCAGCAATGTGCGGAATTCGTCGGTGAGGGCTTTCTGCTGCGCCGGATTGGCCTGGCGCCATTCCTTGCCCATCGCCAGCGCGGTCATACGCGGAAAGTTGAAGTGCGGCAGAACCTTCTGCTCCACCAGCTCGATCGCGCGCCGCGTGCTGCCGGCCTGGATATCCTTGTCCTTGCGGATGATGTCGAGGACTTCGCTGGTGACATTCCGGACCAGCGCATCGGGGGCGGTTTCCTGCGCCATCGCGCCGGCGGGCAACAGCAGGCCGGCGCCGGCCAGCAGCAAAGCGAAAAACTTCATGACAATCCTTGCAAGATCGGTTTCGAAAAGGCGTTAGCGGCGCGGCGCGCCAGCCCCGGCGGCATCTTCGCGCGCACCCAGGGCAATCGGCCCCGGCGCGTCATCCGCCGCGCCGGCGCCCGATGCCGTGGCGGACGCCTCGGTGTCGCCGGCGGACGCCTGCGGTTCGCGCGGCGGATCGCCGTCGTGAATCAGGCTGCGGCGACGCTGCAGATACGCATCGCGGATGTAGCTGTACTTGTCGAGCGCGGCCTCCTCGATGATCTTGTCGGCCTTGAGCAGTTCCGACCGGTCATTGACGACGCGCGTCACCAGCAGCGTGTTGCGGGTGGCGACGTGATCGACGTTGGCGACCGGGTCGACATAGACGTCGAACGCCAGGCCCACCGTGTCGCGTGCGGTGCGCGGGCCGAAGAACGGCAGCACGACATACGCCCCGTTGCCGACGCCCCAACGGCCGAAGGTCTGGCCGAAATCCTCGTCGTGCTTTTCCAGGCCCATCTGGCTGGCCACGTCAAAAATGCCGAGGATGCCGACCGTCGTGTTGATGAGGAAGCGCCCGCCGTCGGAAACGGCATCGCCGGGCTTGCCTTGCAGCAGGTTGTTGACGCCCGTGAAGACGTCGGCGATGTTGGAGAAGAAATTCGTCACGCCGGTGCGGATCGGCTGCGGCAGGATCGCCTCGTAGCCCTGGGCGACCGGTTTGATGATGATCTGGTCGAGCCCCTCGTTGAAGCCGAACATGGCGCGGTTGAAGCCCTCGATCGGGTCCTTCGGGTTGCCCGTCGTGGCACAACCGCCGAGCAGGCCCGCCGCCGCCGCCGCGATGGCCAGTGCGCTGATTCTCCTGCCAATGCTTGCTTTCACAGGTGTGCCCTTTTCGTTGTCGCCGGGTTCGAAACCCGGATTACTTCTTCTCGTTGCCGTCGGCAGCCTTGTTGAACAGAAACTGTCCGACCAGGTCTTCCAGCACCATCGCCGATTCGGTCTTGCGGATCGTTTCGCCGCCTTTCAGCAATTCCGTATCGCCGCCCACCGCCAGGCCGACATACTGCTCGCCGAGCAGCCCGGAGGTGCGGATCTTCGCAAACGTATCGCGCGGAAACCGGTAGCGGCCGTCCACCACCATGCCGACCACGGCTTCGTAGGAGGCCGCGTCGAAGGTGATATCCGACACCCTGCCAACCACCACGCCAGCCGCCTTGACCGGCGCCCGCACCTTCAGGCCGCCAATATTATCAAATTTGGCCTTCACCACATAGGTATCGGCCATGCTGGACGAACTCAGGTTGCCGACCTTGAGCGCCAAAAACAACAGCGCCGCCAGGCCGATGGCCACGAAAACCCCGACCCACAGGTCCAGTGTCAGTCGATTCATTATGCTCCCCGGAACATGAATGCAGTAAGAATGAAGTCGGCGGCAAGGATGGCGAGCGACGAAGTGACCACGGTACGCGTCGTTGCGCCCGACACGCCCTCCGCCGTCGGCTCGGCATCGTAGCCCTCGAAGACGGCGATCCACGACACGATCACGCCGAAGACGAAGCTCTTGATGACGCCATTGAGGATATCCTCGCCGAAGTCCACCGACGCCTGCATCTGCGACCAGAACGAACCCTCGTCCACGCCGATCAGGACGACGCCGACCAGATAACCGCCGAAAATGCCCATGGCCGAAAACAATGCCGCAAGCAGGGGCATCGAGATGACGCCCGCCCAGAAACGCGGCGCCACGACGCGCGCAATCGGATTGACCGCCATCATCTCCATCGCCGACAGCTGTTCCGTCGCCTTCATCAGGCCGATTTCCGCCGTGATGGCCGATCCGGCGCGACTGGCGAAAAGCAGGGCCGAAACCACGGGACCGAGCTCGCGCACCAGGGACAGCGCCACCAGGACACCCAGCGCCTCGCTCGAACCGTAGCGCTGCAGCGTATCGTAGCCTTGCAGGCCGAGCACCATGCCGACGAACAGGCCGGACACCAGGATGATGATGAGCGACAGCACGCCGGTGAAGTAGATTTCCTTGATCGTCAGGTAGAAGCGGCGGAAGCTGGTTCCCGACAGCAGCAGGGTCATGGCAAAGAAACGGCTGGCGAAACCGAGCCGCCAGACGCGGTCGGTGACGCGGCGGCCGAGTCCGCGCAGCGCGCCGGTGGCCCGGTCAAGCATGGCCGACCTCGCCATAGACCTGCTCGCGGTAGGGCGCGGAGGGATACTGGAACGGCACCGGCCCGTCGCGCTCGCCCCAGACGAACTGGTGCACATAGGGCGCGTCCGAGGCGCGGATCTGCGCCGGCGTACCTTCCGCGACGACCTTGCCGGCGGCCATGAAGTAAACGTAATCGACGATCTGCAGCGACTCCTGCACGTCATGGGTGACGATGATGGAACTGGCGCCGAGGGCGTCATTGAGCTTGCGCACCAGCTGCCCGATGACGCTCATCGAAATCGGATCCAGGCCGGTAAACGGCTCGTCGTACATTATCAGCCGCGGATCGAGCGCAATCGCCCGCGCCAGCGCCACACGACGCGCCATGCCGCCGGAAAGCTCGAAAGGCATCAGGTCGCACGCGCCGCGCAAGCCAACCGCATGCAGCTTCATCATCACCAGGTCGCGGATCAGACCCTCCGGCAGGTCGGTGTGCTCGCGCATCTGGAACGCCACGTTGTCGTAGACCGACATGTCCGTGAACAGCGCGCCGAACTGGAACAGCATGCCCATGCGGCGGCGCGCCTGGAACAATGCATCGGCGTCCATGTCCGGTACCGAGGCGCCATCGAAATGCAGATCCCCGCCCGACGGCTTGCGCTGGCCGCCGATCAGGCGCAGCAGCGTCGTCTTGCCGCAGCCGCTCTGGCCCATGATGGCCACCACCTTGCCGCGCGGTATCTCCATGTTGATGCCGCTGAGGATCGGGCGCCGGTCGTAGGCGAAATTCAGGTTGCGGATGGTGACGAGTGCGTCGCTGGACACGTTGGGCAAAAGAAGGCGGCGGCAGGAAGGGTGGGTGATTCTACCAGAGCCGCGCCGCAATGCCGCCGGTCTGGCGCCGCCAGGCGGAATGCGCCGGCCTCTGGTGCCGCCTTTCGAGTCCGGGGTATAGTAGCCGCGGAGGCCGCATCGGGCGGCGGCCCGGTGACACCTCTGGCGAGTGCCGACTAATGAATGCCGCAAGCAAGCCGTCCCTGCTGATTGTCGACGACGACCCGCTCATCACCGACACGCTGAACTTCGTGCTCGGCCGCGAGTTTGACGTCGCCATCGCCGCATCGCGCGCCGAATGCATCGATGCGTTGCGCCGGTGCGGCGCGGCGCCGCAGCTGGCGCTGGTGGACCTCGGCCTGCCGCCGCTGCCGCATCGCCCCGACGAGGGCCTGGCGCTGGTCACCGACCTGCTGGCCCATGCGCCCGGCATCCGCATTGTCGTGCTCTCCGGCCAGAACGACGAAGCCAACGCCCGGCATGCGCGCGCGCTGGGGGCGGTCGAGTTCGTCGCCAAGCCGGCCGACCCGGAAGCCCTGCGCCGCATGCTGCATCGCGTCCTCGCCTATCCGGCGGTCGATGCGGCAGCGGCAGCGGCCACCGAAGAGGATCCCTGCGGACTGGTCGGCCGCAGTCCGGCCATGCAGGCCATGCGGGCCCAGGTGCGCCAGTATGCGGATTCGCCGTTTCCGGTGCTGATCGAAGGCGAGTCCGGCACCGGCAAGGAGATCGTCGCCGGATGCTGCCTGCACCGGCTCACCGCGCGCCGCGAGAAGCCCTACCTGGCGCTGAACTGCGCGGCGATCTCGCCGACGCTGGTGGAACCGACGCTGTTCGGCTATGCCAAGGGCGCCTTCACCGGCGCCACCCAGGCGAAATCCGGCTATTTCGAAGATTCCGTAGACGGCACGCTGTTTCTCGACGAAATCGGCGAATTGCCGCTCGACCTGCAACCCAAGCTGCTGCGCGTGCTCGAGAACGGCGAGTTTCAGCGGGTCGGCGAGACGCAGCAGCGAAGCAGCCGCGCGCGCGTCATCGCCGCCACCAACCGCGACCTGCGCAAGGAGGTGCGCGAAGGCCGCTTTCGCGCCGACCTGTACCACCGCCTGAGCGTATTCACGGTCAACGTACCGCCCCTGCGCGACATGGGTACCGACGCGACGCTGCTGCTGCACCACTACCGCGACCTCTTCGCCCGGCAGGCACAGCAACCCCCGTTCGAATTGAGCCCGGAAGCGCTGGTCCTCTGGCAGGAATACCATTTCCCCGGGAACGTCCGCGAATTGCGCAATATCGTCATTCGCCTGGCCACCAAGTTTCCCGGCCAGGCCGTCGCGGCGGCGGCGCTGGCGGAAGAGCTCGACACGGACGCGACCGGCCATCCGGTCGCCTGGCTGCCACCGCAGAATGCCGGCGAGCTTTCCGAGATCGCCTTGCGCCACCTGCAGCAGCGCGGCCAGTTCGACCTCGACGACACGCTGCGCGGCTGGGAGCAGGGCTACATCCAGGCGGCCCTGAAGTTGACCCATGGCAACGTCAGCCAGGCCGCCAAACTGCTCGGCATCAATCGCACCACACTCTACAACCGCATGGACGTGCTGGAACGGGAGCGCGGCGCCGGGTAGGCCGGCCGCCGCTGAAAGAACAGAACGGGGAGAACGATCAGCTCATGTACCTGGACCACTTCGGCCTTGAAGAGGCGCCTTTCCGCATCACGCCGCACACGGATTTTTTCTTCGACGGCGCCAACCGCGGCGCGACCCTCGACGCGCTGCTCTACGCCGTTACGCACGACGAAGGGATCGTCAAGGTAAGCGGGGAGGTCGGCAGCGGCAAGACCATGCTGTGCCGCGTGCTGATTGAACGGCTGCCGCAAAATGTCGAAATCATCTGCCTGGCCAATCCGTCGCTGTCGCGCGACGACATCCTGTTTACGCTGGCGGATGAATTGCACGTCAATCTTGCCACCAACCGCGTCAGTGCCGTCCTGCGCGCCCTGCAGGAGCACCTCATCGAGCGCTACGCCCAGGGCCGACAGGTCGTGGTGCTGATCGACGAAGCCCATGCCATGCCGATGGAGACGCTGGAGGAGATCCGCCTGCTCTCCAATCTCGACTCGAACCGGCACAAGCTGCTGCAGATCGTCCTGTTCGGCCAGCCCGAACTCAACGACAACCTCAATCGCAACGAAATGCGCCAGCTGAAGGAGCGCATCACGCACAATTTCACCCTCGAACCGCTGGTCCGGTCCGATGTCGCGGAATACGTCAACTTCCGCATGCGCGCGGCCGGCTACAAGGGGCCCGACGTGTTCTCCGCCGCCGCGCTGAAGGCGATCGCCGCGGCCTCGCTCGGCCTGACGCGCCGCATCAACATCCTCGCCGACAAGGCCTTGCTGGCGGCCTTCGCCGAGAACACGCACCAGATCACCGCGGCGCATGTCCGCGCCGCGGTGCGCGATGCCGAGTTCCGCAAGCCGGCACTGCAGCGGCTCGGCCCGTGGCTCGCGGCGGCCGCCGCCACACTGTTGTTCGCCGGCGCCGCCGCGGCCTACCTGTGGCGCGCGGCCGAG
>CAZASE010000071.1:0-11739 GCA_964487715.1 uncultured Rhodocyclaceae bacterium | reverse complement strand
CTGGCCGACGTGGTCGAGCAGGCGGCCCGGGGTC
The DNA here is from genome assembly GCA_964487715.1 of uncultured Rhodocyclaceae bacterium. Taxonomy (GTDB): domain Bacteria; phylum Pseudomonadota; class Gammaproteobacteria; order Burkholderiales; family Rhodocyclaceae; genus Desulfobacillus. Next base: position 11,705 of record CAZASE010000071.1, on the reverse strand, counting down.
GCCACCAGGATGTCGACGCCGCCCTTCAGCGCCTTGATCTGCGGCCCGATGCCGACACCGCCGAAGACCAGCGCGGTTTTCAGCGGCAGGAAATGGCCGTAGGTGCGCACGCTTTCCTCGACCTGGGCGGCCAGCTCGCGCGTCGGCGTCAGCACCAGCACGCGCGGCTTGCCGCGGGCGGCGGCCGGCTTGGTGCTGAGCAATTGCAAAATCGGCAGGGTGAAGCCGGCCGTCTTGCCGGTGCCGGTCTGGGCGGCGGCCATCAGATCGCGGCCGGCAAGCACGACGGGAATCGCCTTGGCCTGGATCGGCGTCGGTTCGGTGTAGCCTTCTTCGGCAATGGCGCGAAGGATTTCGGCGCGCAGGCCGAGTTCGGTAAAACTCATGATGTGTGTCCTGGATCAGCCTCGCCTTGGCGGCGATCAGTCTGGGCAGGATCTCGTTGGGGGGATAAGACGCGAATGGGAGTTACGCGGCGCGTGGCAAGCTGACTGATGGATGGCCAACGCGGCGCGCAGTGTAACAGCTCTGCGCAGAGGCGGGAAGCAAAATGTCGCCATTCCCGCGTCCCACAGGGATTTCCTTCGGTCACAAGCGGGAATCCGGGGAGGCTGCGTCACGTCACTGGGTTCCCGTTTTCGCGGGAACGACAATCCGTTTCTGTTCGAACGCCGGCGCCAGCGCGCGAAGCGCGCGCGGCAGGATCGAGAAGCGCACCGGCGCGTGGCCGATCAGTTCGCCATCGGCCTCGACGGGTTGCGCGTTGTCGGCTTCCACCGTGCCTTCCGCATCGCGCAAGGCGAGCACCCTCGGGTGGGTGAGCAGGGTGCCGTCGAAGAGCCGGCGCAGACTTTTCAGCACCTCCCAGCGCGACAGGTCCTGGATCAAGGTGATGTCGAAGCGGCCGTCGTCGACCTCGGCCAGCGGCGCCACGTTCATGCCGCTGCCGCAATAGCGTCCGATGGCGAAGAACAGCACGAAGGTACGCGCGTCGATCCTGCGCTCGGCGACAGTCAGTGCCAGCGATACGGCGCGGTAGCCGAGCAGGCCCTTCGCCAGGCCGACCAGATAGGCCAGCGGTCCGAGCGTGCGGTCGGGCAGGGCTTCGACGACATGGGCGTCGAAGCCGAGGCCGGCGACGTTGACGAAATGCCGGCGCGAGCCATCGCCGAATTCGGCCAAACCGACATCGTGCAGGCGGCTCGTTCCCGCCGCCATCAGCGCGGCGACCGCGGCGTAGTCCTTCGGCACGCCAAGGCCGCGCGCCCAGTCGTTGCCGGTGCCGATGGGCATGACGCCGAGTGTAACTTCCGCCGTCGGCACGGCATGCTGGCGGAAGATCCCGTTGGCGCACTCATTGACGGTGCCGTCGCCGCCGACGGCAAGGACATGCCTGCCGCCGCCCGCGACCGCCTGCGCGGCGATCTCGATGGCATGGCCGGGTCGCTCGCTGATGACGAGATCGAAGGCGATGCCGTGCCGGCGCAGCACCGCCTCGATCTCGTGGCGATGGTGCATCGCCCGCCCCTGGCCGGAGATCGGATTGAGGACGACGAGCCATCTGTGTTTCATCCTATAATCGCCCGCAACCCCACTACGTCCGCCTCCATGAGATACCGCGACCTGCGCGATTTTATCGCGCAACTGGAAAGCAACGGCGAACTCAAGCGCGTCGCCGCCGAGGTGGATCCCCGTCTGGAAATGACCGAGGTGTGCGACCGCGTGCTGCGCGCGGGCGGGCCGGCGCTGCTGTTCGAGAAGCCCAAGGGTCATGCCATGCCCGTGCTCGCCAACCTGTTTGGCACGCCGCAGCGCGTCGCAATGGGAATCAATGCGGGCATGGGCGACGGCGACTGGAAAATGGCCCTGCGTGAAGTCGGCCAGTTGCTCGCCACGCTGAAGGAACCCGAGCCGCCGCGCGGCTTGAAAGACGCGTGGGACAAATTGCCGCTGGTCAGGAGAGTGCTCGACATGGCGCCGAAGCAGGTTTCCTCGGCGCCCTGCCAGGAGGTCGTGTGGGAGGGCAAGGATGTGGACCTCGCGCGCCTGCCGATCCAGACCTGCTGGCCGAACGATGCGGCGCCGCTCATCACCTGGGGCCTTGTCGTCACGCGCGGGCCGCTGAAGGCGCGCCAGAACCTCGGCATCTACCGCCAGCAGGTGATCTCGCCGAACAAGGTCATCATGCGCTGGCTGCCGCACCGCGGCGGCGCGCTGGATTTCCGCGACCACTGCCTGAAGCATCCGGGCCAGCCCTTCCCGGTTGCGGTGGTGCTCGGCGCCGATCCGGCGACGATGCTCGGCGCGGTGACGCCGGTGCCGGACACCCTGTCGGAATACCAGTTCGCCGGGCTCCTGCGCGGATCGAGGACGGAGGTCGTGAAATGCCTCGGCTCGGATCTGCAAGTGCCGGCTTCCGCCGAGATCGTGCTCGAGGGCGCGATTCATCCCGGCGAAACTGCCATCGAAGGTCCCTTCGGTGACCACACGGGCTACTACAACGAGCGGGCCGAGTTCCCGGTGTTCACCCTCCAGCGCGTGACAATGCGCCGCAACCCGATCTACCACAGCACCTACACCGGCAAGCCGCCCGACGAGCCGGCCATGCTCGGCGTGGCCCTCAACGAGGTGTTCGTGCCGCTGCTGCAGAAGCAGTTTCCCGAGATCGTCGACTTCTACCTGCCGCCGGAGGGCTGCTCCTACCGGCTCGCCGTGGTGAGCATGAAGAAGCAGTATCCCGGCCATGCGAAGCGCGTGATGTTCGGCATCTGGAGCTTCCTGCGCCAGTTCATGTACACCAAGTTCATCATCGTCGTCGACGACGACATCGACGTGCGCGACTGGAAGGAAGTGGTGTGGGCGCTGACCACGCGCGTCGACGCCGCGCGCGACACGCTGATCGCGCAGAACACGCCGATCGACTACCTCGACTTCGCCTCGCCGGTGGCGGGGCTCGGCTCCAAGATGGGCATCGACGCGACGAACAAATGGCCGGGCGAGACGGCGCGCGAGTGGGGCCGCGTCATTGCCATGGACGACGCCGTGAAGAAGCGCGTGGACGCTTTGTGGAAGGAGCTGGGACTATGACGGACATCGATCAAGCAACCGGGCTCGCCCGGCCGCCGCAGGGGCTGGTGACGCTGACCCACGTCATTTACGGCCTGCATGCCTTCAGTGCGCTGACGGGCCTGCTCGGCGCGGCCTTCGTCGTCACCGCCTTCCTCTCCGGCTGGCCGTCGATCATCGCCGTCATCCTCAACTACGTGAAACGCAGCGAGACGCGCGGCACCCATCTCGAATCGCACTTCCGCTGGCAGATCCGCACCTTCTGGTTCGCCCTGCTGTGGGTGTTCCTTGCCGCGCTGCTGGGATTGACCATCGTCGGGCTGCCGCTGACCTACGTGATCGCCGTGCTGGCCGGCCTGTGGGTGCTCTACCGCATCGTGCGCGGCTGGCTCAGGCTGGTTTCGGATAAAGGCATGCCGCATTGAGCGAGGGCAGGGTTGCCGGCGAGCGCTTCTGTCTCTACGACACCGCGGCGCTGGCGGGCATGCTCGACCGCATGGCGGCGCAGGCGGCGACCTTTCTCGCCGGCGAGGCCGATCCGCTGCTGCTGGGAATCCTCCGCCGCGGCCTGCCGCTGGCGCAGATGCTACAGGCGCGGCTGAAGGCGCAGCACGGCCTCGACGTTGCCTGCTACGGCCTCAGGCTGAAGCGCTACGCCGACGACCTCACCCTGCTGCATCCGCACACCGAACTCACCGAGAACGCCGAGTTTTCCGCGCGCGACCTGTCGCGCGCCACGGTGCTGGTGGCGGACGACGTGCTCTACGAGGGGCATTCGCTGGCGCGCGTGCTCTCCTATCTCTCGCAGCGCGGCGCGCCGACGGTGCGCATCGCCGTGCTGGCCGACCGCTGCGTCGCGCGGCTGCCGATCCGCGCCAACATCGTCGGCGTCAAGCTGCAGATCGCGGCGGGCGACGTCGTCGAGTGCCATGTACCGCCCTACGAGGACGAGTTGAAGATCGATCTGCTACGGCCGACTGCGCCCTGACTCACTGGCCGGCCCGCCAAAGATCGTAGGCGAGGCCGACGTGGATCGCGGCGGCGTTGCGGCGCAATTCGAACTGGCGGCGGAAAGTGGCGGCGTCCTTGTAGAGGAAGTGGCCGCGCGTGTCGGTCGGCCCGTCCACGGCGAGCAGGTCGTGGTCGGGCAGACAGAAGCGCGGCGCGACCTCGCCTTCCAGTTCGTCCGGATAGGTCGAATACCAGCGCCACCATTGCCCGCTGATCAGCCGTCCCTGCCAGGCGGCGTCCACCGACGCGGCGGGGTCCGGGCAATGCGGCAGCGGCGCGCCGGCGAGGAAGCCGTAGCGCAGCGTTGCCGGCGGCAGCGGATGGCCCGGGTCGTAGATGGGCAGCGCGTTGTTCGCCGCCTGGTGCGCGGTGAAGTGTCCGTACAGCGTGTGCGCGTAGAAATCGGCGATGGCGTGCCCGGCCAGGGCGAAGTCGCCGAGGCCGGGCGACTTGAGTCGTTCGTCGATGCGCTGCCAGCTCTCGTCGATGTAGGCGAAGTCGAAATGGTCGCGCGGGTCGTAGACGAGCACGTTGGCATCGATCGCCAGGCTCGCCGCCTTGATGTCAAAGAGTTCCAGCCCCGCAACGCCCTTGGGGCGCAGGGCGAGATCGAAGATCTCGTCATGCACCTTGGCGGCGAAGGAAGGATCGAAGTCGCGCCAAAAATGGTCCGGCCGCGAAGCCAGGTAATCGGCAAACGGCGCTCCGGCGCGCCGCTCGGCGCTGCGCACGCGCCACAAATGGCGGCTGTTGAAAACGAAGTGCGGCACGTACTCGATGTCGACCGCCGCTTCGCCCCGTGCGCCCGCCGCCGCGTCGGGCGGACGCACGCAGGCGAGCGGCTCCATGATCTGCCAGGCGCCACTCTCGCGCTGGTACACCACCCAGGCGTGATCCCAGGCGCGCGGCGCCGCGGGGCGCGAGTGATCGACGAGCTTGCCCAGCGCGACGCGGATGCAGTCCGGGCTGATGCCGCTCGCCGCCAGCATGGCTGCGAAGACGAAGGCGAGATCCTCGCAGTCGCCGCCGCCGACATGCAGCGTCTCGTCGGGAAACAGCCATTCGTCGAAGCCGCGTCCGCCCGGCCGGTAGCGCAGCCGCCCCATGGCCTGGCGGATCGTCTCGGCGCGGAAGTCGAAGGCGCCGCGCGTGCGGAACAGGAAGCGCAATTGCTCGGCCTTCTTCAGCTTGCCGAGCACCTCCTGCTCGAGCCAGCGACGCACCACGGCATTGCCGTCGATGGAGAGGTATTCACGGATGTCGATCGGATAGCCGCGGCGGCGGCTGCCGGCGACGCGCCGCGCCGCCGGGATTACCGGGCTGTAGGCGATCTCGTCGCCGCCCCAGCGCCACTTCTGGTAGGGGCGGACGGCGGATTTTTGCATGCACATGATGGGTCTCCGAATTCGCGCCGGGCATCGGCCCTGCAACTCAATCCTCAGTCAGATCCTGCCAGGCTGCCCTCGCTCCGGCATAGTCTGGAAAGCCGATTTCGCATTCGAGCGCCCGGTTGCCGCGGACGGGCTGGTTTCTCACGACGCCGCCTATCCAGAGTTCGGCAAAGCGCGCGATCAGCCCGGCATCCTCCTGCTCGATCGCTGCAATGTCGAGCGCTACCAGCTTGGCGAACTCGTCGCAGCCGAGACCCGGCGGCAGCTGCCAGCCGGAGGATTCGTCGCCCAGCGGCTGGATCAGGGGGTTCATGCGCACGATGCTCGTCGCCTCGCTCGGGCATTCGCTGGCCGTGGGCAGAGGGCCGCCGAGCATCAGGTGGGCGATGAAACTGTGCGCGTCCGGCGGATCTGCGATGATCGTCGTCGTCGCCTTTTCAATATCGCCCACGAGCGATGGTTCTTCCATTGCCTTGAGGAGTGCCCCGCAATCGGCGCGACCCGAAAGGGGCAGCATGGTGCTGCCGGTGCCCATACTGAGGATGGCGATGTCCTCTCTGCGCCAGCCGAGGGCGAGCGCCTCGACGGCCGCCGCCAGCACCGGGTTGTTGTAGCCGCTCAACGCGCCGTCCCAGCAACTGCTGCCCTCGATCTGCGCCGGCGCGTCGAAATACTTGATCGGCGCGTTGGTCGAGGCATGCACGGCATCGGCCAGGGTGAGTGCGGCGAACGGCGGCTTGTAACCGCCGGCCAGGCTGGGCCAGGAGCGCAGGAAGCGCGCCCGGTCGCGTTGGTAGTCGTACGCGCTAAACAGGAAGCGGACCGGCTCGCCGTTGCGCCCGCTCAGATCGAGCGCGTCGAGTTTCGTTCCACCATGCTGCGGCAGGGCGGCGCGCAGGCCTTCCCGCTTGCGCGCGGCCGAAAAGCGGGGTGCTGGCATGATCAGACGCCGGGGATCCAACTTCTCATACCAGCGCAGCTCGGCGAAGATGATGCGCCGCCAACCCTCGTCCAGGAACATGCCAAGCAGCGCGCCGAGCGCGAGATCTTCGATCAATCCTGCAGCGACCAGCGAGCCGCCCGAGTTGGCCGCGACCAGATCGAAATTGCGCAGCACTGCGCGGCCTTTCGTCTGTTCGCCATAGAGGTCGATCAGCGCCTTGACCTGGATCAGCGCCCAGGTGCCACCGCCGTCGAGGGAGAGGACGCGGCGTGGCTTCATTGCCCGGGGTCGGACTTCGTCTCCGTTTGCGCGGCGAGGCCGGCTTTTTGCAGCTCGGTGATCGTAGACTGGTGTTCGTTCAAGATATTCGACATCTTGCTGCGCACCGACTCGGGAAAACCGTCGAGCGCGACTTGCGCTTTGTAGGCCTCATGCCATAGCTTTGCGGCGTTGGCATATCTAAGTGCGATCTTTGCCTTGTCGCAGTCCTTTGCATGAATCGCCGAATTTGCCTTGCTTATCGCGGTTGTTGCTGCACGAAGCATCCCTTTCGTTTTCTCGCCGGCTTTCATATCTTTCTCTTCCGGCAGGGCGTAGGCAATACGCAGAGCTTTTTCTGCATAATCGTCAGGTGGCTCGTCAGCCTTGCATTTGCTGTCGTTCGGGAGTGTCGGAGCGTCAACCTCTTCTTTCTTGGCGTTGTCGTTGCTCTTTATGTTGTTGGCGTGCAGTTGTTTGAATTCAGCCAACGCGTTGGCACTGTAGGTGTGCAGCTGTGTCTCCGACTGTTTGTGCACACTGGCGGCGATGCCGTCGAGTCCGCCGGCTGCGGCTGCGGGGTCGCCGGCGGCGATGCGGTCGGCAAAACCGACCAGGCGGCCGGCGAGGGCTGTGCTGCCGGGCAGGGCAGCCTGCTTGGCCGCCTCTTGCAGCGCCGCAAGGCCGACGTCGCGGTAGGCCTTGATCATCTCGGTCGGGTCGTTCTGGTAGTTCTTCAGCTGCCAGTTGCCAATGTCGTCCTTCACCAGCGCCATGCCGAATTCGCCCTGGCCGACGGCGCTGACCGTGTTGATGTTGGACCAGTAGTAGTCGTTGAAGTGGTGCTCCAGGGCACGCACCCGGTTGCTCGCTTCCTCGCGGTCCGAATAGGGACGGCTGTCCCGCCCCAGTCGCTCGCCCATGGCCCAGTCCCAGACGAAGAGGTTGAGCATCGAGGTCGGCGCGGAATCGCGCAGATAAACGCCGGCCGGGAGTTGCCTTGCCTTGGCCGTGTCGAATTGCTTGAGCAGGGCGTCGGCGCGGGATACCAGCTGGCTGCCCAGTTCCGAGGTCAGGTTGGCGAAGCGGGCGCGGAATTCCCGCAGATCGTCGTCGGCCGGCCGCACCGTGTTCAGGTGATAGGCGTCAGCGAAGGCGTCAACGCGCAGCCGCGCGGCGAAGGAGGCGATTTCCTCGAGGACGGGGCGCAGGCGGTTCTTGTTATCGTTATCGTCACGCCCACAGCAAATCGAGTCCTTGCAAACGGGTCGGCCGAATTTCGCTTGGCCGCAGTCAGTCGAATGCGGGCAGGCTGGCGCCGGGCAGACATCGCTCCGGCATCTGGCATTGATCACATCTTTCAGGTCTGCGGCCAGGCCGCGGGCCTTTATCTCGAACTCGCCGGCGGCGTGGCATAGCCCCGCCAGTTCCGCTGTTCTTTCCTTGATGCGTTCCTCGGTATGGCAGTCCAGTTTCTTTTGCATGAGGTCTTGGGCCTGCGTTTTCATGGCGCTGAACAATCCGGCACTGCGCTTGAGGATGCCGTGCAGTTCCGCCACCTGCACGGTCGGCTGCTTGGATAGCGGCCCTTTGTAGACCTCCACTTCCACGCGCATTGAAGCGGAATGCAGGGTGGCGCAGCCGCCGACGAGCAGTGCGGCGGCGCAGGCCAGGAGCAGTAGGGATGTCGTGAGGCGCATGGCTAGTCTCCCCCCTTGCGCTCGAAGGCTCGAATCACCTCTTCGAGCGATGCCTTCAACTCGTCCTCGTTGCCGGTCTTGACGGCGGCGAGCCGCTCCCGCGCCCGGGATACCGCGAGCGCTTCGCCGAGGGCGGTTTCGTTGGAAAGGCCGCGGCTGGCCTTCTGGCCCATGATGCGTGAGGACAGATCGCGCAGCGCGTCCAGCAGCGGCCGGCCGGAACTGGACATGGCCAGCACCAGCCGTTCGTCCTGGTCGAAGGTACGCCAGCCTTCCGGCCCCAGCACTTGAAAGCCGCGCCGTGCCGGCTTGCCTTCGGGGCAGGAGGTCTTCGCGTTCGTTCTGTCGGAATCGGCGGTCGTTTTCTTGCCAAGAGCAATTGCGCGAGCCTGATCAAGGCGCTCTCGGCTGACCTTGATCGCCTCATTGTTGGCGTCCGCCGCGGATTTGGCGATGAAGACTTTGTTCTGAGATGCGGCGGCGACCAGCGGCCTGTTCAGCAAGGCGTTGAATTCATCGATGGCGAGAATCAAGTCCAACCCGCTTGCGGACTGTTCGATCCTTTTTCTCATCTTGCCAAGCTCGACCCTTAGGTCATCCGCAGCTTTTTCCACGCCGTCGACCGGGGTGATACTTTCGCTCAGTTCATCGGCGATCCGGAGGACGTTGGGTCTTGCCGATAGCAGCGGCGTATCTCCCGGTCCGATCAACGACAAACTGTCGGAAATCTTGTGCCCAGCCAATTCAGCTTGACTGTTCAGGTTTTCGCCTTTAAGCCGCTTTGCCAGGCCTATCAGGCGATCGATCTCCGCGTAATGCGCCTCCTTCAGGCGGGTTTCCTCCTGTTTCTGCTGCGAGACGAAATACGGCTTGCCCTTCCGGTCGAATTCGACGCTCGCGCCGAAGGGATCGATCTGCCAGGCGCGCAGGGTACCGGACTCGAAGCGCACGGCGTTGAGCCAGGACTTGCCCTTGCCGGTCATCCTGAAACGGTACAGGGTGTCGTTCATGATCCGGTTGCCGCGCAGTTCCCGGTCCTTGTCGTCGCAGAAATCGAAGACGCGGAAGTAATGCGTGGCGCGGAAGAGGACGTCCTCGTCCTCGTGCTGCGGCTCGCCGCCCTTCCTCACCTGCATCGAGGCGGGCGGCGCGCAGGCAGTGAGCAGAATCAGGCAGGAAAGGAACAATGCCGGGGTGCCCCCCCGCGGCTGGGACACGGATTCCCGTTGCATGGCCATGACGATCCTCCGTTCCGGGGGATACCCCCTTCTTGGTTCGTTCGGTTTGGCTGCGAGACAGGCGTTTTGCATATGGCAAACACCTATCTTTGTATATCACACGTTTTTTGGAAATGCCAGGAGGAATACGCCGAGTTCAGGAATCGTGCCCGGCCCCGTCTTGCGGCGACGCAGCACAACCCGCCTTGCCGCAGTCCTTGCGAAACATCGAAAAATGGCGGAACCAGATCCACGCCAGGATCGGCAGCGCGCCGATCAGTGCGTAATCGAGCCAGCCGAGGACTGCCCCGCCTTGCCACCAGGCGACGGCGGCGCGCACCGCCTCGATGAGCAGCACCATGTAGGCGAAGCCGGCGGCGAGCAGCAGGAGGCGGCGCATGTCAGCAGCTCCGCTCGACCACGCAGGCGAGCAGGGCGTCCTGGGCCGCCTGCGTGGCGCCCGCGTTGGGATGATTGGCCATGAAGACGACCACGCTGCGGCGGCCGCGGCGGTCCAGCACATAGCCGGCGATGGCGCGTGCGCCCTCCAGGCTGCCGGTCTTGATGTGTGCCTGGCCGGCGAGGCCGTTGCCGAGCAGGCGCTTCTTCATGGTGCCGTCGGTCGCCGCCAGCGGCAGCGAGGCGATGAACTCCGGCATGACCGGGCTGGCGAAGGCCGCGAGCAGCAGGCGGCCGAGGTTCTCGGCGCTGATGCGGTCGCCGCGCGACAGGCCGGCGCCGTTCTCGATGAGAAGCTCGGGCATGCGCAGTTCCTTTTGCGCCAGCCAGGCGTTGATCGCCGCTGCCGCGTCGTCGGCGCGTGCCGGTCGCCTGGCGGCTTCGGCGCCGAGCGTCAGGTAGAGCTGGCGCGCCATGACGTTGTTGCTGTGCTTGTTGATGTCGCGGACGACATCGGACAGGGCGGGTGAGTCGGCGCGTGCCAGCAGCCGCGCGCCGGCCGGCACTGTGGCATCGCGCCAGTCGCCGTCGAAACGGCCGCCGAGTTCGCGCCACAGCTGGCGAAAGACGCCCGCAACAAATTGCCCATGGTCGAGCACGGCCACATGGCGCTGCTTTTCGCCGCAGGCGGCCGCATAGCTGCCGGTGAGGATCAGGCGCGCCGCCGCGCCGGTCTGTGCGAGATCCATGCGGATGCTGTCGTGCCAGGCGGTGCCGCAGGGGCCCTCGCCAAGCCTGAGCAGATTGACGACCTCGAGCGGGGCCGGCACCGGGTCGGCGAGGACCGCGACCGACTTTCTTGCGCCATCCGGCTGGAAGTTGAGCCGGATCGACTTGTAGTTGAGCAGCAGCGCATCCGGCCCGACGTTGTAGGGACGCAGCGGCTCGCCGTCGAAGCGCGCCGGATCGTGCGGCGCCGCATCGAAGTGGCTGCGATCGAGCAGGAGGTCGCCGCGGATTTCGCGGATGCCGCGCGCCCGCAGCTGCCGCAGCAGCAGCCAGAACTGTTCCAGGCTGAGCTTCGGGTCGCCGTAGCCCTTGAGCACGAGATCGCCGTCCAGCACGCCGTCCGCCAGCGCGCCGGTTGCATACGCCTCGGTCTTCCAGACATAGGCCGGGCCGAGCAGTTCCAGCGCGGCGTAGGTGGTGACGAGCTTCATCGCCGAGGCGGGGTTCATCGGCCGGGTCGCGTTGATGCTGACGCGCGGAATCGTCGAACCGACCTCGTGCACCACGATCGAGACGGCTCCGGGCGGCACGCCGGCGGCCTTCAGGGCGCGCGCAACGACGGGCGGCAGGCGCTCGTCGGCGTCGCCCAGGCACAGGACGGGCACGAGCAGCAGAAGCAAGGCGAATGCGCGGCGCATGGCCGGCATTGTAATCGGCGTCAGAGGCGCCGGCCGGTGGCGGTGTCGAAGAAGTGCAGGCGACCGGGTTGCGCCCGCAGCGGCAGCATTTCGCCGACCGCCGGGTGCGCGCCGTGCGGCAGCCGGGCGACCAGGCTGTGGTCGCCGAGGCGGCCATGCGCGAGCACGTCGGCGCCGAGTTCCTCGAGGGCCTCGACCGGCAGCTGGAAGAGCGCCTCCGCCGCACCGCAGGCCGACAGGTGTTCCGGGCGCACGCCGACGGTGACCGACGGCCCGGCCGGCGCGGCGGCGCC
>CAZASE010000070.1:0-11891 GCA_964487715.1 uncultured Rhodocyclaceae bacterium | reverse complement strand
GCACGCGGCCGCGCGCGACGCGCAGGCGCGGACCGGCGAGGCGCAGTTCCAGCGCGGCGGCGTCCGGCGCGTTGCCCGCCAGCGCATTGGCGCAGGCCAGCCAAAGCGGATCGAGCGCGCCGGAGAGCGCCACGCCGAAGCGGCGCTGGCCCGGCCGGCCGGCGTCCTGCACCGTCGTGCCGAGGCCGCCCTCGACGACTTCGATCAGCGCGGCCACGGCGCCTCCGGCGCGACGAGAAACCGCTCGCGTTCGAGCCGCCCCGCGGCATCCTCGGCTTCCAGGCGGGCGAACTCGGCGTCGTCGACGGCCTGCCACATCACCTCGTCGCCCGGTGCGAAGAGTGCGGGCGGCGCCTGCCGCGCATCGAACAGGCCGAGCGGCGTGCGGCCGAGCAGGCGCCAGCCGCCGGGGCTGGCGAAGGGGTAGACGGCGCACAGCGTGCCGGTCACCGCCAGGCTGCGCGCCGGCACGGTCTTGCGCGGCGTCGCCAGGCGCGGCATGGCGAGATCCTCCGGCAGCCCGCCGAGGTAGGGAAAGCCCGGCATGAAGCCGAGCAGATAGACGCGGAAGACGTTTGACGTCATGGCCTGGACGACGGCCTGCTCGCTGCGCCCGCAGTGCGCCGCCAGTTCGGCCAGATCCGGCCCGGCCGCACCGCCGAAGCGCACGGGAATGCGCCAGCGCCGCCCGGCGACCGAAGCGGGCGGAGCGGCATCGGCGATCTCCAGCAGGCGCGCGCCGAGCGCCTCGGCGCCCTCGGCGAGCGGATCGAAATGCACCGTGCAGGAACGGAAGGTCGGCACCCACTCGATCACGCCCGGCAGCGCGGCGGTTTCGAGCGCGCGGGCGAATCCCATGACGCGAGCATGCAGCGCCGGGTCGATGGCGTCGCCGAATTCGACGGTCCAAGCGGCGTCGCCCAGAGGGAGCAAGCGCGGCGTGTCGAATTGGGCGCTCCTGTCCGTCATGTCAGTGTCGGTAACCATCCTGACTAGCCACAATGTTCAGCAGACGATCGAAATTCCCACCAGCACCGTCATTCCGGGGCCGCCCGCCAGGGCTTGCCCCGGACTTGATCCGGGGGCGGAACCCGGAATCCAGGGGATTTCCCACGGCCGTTCTGGATTCCGGGTCGCGCTTCGCTTGCCCGGAATGACGAAGCTGAACTTTGTGGCTAATCAGGGTAACCATTGAGCGAGAGACCTTGTGGGAGGGGCTTCAGCCCCGACAGCGGGCGAGTGCATTTGTCGGGGCTGAAGCCCCTCCCACAGGACGCTCGCGCGGGAGGACATCCCAAGGGATGCACTCAAAACGAAGTCGCCGCACGCGCCGCCTGGTCGTAGCGGCCGGACAGCGTGCGCAGCACCCGCGCGAGCTCCGCCAGGCGCAGGTTCTCCTCCTCGGCGCCGGAGAAGCCCGGCATCAGGCAGGCCTCGCGCACCTCGCGGTAGCGCAGGCACAGCGCCGTGCCCTTGGCGGTGGTGGCGAAGAACACCTCCTTGCCGCGCTTGGTGCCGGCGACCAGACCCGCCGCGGCGAGCTTCTTCAGGGAGTAGGAAACGACGTGGGTGTCCTCGATGTTGAGCACGAAACAGACGTCGGCGAGGCGCTTCTCGCGGTCGCGGTGGTTGACGTGGTGCAGCACCAGGACGTCGGTGGGGGTCATGTCCTTGACGCCGGCGGCGGCCATGCAGCGGATCATCCAGCGGTCGAAGGCGTGGCCGGCGATGATCAGGCCGAACTCGAACTCGGACAGCTCCGGCGATTTCTCCGAAACGAGGTGCGAGGAGGAGACGATGCGCTGCGCCGCCTCGGCGAGGGACTTCGGCGTGGCAGCCGGGGTGGTTTTTTGGATTGTGCGCTTGCGGGCCATGGCGGCTCCTTCCATACTGGACCGGCCGTATTGTAAAAATGATGTTGACAACGTGTCAATAAATTATTAACGTTTCGCACACGTTTTACAAGAACAACCCTTCAACCCGCCAGCCTGAGGAGGATTTATGAAGCAGAAGAGCATGCTGTCGCTGTTCGCCGGGGCCGCCCTGGCGCTTGCCGCGTCCGGCGCCGCGGCGCAGAGCAAGTGGGACATGCCGACCGGCTACCCCGCCGCCAACTTCCACACCGAGAACATCCAGCAGTTCGTCGCCGACGTCGACCGTGCCAGCGGCGGCAAGCTGAAGATCACCGTGCATCCGGGCGGCTCGCTGTTCAAGGCCAACGAGATCAAGCGCGCCGTGCAGGGCGGCCAGGCGCAGATCGGCGAAGTGCTCATCTCCAACTTCTCCAACGAGGATGCGATGTACGGCGTCGACACCATCCCCTTCCTCGCCACCAGCTATGCCGAGGCGAAGAAGCTGTGGATGGCCTCGAAGGCCGCCACCGAGGCGCGCCTGGGCAAGCAGGGCATCAAGGTGCTGTATTCCGTGCCGTGGCCGCCGCAGGGCATCTTCTCGGGCAAGCCGGTGAACAGCGCCGCCGATCTCAAGGGCGCCAAGTGGCGCGCCTACAACCCCAACACCAGCCGCATCGCCGAGCTGGTCGGCGCGCAGCCGGTGACCATCCAGGCCGCCGAATTGTCGCAGGCGCTCGCCACCGGGGCGGTGTCCGCCTTCATGACCTCCGGCGCCACCGGCTACGACAGCAAGGTGTGGGAGCAGATCAAGTTCTTCTACGACACCCAGGCCTGGCTGCCGAAGAACCTGATCATCGTCTCGCAGAAAGCCTTCGACGCTCTCGACAAGCCGACGCAGGAAGCGGTGCTGAAGGCCGCCGCCGAGGCCGAAACGCGCGGCTGGAAGACGAGCGAAGAGAAAACGAAGTTTTATCTCGAGCAGCTCGCCAGGAACGGCATGAAGGTCGAGGCGCCCTCGGCGCAACTGAAGGCCGACATGAAGAAGGTCGGCGACACCATGACCGCCGACTGGGCCAAGCAGGCCGGCGCCGACGGGCAGGCGGTGCTGGACGCGTTCCGCAAGTAAGGCTGACTGACGGGACGCCCGCCGCTGCGGCGGCGTCCCGTTTTTTTCGAGGGAGTTTCATGCGCGCCCATCTCGACCGCCTGTTCACCTGGGCCGGCTGGCTCGCCGGCCTGTTCCTCATCGCCACGCTCCTCGCCGTGCTGGCCTCGATCTTCGGCCGCCTGTTCAACTTCAAGGTGACGGGCGCCGACGCCTACGCCGGCTACTGCATGGCGGCCTCGGCCTTCCTCGCGCTGGCGCACACGCTGCGGCGCGGCGAGCACATCCGCGTCACGCTGATCCTCAGCCACCTCGGCCCGAAAGCCAACCGCGTGCTGGAGATCTTCTGCCACGGCGCGGCGCTGTTGCTCGCCGGCGCCCTGGCCTGGTTCTCCGTGCGCCTCGTCTGGCAGTCGTGGAGCTTCCACGACATCTCCACCGGGCTGGATGCGACGCCGCTGTGGATCCCGCAGCTCGGCATGGCGGCGGGCACGCTGCTGTTCTTCATGGCCTTCGCCCAGGACCTCTTCGACCTGCTGCGCGGCAAGACCCTGCGCGCGGCAGGCGAGGGCGGCGAGCCGGCGCACATCGAGTAGCCGCGATGGAGTTCCTCATCACCTTCGGCCTCATCGTCCTGCTCTTCGCCTTGCTCGGCTCCGGCGTCTGGATCGGCCTGGCGCTCACCGGCGTCGCCTGGATCGGCATGGAGCTGTTCACCTCGCGCCCGGTCGGCGACAGCATGGCGGTGGCCATCTGGGGTGCTTCCTCGTCGTGGACGCTGACC
Organism: uncultured Rhodocyclaceae bacterium; assembly: GCA_964487715.1. Lineage (GTDB taxonomy): Bacteria > Pseudomonadota > Gammaproteobacteria > Burkholderiales > Rhodocyclaceae > Desulfobacillus. Next base: position 8,149 of record CAZASE010000070.1, on the reverse strand, counting down.
GCGCTGCCGCTCTTTGTCTGGATGGGCGAGATCCTCTTCCGCACCAAGCTCTCGGAAGACATGTTCAAGGGGTTGGCGCCCTGGCTGGAGCGCCTGCCCGGGCGGCTGCTCCACACCAACATCATCGGCTGCACCATCTTCGCCGCCGTCTCCGGCTCCTCCGCCGCCACCTGCGCCACCATCGGCAAGATGACGCTGCCCGAGCTGAAGAAGCGCGGCTATCCCGAGGGCATCACCGTCGGCACGCTGGCCGGCGCCGGCACGCTCGGCCTGCTCATCCCGCCCTCGATCATCATGATCGTGTACGGCGTCACCGCCAACGTCTCCATCGCCCAGCTCTTCATCGCCGGCGTCTTGCCCGGCCTCTTGCTGGCCGGTCTGTTCATGGCCTACACCATCGCCTGGGCGCTGGCGCATCCGGGCGCCATCCCGCCGCCCGACGTGCGCCTGACGTTCTTCCAGAAGGTGTATGCCTCGCGCCACCTGATCCCGGTGGTGACGCTGATCGCGGCGGTGCTCGGCTCGATCTACGCCGGCATCGCCACCGCGACGGAGGCGGCGGCGCTCGGCGTGGTCGGCTCGCTGATCATCGCCGCGACGCAGGGCGTGCTCTCCTGGGCCAATTTCCGCGACAGCCTGCTCGGCGCCACGCGCCTGTACTGCATGATCGCCCTGATCCTCGCCGGCGCCGCCTTCCTGACGTTGTCGATGGGCTACATCGGCCTGCCGCGCCAACTTGCCGAATGGATCGGCGGGCTCGGTCTCTCGCCGCTGGCGCTGATCCTCGCCCTGATGGCGTTCTACATCCTGCTCGGCTGCTTCCTCGACGGCATCTCCATGGTGGTGCTGACCATGGGCGTCATCCTGCCGACGGTCGAACGCGCCGGCATCGACCTCATCTGGTTCGGCATCTTTCTCGTTCTGGTGGTGGAGATGGCGCAGGTCACGCCGCCGGTGGGCTTTAATCTTTTCGTGCTGCAGGGCATGACGAAGCGGGAGATCACCTGGATCGCGCGCCAGGCCGCGCCGATGTTCGCGCTGATGGTGGTCGCGGTGTTGCTGATCTATTTCCTTCCCGGCATCATCACCTGGCTGCCGAAACAGATGAGCTGAAAATGACGACCTTGCCCCCGACCCCTTTCCCGCGGAAAGGGGTGACGACGGTTCAGCCGCTGCGCGGCTTCCACATGGCTGGCTTCAGCTCTCCTTGGGGCGGCCCGGCGGAGCGCTGGGAATGAGCTATACGTTGCCGTCCTACCTGTCGCGCGAAAACGTTGGCCCCTGGGAGACCTACCTCGAGCAGGTCGAGCGCGTCGCGCCGCATCTCGACAAGCCGCTCATTCCCTGGATCGAGACCCTGCGCCGGCCCAAGCGCTCGCTCATCGTCGACGTGCCGATCAAGCTCGATTCCGGCGAGGTCGCCCACTTCGAGGGCTACCGCGTGCACCACAACCTGTCGCGCGGGCCGGGCAAGGGCGGCATCCGCTTCCATCCCGCGGTGACGCTCTCGGAAGTGATGGCGCTGGCGGCCTGGATGACCATCAAGAACGCCGTCGTGCAGGTGCCCTACGGCGGTGCCAAGGGCGGCATCCGCGTCGACCCGAAGCGGCTCTCCCTCGCCGAGCTGGAGCGCCTGACGCGCCGCTACACCAGCGAGATCAACATCCTGCTCGGCCCCGACCGCGACATCCCGGCGCCCGACGTGAATACCAACGAGCAGGTGATGGCGTGGATCATGGACACCTATTCCATGAACCAGGGCCGCACCGCCACCGGCGTCGTCACCGGCAAGCCGCTCTCGCTCGGCGGCAGCCTCGGCCGGCGCGATGCCACCGGTCGCGGTGTCTTCGTTACCGCGCGCGAGGCGGCGCGCAAGCTGGACATCCCCATCGAAGGCGCGCGCGTCGCTGTGCAGGGCTACGGCAACGTCGGCGAGGCGGCGGCGCGCATCTTCGCCGAACACGGCGCCAAGGTCGTCGCGCTGCAGGACGAGAGCGGCTCGCTGCGGCGCGATGCGGGCATCGACCTGGCCGAATTGCGCGCGCACTGCGCGCAGGCGGGCGGCTTCGGCGGTTTTGCCGGCGCCGAGGCGATTGCGGCCGAGGATTTCTGGCGCGTGCCCTGCGATTTCCTCATCCCCGCCGCCGTCGAAAACCAGATCACCGAGGCCAACGCCGGCGACCTCAGGACGCGGATCGTCGTCGAGGGCGCCAACGGTCCGACCACGCCGGCCGCCGACCTGATCCTGCAGGAGCGCGGCATCATGGTCGTGCCCGACGTCGTCGCCAATGCCGGCGGCGTCACGGTGAGCTATTTCGAGTGGGTGCAGGACATCTCCAGCTTTTTCTGGAGCGAGGCCGAGATCAACCAGCGCCTCGACCGCATCATGGCCGAGGCCTTCAACGGCATCTGGGAGGTGGCCACGGCGCGCGCGCTGCCGCTGCGTACCGCCGCCTTCGTCGTCGGCTGCAGCCGCGTGCTGGAAGCGCGCGCCCTGCGCGGGCTCTATCCCTGAGCGGGACCCGCGCCGTCCGCGGCGACGACGCGATCGCGGCCGGCCTGCTTGGCCTGATACATGCGGCTGTCGGCCAGCGCCACCAGCGCCTGCCAGTCGCCGACCGCATCCGCCACGCGCTCGACCAGGCCAATGCTGGCGGTGACCGGCGCAAGATTTGGCCGGGTGCCGAGGCCGGCTTCGCGCAGCCGCTCCAGGCCCGTCAGTGCCTGGGCGGCGTCAGTGTTCGGCAGGATGATGATGAATTCCTCGCCGCCCCAGCGCACCAGGATGTCGCCGGTGCGCAGCAGGGTGGCGATCCGGTTCGCGGCGTTCAGCAGAACCATGTCGCCGACCTCGTGTCCGAACTCGTCATTCACTCGCTTGAAATGGTCGAGGTCGAGAAAGGCGACCGACAGCGGCGTGCCGCTGCGCTCCGAAATGGTGAACTGGAGGTCGAGCAGTTCCATGCCGCTTTGCCGCGAGAAGGCGCCGGTGAGCGGGTCGCGGATGGCATGCCGCACCAGCACGATGATGAAGGCGAGCTGGCTCGTGCTGGCCAGCGTTGCCACCGCCGTCAGGAGCAGCAGCAGCCAGAAGGCGCCGAAGATCTGCGGCAAATCGCCCGGCGGCCAGTTCAACATGCCGGCGCCCGCCTTCGCCACCAGCACCGGGAGCGCCAGCAAGGCCGCTTCGAGCACCGTCAGCGGAAAGATCGAGAGGCCGGCGCCGACGATGAAGGGCAGGAAGGTGTGCGTTGCCGCCAGCGCCTGGGCCAGGCCCGAGAGGTGGTACTGCTCGAAGTGAATCGCCGAGTAAAGGTAGAACAGCGTCGGGATGGCGAACAGCAGCAATAGCGCACGGCGCGCGCTGCTCATCTGGTGCGCGTCGCGGAAGAAATACAGGATGGCGAGAAAGGCCAGGGTGGCGGCGCCGCGGCCGAATGCCAGCGCGCGGGCCAGTTCCGGCACGAACATGAGGAAGTCGAGCAGCGCCCACAGCGGCGTCAGCAACGCGAACAGCCCGGCGACGAGGCGCACGCGCGAGACGATCATGCCGGCGCGCCGCGCATTCAGCAGCATGATGTGTTCGTTCGGCGCGACCAGCCAGAAAAGCTCCTTGCGGTTCAACCCGCCGAGCAGCAAGTCCGCTGCGTGGTCGCGCACCTTTTGCAAATCCGTTTCCGCCATGACTCCCGCGCTCCTTCGCCAGCGGGGATTATCGGCGAAAATGCGCTAGGCGCGCATGCAATTGAAGACGACGCGGACCGGCAGCTGTGCGTCGCCATCGTGCAGGAAGGGAGCGCAGGCAAAGGCGGCCGGCCGCGGCATTTCGAACACCACGCCATGCACGCCGAAGACGGTGGCGCCGAGATGCTGGGCGAGCTGGCTGGCGTCATGCAGCGAAGGCGTCTCGACGAAACAGGCGATGTTCCATAACGCCGCGCGCTCGTTGCAGATCAGGTCGATCTTGCTGATCGGCGTGAGCGGCGCGCAATGGCGGTAGATCAGGCCGGAGAGGTCGCGCGGATCCGTGGCCGCCGACAGCTGCTCGCTGAAGGCCTGGTTCAGCACGGCCGGTTGCCGGCGCGCATCACCATTCCATTTGCCTGGCGGTGCGGCTGACCAGTTTCATCTGCCGGCTCGCGGCATCGGTCAGGCCGAACGTTACCGATCGACCATCGTGGCGGTTGTTGCTGCGGCGGAGGATCTTTGCCGCCACCAGCTTGCACAAGCGGCGTCAAATCGTCGCGGTCGAGGCGATGCCGCACAGGCAAAGCTGCTTCTGCGTCAGTTCCTCGCCGGCTTCCTGTGCCCGGCCGATTTCCAGGACCAGCGCGAGATCCTTGCCCGAATCGATTGCCGGAAAGGCCGAGCGCAAAAGCGAACAGAGCTTGCTGAGATTGGCAATGGTCATTCGTTTCTTGGTTATTTTCTGCCCAATGACATCGCATACTCGACAATCATCCCGCAAATGACAAGAGAAATTGGTGCTCAATCGTGCGCCTGGCGTGCCGTGACCGATCGGAAATATTCATACCTGAACTAAAGCATTGCGGAGCGGATGCCGCGCTTGCCCGACGGAACACGTCGCCGCCGGCCTGCCGGTGCCGGCCCGGCGGCAACATGCCGTTACAAAACACCGCTGCGCCGTTTCCCGCTCGCGATCGTTAATTCCGGCACGAACCACGAATGCGGTGCGCGGTCGTCGCGCCCGCGGATTGGAGATTTCAAATGAACACAAGACATAACTCCCGCGCCGCGCGGCTGGCCGGCGTGATGCTTTCGCTGGCGCTGACGGGCTGCGTCGTCGCACCGGCGGCGCAACCCTACTACGGCGAGCCGGTGATGGTCGCGCCGCCGCCGCCGCGCGTAGAGATCGTCGGCGTCGCGCCCTATCCGGGCTATATCTGGATCGGCGGCTACTGGGGCTGGCAGGGCGGACGCCATGCCTGGGTGCCCGGGCGCTGGGAAGCTCCACGCCACGGCCATCACTATGTGCCGCATCAGTGGGAACCGCACGGCTCGCACTGGCGTGAGCGCCCGGGGTATTGGCAACGACACTGAAGCGGGAAGCTCCCCGATGCCCGGCAATCGGCCTGAAAGCCAGGCAGGACGCGGGTTCCAGGCCGGTGGCCCATGCCCGGAGCGATGAACGACGGACTTCTTGAAGGCAGTTGGCAACCCGCAACCGGCTTGCGGATTGCTAGCTGTCTCCTGCCTTGCGTCCGCCGCGAACAAATCCCGCGATGAACCCTAGGACGGCTCCGATCGGCCCGAGCACGAACGCGCTGGTCACGGCGGCCTCGATGTCCCGGTCATGGGCATTCCTGATTAGCGACAAACCTCAGCTTCGTCATTCCGGGCAAGCGAAGCGCGACCCGGAATCCAGAGCAACCGGGAAAGGTCCTGGATTCCGGGTTCCGCCCCCGGATCAAGTCCGGGGCAAGCTCTGGTGGGCGGCCCCGGAATGACGGCGTTGGTGGGAGTCTGGTTCGTTTGCTGAGCATTGTCACCAATCAGGTGGGCATTTGAAGAAAACTGGCCGATGAGGAAATAACCCGCCGCGGCGGCCGCGAAGTAGCCGCCCAGCTTCCTCGACCCGGACGCGCCGCTGCACGGCCTGGCGAACGTCGCGCCGCGCTCGGCGAGCAGGTCGCGTAGTACCGACCGATGACAGTGCGCCTCGTCCTCGCAATAGCAGCCGACCGAGAAGTTCGCCGTGTGCGAGAGGGCGGCGAGGAGGTCGAGCGTGCGGGCCGCGTCCGGCGCCGCCATCTCGGCGCGGTACTTCTTCGCGAAGGCCGCCCATTGCGCCGGCGTCTGCGCAGACTGCGCGAACTTCACCGTCTCCGCGCTCGGCGCGAGGTTGGGGAACCACACGTCGTACCAGTTGCCGCTGGCGAATGCCGACTTCGGCACGCCGCGCGGCGGCCGCCGCACGGTGCCGATGCGCAGGCCCTCGTCCTTCGCCCGCGCTGTGCCCAGCCTGATGACGCGCACGGCCATGATCGGCTCCCTGTGCAGTGAAAGACAAAAGTCAGTCCGTGGAGGACGGCGCCCTCAGCCGCCCTTCAGCCTGGCGGCGACTTCGGCATCGCCCAGCGCCGCGCCGGTCCACACGACGGCCTTCGACGCGCCGGCGCCCATGGCCAGTTCATGGAACACGCGCGATTCGATCTGCGTCAGGCCGCCTTCCGGCCTTTCCATCGGGTGAATGAGCATATTGGTCTTGAGGACCAGGCCAGAGCCGCGTGCCCCGGCGACGAGCGCCCTGAGGCAGGACTCGGCGGCCGTGAAGTCGCCGACCAGCATGCGCGGATGGGAGAAGGGCGGGCTGGCGACGGCATGGCAGCTGCGGCCGTCGTCGACATTGCGGATGTCGAAGCCTTCTCGCGCACCTGGACGTAGAGCGTTCGCCTGAGCATGCCTGCCGGGAAAAGTCAGTCGCTGCGGGACGGCGCTTTCAGCTATGCACAACAAGAATTGTTGGTCTCAAGTGGTTCTCCGATGTGAGGGGGGGCGAACGTTCGGTTCAGCGGCGCGCTGGCTGTGGCGCATCCGCCGCAACGGACAGTTGGGCATGCCGGTTCACTGCCGTAACGCAACCAGCCAAGCTAAGACCTCCTCGATCGCGGCGGTCGGTACCTGGAAGTGGTCTACGGCGACCGTCACGAATTTGCTCTTGGCATGCGCTGGCGCCTTGTCGAAAATGTAATCCTTAGCCGGTGCCGTGTGATCGCCGCTGCCGACGACAAACAGCAAAGGGGTTGGCGTCTTGATCGATGCCGCGGATCTGGACATCACAGCAGATCCTTCGGGATCAAGCCAGCTTAGGTAGACCTCCGCAGTCGCCGTCACCGCCAAGACCTGCCCCTGGTTCAGGTCGGAAAAGACCTGCTTCTCTTTCCCTTTGCCAGCCGCGACCATGGCTCGCGCGCGCCGCACGTCCGCCCCCATCCGTCTGGCGAACACCTGCATCTCCGGAGTGTGCCCCGGAGCGAGGGCAATGATCCCGCCGATGCGCTCCCTCGACGCGGCGTAGCCAAGGGCGGCATTTGCGCCCAGGCTCTGGCCCGCCACCACGACGAGCTTGGCGCCCTTCTGCCGCAGCGCGCTGACCTCGCGATCGATCTCGGCCATCGCTTCCTCGAACGAGGCGTCGTAGATCCGATCCTTGGCCCAAGGCATCGTAGGAGTGGAAACGAGGTAGCCCCTGCCTTGAAGGGTGGAGGCCAGCTCACGGATGTATCCGGCAGGCGATCCTCCCTTTCCGTGCAGCAGCACAACGCCGAGATCGTCGTCCGCGGCCGAGGCGATGTGACTCGCCAATGCCGCAAGACTGAACAGAATCGCAAGGAGGTTACGCATGTTCTTTTCTCGCGTGGCGTACGCTCAAGATCGAAGTCACCGGCGCTGCGCGGATTTATCGCGCAGCGTCCCCTGGACCGCAGTGTTAGCGATCCATTCTTGGCATAGAGATTCCCCTCTACGGGTGCCTTCATCACACGGATTGTGCCCTTCCCGGACGAACCACCATTCCACAATTGGCGTCGGTGATCGCTGTCGCCGTACGCGTTGTTTCTCGCCTTGACGAACTGCGAGGTTTTCCGATATCTCACCGCCGTGAATGACATCATCGATGACCGAGAGCGGATGGATTGCAAGGACCAGTTCTTCCCATCCTTCGTTGCCGCGGGGCCGGAGTTCCAGCTTGATTGAGGCTCCATTCTTCAACCCCGATAGATGTATCTTGCATGCAGGTCGCTTTTTCGTCATCAAGACGGCAGTTACAGGTGTGATCGTGGCTTCTGGTGGGGGCTCGAATTGGTTGCTATGTGCAGCGAAATAGACACGCTCTACTGCAAACGACGCACAAAGAGGAAGCGAAATTGATGTTTCTGTAACTGTAATGGCGTCCAGTTGCTTGCCCTTTTTAAGGTACAGCATGCCTGTTGGAACCCAATTCCCGCAGTATGCGCAAGGCGAATCGGCGTTTGCACCGAGTGGCGACAGGAACAAGCAAATGAAGAAAGTAGGTATGGCTCGGCGCATTGGAGTTCTAATTGCACCAAGAATCGTGAAGCCGATGCCAAAAATGGCTCTGTTGAATTTCGAGTGGGTTAAGCGGCATGAGGGTTGATCTTCGAGAAAT
>CAZASE010000069.1:0-12303 GCA_964487715.1 uncultured Rhodocyclaceae bacterium | reverse complement strand
GCGGCGGCGGGCGCCGCCGCCGGTGCGGCGGCCGGGCGGGCAAGCGCCAGCACGCCGGCGGAGGACCCAAAGATCCGCGCCGAGAGGCAGGCCGAGGAAGAACGCCTGGCGAAGGTCGCGGAACTGGAACGCAAGGCCGAAGAGGAACGCAAACGCGCGGAAATCGAGAGGCTCGCCAAGCAAGCCGAAGCCGAGCGGGCACGCAAGGAGAAGGCCGAAGCCCAGCGGCTTGCCGGCCTCGAACGAAAGAAGGAAGCGGAACGGCAGCACGCAGAGCGCGAACGCAGTTGCGTCATCAAGCCGGTGATGTCCGATGCGCAGATCGCCCAGTGCAAGGAAGCATGGCGCTGAGCGGAGCGCGCACCAAGAAAAAGGCCGCCCGCAGGCGGCCCATTCTTGCCGCGGCGGCGCTCAGCCCTTGACGCGGTTCTTGTACTCGCCGGTACGCGTGTCGATCTCGATCTTGTCGCCGATTTCGCAGAACAGCGGCACGGGCACCTCGTAGCCGGTGCCGATGCGGGCCGGCTTGAGCACTTTCCCCGAGGTATCGCCGCGAACCGCCGGTTCGGTATAGATGATCTCCCGCACGACGCTGTTGGGCAACTCGACGGAAATCGCCTTGCCGTTGTAAAAGACCACCTCGCAGGGCATGCCGTCCTCGATGTAGTTGGCGCCGTCGCCGAGGCTTTCGTTCTCCACTTCGTACTGGTTGTAGTCGCCATCCATGAAGACGTACATCGGATCGGCGAAGTAGGAGTAGGTCACTTCCTTGCGATCGAGCAAGACAATCTCGAACTTGTCGTCGGCCTTGTAGACGCTCTCGCTGGGTGAGTCGGTCAGGAGGTTCTTCAGCTTCATCTTGACGACGGCGGCGTTGCGGCCGGACTTGTTGTATTCGGCCTTCAGCACGACCATCGGGTCCTTGCCGACCATGATGACGTTGCCGGTGCGAAGTTCTTGTGCCAGTTTCATGGGCGATCCTGCCTGGTTGAGTGAGCAAAAATTAACCGGTTATTATACTGGATCGGCGCAGAATCGCAGCAGATTTGCGGCGAGATCGCCGTTTTGCCGCAACCGACCCGCCCAATCGCCGGCATGCCGCTCCAGCAAGTCGCGCTGCGCCCAGAAATGCGGCCAGGCCGCGCCGACGCCCTCCCCACGGCTCCAGGCCCGCCAGAAATCCGCCAACGCCGCAGCGGCATCGGCAGGTAGATGGCGGACGTACAGTTCGAGGAAGGCATCGAGCTTGCGTAGATGCGCGCCGTCCGCCTGCGGGTAGGGCTGCCAGACCAGCGGGCGCTGAGCCCATTGCGCCCGGACAAACGAATCCTCGCCGCGTACGAAGTTGCCATCGCAGGCCCAAAGCAGCCGGTCGTAGCGATCCTGTTCAAGGAACGGCAGGATCCGCACGCTCAGACTGCCGCGCGTGACCGTGCGCCCGGGTACCGCCGCGGTGCCGGCAAAGAACGCCGCGACGTCCTCGGCCGCGCAGCCGTCGGGCACCAGGCAACTCACTGGTGCCGGCTGCGCCTGCCAGCAGGCAAACAACGCCGCGGCAGGCGTCCGGGGGTAGCAGAACAGAGAGAAACGCAATTCGCCAGCGGCAGGCGGCGGCACGCCGAGCGCTTGCCAGAACGCCGCCTGCGCCCTGCCATCACGCTGGAACGACTGCCGCGTCGCGGCAAGGTCCTTTTCCATCAGTACGCCGCCGGTGCGCAGCGCAAAACCCGGGAAGAAGAAATGCTTGGTCAGCGGCAGGCTCGGACTGGGGGAGGCAAGCCCATGGCATTCGCTGACCCAGTTCTCGGCGCTGAGGTACTCCAGATTGATCCAGCGTGGCTTCTCGGTGCGCTGCGCCATTGCAGCGAGGTAGGACGGCGGCAGGGTGCACGCGAAAGCCTCGATCACCACATCGGCCACCTCGACGATGGGGAACGGCGCTGCCAGGCGCCGCACCTCGACCTGCCGACAGACCTGCGTGTCGACGCCCGTTTTGATCTCGGGCCAAATTCGACGAAAGGCGGCAAGATCGTCCACCCACAAACGAACGCGCAGCCCATGCTCGGCCGCCAATTGGCGCGCGAGGCGCCAACAGACACCGATGTCGCCGTAGTTGTCCACGATGACGCAAAAGATGTCCCAGCGCCGCGCCTTTTCCATGTATCGCATTGTTTTTGCACCATTAATTCTGCATCAGCGAACGCCGGGCGTATCCGCCTCAAGCCGCACGGTGCCGTGCCGTAATTATAACTATCGGTATTGTCTGGAAATTTCCCGCGATGCTGGCAAAACCCCTGTCCGATCTCGCCGCCTGGGTAAGCTACCTGAGCCAGGCCGACATGCCGGTGCTGAAGCGCACCGCCAAGGATTTCGCACGCTTGCGCGAGAATGAAGAGAACGTCACCGGACGGCAACTCGCGGCAGCCATCCTGCACGATCCCCTGATGACGCTGCGCGTGCTCGCCTACATCGAGTCGAGCCGGCGCAAGACACAGAACGCCGACATCACGACCATCGACCGCGCCGTCATGATGATCGGCGTCACGCCGTTCTTTGCCCGTTTCGACGGCCTGCCGCTGGTCGAGGAGCGCCTGCGAGACCAGCCGCAGGCGCTGATCGGCCTGCTGCGCGTCATCGCGCGCGCGCGGCAGGCGGCCATGCTGGCGCGCGACTGGGCCGTCCTGCGCCACGACCTGGATGTCGACGAGGTAACGATTGCCGCCCTGCTGCATGACGCCGCCGAGATGCTCCTCTGGTGCTTCGCGCCGCCATTGATGCTGCAGGTCCGTGCCCTGCAGCAGCAAGTCGGCGGCATGCGCAGTGCCGCCGCCCAGCAGGCGGTTCTTGGCATTTGCATCGGCGAGCTGCAACTGGCACTGGCGCGCGCCTGGCGCCTGCCGCAGCTCCTCCTGACACTGATGAACGACGGCGATGCGGCGCAACCCCGCGTGCGCAATGTGACCCTGGCTGTCAACCTGGCGCGGCATACCGCCAACGGATGGGAGGATGCGGCGATTCCGGACGATCTGGCGGAAACCGCCAAACTGCTTGGCATCTCGGAGGAATCCCTGCTCGATCGACTGCGCAGAATGATGGACAACCCACCGCCGCCAGCAGCGTCGTAGCGCCCGCCGCCGGGCGCGAAATCGGGGTGCGCAGGCCGGCTTCAGTCGTTTAGAATACGCCTTCGCTGGCTGACCAACCGAGGGAGGGAAACCATGGGGATCGTGTCGCTGCTGGTCCTGGGCATCATCGTTGTCGCCGCCGTGTACGGTGTGATGCTCTACAACGGCCTGGTCCAGGTGAAGCATGCGGTAGCCAAAGCCTGGGCCAACATCGACGTGCTGCTGAAGCAGCGCCACGACGAGCTGCCGAAGCTGGTCGAAACCTGCAAGCAGTACAAGCAGTTCGAGCAGGAAACCCTGCAGCGCGTGGTTGAAGCCCGCTCGCGCGTGCAGACGGCGCGGGAAAGCCAGGACATCCCGGCGCTGGGCCAGGCCGAAGGTGCCCTGCGCATGGGACTCGGGCAGATCTTTGCCGTCGCCGAGGCCTATCCGGAACTGAAGACCAACGAGAGTTTCATGCAGTTGCAGGGCCGCATCACCGGCCTCGAGAATGCCATCGCCGACCGCCGTGAACTCTATAACGAGGCGGTCAACATCAACAATGTGCGCATCGAGCAGTTCCCCGATTCCATCATCGCCGGGATGTTCCATTTCGAGAGCAAGCCGCTGCTCGAGTTCTCCTCCGCCGAAAAGGCCGACGTCGACATGAAGGCCCTGTTCAGCTGAACAGGGACCGCCGATGCTTGTCGCCCTGCGCCGGGGTTACAGCGATCTCGTCACCTCGGGGGGCCAGCTTCTCCTGCTCCTCGTCGGCCTGAAGACCGAGTCCAGTACCGGCCTGTTTGTCTGCGTTGCGCTGATGGCGCCGCTCAGCCTGTTCGCCTGGAGCTCGGCCTATCGCCGCGCCCGCGCGGTGGCCGACACGCCAACCTCGAAGGTCGCATCGGCGGCGCAAGGCTACGTCGAACTGCGCGGGACCGGCCGGCTGCTGGCGGACATGCCCGTCGTGAGCCCGCTGACGGCCCTTCCCTGTTTGTGGTTTCGCTACAAGGTCGAGCGAAAAAGCAGCGACAACAAGTGGGTGATCGAAGAGCAGGGCGAGAGCGACGTCTCGTTCATCCTCGATGACGGCAGCGGCCAGTGCCTCGTCGACCCAGACGACGCCGAGATGCTGATTTCCAAGTCCGACACGTGGTCGCGCGGCGATCGGCGCTACACGGAATGGCTGCTCATAGACGGTCAGCCGGTCTATGCGCTCGGCCAGTTCGCCACGCGCGGCAGCGTGGACGTCGCGCTCGATGCCGAGGCGGACATGAAACAGCTGCTTGCCGAATGGAAGTCCCGGCCAGCCGAGCTGCTGGAGCGCTTCGACCTCGACAAGAACGGCGTGATCGATCTGAAGGAATGGGAACTCGCCCGCGCGCAGGCAAAGCGCGAAATCACGGCCGAGCATCGCGAGGCACGCTCGCAAGCCGAGGTTCACGTCATGCATCGCCCCGACGACGGACGCCTCTATCTCATCTCCGACCTGGAACCCGATCGCCTCGCCTCGAAATACCGCATGTGGACATGGATCCACGTCACGATCTTTTTCGGTGCGCTGATCGCCCTGCCGTTTCTCTGGCGCATGCCGCGCTGATCCGGCGCGGCCGACTTGTCGCCGGAACCTTCAGTCGCCGGCGCGCGCTTCCAGTTCCTCCCAGCGCAGCATGGCACGCGCGAGTTCGGCCTCCCGTTCGGCCAGTTGCGCGCGCAGCGCCTTCACCTCCTCGGGCGCACCGCGATACAGGGCCGGGTCCGCCAGGCGGGCCGTGAGGCTGGCTTGCCCCGCCTCCAGAGCGGCAATCCGGTCGGGCAACGCCGCAAGTTCACGTGTTTCCTTGGACGACATTTTTGCCTGCGGGCGTGCCTTCCCGGATGGCACCGCCGGCGGCGCCGCACGCGGCTTTTCGCGTGCCTCGCGCCTGTCCGCGCCAGCCGGCTGCGACGGCTGGCGCCGTGATTCCCGCAACCAGTCTTCATAGCCGCCAACCGTCTCGCGCCAGGCACCGCCGCCCTCGGCCGCAATCACCTGCGTGACGATATTGTCGAGGAAAGTGCGGTCGTGACTGACGAGGAATACCGTGCCGTCGTAGTCGGCGAGCAGCAGCTCCAGCAGTTCCAGTGTCTCGATGTCCAGATCGTTGGTCGGCTCGTCAAGCACGACGACGTTGGCAGGCTGGCTGAACAGGCGCGCCAGCAGCAGGCGCGCGCGCTCGCCGCCGGAGAGCGACTTCACCGGCGACCGGGCCCGTGCCGCCGGGAACAGGAAATCCTCCAGGTAGCTGATGACATGCTTCCGGTCGCGGCCGATCTGCACGTAATCGGAGCCGGGGCTGATGACGTCGGCCAGCGTCGCCTCCTCGTCGAGCGCGGCACGGAACTGGTCGAGGTAGGCCACGGCGAGCTTGGTGCCGAGACGCACGCTGCCGGCATCCGGCGCGATCTCGCCGAGGATCAGGCGGATCAGCGTGGTCTTGCCGGCGCCGTTGGGGCCGATGATGCCGATGCGGTCGCCGCGCAGGACCCGGCAGGAAAAGTCGCGCACGATGTCGCGTCCGCCAAAGGACTTTGCGACCTGCTCCAGCTCGGCAACGAGTTTGCCGGAACTCTCGCCACGATCGAGGGCGAAGTTGACGCCGCCGGTCCGTTCGCGCCGCTCGGCACGTTCGCGGCGCAGCCGCTCCAGCTGGCGCACGCGGCCCTCGTTGCGGGTGCGGCGCGCCTCGACGCCCTTGCGGATCCAGACCTCTTCCTGCGCCAGCAGCTTGTCGAATTTGGCGTTCTGCTGCGACTCGGCCGCCAGCATTTCGGCCTTGCGAGACTGATAGGCGGCAAAGCTGCCGGGAAAGCTCGCCAGCCGGCCACGATCGAGCTCGACGATGCGCGTCGCCACCGCATCGAGAAAGCGCCGATCGTGCGTGATGACCACCACGGCGCCGCCGAAGCCGGCGATCAGGCTCTCCAGCCAGAGAATGCCGTCGAGGTCGAGGTGGTTGGTCGGCTCGTCGAGCAGCAGGAGTTCCGGATCGCAGGCGAGTGCGCGCGCCAGGGCCACACGCTTCAAGCCGCCGCCCGACATTTCGCCCAGGCGCACCTCGCCGGCGAGATCCAGCTGCGACAGCGCCTGCTCGACGCGCATGCCGAGACGCCAGCCGTCACCCACTTCGAGCTGCGTCTGCAACTCGTGCAGGCGCGCCATGGCGGCCTCGCTGTGGTCGTGGCTCAGTCGCTGGGCCGCTTCGTGATAGGCGAGGAGCAGGCGGCTTGCCTCGCCGACGCCGGAAGCGACCGCTTCGTAAGCCGTCTGTCCGGGCGGGAAATCGGGTTCCTGCGGCACGTAAGCGATGCGCAATGCTTCCTGCCGCCACAACATCCCGTCATCGAGCACGGAAAGCCCGGCCAGCGCGCGCAGCAGGCTCGACTTGCCGCTGCCGTTGCGGCCGATGAGCGCGATGCGCTCGCCTTCATCTACCTGAAGCTCAGCGTGGTGCAAAAGCGCGACGTGGCCGAAGGCCAGGCAGGCGTTATCCAGTTTCAGCAGCGGCATCGTCTATCGGCCGGCGCGCGGCGCTTGCGCGGCTGCGATCGTGGCGGGAACCCTGGCAATCCAGTATCTGTGTGTCATCGGAAACGGCTCGCCCGCCAGAAGGCCGGCGGCGAAGAAGCAATGGCAGGATCGAGACGGAGCGGCTAGAATACGCGCCCCCGCTCCTCGTAGTTCAATGGATAGAACGGCCGCCTCCTAAGCGGCAAATACAGGTTCGATTCCTGTCGGGGGGACCAGTGCGTCGCGCACCATGGCGCAAACCCGCCACATCGCTACTTGATGCGAGTCAGATGCGGGCGCGGCGGCGCGGTATCGGCCGCCGCGGCCGGTTTCTCCTCCGCCGCGCTTTCCTGCAGCTGATTCGCACCGACCTCGAAAGCCATGCCCTGTCCGTTCTCGCGGGCGTACACTGCGGCGACGTTGTCGACCGGAATCGACAACGCCTGCACCGCGCCGGCAAAGCGCGCCTGAAAGGTGATCAGGTCATTGCCCAGGCGCAGCTGATTCGCCGCTGCGGTGCCGATGTTCAGGACGATCTGCCCATCCTGTACGTACTGGCGCGGCACGATGGTGTGCGCATCCACCTGAACGGAAAGGTACGGCGTCAGGCCCTGATCGACGCACCAGTCGTAGATCGCACGAATCAGGTAAGGCTTGGTCGAAACCGAGTTCATCGCGGTGTATGGCGCGCGGTGGCAGCCTAGCGGCGCATCACCTTCTCCGACGGCGTCAGCGCGTCGATGAATCCCTGCCGGCTGAAGATCCGCTCGGCGTACTTCATCAGCGGCGCTGCAACCTTGGGCAGTTCGATCCCGTAATGGTCGAGCCGCCAGAGGAGCGGGGCAATCGCCACGTCGAGCATGGAGAACTCCTCGGCGAGCATGTATTTCTGCTTGTTGAACACCGGCGCCAATTCGGCCAGGCGGTCGCGCACGTGTTGCCGCGCCTTCTCGGCCGACTTCAGATTCTTCTCCAGCGCATCGATGTGCGAGAACAGTTCCTGCTCGAAGGTGAACAGCAACTGGCGCGCACGGGCGCGCATGATCGGATCCGGCGGCATCAGCTGCGGATGCGGAAAGCGCTCGTCGATGTACTCGTTGATGATGTTCGCTTCGTAGAGCACCAGATCGCGGTCCACCAGCACCGGCACGCGGTTGTAGGGATTGATGACGGCGATGTCCTCCGGCTTGTTGAAGAGGTCGACGTCGATCACCTGGAAGTCCATTCCCTTCTCGTAGAGAACGGTCCGGCAGCGATGGCTGAACAAGCAGGTGGTGCCCGAGTACAAAGTCATCATGGTGTTCCCGCTCCAGGAATAGTCTGCATCGCGCACCACGCGGCGGACGCGCGGTGCGTTGAAATCGCGATGCCCGAGGAACTGCATGGCTGTCCTTGCAGTAGGGTTAGTGGATATTTTTCCAGAACGCGCGCTTCATGGCATAAGCCACCACGAAGAGCACGCCGAGGAACAGTACAACGGCAATGCCGAGCTGCTTGCGAAACTGCGCCTGCGGCTCGGCCATCCAGACCATGAAGCCGACAAGGTCGCCGACGGCATCATCGTATTCCCTGGGCGCAAGCTTGCCGGCCTTGGCCAGCGTCAGCTTGTGGTCAGCGCCCAACACCTGCTCGCCCTGCAGCTCCCACAACACGTGGGGCATGCCGACGCTGGGAAAGGCGACGTTGTTCCAGCCGGTCGGGCGTTTCTCGTCACGGTAGAAGCCGCGCAGGTAGGTGTACAGCCAGTCGGCGCCGCTGCCCAACTCCGAGGCGCGCGCGCGGGCGATCAGCGACAGGTCCGGCGGCCAGGCGCCGAAGTACTCCTTGGCGTCCTTGCGCGGCATCGAGATGCCCATCGGCTCGCCGATCTTGTCGGCGGTGAACATCAGGTTGTCCTTGATCTGCTGTTCGGTGAGGCCGATGTCCATCAGGCGGTTGTAGCGCACAAAGCTCGCGCCGTGGCAATTCAGGCAGTTGTTCACAAAGAGCTTGGCGCCGTTTTGCAGGGCCGCCTTGTCGGCGCTGCGGTCGGGCGCGCGGTCGAGCCTGATGCCTTCACTGGCGAACGCGATCAGCGGCGCGAACAGCAGCGCAACGACGATCGTCCCGAACGTCGCGGGCCTCATCGCGTCACCCTTTCCGGTTCCGGCTGGCACTTGTCGATGCGGGTGTACCAGGGCATCAGCAGGAAGAACAGGAAGTAGATGACCGTGCAGACCTGC
Organism: uncultured Rhodocyclaceae bacterium; assembly: GCA_964487715.1. Taxonomy (GTDB): domain Bacteria; phylum Pseudomonadota; class Gammaproteobacteria; order Burkholderiales; family Rhodocyclaceae; genus Desulfobacillus. Next base: position 3,427 of record CAZASE010000069.1, on the reverse strand, counting down.
GAAACGACGGTAAAGCCCGGCGTCGGCGCCTGCATGCCGAGGTAGCCGAGGACGATGAAGGCGATGACGAAGACCGCCAGCGAAACCTTATAGATCGGGCCGCGGTAGCGGATCGACCTGGCCGGGCTGCGGTCGAGCCAGGGCAGGAAGAACAGGATCATCACGCCGAGGCCCATGAAGATGACGCCCCACAGCTTGGCGTCGATCCAGAGGAAGTTCACCGTGTTGGCGCGCAGGATCGAGTAAAACGGCGTGAAGTACCACACCGGGGCAATGTGCGGCGGCGTTTGCAGCGGGTCGGCCGGAATGAAGTTGTTGTACTCGAGGAAGTAGCCGCCCATTTCCGGCGCAAAGAACACGATGATCGAGAAGACGATCAGAAAGACCACCGTGCCGACGATGTCCTTCACCGTGTAGTACGGGTGAAACGGGATGCCGTCGAGCGGAATGCCGGTCTGCGGGTCCTTGTGCTTCTTGATCTCGATACCGTCCGGGTTGTTCGAGCCGACCTCGTGCAGGGCCAGGATGTGCGCGGCGACAAGGCCGATCAGCACCAGCGGGATGGCGATGACGTGGAAGGCGAACATGCGGTTCAGCGTGGCGTCGGCGATGACGTAGTCGCCGCGGATCCATGTGGCAAGGTCGTTGCCGATGAGCGGGATGGCGGAAAACAGGCTGAGGATCACCTGGGCGCCCCAGAAAGACATCTGGCCCCAGGGCAGCAGATAGCCGGCGAAGGCCTCCGCCATCAGGCACAGGTAGACAAACACGCCGAAGATCCACAGCAGCTCGCGCGGCTTGCGGTAGGAGCCGTAGAGCATGGCGCGGAACATGTGCAGGTAGACCACGACGAAGAAGGCCGAGGCGCCGGTCGAGTGCATGTAGCGGATCAGCCAGCCCCACGGCACGTCGCGCATGATGTACTCGACGCTGGCGAAGGCCACCGGCACGCCGGCGGCGTTGAGCGAGGCGTCCGGCTTGTAGTGCATCACCAGGAAGATGCCGGTGACGACCTGCATCACCAGCACCAGCAGGGCGAGCGAACCGAAGAAATACCAGAAATTGAAGTTCTTCGGCGCGTAATACTCCGACAGGTGCGCCTTCCAGTTCGCCGTCAGCGGAAAGCGGGCGTCGACCCACTCCAGGACCTTGCCCGGCCAGGTTCCATCCGCCTTGAATTTTTCGTGGTTGCTGCCTGCCATTGCCTCGCCTTAAGTCCTCTTGTTCTCTCCGATAAGCAGGCGCGAATCGGAGAGATACACGTGGGGCGGGATCGGCAGGTTGTCCGGAGCCGGCTTGTTCTTGAACACGCGACCGGCAAGATCGAAGGTCGAGCCGTGGCAGGGGCAAAGGAAGCCACCTTGCCAATCGGCATTGATGCCGGATGCGGCGCCCTTCTGGAGCTTGTCGGTCGGTGAGCAGCCCAGGTGGGTGCAGAGGCCGACCATCACCATGTATTCGGGCTTCAGGGAGCGGGTATCAGCATTGATACCTTCCGGCGGCTGGAACTCGCTCTGGCCGCGCGCGGATTTGGGATCGGCGACCTTGTCGTCATTCTTGCGCAGGTCGGCGATCATTTCCGGCGTGCGGCGGACGATCCACACCGGCTTGCCACGCCATTCGACGCGCATCATCTCGCCCGGGGCGAGTTTGCCGATGTCGGCTTCGACCGGGGCGCCGGCCGCCTTGGCGCGCTCCGAGGGCATCATGCTTGCCAGGAAGGGCACGGCCGTCGCGACGGTCGCCACGCCGCCCACGGCGGCGGTGGCGAAAACCAGGTTGCGCCGGCTGCAATCCACGTCACCGTCCCTGCCCATAACCTCGAATTCCTAAAGAAAAGGGATGCGCAAATACAAATCAGAACCGCAAATTATACCGAAGAAGCCCACCAGATTGGAAGGAAAACCGTGGAAAGCCTTTACTGGCGCGCCTTTCGGCCGTATCGCCGAAGTCGCCCCGGGTGCCCGGAAAGACCCTTTGGCAGCTGCCGGCCCGGTGCCGCCCGGCTCAGAGCGGACGCCGCTCAATCAGGGCCTGCACCAGCGTGCCGGCATCGGTGTGTTCGAGTTCGCCCCCAACCGGCACGCCGCGCGCGATGCGGCTGACCTTCAATCCGCGCGCGCGCAGCATCTCGCCGAGGTAATACGCCGTCGCCTCGCCCTCGTTGGTGAAGTTGGTGGCAAGAATGACTTCGGCCACCACCCCGTCGGTGGCACGCGCCAGCAGCCGGTCGAGCTGAAGTTCTTTCGGGCCGATGCCGTCCAGCGGCGACAGGTGCCCCATGAGAACGTAGTACATGCCGCTGAACGCGTGGGTCTGTTCCATCGTGTTCAGGTCGGCTGGCATTTCCACCACGCACAACTGCGAAGCATCGCGCCGCGCTGAGGCACACCGCGTACATACCGCGTCCTCGCTGAAGGCATTGCAGCGATCGCAGTGGCGCAGCAGCTGCACCGCCTGCTGCAACGCCAGGCCAAGGCGCTGCGCGCCTTTCTGGTCGCGCTGCAGGAGGTGGTAGGCCATGCGCTGGGCCGACTTCGGACCGACGCCGGGCAGGCAGCGCAGCGCTTCGATGAGTTCTTCGAGTGCGGTCGGGGCCGGCATCGTGAGCCGTCAGAACGGCAGCTTCATCCCCGGCGGCAGATTGATGCCGGCCGTGAAGCCGCTCATCTTTTCCTGCACCGTCGCCTCGACGCGGCGCACGGCATCGTTCAGCGCCGCGGCGACGAGGTCTTCCAGCATGTCCTTGTCGTCGGCCAGCAGCGATGGATCGATGCTGACGCGGCGCACATCATGCTTGCACGTCATGACGACCTTGACCAAGCCGGCGCCCGACTGGCCCTCAACCTCGATCGTGGCCAGCTGATCCTGTGCCTTCTTCATGTTCTCCTGCATCTGCTGGGCCTGTTTCATCAGGCCCGCCAGTCCGCCTTTCATCATGGAGTGCTCCCGCTATGCGTCAAAGAGGTTTAATGGACTGTTCGCTGATCGTGGCGTCGAAGGTCTCGATCACGTCGCGCACGAAGGTGTCCTGCTCCAGCGCCTCGATCGCGCGCGTGTGCCGGTCTGCCTTCTCGCTGGCGCTCCGCTGCGCCGGCGTCTCGCCGTTCAGGTTGCCGATTTCGATCGACAGCTTGAGCGGCCTGCCCAGGTGCGTCGACAGGGCCGTCTGCAGCTTGTCCTGCGTCGCCTTGAGCAGCAGCGACTTGTGGGCCGGATTCAACCGCAGCACCATCGCGCCCTCGGACAGCGTCACCAATTCGCAATGGTGGGCCAGTTCGCGCACCATCCCGCCGAGCTTCAGCGCGTCGAGGATGCCCTGCCACCCGGCGGACTCGCCGGTCGGCGGGGCGACCGCCGGCGGGACGACGGTTGCCGATGCCGGCGCGGCGATCAGCGCCGCCGCCGGCGCGGGGCGTGCGACCTC
>CAZASE010000068.1:0-12529 GCA_964487715.1 uncultured Rhodocyclaceae bacterium | reverse complement strand
CCGTGGCGCCGCAGCCGCCTGTCGCGGCGTCGACCGCCGCGCCGGCCTCGTCTTCCGTTCCGCGGTCGGCCGGGGCCGTGGCGGCACAAGCGGCAGTGCGGACGCCGGCACCCTCGCCACGACCCGTGCACGGTGCGATGCCCCTCGCGCGCGATTTCCCGCCGCCAAACGTCGCGCCGCTGCCGGCGCGTCCGGGCACGTGGACGCCGCCGCAGGAAGAGCCGGCGTGGATCGCCATCTGGCAGAACCGGAAATTCGACATTGCCGTGCTGGTCATCGGACTGGCGGCGTTGTCGTTCATTCTCGTCTTCCAGGATTGGTTTGCCACGCATCCGTTGATGCTGGCCTACGTGCGCAACGGTTTCCACGTCTACACGCTGTTCTTCGTCGGCTGGTGGGGCCTGGCGCAGTTGTCGGTGCTCAACGTACTGACGTTCGTGAACTCCGCGATGCAGGGGTTCCGTTGGGAAAATTTCCTCATCGATCCAATGCTGTTCATTCTTTGGGGATTTGTCGCGATGACGCTCCTCCTCTGGGGGCGCGGTGTGTATTGCGGCTGGCTGTGCCCGTTCGGGGCGCTGCAGGAACTCCTCCTGATCGTGTCACGTCGGCTGAGGTTGCCCGAAGTCGAGTTCAGCGACGCCGTCCATGAACGCCTCGTGGCACTCAAGTACATCATCCTCATCCTGCTGTTCGGCGTATCTCTGCAGTCGATCGCCGAGGCCGCCTGGTATGCCGAGGTCGAGCCTTTCAAGACGGTGATTTCACTGCGCTTCCAGCGCGAATGGAACTACGTCTTCTACGCCGTGGTTCTGATCGGCGTGGCCGTGCTCAATCGCAAGTTCTACTGCAAGTACCTGTGTCCGCTGGGGGCGGCGTTGGCCATCCCGGGGCGCTTCCGCCTGTTCGAATGGTGGCTGCGCCGGCGCAAGGAATGCGGCAAGCCCTGTCAGGTTTGCGCCAACCGCTGTTCGGTGCGGGCGATCCGGCCGACCGGCGAGATCAATGCGAACGAGTGCCACTATTGCCTCGATTGCCAGGTGATCTACTACAATGACCGGGTTTGCCTGCCGCTGATCGACATGCGAAAGCGACGGGAACAACGAATCGAATCGGCCCGCCAGGCCGCAAGCGCCATGGCCGCGCCATAGGGGAGACCCGTCGGACCTTGACGATTGTCATGGTGCGCACAAGCAAAACTTGATAAAAATCAAAGTCTTGAAAAGCAGATTCTTGACTTGAATCAATGCCGGCGAAAGGCTTCGGAACTTTAATGCTGCCCCAAGCCGGTCTTATCCATATCCTGAGGAGGGATTTCAATGCAAAGCCGTAATTTTGCAGCTGCAGCCGGGTTTTCGATCCTGGCGGCGCTGTCGCTGATCTCCGGAGCCGCCTGGGCCCAGTCCAAGCCGGTCCATCCGGGCACGCCGGAAGAGGAAATCCGCTACAAGGGCGCCCCGGTGCCGATCAAGCCGGAAGAGGCCAAGGAGCAGTTGACTCCGAAGGCGCCGCCGCTGTCCGGCGAAGAATTCGCCCGCGCCAAGCAGATTTATTTCGAGCGCTGCGCCGGCTGCCACGGCGTGCTGCGCAAGGGCGCCACCGGCAAGCCGCTGACCACCGACATCACCCTGAAGGCCGGCACCGAATACCTGAAGGTCTTCATCAACTACGGCACCCCCGGCGGCATGCCGAACTGGGGCACTTCAGGCGAGTTGACCGAGAAAGACATCGACATCATGGCGCGCTTCCTGCAGCACGAGCCGCCCACCCCGCCCGAGTTCGGCCTGAAAGAGATGAAGGCCTCCTGGAAGGTGCATGTGCCGGCCGACAAGCGCCCGACCAAGAAGCTGAACAAGCTGGATCTGGAGAACCTCTTCTCGGTGACGCTGCGCGATGCCGGCGAGATCGCCCTGATCGATGGCGCATCGAAGAAAATCGTTTCCATCATCAAGACCGGCTATGCGGTGCATATTTCGCGCATCTCCGCCTCCGGCCGCTACCTGTTCGTGATCGGCCGCGATGCCAAGATCGACATGATCGACCTGTGGATGGAGACGCCGGCTGTGGTTGCCGAGATCAAGGTCGGCCTTGAGGCGCGTTCCGTCGAAACCTCGAAGTACAAGGGATTCGAGGACAAGTACGCCGTCGCCGGCACCTACTGGCCGCCGCAGTTCGTCATCATGAAGGGCGACACGCTCGAGCCGGTGAAGATCGTCAGCACCCGCGGCATGACGGTGGACACGCAGGAGTACCACCCGGAGCCGCGCGTGGCCGCCATCGTCGCCAACCACCACAAGCCGGAATTCGTGGTGAACGTCAAGGAAACCGGCAAGGTCATGCTGGCGAATTACGCGGACCTGAACAACCTGAAGATCACCGAGATCGCCACGGCGCGCTTCCTGCATGACGGCGGCTGGGAGTCCACCCAGCGTTACGTCATGATGGCGGCCAACCAGTCGAACAAGATCAGCGTCATCGACACGGTGGAAGGCAAGCAGGCTGCCCTGGTGGAAGTGGGCAAGATCCCGCACCCGGGCCGCGGTGCCAACTTCGTGCATCCGAAGTTCGGTCCCGTCTGGGCGACCAGCCACCTCGGCGACGAGACGGTCAGCCTGATCGGCACCGATCCGAAGAAGCACCCGAAGCAGGCCTGGAAAGTCGTGCAGACCCTCAAGGCGCAAGGCGGCGGCTCGCTCTTCATCAAGACGCACCCGAAGTCGAAGAACCTGTGGGTGGACACCACGCTGAACCCCGAAACCGCGGTCAGCCAGAGCATTGCGGTGTTCGACATCAATGCACTCGACAAGGGCTTCAAGGTGCTGCCGATCGCCGAGTGGTCCGGTCTCGGCGATGGCGCCAAGCGCGTCGTCCAGCCGGAATACAACAAGGCCGGCGACGAGGTCTGGTTCTCCGTCTGGAGCGCCAAGAACCAGCAGTCGGCCATCGTGGTGGTCGACGACAAGACGCGCAAGCTGAAGGCCGTCATCAAGGATCCGAAGCTGATCACGCCGACCGGCAAGTTCAACGTCTACAACACACAGAAAGACGTGTATTGATCTGACCGCACAAGCCGATCCGACGGGGGCCTGCGGGCCCCCGTTTTTTTTGGCCATTGACAAATATCAACGCAGCAGCCGGCCCATGCAGGCATGCTGTGACCTGGCAACGTCTTGTCTTGCTGAAACCTGATTAGCCACAAAGTTCAGCTTCGTCATTCCGGGCAACCCCCGCGAAAGCGGGGGGCGACCCGGAATCCAGAACGGCCGTGGGAAATCCCCTGGATTCCGGGTTCCGCCCCCGGATCAAGTCCGGGGCAAGCTCTGGCGGGCGGCCCCGGAATGATGGCGCTGGTGGGAGACTCAATCGTATGCTGAACATTGTGGCTAGTCAGGTGCTGAAATGATCCGCTTCGTCGTCCTGCTCCTGCTCCTGCTGTTGCTGGCGCCAGCCGCGGTGCCGGCCGCCGATCCCGCGCCCGAGCGCACCCGCGACCTGGTGCGCATGGTGCGGCAGGATTGCGGCGCCTGCCACGGCCTTCGCCTTGCGGGTGGCCTCGGCCCGGCCTTGCTGCCGGAAACGCTGCGCGACAAGGCGGTTGACTCGCTTCGTTATACTGTGCTCCTCGGCCGGCCGGGCACGCCCATGCCGCCCTGGAACGCCTTCATGAGCGAGGCCGAGGCAGACTGGATCGTGCGCCAGCTAATGCAAGGCTTTCCCGAAGAGACCCGCTGATGAAATTTCTGTTCGCCCTTCTTTGCGCCCTCGTGCTGTCCGCCTGCGCCGGTCCTGCTTTGCGCGGCACCGGCGATCTGGGCCTTGTCATCGAACGCGCCAGCGGCAGCGTGGTCGTCGTGGACAACAGCGCGCGCGCCGTCCTCGGCCGCATCGAGGGCCTCGGCGACCTTTCGCATGCCTCGGTCGTGTATTCGCGCGACGGCCGCTACGCCTACGTCTTCGGCCGCGACGGCGGCCTCACCAAGGTGGATCTCCTCGGGCGGAATATCGCCAGGCGCCTGATCCAGGCCGGCAACTCCATCGGCGGCGCGATTTCCCAGGATGGCCGCCTCGTCGCGGCGCAGAACTACCAGCCTGGCGGCGTGAAGGTGTTCGACGCCGACACGCTGGAACTCCTCGCCGACCTTCCCGCCGTCCATGGCGACGGCAAGCAGTTCTCCAAGGTAGTCGGCCTCGCCGACGTGCCGGGCAACAAATTCGCCTACGCCCTGTTCGATGCCGGCGAGATCTGGGTCGCCGACCTGTCGCAGCCGCGCGCGCCGAAGGTGACGAAGTTCCGCAACATCGGCAGCCAGCCCTACGATGGTCTGGTGACGCCGGACGGGCGCCACTACATCGCGGGGCTCTTCGGTGAGGACGGCATTGCGCTCATCGACTTGTGGAAGCCGGAGCAGGGCGCGAGGAAGATCCTCGCCAACTACGGCAAGGGCGCCGAGAAACTGCCGGTGTTCAAGATGCCGCATCTGCGCGGCTGGGCTGTCGCCGGCCGCAACGCCTACCTGCCCGCCATCGGCAAGCATGAAGTGCTGGTGGTTGACACTGCGACCTGGCAGGAAGTCGGCCGCATTCCGGTCAAGGGCCAGCCGGTGTTCGTCATGGCGCGGCCGGACGGCCGCCAGATCTGGGTGAACTTCGCCTTCCCGGACTACAGCCACGTCCAGGTCATCGACACGCTGGAACAGAAGGTCGTGCAGACGCTCTCGCCCGGCAAGGCCGTGCTGCACATGGAGTTCACGCCGCGTGGCGAAAACGTCTGGATCTCGGCGCGCGACGACAATCGCGTCGTGGTGGTCGACACCGCCAGTTTTGCCACGCTGGCGGAACTGCCGGCGCAGAACCCCTCCGGCATCTTCTTCACCAGCCGCGCGGCCCGCATCGGTTTCTAGCCGGGCATGGACTCCCTCGACTTCCGCCTGATCAACGAATTCCAGCGCGATTTTCCGCTGGAGCCGCAGCCCTTCGCGGAAATCGCCTACCGGCTCTGCGTCGATGAGGAAACCGTGCTGGCCGCCCTGCAGCGATTGCGCGGCGAAGGTGTCGTCAGTCGCGTCGGCGCCGTCTTTGCGCCGCGTCGCGTCGGCGCCAGCACGCTGGCCGCCCTGGCGGCGCCGCCAGGGCGGCTGGAGGAGATCGCGGCGCGCGTCAGTGCACGGCGCGAGGTCAACCATAACTACGAGCGTGAGCACCACTACAACCTGTGGTTTGTCGTCACCGCGCCCGACGAGGCGCATCTGTCCGGAGCGCTCGCCGCCATCGAACGCGACACCGGCTGCCCGGTGATATCGCTACCGCTGGAGCACGAGTTCTACATCGACCTCGGCTTCGACCTCGCCGGCGTCTGCAAGGCGCCGCACAGCGGTCGCCGGATCGAGGCGGGCGACCTGCGCGAGCTGACTTCACCGGAGCAGAGGCTGATGGGCGCGCTGCAGCATGGCCTCGACCTGGTTCCGCGACCGTTTGCCCGCCTCGGCGAGCGGGCGAGCCTGGACGAGCAGGAGCTCATCGCCACGCTCAAACGCTGGCGCGGCGAGGGCATCATCAAGCGCTTCGGTGTCGTCGTGCGCCACCACGAACTTGGCTACACGGCGAATGCGATGGTCGTCTGGGACCTGCCCGACGCCGAGGTCGAGCGTGTCGGGGGCCTGCTTGCCGCCGAGCCGCAAGTGACCCTGTGCTACCAGCGCCGGCGCTGCCGCCCCGACTGGCCCTACAACCTGTTCTGCATGATCCATGGCCGCGAGCGTGCCAGCGTCGAGCGTGCCGTCGCCGCGCTGCGCGCACGCCTCGGGCTTGACACACGGCCGCACGCGATCCTGTTCTCGCGCCGTCGTTTCAAGCAGCGCGGCGCCCACTATGTTGCGCAGGTCGAGACCACGGATGGATGAGCTCGACCGCACCATCGTGAATGCCCTGCACGGCGGCTTCCCGGTCTGCGACGCGCCATTTCGCGAAGTGGCGGAGCGGCTCGGCCTCGCCGAGGCCGAGCTGATCGCCCGCTTGCAGCGCCTGCTGGAATCGAAGACGCTGACGCGCTTCGGCCCGATGTATCAGGTCGAGCGCATGGGCGGCGCCTTCGTTCTTGCGGCCATCGCAGTGCCCGAGGCGGATTACGAGCGCGTGGCGGAGGCGGTGAATGCCCTGCCGGAAGTGGCGCACAACTACCGGCGCGAGCACGCCCTCAACATGTGGTTCGTATTGGCCACCGAAACGCCCGAGGGCATCGACGGGGCGATCGGCAAGATCGAACGCGCGACGGGATTGAAGGTCCACGCCTTCCCGAAGCTGAAAGAATATTTCGTGGAAATGAAGCTGGCGGCATGATGGACACCCTGGTGCTTGATGCCGACGACCGCCGGCTGATCGTGGCGACCCAGGGCGGCTTGCCGCTGGTGCCGCGACCCTACGACGCCCTCGCCGAAAGGCTCGGCCTGAGTGCGGAGGAGGTGATGGCGCGCCTGCGCCGCCTGCTGGAGTCCGGCGTGATCCGCCGCATCGGCGCCGTGCCCAACCACTACGCCCTTGGCTACACCGCCAATGGCATGAGCGTGTGGGATGTTCCCGACGCGCGCATCGACGCGCTCGGCGAGGCCGTCGGCCGGCTGCCCTTCGTCACCCACTGCTACCACCGCCCGCGCGCTCTGCCGCTGTGGCCCTACAACCTGTTCGCCATGGTGCACGGCAAGAGCCGCGAGGAAGTCGAGGTTCAGGTCAAACAGATCGCCGCACTGCTTGGCAGCGAGTGCCGCGCCCATGATGTCCTCTACAGCAGCCGCATCCTGAAGAAGACCGGCCTGCGCATTGGCAGTTGAGGAGAAAACGTGTTCCGCATTTCGCAGTACATGGACGAGATCGCTCATCCCGCCCCGTTGGGACCGAAGCGCAATCCTCCGGGTCCGGTCGTCATCTGGAATCTCATAAGACGTTGCAACCTCACCTGCAAGCACTGCTATTCGATCTCCGCCGACAAGGATTTTCCCGGCGAGCTGTCCACCGCGGAGATCTACGCCGTGATGGACGACCTCAAGCGCTTCCGCGTGCCGGTGCTGATCCTTTCCGGTGGCGAGCCGCTGCTGCGCCCCGACATCTTCGACATCGCGCAGCGGGCCAAGGGCCTTAGCTTTTACGTCGGCCTCTCCTCCAACGGCACGCTGATCGACGAGAGCAACATCCGCCGTATCGCGGAGACTGACTTTGACTACGTCGGCGTCAGCCTCGACGGCATCCGCGAGACGCACGACAAGTTCCGCCGCATGCAGGGCGCCTTTGAGAAGTCATTGCACGGCATCCGCCTCTGCCGCGATGCTGGCCTCAAGATCGGCGTGCGCTTCACCATGACGCAGGACAATGCCCACGACCTGCCCGGCCTGCTGAAGCTGGTCGAGGACGAAGGCATCGACCGCTTCTACTTCTCGCACCTCAACTACGCCGGCCGCGGCAACAAGAACCGCAAGGACGACGCCCACCACCAGATGACACGCCAGGCCATGGACCTGCTCTTCGACACCTGCCGGGACTACCAGCAGCGCGGCTTGAACAAGGAGTTCACCACCGGCAACAACGACGCCGACGGCGTGTACTTCCTGCACTGGGTGGCGAAGCATTTTCCCGACCGCGCGGCGCACGTGCGGGCGAAGCTCGCGCAGTGGGGCGGCAATTCCTCCGGCGTGAACGTCGCCAACATCGACAACCTCGGCAACGTGCACCCCGACACCATGTGGTGGCACCACACCCTCGGCAATGTGCGCGAGCGGCCCTTTTCGGCGATCTGGACGGACACCTCCGACCCGATCATGGCAGGCCTCAAGGCCAAGCCGCGCAAGGTCGGCGGCCGCTGCGGCGCCTGCCTGCACTTCGACATCTGCGACGGCAACACCCGCGTGCGCGCCCAGCAGCTCACCGGCGACCCCTGGGCGGAAGACCCCGGCTGCTATCTCACCGACGAGGAAATCGGACTGACATGATGAAAGGCATTCACCACGGCGGACACGGCGAAAAGCATTTTTCGATCTTTCGCCGTGCCGCAGTGTTCGCCGTGGTTCAAGCTTTGCTTTTTGCTGCGGCCCATGCCGCCGACCCCGCGCCCGAGCTCTACCGCACGCATTGTTCCGAATGCCATGGCACCGACCGTTTCGGCCTGATGGGCCCGGCCCTGCTGCCGGAGAACCTCTCGCGCCTGAGGAAGGACGCCGCCGCCGCGATGATCCGCGACAGCCGGCCGGCCGTGCAGATGCCGGCCTTCAAGGAGGTGCTCAAGCCCGCGGAGATCAAGGCGCTCGCCGACTACATCTACACGCCCGTCACGCCGATGCCGCAGTGGGGCGAACAGGAGATCCGCGCCTCGCGCATCGTGCATCACGCGCCGGGCACGCTGCCCGACAAGCCGCAGTTCGCCGCCGACATGATGAACCTGTTCATCGTGGTGGAAGGCGGCGACCACCACGTCACGCTGCTCGACGGCGACAAGTTCGAGCCGATCCACCGCTTTCCCTCGCGCTTCGCCCTGCACGGCGGGCCGAAGTTCACGCCGGACGGGCGCTACGTCTTTTTCGCCTCGCGCGACGGCTGGATTTCAAAATTCGACATCTGGAACCTGAAGGTGGTGGCCGAGGTGCGCGCCGGCATCAACACGCGCAATGCCGCCGTTTCCGGCGACGGCAAATACGTCGCGGTCGCCAACTACCTGCCGCACAGCCTGGTCATCCTCGATGCCGACCTGAATCCGCTGAAGGTCCATGCCGTGCGCGACAAGGACGGCAAGCAGAGCTCGCGCGTTTCGGCCGTCTACACGGCAGAGCCGCGTCAGAGCTTCGTTGCGGCGTTGAAAGACGTCATGGAAGCCTGGGAAATCAGCTACGACCCGAAGGCGCCGGAAATCCCCGCCGGCATGATCCACGACTTCCAGTACCGCGAGGGGGCGTTCGTGCCGGGCTTCCTCAACCCGAGGCGCTCGGTGCTCGACGACTACCTCGACGATTTCTTCTTCACGCCGGACTACAACGAGGTGATGGGCGCGAGCCGCGAGGCCGGCCGCGGCCAAGTGGTGCACCTCGACGTGCGGCGCAGCATTGCCAGGCTCGATCTTCCCGGCATGCCGCACCTCGGCTCCGGCATCACCTGGACGTGGCAGGGCCGCCGTGTCATGGCCACGCCAAACCTGAAAGAGGGTGTCGTCAGCGTCATCGACATGAAGGACTGGAAAACCCTCAAACAGATCAAGACGCCCGGTCCCGGCTTCTTCATGCGCAGCCACGAGAATTCGCGCCATGCCTGGGTGGATTCCATGATGAGCCCGCAGAACAAGGACACGCTGACGGTGATCGACAAGCAGACGCTGGAAGTCGTCGCGCAGCTGAAACCCGTGCCGGGCAAGACCCTCGCACACATCGAATTTACCAAGGACGGAAAGCACGCCCTTGCCAGCCTGTGGGAGAACGACGGCGCGATCATCGTCTTCGATGCCGTCACGCTGAAAGAGGTGAAGCGCATTCCTGCCAGCAGGCCGGTCGGAAAGTACAACGTCTGGAACAAGATTACCCGTTCGGAAGGCACCAGCCACTGAGGCCATCAGTTCTCCGCTGGGGAATCCATCCAGCGCAGATACCATTGCGCCATCGCGGGATAGAGCGGCGCGGCATTGACAAGAAGATTGTGATGGCCGGCTTGAGGAACGCTGATCCAGCGTTTGTTCGGACCGGGAAAAGCACGATAGAGATTCCATCCTCTCGCGATGGGCACGACCGAGTCGGCTTCCCCGTGCAGGACCATCACCGGCGTCTCCACGCCTTGCGCCCATGCGGCGGGCCGGATATCCGCCAGGCGAGTATGGTTGCGCCCGCGGGCCGCGGTGGACACGGCATTCAGGACGATGGGTGCCAATCGCCCAAGGCGGGATTCCAGCGCATCGGAGAGGACGGCATCGAGCGCGTCGAAGCCGCTCGCCACCACCAGGGCCTTCCACGTCGTCCGATCGAGCGAGGCGGCGCGAATCGCATAGGCCGAACCCATCGACAACCCGAAGAGGCCCGCCGGCCCTTCGGGCAATCCAAACAGGCGTCGCGCTTCCTGCAGCACCTGCCCTGCCAGAGCGGCATCTTCGGCCCCGCTGCCGAAGCGTGCGGTTTGCAGGCGATGATCGCCGTGAGCCGGCAGATCGGGAATCAGGCAGCGGAAGCCGGCCGCCGCGAAACGTTCCGCGACGGGAAGCAGATCCTCCTTGCGGCCTGTCCGCCCGTGCAGCAGCACGAGAATGCCAACGCTGATTCCGTAAGGCCGTATCCGAACGCCGCTGGCGATCAAGGCGTCACGCAACTGGTTGCCGCGGCTGGCGGGGCCGGCGCGCGCGTCCGGCTCGACCAGAAGACAGTTCCCGTTGCCGGACATGCAGACGAACCGGTGTACGCGAATCCCGTGGCGGGCCGGGTCGGTGAGCCAATCCAGGTGATGGGGCTGCAAGCCGCGACGGGCCGGCGAAAGCAGCGATCCCGCTGCCGTCCATGCGGCGAGCGCCATCAGCGGCGGCAGGACGATCGCCATCGTCAGGCTAGCTCTTCGCGGCATTGAGTGCGTACCAATCGATCTTGCGCGTCGCGATCATGGCCAGGGCAATCATGCCGAACAGCAGCAGAGCGCCGAGCAGCAGCGCGCTGTCTTCCGAGACGAGCAATCCGTAGAGGGCGCCGTACAGCAGGGTGAGCAGCGCGCCGAACGCCATTCCCCGCCCCGGGCTGCGCAGAACCGCACTCAGGTAGAGGCCGAGCAGGGCGGTGCAGGCGCATGACGCGCCAACGTAGGCGAAGGCGAAGGCGAGGTGTTCGGAGAGGGCAATCAGGAGCAGGAAGAAGACGGCCATGGCCAAGCCGACCAGAAAGTATTGCGCCGGATGGATCGGGAGCCGCTTCAGCACCTCGAATAGAACAAAGCAGCCGAAAGTCAGCACGATGAAGAGCAGGCCGTACTTGATCGCTCGATCCGAAAGCGCGTAGATGTCGATCGGCTCGATGAAGCGGACCGTCATCCGCTCGGCACAAATCGCATCGGCGCATTCCGCGGGGCGCTCGAATTGCGCCGAGAGCTGCTGCTGCGCCTTGCTTGCCAGGGCGCCGACTTGCCACTCGGCCGTGAAGCCGTCGGCGGAGACTTGCTGGGTTTGCGGATCTGGCAGAAACTGGCCGCTGAAGCTCGGATGCGGCCATGGCGACTGGAGTGCGATGTGATTGCTGCCGGCCAGCGGCACGAAGGACAACGACTCGCTGCCGCGCAGGCCGATCTTCAGCGCATACGCATGGCGTTGCGGTTGGCCCGGATCGATGCGCGCCACGCGCGCATGAACGCCGCTGGCAAGGTTGGGCAGCGCGCTGCCGCGCTGGAACGCCAGTGTCTCGCCGTCCCATTGGATCGACGGCATGCCGATCAGTCCGCGCGGGTCGCTCAGAATCACGCTCAGGACTGCCGGCTCCCAGGTGATCTGCGATTGCGCCTTGGTGCGCTGGAATTTTGCCGCGCCCAGGACGAACTCGCCCTTCACGCTGGCATTCAGGTCGAACATGCGGGCCTTGAACAGGCCGCGTGACTTGATGCCGATCGCTGTTTCTCCGCGGATTTCGCTTTGCTCGGGGTACAAGCGCAGATTGCGCTCGATGCGGCGCTTCTCGGTTCTGCTGCCGCCATCGGCGGAAACCGTTTCTTCGTATTCCTCGACGTAGGGGATGGTCAGCACGACGCCGGCGAAAACCTGCGGCCCGTACTGGCTGGAGGCAATCTCCCGGACCACCGCCTGCTGGCGCAGGCTGCGCTCGTCGACGACGCTGCCGATTGCCATCAGCAATCCTTTCAGCAGCACCAGGATAAGGGCGATCAGCGCGGCTTTCTGCAGCAATGTGTTTTGCATGGGGGCTCCGTGTCGATAAGGAGCCTGCAGGCTAGCGGTGGGAGATGGCAATCCACGGCGCGATTCGGGCGGGAATCGGGCGACGACGCGGCGTTGATCTGTCCATCGATGCCTGGTTCAGTTCCCCTGCCACCGGCTTGAAAGCCGCGTCCAGCCTGCATCTCCGGCCGATTCCCCGCCGCATCGAGCTGCCCGTCCGCGCGCACGGAGCGGTTCGTGCGCGTGCGGCGCCGCCCCGCCGGCAATCGCGCTGGTTTCGCCACACGCCATGCAGGCGGGGTTGTGGTCGCGGAACGGCCAGCGTAGCATTGGCGCGAAATTCCAGCCCCAGCCTCCGCCAGCCTGTTTCCGTTGAAAAAACACCTCAGTCATTACGACAACCTCAAGGTGGCGCGCGACGCGCCGGTCGAGGTCATCCGCGCCGCCTACCGTTCGCTGGCGCAAAAGTACCATCCGGACCGCAACGCCAACAGCGCCGATGCGGCGCAGGCCATGCAGGTGATCAACGAGGCCTACGCGGTCCTGTCCGATCCGCTGAAACGCCGCGACCATGACGAGTGGCTGGCCCGGGGCGAGGCTGGCGGCACGGCGCCGCGGCAAGCGGGTCGTGCGGGGCGCGCTGATGGC
>CAZASE010000067.1:0-12966 GCA_964487715.1 uncultured Rhodocyclaceae bacterium | reverse complement strand
TGCGCGCAGAGCGCGTGTTCGACGACCGGCGCGCCGCCGCCCTGCAGCGCGGCCTGCCGCGGCTGCGCGCGCCGCAATTGCGCGGCGCGCTGCTGGCTGCCGCGCGCATCGACCGGATGATCAAGGGCCTGGTACGGGGCGATGTGTGGGACGAGTTTCTCCAACTGACACTGCGTCTGGCAAAGCGATGACGATCAGGGACTACATGCAGGCGCTCGGCCGCCGGGCACGCGAGGCTTCGCACGCCATGGCGCGTGCGCCGACGGATGCAAGGGACCGGGCGCTGCAACTGATCGCTGCAGCCATCGAAGCGGAACGTGCGGCGATCCTTGCCGCCAACCGCGCGGACATGCAGGCGGCACGCGACGCCGGGCTCGAAGAGGCCATGCTGGACCGGTTGGCGCTGTCCGAACGCGGCGTCACCGCCATGGCCGAGGGCCTGCAGCAGATCGCCGCCCTGGCGGACCCGATCGGCGAAATCTCCGGCCTGAAATTTCGCCCGTCCGGCATTCAGGTCGGCAGGATGCGCGTACCGCTCGGCGTGATCGGCATCATTTACGAGGCACGTCCGAACGTCACGGTCGATGCCGCCGGCCTCTGCCTGAAGGCCGGCAACGCCGCCATCCTGCGCGGCGGCTCGGAGGCCATCGGCTGCAACCGCGTCCTGGCGACGCTGGTGCACAAGGGGCTGCGCGGCGCCGGGCTGCCGGCCGATGCGGTTCAGGTGGTGGAAACCACCGACCGGGCGGCAGTGGGCGAACTGGTGACGCTGAAGCCCTTTGTCGACGTCATCGTGCCGCGCGGCGGCAAGGGCCTGATCGAGCGCGTCGCCAGCGAGGCGCGCATTCCCGTCATCAAACATCTTGACGGCAATTGCCACGTCTATGTCGACGACCATGCCGACGCGGAAAAGGCGCTGCGCATCGTCGAGAATGCCAAGACGCAAAGACTCGGCACCTGCAACACGGCGGAATCGCTGCTGGTGGCGCGGGCCGCCGCCGCAAGCCTGTTGCCGCGCCTTGGCGCCCTGCTCGCCGACAAGGGCGTGGAGATGCGCTGCTGTGGCGAATCGCTGGCGCTGCTGCGCGCCGCCGGCGTCGAAACCGGCCGGCTGCGCGAGGCGACCGAGCAGGACTGGTATGAGGAGTATCTCGCCGCCATCATTGCCGTGAAGGTGGTGGCCGGCGTCGATGAGGCGATTGCCCATATCAACCGGTACGGTTCGCAGCACACCGACGCCATCGTCACCGAGGACTACACCCGCGCCATGCGTTTTCTGCGCGAGGTGGACTCGGCTTCGGTGATGGTGAATGCCTCGACGCGCTTTGCCGACGGATTCGAGTACGGCCTCGGCGCCGAAATCGGCATTTCCACCGACAAGATCCACGCCCGCGGCCCGGTCGGCCTGGAAGGCCTGACCAGCCAGAAATGGATCGTTCTCGGGAACGGCGAGATACGACAATAGCGATTCGAAGCGTTTTCGGCCTGAATAACAACGAGGAGAACAGCATGAAAAGAGCCATCGCCATTGCAACACTCGCCGCCGCAATGCTTTTGCCCGGCTGCAGCACCTGCCCGCCGTCACCGCAGGCCGGCCAGCTGGCGGCCGACTGGCTCGCCATGCGGCCGGCGCGCGGCCTCTCGAAGGACATGAGTGTCGACGACGCCCAGTGCCTGCGCCAGGCGCTGGTGGATGAGCTCGGCAAGAGCCAGGGACGCATCGTCGGCTACAAGGCCGGCCTGACCAACAAGGCGGTGCAGCAACGCTTCGGCTACCCGGCACCGGTACGCGGCATGCTGTTCGAGAAGATGCTCCTCGCCGACGGCGCCGAGGTGGCGGCGAAATTTGGCGCGCGGCCGGTGTTCGAGGCCGATCTGGTGGTGGAAGTGAAGGACGAGGGAATCAACCAGGCGAAGACGCCCGCCGAGGTGCTGCGCCACGTTGCGAAGATATATCCCTTCATCGAGCTGCCCGATCTGGTCGTTGCGGAGGGTGAGCCCCTCAACGGTCCGATCATCACTGCCATCAACGTCGGCGCGCGACTCGGCGTTCTGGGCAAGCCGCTGGCGCCCGATGCCGCGCCCGGCATGCTCGACGCACTGGAGAAGATGATGGTGGTGATGCGCGACCAGGACGGCAAGGAACTCGGCAAGGGGCCGGGGGCGGCGATCCTCGGCCATCCGCTCAACGCCGTCGTCTGGCTGGCGGAAGACCTGGCGAAGTCGGGCGGCAAGCTGCGCACCGGCGACCTGCTCAGCCTCGGCTCGTTCACGCCGCTGGTACCGCCCAAGGCCGGCTCGACCATCACCGTCACCTACGACGGACTGCCCGGCAATCCGGGCGTCTCCGTCCGCTTCAAATAACCACCGGGGAGGCAACATGAAAACACCGTCACTGTTTCAGTGGAGGCTAACGCCAGCTTCACCGGCGTCAAGCGCAGCGGCCGTAACCAAGAAATTCGCACTGGCGGCGCTTGCCGCGTTCAGCCTGCATTCGGCCCATGCCCTGGAGCTGGAGGGCTTCAAGTTCGAAGACAGAATCAGGCTGGGTAACGCCGATCTCGTCGTCAATGGCTCCGGCGTGCGCTCCAAGTTCGGCAAGCGCTACGCCATGGCGCTCTACCTGCCGGCCAAGGCCACCGATACCGGTGCGGTGCTTGCCACGAAGGGCCCGAAGCGCGTCGCCATCAGCCTGATCAAGGACGTCTCCGGCGACACCTTCGCCAACGCGGTAAGCGGCGGCATCAGCGACAACAGTTCCGACGCCGAGAAGGCCGCGCTCAAGGACCGCATCAAGCAATTGTCCGATACCGTCATCGCGCTCGGCGAAATCAAGGCCGGCACCAGCATCGTCTTCGACTGGATTCCGGAAAAAGGCACCGTGCTGACCGTCGGCGGCCAGATGAAGGGCCGGGAAATACCCGGCGAGGACTTCTTTGCGGCCCTGCTCAAGGTCTGGCTGGGCGAAGATCCGGTGCAGAAGGATCTGAAGCAGGGTCTGCTCGGCAAGTCGCAATAGCGTTCGACCAATACATACAGAGGAGATGACCATCATGCTCAAAGCGCGTCGCGTTCTGGCGGCCCTGGCCGCCGGCGCCCTGCTCGCCCTGCCGGCCCAGGCGCAGCAGTTCATCAACGTGCTGACCGGCGGCACCAGTGGCGTGTATTACCCGCTCGGCGTCTCCCTCTCGCAGATCTACGGCAAGGCGCTGCCCGGCGCCAGGACGGCGGTGCAGGCGACCAAGGCCAGCGCCGAGAACCTCAACCTGCTGCAGGCGGGGCGCGGCGAAGTGGCGCTGACCCTCGGCGATGCCCTCTCGGACGCCTGGAAGGGCGATGCGGAGGCCGGCTTCAAGACGCCGCTCGCCAAGCTGCGCGGCCTGGCCGCCATGTATCCGAACTACATCCATCTCGTCGCCTCGGCCGATTCCGGCATCAAGAGCCTGGCCGACCTGAAGGGCAAGCGCGTCGCCGTCGGCGCGCCGAAATCGGGCACCGAGCTCAACACGCGCGCCATCCTCAAGGGCGCCGGCATGAGCTACCAGGATCTCGGCAAGGTCGAGTACCTGCCCTTCGGCGAGTCGGTCGAACTGATGAAGAACCGCCAGCTCGACGCCACGCTGATCTCGGCCGGACTCGGCGTCGCCGCCGTGCGCGACCTCGCCACGGCGGTGAAGATCGTCATCGTGCCGATTCCGACCGATGTCATCACCAAGATCGGCGACCCCGCCTACCAGCCGGCGACGATCCCCGCCAACACCTACAACGGCCAGGCTGCCGACGCCGCCACCGTGGCCATCCCGAACTTCCTCGTCACCCACGAGGGCGTGCCGGTGGACACGGTGTACGTCATGACCAAGTCGATGTTCGAGAACCTCGACCAGATGGTCGCCGCCCATGCCGCCGCCAAGGCCATCAAGCGCGAGAACGCGGTGAAGGGCATGCCCCTGCCGCTGCATCCGGGCGCCGAAAAGTATTACCGCGAGGTCGGCCTGGTCAAGTGATGGCCGTAATCTGATCCGCAGGCCGTGCCGGTTTCCGCGCACGGCTTTTTTGTTTCACCCGGAGAGCGAAATGGCGGAAGCCGAAACCGAATTTTCCGAGCACGGCGTACAGCGCCGGCTGGGCGACGGCCCGATGAAGCTGGTCATCGCCGTGGCGCTGGCCTTTTCGACCTACCAGCTTGTCGTCGCCGCCTTCCATCCGCTCTCCAGCCTGGTGATGCGCTCGCTCCACGTCAGCTTCCTGGTGCTGCTGACTTTCCTGCTCTACCCGATGTTCCAGCGCGGCCGGCTCTCGCGCATCCCCTGGTACGACTGGCTGCTCGCCGGCGGCGGCTTCGCCCTCGGCTTCTACCAGTGGGTGTTCGAGGGCGAGCTGATCCAGCGCGCCGGCGACCCGACGACGACGGACCTCGTCGTCGGCACGGTGATGGTGCTGCTGGTGTTCGAGGCGGCGCGGCGCATCCTGGGGCTGGCCCTGCCGCTGGTGTGCGCGGCCTTCCTGCTGTTCGGCCTGTTCGGCCAGCACCTGCCGGCGGCGATCGCCCACCGCGGCTACGATTTCGCGCAAATCGTCGACCAGCTCGGCTTCGGCACCGAGGGCATCTACGGCATCCCGACCCTGGTGTCGGCCACCTACATCTTCCTCTTCATCCTGTTCGGCTCCTTCCTCGAGCACGCCGGCATGATCAACCTGTTCAATTCGCTGGCGCTCGGCTTCGTCGGCCACACCAAGGGCGGCCCGGCCAAGGTGTCGGTGATCTCCTCGGCGCTGATGGGCACCATCTCCGGCTCGGGCGTGGCCAACGTGCTGACCACCGGCCAGTTCACCATCCCGCTGATGAAGCGCTTCGGCTATTCGGGCATCTTTGCCGGCGCGGTGGAAGCGACCTCCAGCATGGGCGGCCAGATCATGCCGCCGGTGATGGGCGCGGTGGCCTTCATCATGGCGGAAAACCTCAACGTGCCCTACGCCGAGATCGTCAAGGCGGCGGCCATTCCGGCCATCCTCTACTACGTCACGGCCTTCTGGATGGTGCATCTGGAGGCCGGGCGCGCAAAGCTGCTCGGCCTGCCGAAAGACCAGTGTCCGAATCCCTGGCGCGCCCTGCGCGAGAACTGGTACCTGGTGCTGCCGCTGGCGGCGCTGGTGTGGATGCTTTTCAACGGCTTCACGCCGATGTTCTCCGGCATGGTCGGGCTGGCGCTCACCGCCATCCTGATCCTCGGCGCGGCGCTGGCCGCGCGCATCTCCGGCACGGCCTTCCGCTTCGTCTTCTGGATCGCCGTGGGCGTCGGCGCCTCCGCCTTCGCCAAGTGGGGCATCTACCCGGTCCTCGGCCTCATCGCCGTGCTGGCCGCCGCCTGCTTCGGCATCAAGGGTGGCCACAAGACCCTGCACACCATGAAGATGAGCCTGGTGGATGGGGCGAAACAGGCGCTGCCGGTCGGCGTGGCCTGCGCCGTGGTCGGCGTCATCATCGGCATCCTGACGCTGACGGGCGCCGCCTCCAGCTTCGCCGGCTTCATCCTGCAGGTCGGCGAAAAGAGCCTGTTCCTCTCGCTGGTGCTGACCATGATCGTCTGCCTGATCCTCGGCATGGGCATCCCGACCATCCCCAACTACATCATCACCAGCGCCATCGCCGCGCCGGCGCTGCTCAAGCTCGGCGTGCCGCTGATCGTCTCGCACATGTTCGTCTTCTACTTCGGCATCATGGCCGACCTGACGCCGCCGGTGGCGCTGGCGGCCTTCGCCGCCTCCAGCATCGCCAAGGAATCGCCGATGAAGATCGGCTTCAAGGCGGTGCAGGTGGCCATCGCCGGCTTCGTCGTGCCGTTCATGGCGGTCTACGACAACGCGCTGATGCTGCAGGGCGACTGGACCGTGCCGGCGGTCGCCTACATCGTCTTCAAGGCGGTGCTCTCCATCGCGCTGTGGGGCGCCGCCGCCATCGGCCATCTGTGGAGCCCGCTGAACTGGCCGGAACGGATTGCCGCCGCGGCGGCGGCCTTCCTGCTGGTGGCGGCGATCCCGCTCACCGACGAGATCGGCTTCGCCCTGGCTGCGCTCTTCCTCGGCTGGCATTTCTGGCGCAGCCGCCGTGCTGCGCCGACTGACTTTTCCGGGAACTGATGCCGCTCTGCCTGACCGCGAGTGCCGTGGCGGCCGTGCTGGCCGTCGAGTCCTTCACGCTGGCGTGGACGCATTCCATCGAGAAGATCCGCTGGGAGGAGGACTGGCGCATCGAGGCGGGGCAGCTGCGCATCGTCGAGGCGCGCATCCGCGGCACCGGCGCCGGCATGGAGCCGCCCGCGGGCGCCGTGCTGGAGAATGGCGTCTGGCGCTACCGCCCGGCGCTCGCGCCGCTGGAGCGGCTGCGCCTGGCCCACTCGATCTTCACGGCAGGCTACGAATTGTGCGTCGACCAGCGCTGCCGCCCGCTTGCGGAGCTCGTCGGCAGCGCGGAGAATGAGCCGGTCGAGCTTTTTCCCTGCCAGTGAGGAAGCTATGCCAACTGAATTCGATGCCGTCCTGAAAACCCCCTTCGGCGCCCTCGGCGTGCGCACCGCAGGCAAGGCCATCGCGGAAATCCGTTTCCTGCCGCCCGGCACGACGGCGCGCAAGCCGCAAAACGCCCTGGCGGAGCGCGCCTGCGCGCAACTGGCCGCCTATCTCGCCGACCCGAAGGCCGGCTTCGACCTGCCGCTCGAACCCGCCGGCACGGACTTCCAGCGCAGCGTCTGGCGGGCCATCGCCGCCATTCCGCAAGGCCGGACGCTGACCTACGGCGAGATCGCGAAGCGCTTGCAGAGCGCGCCGCGGGCGGTGGGCCAGGCCTGCGGCCGCAACCCCTATCCGGTGGTGGTGCCCTGCCACCGCGTCGTGGCATCGGACGGCGGGCTGGGCGGCTTCGCCAATGCGCGCGGCGGCTACCTGCTCGACACCAAGCGCTGGCTGCTGGAGCATGAACGACACTGATTCACGGCTGCTCGACGCCTTCGCCGACACGCTCTGGCTGGAGGCCGGCCTCTCGAAGAATACGCTGACGAGCTACCGCGCCGACCTGGCGCAATTCTCCGCCTGGCTCGCCCCGCGCAACAAAACCCTCGACCGCGTCGAGCCGGTCGACATCCACGGCTACCTGCGCGAATTCAGCCAGCGCGCCAAGTCCACCAGCCAGCGCCGCCTGATCGCCTCCCTGCGGCGCTTCTACCAGCACCTGCTGGCCATCGGCGAGATCAGGGCCGATCCCACGCTGAACATCGAGCCGCCGCCACGCCCGGAACGCTTTCCCAGGACCCTGTCCGAGGCGCAGGTCGAGGCGCTGCTGGCCGCGCCGGACATCGAGACGCCGCTCGGCCTGCGCGACCGCGCCATGCTGGAAGTCCTCTACGCCACCGGCCTGCGCGTCTCCGAATTGGTCGCTCTGAAGCTCTTCGAAGTGGGCATGAACGAGGGTGTCGTACGCATCTTCGGCAAGGGCTCGAAGGAGCGCCTGGTGCCGCTCGGGCAGGTGGCGCTCGAATGGCTCGATCGCTACCTGAAGGAAGCGCGCCCGCCGCTCCTGGCGGGCCGCGCCTGCGACGCGGTCTTTGTCACGCGGCGCGCGGCCGGCCTTTCGCGCCAGATGTTCTGGAGCCTGGTCAAGCGCTACGCCGTCCGCGCCGGCATCGACCCGGCACGGATCTCGCCGCATACCCTGCGCCACGCCTTTGCCACCCACTTGATCAACCACGGCGCCGACTTGCGCGTGGTACAACTCCTGCTCGGTCACGCCGACATTTCGACCACGCAGGTCTACACCCACGTCGCCCGCGAACGGCTCAAGCAACTGCATGCACAGCACCACCCGAGGGGTTGAGCGGCCTTGCCCTGGCCCCCAGCCCACCTCCCCGAGGGAAGTGTTGTTTGTGAATCACTGCGCACAATTGAGAAGCCCCGCAATCGCGGGGCTCTCGTGCGCCGACGCCGGCGCGGCGCCCTGGATCGGGCGCAAGGGCGGGACCGACAGATCCCGTATGGTACTCCGGTGAAACAACGCCTTCTGCCTCTTCCGGCTCGTTCTCCATGTGATGGGAACGCTCTCTTTATAGTGCCTCCGCGCGGTCTTTTCAAGGCGAATTTCGCACGCCAGGGCGGGTAGAATCGGCCCCATGAAAATCGTGCCGCACGCCGCGGAAACACCGGCTACCCGATTTCTCGGCCAGCACCGCATCGCCCATTCCAGGCATTTTTACGAATACGAGGAGCGAGGCGGTACCGCCGTCTCGGCGCGCGAACTGAACGTCGACGAACATGCCGTGGTGAAGACGCTGGTCATGGAGGACGACACCGGCCGGCCCCTGCTTGTGCTGATGCACGGCGACCGCAAGGTGTCGACGAAGAACCTGGCGCGGCAAATCGGCGCCAAGAGCGTGTCGCCCTGCAAGCCCGAGGTTGCAGAGCGACATACCGGCTACCGCGTCGGCGGCACCTCGCCTTTCGGCACGAAGAAGACGCTGCCCACATTCGTCGAGAAGACCATCCTCGACCTGCCGCTGATCTATATCAACGGCGGACGGCGCGGCTTTCTCGTCGGCGTGCAGCCGCACGAGATCATGCGAGTGCTGCAACCGACGGAGGTGGAATGCGGGCTGCCCTGATCACGCCAGCTTTCCCCGCTCGATCGCCACGCCGACGCGCTTGACGCCCTTCGCCACACCGGTCTTGGCAATCGAGATTTTCACCCAGGGCGCGCCGAAGTCCTCGCTCAGCATCGCCACGACGAATTCGCCCAGCGTCTCCAGCAGGTTGAAATGCCGTTCGCCGAGCGCCTTGCGGATGCGCGCGATCACTTCGGCATAGTCGATGGTGTCGGCAATGTCGTCGTGCTGGGCAGCCGCATCCGGCACGCCGAATTCGATGTTGATCTCGATCAGCTGGCGTGCCGCCCGCTCGCGCGGGTAGATGCCAACCCAGGCCTCGACGCGCAGTTCATCTATGAAAATACGGTCCATCGCAGCAACTCGATTACAATGCCGCCGATTGTAGCCCGGAACGCCCCATGAACAATTCCATCACCTTCGGCTTGCTCGCCTACATGCTCGGCTCGATTCCGTTCGCGGTGGTAGTGAGCCGCCTGTTCGGCTTGGCCGATCCGCGCAGTTTCGGTTCGGGCAATCCGGGCGCAACCAACGTGCTGCGCAGCGGAAACAAACTGGCTGCCGTGCTTACGCTGCTGGGCGACGCCGGCAAAGGCTGGCTGGCGGTGCTGCTGGTACAGACCGTCGGCCGACAATACGGCGCCACGGTGGAGGATGAGGCACTGGTGGCCTTCGCCGCGTTCTACGGCCACCTGCATTCGATGTTCCTCGGCTTTCGCGGCGGCAAGGGCGTGGCGACCGCCGCCGGCGTCCTCGCCGGCCTCAATGCCTGGCTCGGCCTCAGCATGGTCGCGATTTGGCTGCTCGCGGCTTTCGTGACGCGCTACTCTTCGCTCGCCGCCCTTTGTGCGGCGGTGGTGGCACCGGTCGCGGCAACGGCCTTCTTCGGCTGGGACCTCCGCACTTCGGCGATCACGCTGATGTCGCTGCTGCTGTTCATGCGCCACACGGAGAACATCAAGAAGCTCCGTGCCGGTACCGAAGGCCGCATCGGCGGCAACAAGGACGCTCAGCCGCCTGGCGGCGCCTGAAGATCCCAGCGCGGCCGCACGCCAAACGCGCCGTCCCGCCGCGACGCCGGCGCCGCAGCCAGGCGCAGCGCACCGGCGAAGGCGATCATGGCACCGTTGTCTGTGCACAAGGCCAGTTCCGGGTAATACGTCCGGGCACCATGCCGGGGCGCGGCGGCATCGAGGGCCGCTCGCAACGCCCGATTGGCGCCGACGCCACCCGCGACGACGAGTTGCTTGAGGCCGGTCCGCCTGATCGCCTGCAGCGATTTCGCCACCAGCACCTCGACAATGGCCGCCTGCACCTCGCATGCCAGATCGGCCACATCCGCATCCGTGACCGGCCCGCGCCTGATTTGCGTCAGCACCGCCGTTTTCAGCCCGGAGAAGCTGAAGTTCAGGTCGCCGGAATGCAGCATCGGTCGCGGCAAGGCATAACGCCCGGGGCGACCGCGCTCGGCCAGGCGGGCGAGCAGCGGGCCGCCGGGGTAGTCGAGTCCCATCAGTTTGGCGGACTTGTCGAAGGCTTCGCCGGCGGCGTCGTCCAGGGTTTCGCCAAGCAGGGCGTACTCGCCCACCGCCGAGACGCGCATCAACTGCGTGTGCCCGCCAGACACGAGCAGGGCGACGAAGGGAAACCGCGGCGGATCGGCCGACAACAGCGGCGATAGCAGATGGCCCTCCAGGTGGTGCACCGGCAGCGTGGGCACGCCGAGCGAGAACGCCAGCGCCTCGGCAAAACCGGCGCCGACCAGCAGGGCGCCGGACAGTCCCGGCCCGGCGGTGTAAGCGACGGCATCGATGGATGTCAGAGCGCAGCCGGCCTCGGCCTGCACCTTGCGCAGCAGGGGCACGAGGCGGCGAACATGGTCGCGCGAAGCGAGCTCCGGCACGACACCGCCGTAGGCCTGGTGCAGGTCGACCTGCGAATGGACAGCGTGTGCCAGCAAACCGCGACCGCTGTCGTAGAGCGCGAGGCCGGTTTCGTCGCAGGAGGATTCGATACCGAGGACGAGCATGGCTGCCATTCTAACGGTGCAAGCGGCTTCTTGGACTTTCGCTGAAATGCGGCTATAATCCCCGGCTTTCCAAGTTCCGCAGGGTCAATCCGCATGCCTGGCATCCGCCTCAAGGAAAACGAGCCCTTCGAAGTGGCCATCCGCCGCTTCAAGCGCGCCATCGAGAAAACCGGTCTGCTGACCGAGTTGCGTTCACGCGAGTTCTACGAAAAGCCCACGTCCGAGCGCAAGCGCAAGCTCTCGGCTGCCGTGAAGCGCCATCACAAGCGCATCCGCAGCCAGTTACTGCCGCCGAAGATGTACTGAGCGCAGTCCGCCCGGACTGCCGCGCTACAGCCACGGATCAGACGGATCGGCACGGCCGGCAAGGCCCCGTGCGCATCCGTGTGATTCGTGGCTTTAGCATTTCCGAGGATAACGCGATGGGCCTGAAAGCCCGGATTACCGACGACATGAAGGCGGCCATGAAAGCGCGGGAGACCGCGCGCCTGGGCGCCATTCGCCTGCTGCTCGCCGCAATCAAGCAACGTGAGGTGGACGAGCGCGTCGCGCTCGATGACGCCGGCGTGCTTGCCGTCATCGACAAGATGCTCAAGCAGCGGCGTGACTCGATCGCCCAATTCACATCCGCCGGTCGCACGGACCTGGTTCAGGCCGAGGAATTCGAGCTGGCCGTTCTCGCCGGCTACATGCCGCTGGCGCTATCGCCGGCCGAAGTTCAGGCGGAACTGGCAGCCGCCATCGCCGCCAGCGGTGCCAGTGGCATGCAGGACATGGGCAAAGTGATGGCGCTGTTGAAGCCGCGACTCGCCGGCCGCGCCGACATGAGCCAGGTTTCCGCCCTGGTCAAGGCCGCCCTGGCGAAGTAAAAGCGCCGGCAAACCCGGCTGGCTTTCCTATAATGGGTTGAAGGCCGGGGCGCGGCCGCGCCGGTCCTCAAGAATAGCGTGATCCCAGAATCCTTCATCCAGGAACTCCTCTCCCGCATCGACATTGTCGACGTCATCGAGCGCTACCTGCCGTTGAAGAAGGGCGGTGCCAACTACGCCGCCTGCTGCCCCTTCCACAGCGAGAAGACCCCCTCGTTTTCGGTCAGTCCGACCAAGCAGTTCTACCATTGCTTCGGCTGCGGCGCCCACGGCAGCGCCATCGGTTTCATCATGGAATACACCGGCAGCGGCTTTGTGGACGCGGTGCAGGAACTGGCGACGCAGGTCGGCATGCAGGTGCCGGTCGAGCGCGCCGGCATTCGCCAACCTGTGGCTGAGACGGCGCCGTTGACAGAGTTCATGACGCGCGCGGCGCGCTTTTTCAAGGACCAGCTGAAGGAAACACCGCGGGCAATCGAGTATCTCAAACAGCGCGGCCTCACCGGCGAGATCGCCGCCGGCTTCGGCCTCGGCTACGCACCCGATGGCTGGCAGGGCCTGGCAGCGGCGTTTCCCGACTATCAGGCGCAGCAGGCGCTGGTCGACTGCGGTCTGGTAATCCAGGCGGAGGGTGGCAGGCGCTACGACCGCTTCCGCGATCGCATCATGTTTCCGATCCTTGACCAGCGCGCCAACGTCATCGGCTTCGGCGGCCGCGTCATCGGCGCGGGCGAACCGAAATACCTCAACTCGCCGGAGACGCCGCTGTTCGAGAAAGGTCGCGAGTTGTACGGCCTGCCGCAGGCGCGCGCCGCCATCCGTGCCGCAGACTGCGTCATCGTCGTCGAGGGCTACATGGACGTAGTGGCGCTCGCCCAGCACGGCATCGGCAACAGTGTCGCCACCTTGGGTACCGCCACCACGCCGAACCATGTGCAGAAGCTGTTCCGCCAGGCCGAC
The DNA here is from genome assembly GCA_964487715.1 of uncultured Rhodocyclaceae bacterium. Classification (GTDB taxonomy): domain Bacteria; phylum Pseudomonadota; class Gammaproteobacteria; order Burkholderiales; family Rhodocyclaceae; genus Desulfobacillus. Next base: position 460 of record CAZASE010000067.1, on the reverse strand, counting down.
CAGGTGATCTTCTGCTTCGACGGCGACAATGCCGGGCGCAAGGCAGCCTCGCGGGCGCTCGATGCCTCGCTCGAGCATCTGTCCGACGGCAAGTCGGCGGCATTCCTGTTTCTGCCGCCCGAGCACGATCCGGACAGCTACGTCAGGGCGCACGGCACCGAGGCATTTCGCGATCTGGCACGGCAGGCCGCCCCGTTGACCGCGGTCCTCCTGCACGAGTGGAAGGAAGGCAAGGATCTGTCCACCGCGGAAGGCCGCTCACAATTGATCCATAGCGCCAAACCGATGATCGCGCGCCTGCGCGCCCCGTTGCTGCGGCTGCAACTCATCAAGGCGCTCGCCGAAGCGAGTCGCCTGAGCCAGGCTGAAGTGGAAAACGCCTGCGGCGTGCCGCCGTCGGTGGCGCGGCGACCGCTGCCGGGCCGGGCGCCGAGTCCAGCGCCTTCGCCTTCGCCCGCGC
>CAZASE010000066.1:0-13329 GCA_964487715.1 uncultured Rhodocyclaceae bacterium | reverse complement strand
GGTCGATGCCGGCCGGCGCGAGTTCGGCCAGGCGCGCGGCATTCTCGGCGAGGCAGTGCGGATCCGAGCCCATCAGCTGCACGCGCACCGGCGTGCCGGCTGCGGTGCGCGCGCCATTCAGGAGTTCCGGACTGACGCGGCTGAAGCACCGGCGCGGCAGCAGCGTGCCGGTGACGCGCACGAACTCGGTGACGCACCAGTCGTAGTGGCCGGCGCGCGTCAGCACACCGCGCAGGATATCGTCGGCAAGGCCCTCCATGGGGGCGAGGATGAGGCGGGACATCTTGAAGCCGTCATCCGCGCGAAAGCGGGGATCCAGGGACATGCGGAAGGCCCTGGATTCCCGCGTTCGCGGGAATGGCGATTATTGGTAAGTAAAGAACCCTTTCCCCGTCTTCCGTCCGAGGTAGCCCGCCTCGACCATCTCGACCAGCAGCGGCGCGGGACGGTACTTCGGATCCTTGAAGCCGTCGAAGAGCACGTTCATCACCGCCAACTGCACGTCGAGGCCGATCATGTCGCACAGCGCCAGCGGGCCAATCGGGTGGTTGGCGCCAAGCTTCATCGCCTCGTCGATCTGGGCGGCCGTGGCGAGGCCCTCGCCGAGCGCGAAGATCGCCTCGTTGAGCATCGGGCAGAGCATGCGGTTCACCACGAAGCCCGGGCTGTTCCGCACCTGCACCGGCGTCTTGCCGACCTTCTTCGAGACGGCCTCGACTGCCGCGTAGGTGGCGTCGGAAGTCTGCAGGCCGCGGATCAGCTCCACCAGCGCCATCAGCGGCACCGGGTTGAAGAAATGCATGCCGATGACCTTGTCCGGACGCTTCGTCGAAGCGGCCAGTTTGGTGATGGAGATCGACGAGGTGTTGCTGGCGATGACCGCCCCGGCGCCGGCCAGTTCGTCCAGCTGTTTGAATATCTTCAGCTTGAGATCGAGGTTCTCGGTGGCGGCCTCGATGATGAGATCGCAGTCCTTCAACGCGGCAAGTTCGGTGGATGTGCGGATGTGCGCGAGCGCGTCGGTTTTCTGCGCGGCCGACATCTTCTCCTTCTTGATGAGGCGGTCGAAGCTGCCGGTGATGGTCGCCAGCGCGCGATCGAGCGCCGCCTGGGCCACGTCCGTCATGACCACGTCGAGGCCGGCCTGGGCGCAGGCCTGGGCGATGCCGTTGCCCATCGTGCCGGCGCCGACGACGCCGATCTTCTGAAATTCCATGATTTACCTTTCCAAGTTCGCGCCGGCGTCTCCCGCGCCCCGCATCGCCCGCCAGTTTACCGGAGACCGCGGGCGATTTCGTCGCCGCAATTACATTCGCGCCATGATCGCGCGTTGTCACGTAAAATCGCAGTTCACGCCTTTTCGTCCCCCATGAACAACGACGCCCTACTCCGCCGCAGCCTCGCTGCCGTCTGGCACCCGTGTACGCAGATGAAGCTGCACGAGACCCTGCCGCCGGTGCCGATCCGCGCCGGCGAAGGGCCGTGGCTGATCGACTTCGACGGCCGGCGCTATCTCGACGCCATCAGCTCCTGGTGGGTCAACCTGTTCGGCCACTGCAACCCGCGCATCAACGCGGCGCTGCGCGACCAGCTCGATCGCCTGGAGCACGTGATGCTGGCGGGCTTCAGCCATGAGCCGGTCGTCGCCTTGTCGGAGCAGCTCGCCGCGCTGACCGGCGGCCGCCTGGGCCATTGCTTCTACGCCTCGGACGGTGCCTCGGCGGTGGAAATCGCACTGAAGATGAGCGTGCATTTCTGGCGCAACGGCGGCCGCGCCGGGAAAAACCGCTTTCTCTCGCTGGAAAACGGCTATCACGGCGAGACCATCGGCGCCCTCGCGGTCACCGATGTGCCCCTGTTTCGCGCCGCCTACGCGCCGCTGGTGCGTGTCGGGGCGACGGTGCCGAGCCCGGACTGGCGCCAGGCGGCGACCGGCGAATCGCCGCGCGAGCTGGCCCTGCGGCGGGCGGCGGCACTGGAAGCGCACCTGGCCGAGCACCATGGCGAGATTGCCGCCTTCATCGTCGAGCCGCTGGTGCAATGCGCGGCCGGCATGGCCATGCACGACGCCGAGTACCTGCGCCGGGCACGCGCGCTGTGCGACCGCTACGGAGTACACCTCATCGCCGACGAGATCGCCGTCGGCTGCGGCCGCAGCGGCAGCTTTTTTGCCTGCGAGCAGGCCGGCATCATGCCCGACTTTCTCTGCCTGTCCAAAGGCATCAGCGGCGGCTATCTGCCGCTCTCGGTGGTGCTCACAACGGACAGCGTCTACGCCGCCTTCTACGATGACAGCACGGCGCGCGGTTTCCTCCATTCGCATTCCTACACCGGCAATCCGCTGGCCTGCCGCGCGGCGCTGGCGACGCTGGCGATCTTCGCCGAGGACGACGTCGTCAATGCCAACCGCCGCCTCGCCGCGCAGATGAACTGCCGCGCGGCGGAGCTGGCAGCCGATCCGCGCGTGCGCCACTTCCGCAACACCGGCATGATCTGGGCCTTCGACGTGCAGACGGACGATCCGCTGTTTTCCCGGCGCTTTCACCAGGCGTCACTGGCACGCGGACTGCTCCTGCGTCCGCTCGGCAATACCGTGTACTTCATGCCGCCCTACGTGATCGGCGGCGAGGAGATCGACCTGCTCGTTTCGGCAACCCTCGCGGCGCTCGACGCCGTATTGCCATGACGGACTTTGTCGCAGAACTGGCCGCGCTCGACACGCAGGCGCTTCGCCGCCGCCGGCGCGTCGTCGATTCGCCCTGCGCGCCGGAACTCGTCGTCGACAACCGCCCGCTGCTGGCGTTCTGCAGCAACGACTACCTCGGCCTGGCCAGCGACCCGGCGCTGATCGCGGCGGCGCAGGAAGGCGCGCGCCGCTATGGCGTCGGCTCGGGCGCCTCGCCGCTCATCAACGGCCACATGACGCCGCATGCGGCGCTGGAGCGCCGCCTCGCCGACTTCACCGGCTTCGCCCGCGCGCTGCTCTTTTCCACCGGCTACCTGGCCAATCTCGGCGTCGTACCGGCGCTGGCCGGCCGCGGTGACGCAGTCTTTTCCGACAGGCTCAACCACGCTTCGCTCATCGACGCGACGCGCCTGTCGCGCGCCGAACTGAACGTCTATCCGCACCTCGACCTGTCGGCGCTCGACGCCTCGCTCGCCGCCTCGCGGGCGCGGCGCAAGCTGGTGGTGAGCGACGCGGTGTTCAGCATGGACGGCGACATCGCACCGCTGCCGGAACTGCTCGCCATCGCCGAACGCCACGGCGCCTGGCTGCTCGTCGACGACGCCCACGGCTTCGGCCTGCTCGGCCCGCAGGGACGCGGTGCGGCGGCGCATTTCGGCCTTGGCTCGCCGCGCCTGCTCTACATGGGTACGCTCGGCAAGGCAGCCGGCGCGGCGGGCGCCTTCGTCGCCGGCAGCGAGAGCGCCATCGAGTGGATCCTGCAGAAGGCACGCACCTATATCTTCAGCACCGCCGAGCCGCCGATGATTGCCCACGCCTTGCTGACGGGCATCGACATCATCGAACAGGGCGATGCCCGCCGGCAGCACCTTGCCGCGCTCATCGCTCAGCTGCGCGGCACGCTGCGCCTGAGGCGCTGGCGCCTGCTGCCCTCGGAAACCGCGATACAGCCGCTGCTGATCGGCGACAACGCCGAAACGATGGCGGTCGCCGGCCGCCTTTTCGAGCGCGGCCTGTGGGTACCCGGCATCCGCCCGCCCACCGTGCCGCCGGGCACGGCGCGCCTGCGAATCACGCTCTCGGCCGCGCATGGCGCGGACCAGGTGGCGCGGCTGGTCGATGCACTGGCGGAGCTTGAGCAATGAATCCGCGTCGCCGCGGCGAACGCGGCAACGCCGCGCGCGAACGGGACGCCTTCGCTTTGCCGCCGTGGTGATGTCAAGATAGTCACGATGCGCCGCGCCTACTTCCTCACCGGCACCGACACCGGGGTCGGCAAGACGCTGATTGCCTGCGCCCTGCTGCGGGCCGCCGCCGCGCAGGGCCGCCAGGCGCTCGGCATGAAGCCGGTGGCGGCGGGCGGCAGCGAGGACGTCGAGGCGCTGATCGCCGCAAGCAGCGTCGCGGCGCCGCGCGCCGACGTGAACCCCTACCTGTTGCGCGAGCCCCTGGCGCCGCACATCGCCGCGCGCCACGACGGCGTCGCCATCGACATCGAACACATCGCGCGCTGCTGCGCGAAACTCAGGCGCATGGCGGACTTCCTCGTCGTCGAAGGCGCCGGCGGCTTCCGCGTGCCGCTCGGCGACACGCAGGACAGCGCCGACCTCGCCGTGCGGCTCGAACTGCCGGTGATTCTCGTCGTCGGCCTGCGGCTGGGCTGCATCAACCACGCGCTGCTCAGTGTGGAGGCGCTGCACGCGCGCGGGTTGGCGCTTGCCGGCTGGGTCGCCAACCAGGTCGATGCGCACATGGCCTGTGCGGCCGAGAACGTCGCGGCGCTGGCGCAACGCATTCCCGCGCCGCTGCTCGGACAGGTGCCGTGGCTGGAGCGCGCCGGCGCCGACGCCGCCGCGGCCTGCCTCGTTCTGCCGGACTCGGCCGCATGACCGACATGATCGGCGCGGTGGTGGTCGGCGCGGGGGTGATCGGCCTGGCGTGCGCCCGCGCGCTGGTACGGCGCGGCATCGAGACCGTCATTCTCGAAACCAACGCCGCCATCGGCCTGGAGACCAGCTCGCGCAACAGCGAGGTGATCCACGCCGGCATCTACTATCCGGCCGGCTCGCTGAAAGCACGGCTGTGCGTGGAAGGCAACCGCCGCCTGTATGAATTCTGCGCCGCGCACCACGTCGCCCACCGCCGCTGCGGCAAGCTGATCGTCGCCACCGAGGCCGGCCAGGAGGAGGCCCTGGCGGCGCTGTGGCGCCGGGCCGAGGCGAATGGCGTATTCGATCTGCAGCCGCTCGGTGCCGCGCAGTTGCAGGCACAGGAGCCGCAGTTGCGTGCCGCCTCCGCCCTGCTCTCGCCGTCCACCGGCATCGTCGACAGCCATGGACTGATGCTGGCGCTGCTCGGCGATGCCGTTGCGCAAGGGGCCGCGCTGGCCGTGAAAAGCCCGCTGCTGCGCGCCGAAGTCCGCGACGGCCGTTTTGTCCTGGATGTCGGCGGCGCGGAGCCGATGCGGCTGGAGACAAGGTACCTCGTCAACGCCGCCGGCCTGCAGGCAGCGCAGGTCGCGGCCGCCATCGACGGCCTGCCGCCATGCCATGTGCCGCGCCTGCACCTGGCCCGCGGGAACTATTTTTCGCTCGCCGGCAAGGCGCCCTTCTCGCGCCTCGTCTATCCACTGCCCGAGCCGGGCGGACTGGGCGTGCACCTGACGCTGGACCTCGGCGGCCAAGCGCGCTTCGGCCCCGACGTCGAGTGGGTCGAGACGATCGACTACACCGTCGACGCCCGCCGCGCCGACGCCTTCTACGGTGCCGTGCGCCGCTACTGGCCGGCCCTGCCGGACGGCGCGCTCAGCCCGGCCTACGCCGGCATCCGGCCCAAGCTCGGCGCTGCGGACGCCGCGGCTGCCGATTTTCTGATTCAGGCCTCGGACGTGCACGGCCTGCCCGGCCTGGTCAATCTGTTCGGCATCGAGTCGCCCGGGCTGACCGCCTGCCTCGCCATCGCCGATGCAGTGTGCGCGGCGCTCGCGCCCCCATGAACCCGCTGCGCCTCGTCCTCGACACCAACATCGTGCTCGACCTGCTGCATTTCCGCGATGCGGCGGCGGCACCGCTCCTGGATGCGCTGCGCGCCGGCGCGGCCGTCTGCTTCATCGACGCAGCCTGCCGGGAGGAGCTGGTTCGCGTCCTGCGCTATCCGCAGTTCGGGCTGACGCCGGCAGCCGCGCAACAAATCCTCGCCGAGTACGCAGTGCTGGCCCGCATCGCGCCGGCAGTCGAAACGCGCGCGCCGGCCTTGCCGCGCTGCCGCGATACGGACGATCAGAAGTTTCTGGAATTGGCGCAGGCGGCGCGGGCCGATCTGCTGGTGACCAAGGACAAGGCGCTGTTGCGCCTTGGGCGTGGCCGCCGGCTGGCGGCGCCCGCCGTCGGCACGCCGGCCGATGCGCTCCTCAGGCTGCGTGGCCGATGAGCGGTTCGCCGGCGGAACGCGGGCGCAGCGCCGGCTGGCGCGGGCGCGCCATGGCCGTGAGCATGCGCGGCGTCAGCGCCAGCCAGTGGTCGCCGACGCGCACATCGACTTTCTCGAAGGGTATCGCCAGATTCGGGCTGAGCCGGTTGGTCGGCGAGACGGCATCGTCGACGCCAAAATAGATGACGCCGTTGGCCGACCGCTCGTCCTCCACCCGCGTCAGTTCGGCGAACAGCGCATTGCGTGCCGGGATGCGCAGCACGACAGAGCCGGCGGCCCGCGCAGTTTCCCCATGCGGCGGCCGGTTCAGGCATTCGAGCTTGTAGACGGAGCGGCTCGTCGGCAATTGCTTGCGCACGGTTTCCAGCATCTTGTGGGGAAAGTCGTGCGGCGGCCCAAACTGCCGGCCGAGGCGCAGCACCGTCTCGCTGAGGCCAAGCAGGCGGCTGATCTTTTCCACGCAATAGACGTAACCCACGACGATTTTTCCTTTCTTCCACATGCACGGCCGATGACCGCTATCATAGCCCGCCGATCCTCTTCGACAAGGGCATTTTTCACAGTTTCCCGCAGCGAAAGTGCTCATTCGCGTCAGGGTTATTGCTTTCGTTATACGTTCCAGGCATGAGCGACGCACAATCCATCCTCAGCGAGGTTTTCGGCTACCCGGCCTTCCGCGGCCGGCAGGCGGAAATCATCGATCACGTCGCCGGCGGCGGCGACGCGCTGGTACTGATGCCGACCGGCGGCGGCAAGTCGCTCTGCTACCAGATCCCGGCGCTGCTGCGCACCGGCACCGCCATCGTCGTCTCGCCCCTCATCGCCCTGATGCAGGACCAGGTTGCGGCGCTGACCGAGGCCGGCGTGCGTGCCGCCTTCCTCAATTCGTCGCTGACGGGCGAGGCGGCAAACGCCGTCGAGTGCAGCTTCGCTGCGGGCGCGCTCGACCTGCTCTATGTGGCGCCGGAACGGCTGATGACGCCGCGCTTCCTGCAAATGCTCGACGCCGCCGCGGCCGGCGGCCGGCTCGCCCTGTTTGCCATCGACGAGGCGCACTGTGTCTCGCAATGGGGCCACGACTTCCGTCCGGAGTACCTGCAGCTTGCCGTCCTGCCGGAACGCTTTCCGCAGGTGCCGCGCATCGCGCTGACGGCGACGGCCGACGACATCACGCGCGCAGAGATCATCGCCAACCTGCACCTCGCCGGCGCGCACGTCTTCATCGCCAGCTTCGACCGGCCCAACATCCGTTATCGCATCGTCGAAAAGGCCAACGCCCGCGCGCAGCTGCTCGCCTTCCTGCGCGCCGAGCACGACGGCGATGCCGGCATCGTCTATTGCCTGTCGCGGCGCAAGGTGGAGGAGACAGCCGCCTTCCTGGTCGAGCAGGGCGTGCGCGCGCTGGCCTATCACGCCGGCATGGAAACGCGCGATCGCGGCCGCAACCAGGAGACGTTCCTGCGCGAGGACGGCGTGGTGATGGTCGCGACCATCGCCTTTGGCATGGGCATCGACAAACCCGACGTCCGCTTCGTCGCCCACCTCGACCTGCCGAAAAGCATCGAAGGCTACTACCAGGAGACCGGTCGCGCCGGCCGCGACGGCCTGCCGGCCGATGCCTGGATGGCCTATGGCCTCGGCGACGTCGTGCAGCAGCGGCGCATGATCGAGGAATCCGACGCCGACGAGCGCCACAAGCGCGTCTCGACAGCCAAGCTGGATGCGCTGCTCGGCCTGTGCGAGACGACGGCCTGCCGTCGCGTGCGCCTGCTCGCCTACTTCGGCGAAGCCAGCCCGCCGTGCGGCAACTGCGACACCTGCCTCGATCCGCCGCAAACCTGGGACGGCACCGAGGCGGTGCGCAAGGCGCTCTCCTGCATCTATCGGACCGGCCAGCGTTTCGGCGCCGTCCACGTCATCGACGTGTTGACCGGCAAGGACACGGAGCGCATCCGCCAGTGGCGGCACCACGAGCTGTCCACTTTCGGCATCGGCACAGACATCGCCGACAAGGAGTGGCGCGGCATCTTCCGCCAGATGGTGGCGCTCGGCCTGCTCACCGTCGACCCCGCACACGGCGCACTGCAGCTCACCGACGCCAGCCGCCCGGTACTGAAGGGCGAGCAGGACGTCGCCCTGCGCCGCGCCGCGGAGAAGGGCAAGGCCGCCAGGCCACGCAGCCGCCGCGTCGATGCCGAGCTGTCCGCCCCGGGGCATGCGCTGTTCGACCGGCTGCGCGCCTGGCGCGCCGAAACCGCCCGGGCCCACGGCGTGCCGGCCTACGTCGTCCTGCACGACGCCACGCTGCTGGAACTGGTGCGCCTGTTGCCGCAGACGAAGGAAGACCTGCGCCACATCCCCGGCATCGGCGCGCGCAAGCTGGAGAATTTCGGCGCGGCGTTGCTGGCATTGCTGGCAGTCTAGGGGAACCCGGGCCTCCAGCTGCCGCGGCAGTACCCGCTCTATTCGTGTGGTATATTTCATCTGTCCGTCATTTCATCTCGGAGAGGCAATGAAACGTTCCCTGATCTGGCTTGCCCCGCTGCTGTCGCTCTGCATGCCCGTCTTCGCCGGCGACGCCGAGCCGCTTGACCTGAGCTCGCGCTATCCGCATTACTACGCCACGATCGTCATCAACGAGGACGGCACCGCCAGCGAGGCCCGCGAGTGGTCGATGACGGTTTTGAAGGAGGCTGCCATCGACCGCGCCAAGCGAGCCTACGTCACCCACAGCACCAGCGCGCAGAAGGCCGAAATCACGGCTGCCTACACGAAGAAAGCCGACGGCCGGCGCCTCGACGTCTCGAAGGACAGCTACCAGATCGAGGCCAATAGCGGACGCGACAAGGCCGCCCCGGCCTTTTCCGACCAAACCACGGTATCGGTGGTTTTCCCCGATGTCGCGGTCGGCGATACCGTCTTCATTGCCTACCGGCTTACCCAGACCGAACCGTTGTTTCCGCGGCACTTTTCCATTGCCGAGACACTCTCGCCGCTAAAGGCTTTCGACGACGTGCGGGTACGGATCGATTTCCCCGCCTCCATGTGGGCGCAATATCAGGCTTACGGCATGCAGGCGAAAGAGCCCACCGGACAGGGCGGGCGGAAGGTGCTCGAATGGACCTATTCGAACCCGCAGCCGCGCAAGAGCAATCGCCGCGACTTCTCGGTCTACGACCCGGAAAAGGAGCCCGGCTTCGCCTTCTCGACCTTTCGCTCGTACGGCGAAATTGCCGCGGCATACGGCGTTCGCGCCCTGCCGAAGGCGACCGTCACGCCACGCCTCGAAAAGCTCGCCCGCGAGATCGTCAAGGACCGGAGCACCATCGCGGAACAGGCGCGCGCGCTCTATGACTGGGTGGCGACCAATCTGACCTACGCGGGCAACTGCATCGGCGTCGGCGCCGTGGTGCCGCGCGACCTCGATTTCGTGCTCGACCACAAGATGGGCGATTGCAAGGATCACGCGACGCTGTTGCAGGCGCTGCTGGAGGCGCGCGGCATCCAGAGCACCCAGGCACTGGTCAATGCCGGATCGATCTACCGGCTGCGCGCCATTCCCGTCGTGGCGACCGTGAACCACGTCATCAACCGCATACCGGCGCTCGACCTGTATGCCGACGCCACTTCCAAGTCCACGCCCTTTGGCATGCTGCCGTTCGGCGACGCCGACAAGCCGGTGCTCCTGGTGGAAGGCTACAAGGACGGCCTGAAGACACCGCCTTCTCCGGTCGACGCCAACCACCAGCGCATGGTCGCGAAACTCAAGCTGGCGGGTGACGGCACAATCCAGGGGACGATCGAGGTGCATGAAAAGGGCGCCAACGCGGCCGAGACGCGCGCCATGGCGCGCCGGATGAGCAAGAACGCGGAGGAGGATTTCGTCAAGAACATGTTCCGTTCGATGGGCATGATCGGCAGCGGCAGCTTCGAGAAGGACGATCCGACCGAACTGAGCGCATCGTATCGCTACAAGGCGACCATCAGCCTCGAACGCTTCGCCAAGCTTCCCGGCGCCGGCGCCTTCAACATTTATCCGCTGTTTCCGACGGCGGCATCGATCCACAACTTTGTCCAGTCGGCAATCGAGCCCGAACTCGAGGCCGATGTCGCCTGCCACAGCGGCACCTCGATCGAGGAATACAGCATCGAATTGCCGAAGAACCTGCGCGTACTTTCGCTGCCGGAGAACCTGAGGCTGTCCGGGGATGTCCTGAGCTACAGCGCCCGCTACAAGCAGAAAGGCAATGTCTTGACGGTGACGCGCGCACTGGAGGATCGCACCAAAGGGAACGTCTGCTCCGCCGGGCAGCTCATCGAGTACAAGAAATTCGCCGAGAAGGTGATGGACGACCTGAAGGCGCAGGTGCTCTACAAGTAAGGTCCTGATTACCCATGAGACCCAGCCATACTTGTGCTTGATCCTCGATGCCATGGCGCAGCATTCGGATCGTCATTCCGGCGAACGCCGGAATCCAGAACGGCCGTTCCGGAAACGCAAGCCGTATCCTGGATACCGGCGTTCGCCGGTATGACGAGTTTGGAGCCGACGGAATGTCATGCTGAGTTTCGTTGGTAATCAAGAGTAAGGTAGCGCCGCGGCGCCGGCCACGCCCGGCTGGTCCGCGCCGGCGGGAATGGCCCGGGCAACACACAATGCTGTATATTATTACAGTCTTGGTGGCCTGCCATGCCTCCCCGCTACGCCGAACTGCACTGCCTTTCCAATTTCACCTTCCTGCGTGGTGCCTCGCACCCGGAGGAATTGGTGGCGCACGCCCATGCGCTCGGCTATGCCGCCCTCGCCCTGACCGACGAATGCTCGCTGGCCGGCGCGGCACGGGCGCACCTGGCGGCGCGCGAGCACGGACTGAAGTTGCTCGTCGGCACGGCGCTGGCGCTCGCCGACGGCCCGCGCCTGGTGCTGCTCGCCGCCGACCGTGAGGGCTACGGCAACCTGAGCGCGCTCATCACCCGCGGCCGGCGCGCTGCGGCCAAGGGCGCCTACCAACTGGTCCGGGCGGATTTGCAGGACGGGCTGCCGGGCTGCCTGGCCCTCCTCGTGCCGCCCGCCACGGAGGCGGAAGCCCGCTGGTTCGCCGGCTGTTTTCCCGGCCGCGGCTGGCTCGCCGTCGAACTGCATCACGCCGCCGACGACCGGGCACGCCTGGCCGAGCTGCTGGCGCTGGCACGGACGACCGGATTGCCGCCGGTGGCGAGCGGCGACGTACACATGCATGTACGCGGCCGCCGCGCCCTGCAGGACACGCTCACCGCCATCCGCCTGAAGACGACGGTGGCACAGGCCGGCCACGCGCTGTTCCCCAACGGCGAGCGCCACCTGCGCCCGCTGGAGACGCTGGCCCGTCTCTATCCGCCGGAACTGCTGGACGAATCGCTGCACATCGCCGAACGCTGCCGCTTCTCGCTCGACGAACTGCGCTACGAATACCCGGATGAGCTGGTCCCGCCGGGCATGACGCCGACCGCCCGCCTGCGCCAGCTCACCGAAGAAGGCCTGGCGCGGCGCTACCCCGCCGGCGTACCGGATGCCGTGCGCGCGCTGGTCGGGCACGAGCTGGCCCTCATTGCCGAACTGCATTACGAGCCCTACTTCCTCACCGTGCATGACATCGTCGCCTTCGCCCGCTCGCGCGGCATCCTCTGCCAGGGGCGCGGCTCGGCCGCCAACTCGGCGGCCTGCTTCGCGCTCGGCATCACCGAGGTGGACCCGGCACGCATGAGCATGCTGTTCGAGCGTTTCATCTCGCGCGAGCGCAACGAACCACCGGACATCGACGTGGATTTCGAACACGAACGGCGCGAGGAGGTCATCCAGTACCTGTATGCGAAATACGGCCGCGAGCGCGCCGCGCTGGCCGCCACGGTGATCAGCTACCGGCCGAAGAGCGCACTGCGCGACGTCGGCAAGGCACTCGGCTTCGATCTCGAGCGCCTCGAAATGCTCACGCGCAACCTGGCCTGGTGGGACGGTCGCCAGGTGCTGCCGGAGCGCCTGGCGGAGGCCGGCTTCGATCCGCAGGCGCCGCCGGTGCGCCGCCTGGTCACGCTGGTCAACACGCTGATGCGCTTTCCACGCCATCTTTCGCAGCATGTCGGCGGCTTCGTCATTGCGCGCGGCCCGCTGTCGCGCCTGGTGCCGATCGAGAACGCCGCCATGGCGGCGCGCACGGTGATCCAGTGGGACAAGGACGATCTCGACGCGCTCGGCCTGCTCAAGGTGGACGTGCTGGCGCTCGGCATGCTCTCGGCCCTGCGCCGCGCCCTGGCGCTGGTCGCAGCACGGCGCGGGACGCCCTTCGGCATGGGCGACGTTCCAGCGGAAGACCCGGCCGTCTACGACATGCTCTGCCGCGCCGATTCGATGGGTGTGTTCCAGGTCGAGTCGCGCGGCCAGATGTCCATGCTGCCGCGCCTCCGGCCGCGCTGTTTCTACGATCTGGTGATCGAGGTCGCCATCGTCCGCCCCGGTCCGATCCAGGGCGGCATGGTGCATCCCTACCTGCGGCGGCGGCAGGGCCTGGAAAGCCTCAGTTATCCTTCCGCCGCAGTGCGCTCGGTGCTGGAACGCACGCTCGGCGTGCCGATCTTCCAGGAGCAGGTGATGCAGCTCGCCGTGGTGGCGGCCGGCTTCACGCCGGGCGAAGCGGATCGCCTGCGCCGCTCGATGGCGGCCTGGAAGCGCAAGGGCGGCCTGGAGCCCTTCGAAAAAAAACTCACCGACGGCATGCTGGCGCGCGGCTACACAGCGGCGTTTGCCCAGGCGATCTTCCGCCAGATTCTCGGCTTTGGCGAATACGGCTTTCCTGAATCGCATGCCGCCAGCTTCGCCCTGCTGGTGTATGTGTCGGCCTGGCTGAAGTGCCGCGAACCGGCGGCATTTCTCTGCGCCCTGCTCAATTCGCAGCCGATGGGTTTTTACGCGCCGGCCCAGCTGATCCAGGACGCGCGCCGGCACGGCGTGGAAGTCCGCGCCGTGGACGTGGGCGCCAGCGAACGGGAATGCAGCCTGGAAGGCGACGCGGTGCGCCTCGGCCTGTGCATGGTGAGCGGATTGGGTGAAGCGCCCGCTGCGCGCATCGTCGCCGCTCGTGCCAGCGCCGCGTTCGCGGACGTTGAAGATCTCGCCCGCCGCGCAGCCCTGGCGGCGCGCGAACTACGGCTGCTCGCCGCCGCCGGCGCGCTGGCGCCGC
>CAZASE010000065.1:0-13501 GCA_964487715.1 uncultured Rhodocyclaceae bacterium | reverse complement strand
CCAGCTCGACGCCGGCCGCAGCGCCGGCGAGGTCGAACTCCATCCGGGGCGCGGCGCCGTCGCCTCGGTGGGCGGCAAGCGCATCGCCGTCGGCAGCCGCGCGCTGTTCGCCACGCTCGGCTGGAGCGTCCCCGAGGCGCTCGCCGCCCGCGCCGAGCAGAGCCGCCACGGCGAGAGCGTCGTCTCCTACGTCGGCTGGGACGGCGTCGCCGAAGGCGCCATCCTCACGCGCGACCGCTCGCGCCCGGCCTGGGACCGCGTCGTCGAGTCGCTGCGCCGCCACTGCCGCGTCGTGCTGCTCACCGGCGCCGAGCATCCCAACGGCTACCGCCAGCATGTCGACGAAGTTCACGCCGGCGTGCCGCCCGAGGCCAAGGCCGCCGTCATCCGCCGGCTGAAGAGCCAGGGCCGCGTCGCCATGATCGGCGACGGCAGCAACGATGCGCCGGCGCTGGCCGAGGCCGACCTCGGCATCGCCTTCGGCGCGCCCACCGCGCTGGCGGCCGAGGCCGCCGACATCGTCATTCCCGGCAAGCGCCTCGAGCGCGTGCTGGAAGCCTTCCTCCTCATCGGCGTCACGCGCCGGCGCATCCGCCAGAACCTCTGCTGGGCGCTGGCCTACAACGCCATCGCCATTCCGCTGGCCGCCACCGGCATGCTCAGCCCGCTCGTCGCCGCCGCGGCGATGTCGGCGAGCAGCATCCTGGTGGTGATGAACGCCGCGCGCCCGATCCTCGGCAAGGACCCGTTCGAAGGCGAAGGCGAAGACGAGGGCGGCGAACGCCCGGAACCTATCCCCGGCGCGCCTTCCTCGGCGCGCTAGGCCGTCACTGCGGTTTCGGGAACGCCCGGGCAGCGCCCGGCGGGCGCCTGCCCGCAGGCTTGCGGCGTGGAAAAGTCAGTCTCTGCAATACGGCGCGGGGGTTGCATAAGGCCGGTGAGCGGCCGAAGTGGCCGTTCGTGATGAACGATCCCCCAAATGGCCGTAGTTACATCTGAAGCGGCCATTGTGCTCTCCGTCGAGCCTTCAATTGTGTTATCTGGTGGCTTTTGCAGCAGCCTTGAGCGCCCGCTCCATCCCGAGGTGCAAGCTGCCTAGCTTCGGCGTCTGCCCATGAGTCGGGTTTGGCGGCACAGCGAAGAAGGTGTCGTTCCACGGCAGTTCGACCCGATTGCGAAGATCGAACTTCGTGTCGTACGACAGCCCTGCCGTTTCGTAAGCAGCCTTGTTCTGGGCTTTGCGGATGGCAAACTCGCCGGCAGCCAGTCGGTCAAGCTTCTGTGACGTGCCGTAGGCAACCGTCACCGCGATCCCGTCCTCGTATTCCGTCACGGCAACAACGAGGGCGGGGCGTGGTTTCGGGCCGGGAACATCGCGTGGCCGTTGCGGAAAGCGGCACCAGACAATATCGCCGGGGTCGGGAGCCTCCCACATGACCTCTCCTTACAGCAGAGACCGCTTGTTGAGCACCTTCCGCTTGGGCAGCATCGGCTGCGCCACCTTGCGAATGCGGGCAAGATCGCTCGCGGCGAGCGGGCCCTCATCCACCTCGTAGGCAGGGAGAACATCCCTGGCGAGACGCGACAGCGCCAGATGGACCGCCATGGTCTCGCTGACGTCCATTTCCTCGGCCATTGCCTTCAGGGTGTCTCTCGTCACTCCGTACGGCGAGTCCTTGGATTTGAACTTGAGAAGCAGATTGCTCATGATGCACCCCTTACGCAGTATATATTGTTTATATACCACGAGGCGAGCCCGCTTGCAAGATGAGTTTTTGTGCAGGGAGCCAGTACTCAATCGCCGTATCCCGGCGACTGACTTTTCCCGGCCGTCGCCTTCGGAGGATCAAATCAGCGCCTCGATCCCCTTGCGGTCAAGCAGGTTGAGCAGCTTGAGGGAAGGGCCGCTCGGATGCTTGTCGCCGATCTCCCATTGGCGCACGGTGGAAAGACTCGTGTTCAGCACCGAGGCCAGCACTGCCTGGCTCAGCTTGTAACGCGTGCGCAGCGCACGGATTCTTTTGCCGGAATACTCGGGGATGGGCGCCAGGCACAATGCATCGTATTCGCGCATCCGGCGCATGTCGATGAAGCCGGCTGTGCGCAGGTCGCGGGCGGTCTCGTGCGCCGCCTCAAGGATTCGGCTTTTCGCCCTAGTCTTGGTTGTCATGGCAAATCTCCTGCAAAGCACCGCTCTCCACCTGCGCGTCGAGATCGCGCGATGGGAGCTTCAACAAATCGTCGGCAATCGCCTGGAGCGCCTCCAGTTCCTTTTCGCTCACGTTGCCCCGCTCATTCTTCTCGAAGCCGAATAGGAAGAACCATCGGTTCCCCTTGTTTGTTGCAACCAGGGTGCGCGTGCTTCCGCTCTTGCCTCGGCCCGGCAGCGGCACACGTTTCTTGACCACGCCGCCACCCAGATCGGCATCGATCAGTCCGCGAACCATCTCATCGACTGCTGTGCAAAGCGCCGCGTTGGCAAGCTCGGTTTTCCGCATCCAGCGGGTGAAATGCCTTGTCTTGAAAACCCTTCGCATTGGCGAAGTATATCACTTAGTGTATTACATCAGTACTTGCGCGACTGCGCGGCTGAAAAGTCAGTCTGCGTGGTACGGCGAGAATCGATTGCCCCTCACCCCAGCCCGCGCTCCGCGCCCCACGGCCGGCTTTGCACAGCCGGCCGGCTCGGACGGCGCGAAGCATGCTTCGCGAAACCCCGCCTTCGCCCCGCGCGCGGGAGAGGGGAATGCTCTAAGGGATAACCCCTAGCCCCCACTGGAATGATCCGGATTCCGCGCTTCTGCGGAGTTGGATAAATTCCAGCGACAACCTCCGGAGGGGAATCCCGCCCGATCCGGCATCGAAACCACCAAGGAGCGAAACATGGACGTACGCGCAGCCGTGGCCTGGAAGGCCGGCGCCCCCCTGACGATCGAGACGGTGCAGCTGGAAGGCCCGAAGGCCGGCGAGGTGCTGGTGGAGATCAAGGCCACCGGCGTCTGCCACACCGACGCCTTCACGCTCTCGGGCGACGATCCGGAGGGCCTGTTTCCGGCGATCCTCGGCCACGAGGGCGCCGGCGTTGTCGTCGAGGTGGGCGCGGGCGTCACCAGCGTCAAGCCGGGCGACCACGTCATCCCGCTGTACACGCCGGAGTGCCGCCAGTGCGAGTACTGCCTGTCGCAGAAGACCAACCTCTGCCAGGCGATCCGCTCGACGCAGGGCCAGGGCCTGATGCCCGACGGCACCAGCCGCTTCAGTCTCGGCGGCAAGAAGCTGTTCCACTACATGGGCACCTCGACCTTCGCCAACTATTCGGTGATGCCGGAGATCTCGGTGGCGAAGATCCGCGAGGACGCGCCCTTCGACAAGGTCTGCTACATCGGCTGCGGCGTCACCACCGGCATCGGCGCGGTGATCTACACGGCGAAGGTGAAGCCGGGCAGCAGCGTGGTGGTGTTCGGCCTCGGCGGCATCGGCCTCAACGTCCTCCAGGGTGCGCGCATGGCCGGCGCCGGCATGATCGTCGGCGTCGATCTCAACCCGGCGCGCAAGGCGCTGGCGGAGAAATTCGGCATGACGCACTTCGTCAATCCGAAGGAGGTCGAGGGCGACCTCGTCGCCCACCTGGTCAACCTCACCAAGGGCGGCGCCGACTACACCTTCGAGTGCGTCGGCAACGTCAAGCTGATGCGCCAGGCGCTGGAGTGCTGCCACAAGGGCTGGGGCGTCTCCACCATCATCGGCGTCGCCGGCGCCGGCCAGGAGATCGCCACGCGGCCGTTCCAGCTCGTCACCGGCCGCGTCTGGCAGGGCTCGGCCTTCGGCGGCGCGCGCGGCCGCACCGACGTGCCGAAGATCGTCGACTGGTACATGGAAGGCAAGATCAACATCGACGACCTGATCACCCACGTCATGCCGCTGGAGCGCATCAACGAGGCCTTCGACCTGATGCACGAGGGCAAGTCGATCCGCTCGGTCGTCACCTTCTGAGCATGGCGCTGATCACCGTCTCGCAGAACCCGTGCTTCGGCGGCGTGCAGGGCGTCTACAGCCACGCCTCGCCCGAGACCGGCTGCACCATGCGCTTCGGCCTCTTTCTGCCGCCGCAGGCGAAGGACGGCCTGGTGCCGGTGCTCTACTGGCTGTCCGGCCTGACCTGCACCGAGGAGAATTTCATCGTCAAGGCGGGGGCGCAGCGCGTGGCGGCCGAGCTCGGCATCGCCATCGTCGCGCCGGACACCAGCCCGCGCGGCGAGGGCGTGCCCGACGACAAGGACAGCTACGACTTCGGCCAGGGCGCCGGCTTCTACGTCGACGCGACGCAGGAACCCTGGCGCAAGCACTTCCGGATGTATTCCTACCTGACGGAGGAGCTGCCCTGGCTGGTGGCGTCGAATTTCGCCGTCGACCCGGCACGGGCCGGCATCTTCGGCCACTCCATGGGCGGACACGGCGCGCTGGTGCTGGCGCTGCGCAATCCGCAGCGCTTCAAGTCGGTGTCCGCCTTCGCGCCGATCGCCTCGCCGATGCGCTGCCCCTGGGGCGAGAAGGCGCTCGCCGGCTATCTCGGCGCGAACCGCGACGCCTGGCGTGACTACGACGCCACGGCGCTGATCGCATCGCGCGGCTGGCCGGGGCCGACCCTGCTGGTCGATCAGGGCACGAAAGACCAGTTTCTCGACACCCAGCTCAAGCCCGAACTGCTGCGCGAAGCCTGCACGCAGGCCTGCGTCCCGCTCGACCTGCGCCTGCGCGAGGGCTACGACCACAGCTACTTCTTCATCGCCACCTTCATCGGAGAGCACCTCAGGTTCCACGCCAACGCACTGGCCGTGCGCCGGTCTGCCGGGGAACGGGTGCTGCAGCAGTAGATTCGTCTTCCCCGCGAAAGCGGGGACCCATGATCCCCGTCATTCCCGCGGAAGCGGGAATCCATGGACAAGCCTGGATTCCCGCCTTCGCGGGAATGACGGGGCCTCTCCTACGCCGCCTTCTTGCTCTTGGCGACGTGCGTCGATATCGCGTCCATCAGCGCCGGCGACAGGCAGTCGTAGGGCTCAAGCCCGAGCGCCTTCAGCCGTGCGCGGACCGCCGACATCTGCGCCGGGTCTGTGCCGGTCTCGATGATCGAAGAGACGAACGCCGCGAACTCCGGCGGCGACCAGCCGCTGCTGTCGGACAGCTCGGTGTGCACGAAATCCAGGCCGTAGAAGGGGTGCGCCTTGTTCTCGATGCGGCCGTACATGTGCACGCCGCAGCCGCTGCAGGCATGGCGCTGGATGACGGCGTTGGCATCGACGACCTTGAGCTTTTCCGCATGGGCGGTGACCTTCAGCGCGTCGCGCGAGACGACGGCGACCTGCGAGAACAGGGCGCCGGCCGGCTTCCAGCACTTGCTGCAGCCGCAGGCGTGGTTGTGCGCGGTCTGCGCGGCGATGGTCACCTCGACCTTGTCGGTGGCGCACTTGCAGTACAGCTTGCCGCCGGCGAAACCGGCTGCGGCCGGCTTGCTGCCGGCGTCGATCGAGGGGTGAATCGTGAAGGCGTTGCCCATGAATCGTTTCTCCTTTTTGGCGGGATGTGTTGCGAACGGGATACCTGGGCAAACTTAAACCGCGCGCCGCGCAGGGACAATCGGGATGTTTACCTAGCGGAATGGTGGTTGTCCCTGAGGCGCGCGGGATTGTTGAAGCGCGATCATTCCTGCACAATCCGCGCATGTCCCGCCGCCATGTCCGCCCCGTCTCCGCCGCCGCGCTCAAAGAGGTGCGCGCCCTCGTCGGAGAAGCGCCGCGCCGCGATCTCCTGATCGAATATCTGCACCGTATCCAGGATGCGCACGGCTGTATCGATGCCGACCACCTGGCCGCGCTGGCGCAGCTGATGAAGCTCGCGCGCGCCGAGGTGTACGAGGTTGCCACCTTCTATCACCACTTCGACGTCGTGCGCGAGGGCGAGGCGCCGCCGCCTCCGCTGACGGTGCGCGTCTGCGATTCGCTCGCCTGCGCCCTGGCCGGGGCGGAGCAGCTCATTGCGGACATAAGTCAGTCCCTGGGGGACGGCGTGCGCGTGCAGCGCGTGCCCTGCGTCGGTCGTTGCGAGTGCGCGCCGCTGGCGGTGGTGGGGCAGAATCCGGTCGAAGAGGCCGATGCGCATGCCGTGCAGTGGGCCATCGACGCCGGCGCCACCGAGGCGCCGCTTCCGGAAGGCGCGCGCCGCCTCGCTGACTACCGCGCCGCCGGCGGCTACCAACTCTACGAAGATTGCGCGGCCGGACGCCGCAGCGTGGAGGACATCATCGCCGCGCTGGAGCACGCCAACCTGCGCGGCCTCGGCGGCGCAGGCTTCCCGGCCGGGCGCAAGTGGCGCGTCGTGCGCGGGATGCCTGAACCGCGCCTGATGGCGGTGAACATCGACGAGGGCGAGCCGGGCACCTTCAAGGACCGCTGGTACCTCGAACGCGAGCCGCACCGCTTTTTCGAGGGCATGCTCATCGCCGCCTGGGCCGTCGGCATCGAAATAATCTACGCCTATCTGCGCGACGAGTACGCCGGCCTGCGCGTGCTGCTGGCCGAGGAACTCGACGCGCTGCGCGCCGCCTTCCCGCAGGCGCCGGAGATCGAACTGCGGCGCGGCGCCGGCGCCTACGTCTGCGGCGAGGAATCGGCCATGATCGAATCCATCGAGGGCAAGCGCGGCCAGCCGCGCCTGCGCCCGCCCTTCGTGGCCGAGGTCGGCCTGTTCGGCCGGCCGACCCTCGAGCACAACATGGAGACGCTGTACTGGGTGCGCGAGATCGTCGAGCGCGGCGCCGGGTGGTTCGCCGCGCAGGGGCGCCACGGCCGCAAGGGCCTGCGTTCGTTTTCGGTGAGCGGCCGCGTGGCGAAGCCGGGCGTGCACCTCGCGCCGGCCGGCATCACCCTGCGGGAACTCATCGACGAATTCTGCGAGGGCATGCTGCCGGGCCACGCGCTCTACGCCTACTTTCCCGGCGGCGCCTCGGGCGGCATCCTGCCGGCGCGCCTGGCCGATGTGCCGCTCGACTTCGATACGCTGCAGGAGCACGGCTGCTTCATCGGCTCGGCGGCGATCGTCGTGCTCTCGCAGCACGACTCCGTGCGCGCCGCGGCCCTCAACGCCATGCGCTTCTTCGCCCATGAATCCTGCGGCAAGTGCACGCCCTGCCGCGTCGGCACGCAGAAGGCGGCCGAACTGATGGCGCGCGAGGAATGGGACACCGGCCTGCTCAAAGAACTGGCGCAGGCCATGCAGGACGCCTCGATCTGCGGCCTCGGCCAGGCGGCGCCGAACCCGCTGCTGTCGGTGCTGAAATTCTTTCCGCAGGAACTGGAAAACAAGGCATGAACCACCAAGGACACCAAGAACACCAAGGAATAATCAAGGATATCTTTGTGTCCTTGGTGTTCTTGGTGGTGAAAGGGTTTTTTTAGTCCTACCTGATTAGCCACAATGTTCAGCAGACGATCGAAGTTCCCACCGGCACCGTCATTCCGGGGCCGCCCGCCAGAGCTTGCCCCGGACTTGATCCGGGGGCGGAACCCGGAATCCAGGGTCTTTTTGAGGCCGCTTTGGATTCCGGGTCGCGCTGCGCTTGCCCGGAATGACGACGCTGAGGTTTGTAGCTAATCAGGTAGTCCTATGACTGACGCCATCCGTTTCACCCTCGACGGCCGCGAGATCGAGGCGCGCGAAGGCGAGAGCATCCTGCAGGCGGCTGCGCGCCACGGCGTCGACATCCCGCACCTCTGCTACAAGGAGGGGTTGCGCGCGGATGGCAACTGCCGCGCCTGCGTGGTGGAGATCGCCGGCGAGCGCGCGCTGGCGCCGTCCTGCTGCCGCGCGCCGAAGGCCGGCATGCAGGTGCAGGCGCAGAGCGCCCGCGCCGCGGCGGCGCAGAAGATGGTGCTGGAACTGCTCGCTGCCGACATGCCGGCTGAGGCCGCGCGCACGGATTCGGAGCTCGACGCCTGGTCGAAGCGCATGGGTGTGGGCGCGCCGCGCTTCCCGCGCCGCGCGCAGCCCGAAGTGGACGCCTCGCACCCGGCCATCGCCGTGCGGCTCGACGCCTGCATCCAGTGCACGCGCTGCCTGCGCGCCTGCCGCGAGATCCAGGTGAACGAGGTCATCGGTTACGCCGAACGCGGCGCGATCGTTTTCGACTTCGATGATCCGATGGGCAGGAGCAGCTGCGTCGGTTGCGGCGAGTGCGTCGCCGCCTGTCCGACGGGCGCATTACTCCCCCTCTCCCCCGCGCGCGGGGGAGAGGGCCGGGGTGAGGGGGAAGAGAAACGCGTCGACTCCGTCTGCCCCTACTGCGGCGTCGGCTGCCAGCTCACCTGGCGTGTGCGCGACAACGCCATCGTCGGCGTCGACGGCCGCGACGGCCCGGCCAACCATGGCCGGCTGTGCGTCAAGGGCCGCTACGGCTACGACTACGTGCGCCATGCGCAGCGCCTGACCCAGCCGCTGATCCGCAAGCCGGGCACGACGAAGTCGGTCGACAACACGATGGCGGATTTCCGCGCGGCGAGCTGGGAAGAGGCGCTCGATGTCGCCGCCGACGGATTGAAGCGCCTCCTCGCTCGCGACGGCAAGACGGCCCTGGCCGGCTTCGGCTCGGCCAAGGGCTCGAACGAGGAGGCCTATCTCTTCCAGAAGCTGGTGCGCACCGGCTTCGGCACGAACAACGTCGATCACTGCACACGGCTGTGCCACGCCTCGTCGGTGGCGGCGCTACTGGAGGGCCTCGGCTCGGGCGCCGTGTCGAACCCGGTGATGGACGTCGCGCACGCCGACGTGATCGTGGTAATCGGCAGCAACCCGACGGTGAACCACCCGGTGGCGGCGACCTGGATGAAGAACGCGGTCGCGCGTGGGGCGACGCTGATCGTCATGGACCCGCGCGAGACGGAGCTGGCGCGCCACGCGACCCACGCCTTGCAATTCAAGCCGGACAGCGACGTGGCGCTGCTCAATGCCATCGCCCACGTGATCGTCACGGAAGGGCTGACCAACGACGCCTTCATCGCCGAGCGCACGGAGGGCTACGCGGCCTTCCGCGACAACGTGCTGACTGCCACGCCCGAGGCGATGGCCCCCATCTGCGGCATCGACGCCGAAACCATCCGCGCCGTGGCGCGCATTTACGCCACGTCCCGCGCGGCGATGATTTTCTGGGGCATGGGCGTCTCGCAGCACACCCACGGCACCGACAACGTGCGCTGCCTGATCGCGCTGGCGCTGATGACCGGCCAGATCGGCCGCCCCGGCACCGGGCTGCATCCGCTGCGCGGGCAGAACAACGTGCAGGGCGCGTCGGATGCCGGCCTCATCCCGATGATGCTGCCCGACTACGGCCGCGTCGGCGACGACGCGGTGCGCGCGCGCTTCGAGGAACTGTGGGGAACGACGCTCGACCCGCAGCCGGGCCTCACCGTGGTGGAGATCCTCGACGCCGCCTGCCGCGGCGAGATCAAGGGCATGTATGTCATGGGCGAGAACCCGGCGATGTCCGACCCCGACCTCGCCCACGCGCGCGCCGGGCTGGCTTCGCTGGAGCACTTGGTGGTGCAGGACCTCTTCCTCACCGAGACGGCGGCGCTCGCCGACGTGGTGCTGCCGGCCTCCGGCTTTGCCGAGAAGACCGGCACGTTCACCAACACCGACCGTACGGTGCAGCTCGGCCGCGCGGCGATCGACCCGCCGGGCGAGGCGCGTCAGGACTTGTGGATAGTGCTGGAACTGGCGCGCAGACTCGGGCTGGACTGGAACTACGCCGGGCCGCAGGACGTGTTCGAGGAGATGCGCCGCGCCATGCCGTCGATTGCCGGCATTTCCTGGGCGCGTCTGGAGCGCGAAGACGCCGTGACCTACCCGTGCAAGGATGAAGCCGACCCGGGCCAGCCGGTGATCTTCACTGAACGGTTCCCGACGGCGAGCGGGCGCGGCAGGTTCGTGCCGGCGCAGTTCAGGCCGGCGGCGGAGCTGCCCGACGCCGACTATCCCTTCGTGCTCATCACCGGCCGCGTGCTGGAGCACTGGCACACCGGCGCCATGACGCGCCGATCGAAGGTGCTCGATGCGCTGGAGCCGGAGGCGCATGTTGACGCGAACCCGGACGACCTGGCGGCGCTGGGTTGCAAGGCGGGGGCCTTTGTTACGCTGGAAACGCGGCGCGGCCAGGTTGCCGCGAAGGCGCGCGCCGATTCAGGTCTCGCGCGCGGTACGCTGTTCATGCCCTTCTGCTACGCCGAGGCGGCGGCCAATCTGCTCACCAACCCGGCGCTCGACCCCTTCGGGAAAATTCCGGAATTCAAGTACTGTGCGGCGAGGCTCGGCGCGGGAACGGGCCGGGCCGACGGGAAGGCCCAGTAGCTCGCGGCGTCAAGCGGATAAGGCGTTTCCCCTTCCCGCCGCACGCGCGCACTGGCCATGATGCCGCGCGGGGCAGGGGTCAGGTGGCCGGGGAACCGGCCTTATCGGTGAAAGGAAAGCAGATCGTCCTTGCTGCGGCCCCACAGATCCATCGGGTTGCCGACGGTGCGGCGGAGCGCGGCCCGTGCCATCGAGGCGGTGACCGGTTGCTTGAAAGAAATCATTTGCGCGAATGTCTGCCCGGCCAGCCGATAGAGCCAGGTGCGGCGTCGTACGATCATGGACCCTCCTTTCGAACCGCAATGCATGACGGGGTCTGCCTTCTTGTCGCCGTCTTCCGCGGCTGGCATGGTGCCCGGGCAGTGGGTTCGACTCTACTCCAATTCGAAACCGGGGAACGATTTTTCGTGTGTCGATGCGCGGCGCGGCCGTCGGCAAAGCGCAGGTTGCCTGCCGCGGTGCAGCATCGGCCCGGGGACGGGCCGGGCCGACGGGAAGGCTCAGTAGTTCGCGGCGTAGAGCGGATAAAGCGTTTCCTCTTCCCGCCGCATGCGCGCGCTGACCACGCTGCCGATCTGATCGAATTCTCCGGCGAACGAGTCCAGCTTCGCTCCGGATACCTTTTCGATCTCGTTGTACTTGTCGAGGAAGTCGAGGGCGGTCTTGGCGATCCCGTCCATTTCCTTGCGGAACGAGCGCACGAGCGCCGTGTTGACTTCATCGCCCGCCATCTTCTGCTGCAGATAGATGTACAGGCGCATGTTCTCGGTGAGCAGGTGGTTGCGCAGCAGCACGCCGAACTCCTTCAGCTTGCCCGAGACCATCGCCAGGTCGCCGCGCGCAAAGCTCTCCTTGATGGTGCCGTGCAGATGAAGCAGCCTGTGGTGATCGCCGACCAGTTCGTTGATCAGATCCGGATGGAACTGGATTCCTCCTCCCGAGGGTGCGGGCGAGGGAGCAGTTGTCGGCGCAGGTTTCTGTTCTTCCTTCTTCTTGAAAAAACCAAACATCGTCCTTCCCTCCTTATTCGTTGTTGAGCGGCCAAGACCCTCATTACCTTGTTTCGGTCATGGGCATTCTATCCGAATCGCCAAGTGGCGATCGGGCTCTGGCGCCCCGTGGAAGGCTACAGGCAGCGCGCGTTGGCCGCCCTTGCGGTGCAGGTTACGGCGCTGTCGGAGGAAGCGGCGGCGTGCGTCGGCGGAGGCGCGATCGGCGCCCAGCCGGCCGGCCGCAGCGCCTGCATGATGACCTCGCCCGATTCTTCCCGCAGCGCCTTGAAACCGAGGCGCTCGGCCAGCGCCAGCATGGGGCGGTTGTCGCGCAGGCTGGAGAGCTGGATGCGTTTCAGGCCGCGTGTCCAGCCATGGCGCAGCAGGTAGTCGAGGAGGGCCCGGCCGACGCCCTTGTGGCGCAGCTGGTTGGATACCGCGATGCCGAGTTCGGCGCAGGACAGCGATCCCGGGCGGTTCTCCGCGCACATCTCGCTGCCGGGAATGGCGGACAGCTCGGCCACGCCGACCAGCCGTTCGCCGTAGAAGGCGCCGAAAATGACGCAGCCGCGCTCGAAGCGCATTTGCTCCACGTAGGCGTGCACCGTCAGCGGCGTCATGGTGCGGAAGAAGCGCCAGTAAAGCGCGATGTCGTCCAGTTCCTCGAGGAAGAAGCGCTCGATCGCCTCGCGCTCGTCGGCGGCGAGTAGGCGGATCGTTATGGCTTGCGCGTCGTTCGTTCCGGTTGCCATGGGGGCGACAGGGTTATTGCATGGGCATCTTGCACTCTAAAGCCTTTTGGCTATCCTGAAAAGGTACCGGCCTGGCCGGGACCCACAGAGAGAGGACACAACATGAAAACCACGACATTCGCGTTACTCGGCGGCATGGCCCTGGCCAGCACCCAGGCTTTTGCCTTTCATTGCCCGATGGACATGAAGAAGATCGACGAGGCCTTGGCAAAGAGCCCGTCGCTATCCGCTGAACAGATGTCGGAAGTCAAGAAGCTGCGCGCCGAGGGCGAAACGCTGCACAAGGCTGGCAAGCACCAGGAGTCGGTGGACACCCTGGGCAAAGCCATGAAGATGCTCAACGTCCAGTAGCAGCCCGTCATTCCCTCTTCCGCGGGAATGACGATTTCTTAGCGGCCCCGCGAGCCGGAGTGGTGCTGGGCGGCGTTGCCGCGCGCGGGATTACCGCGCTGCGGCGGTTTCCCCTGGCGCTGCGGTGCGCCGCCCTTCGGCGGCGTGCCCGGGCGCTGGTTGCCCTTTGATTGACCTGCACGCTGTCCCGAACGCTGGCCGGAGCGCTGGCCGTTCTCGATCGGTTCCGCGCGGATGCTCGGGTCGGGCTCGAAGCCGGGCAGCACGATCTTCTCGATCGGCTTCTTCAGCAGTCGCTCGATGTCGCGCAGCAGGCCGAGTTCGTCGACGCAGACCAGCGAGACGGCGTGGCCCGAGCTGCCGGCGCGGCCGGTGCGGCCGATGCGGTGCACATAGTCTTCCGGCACGTTGGGCAATTCGAAGTTCACCACATGCGGCAACTGGTCGATGTCCAGCCCGCGCGCGGCAATGTCGGTGGCCACCAGCACGTTGAGCTTCATGCTCTTGAAGTCGGCCAGCGCCCGCGTGCGCGCGCCCTGGCTCTTGTTGCCGTGGATGGCGGCGGCGCTGATGTCGGCCTTGTTGAGCTTCTCGGCCAGCGTGTTGGCGCCGTGCTTGGTGCGCATGAAGACGAGCACCTGGTGCCAGTGGTGGTCGTCGATCAGCTTGATCAGCAGGTCGCGCTTCTTCGCCTTGTCGACGGGGTACACGCGCTGCGTCACGAGGTCGGCGGTGGCGTTGCGCGGCGCGACCTCGACCAGTTGCGGGTCGCGCAGCAGGCCGTTGGCGAGGCCGCGGATCTCGTCGGAGAAGGTGGCGGAGAAGAGCAGGGTCTGCTTCTGCTTCGGCACCAGCGCGAGCACTTTTTTGATGTCGTGGATGAAGCCCATGTCGAGCATGCGGTCGGCCTCGTCCAGTACGAGGATTTCGACGCCCGACAGGTCGACGGTGCGCTGGCCGACGTGGTCGAGCAGGCGGCCCGGGGTCGCCACCAGGATGTCGACGCCG
>CAZASE010000064.1:0-13518 GCA_964487715.1 uncultured Rhodocyclaceae bacterium | reverse complement strand
TGCCGGCGACGGTGATCGCCGCCGGCGAGAAGCGCCACGTCTTCCTGCACGGCCGCGCCTGGCAGCTCGCCTGCGTCGATCCGCTCTACCACGCCGGCGAGGGCGAAGGCGCCGGCGGCGGCCTGGTTGCACCCATGCCGGGCAAGGTGATCTCCCTCATCGCCCAGCCGGGCAGCGAGGTGGAACAGGGCGCGCCGCTGCTGATCCTCGAAGCGATGAAGATGGAACACACCATCGCCGCGCCGGCGAAGGGGAAACTCAAGGCCTTCCGCTTCGGCGTCGGCGACTCGGTCGCCGAGGGCGCCGAGCTGGTGGACTTCGAGGCTGAAAAAGCATGAACCACGGCAACACGGCGGCACGGCGATTCTCTACGCCTTCTCGCCGTGCCGCCGTGCACGCCGTGGTGAAAGCTGTTCCATGAACCACCCAACCCAAGTCAAGATCGTCGAGGTCGGTCCGCGCGACGGCCTGCAGAACGAGCAGCAGCTCGTGCCCACCGCCGTCAAGATCGAGCTGATCGACCGACTCGGCATGGCCGGCCTGAAGGCCATCGAGGCCACCGCCTTCGTTTCGCCGAAGTGGGTGCCGCAGATGGGCGACGCCGCGGAAGTGATGGCCAACCTGCCGCGCCGCCACGGGGTCAGCTATCCGGTGCTGGTGCCCAACCTGAAGGGCTTCGAGCAGGCGCTCGAAGCCGGCGCCGAAGAGATCGCCGTCTTCGCCGCCGCCTCCGAGGCCTTCTCGCAGAAGAACATCAACTGCTCCATCGCCGAGAGCCTGGAGCGCTTCCGCCCCGTCGCCGAGGCGGCGCGGCAAAACAACATCCGCGTGCGCGGCTACGTCTCCTGCGTGCTCGGCTGCCCCTACCAGGGCGCGGTGCAGCCGGCCGCCGTGGCCGAGGTGGCGGCGCGCCTGCTGGAGATGGGCTGCTACGAAATTTCCCTCGGCGACACCATCGGCGTCGGCACGCCGGCCGGCGTGCAGCGCATGCTCGACGAAGTCATGCTGCTGGTGCCGGCCGAGCGCCTCGCCGGCCATTACCACGACACTTACGGCATGGCGCTGGCCAACATCTATGCCTCGCTCGGGATGGGCGTCGCCGTCTTCGATGCCTCCGTCGCCGGCCTCGGCGGCTGCCCCTACGCCGCCGGCGCCTCGGGCAACGTCGCCACCGAGGACGTGGTGTATCTCATGAACGGCCTTGGGCTGGAGACGGGCGTGGACCTCGACCGCCTGGTCGATGCCGGCGCCTGGATCTGCGCCGAGCTCGGCCGCGCGCCGGCCTCGAAAGTGGCGCGCGCCATGCTGGCAAAAAGGCAAGAACAATGAAAGGCGGATTGCAGCCCGGCCTCGAGCACGCGCTGCGCTACACGGTGCCGCCCGACAAGACGGTGCCCCGCCTCTATCCGGAGAGCCCGTCCTTCCAGGACATGCCGGCCGTGTTTGCCACCGGCTTCATGGTCGGCCTGCTCGAATGGTGCTGCCTGGAACTGGTCAAGCCCTTCCTCGACTGGCCGCGCGAGCAGACCGTCGGCACCCATGTCGACTTTTCCCACATTGCCGCCACGCCGCCGGGCCT
This sequence comes from uncultured Rhodocyclaceae bacterium, assembly GCA_964487715.1. Lineage (GTDB taxonomy): Bacteria > Pseudomonadota > Gammaproteobacteria > Burkholderiales > Rhodocyclaceae > Desulfobacillus. The sequence continues at coordinate 11,939 of CAZASE010000064.1, read as the reverse complement.
CACCATTACCGTCAAGGCCCGCCTCGAAGAAGTGGATGGGCGCCGCCTGGTGTTCTCCGTCCGGGCGCACGACGGCGTCGACCTCATCAGCACGGGACGCCACGAACGCTTCATCATCGACGCCGCCAAGTTCAACGCCCGCATGGCGGACAAGCGGAAGCAGTCATGAGCGCCCCCGCCGGGCCGTCCCAAGGGGGCGCTCAGTCAACAGCATCGAGCGGGCGCAGCCCGCGAACCGCCGTCACCCCCTTTCTTGGGAAGGGGGATGGGGGGAAGGTGCTCCAATGAGCGTGAAGTCGCCCTGCATCAATGTCTGCCGCATGGACGCAAATAGCGGTCTGTGCGAAGGCTGCCTGCGCACGGTGGACGAGATCGCCGGCTGGGCCACCGTGCCGGATGAGAAGAAAGTCCTCATCCTCGTCGCCGTCGCCCAGCGTCGCGCGCGCCTCGACGCCTTCCCCGAATCCCTGCGCGGGGATTGCGACCGATGAACAGCGCCGACTGGTATTTCGACTTCGTCTCGCCCTTCGCCTACCTGCAATCCGAAGTGCTCGCCCGCTTCGACGGCAAGCTGGCGGTCCGCCCGGTGCCGGTGCTCTTCGCCGGCCTACTCAAGCACTGGGGCCAGAAGGGCCCGGCCGAGATGGCGACCAAGCGCCGCTTCACCTACCGCCAGGTGCAGTGGGTGGCGGACAGGAACGGCATCCCCTTCCGCTTTCCGCCGCAGCATCCCTTCAACCCGGTGCGTCCGCTGCGCGCCGCGGTGGCGCTGGGCGCCACGATGGAGGCTATCCATGAAATCTTCCGCTTCATCTGGCGCGAGGGGCGCGACATCAACGCACCTGAGGAATGGGCCGAGCTGGCGCGACGATTGAACGTGCCGGACCTCGATGCGCGCTGCAATTCGCCCGAAGTGAAAAGTCAGTTGCTGCGGAACGGCGAGCAGGCGCTCGCCGCCGGAGTATTCGGCGTGCCGACGCTGGCCATCGACAAGGAACTGTTCTGGGGCTTTGACGCCACCGACATGGCGCTGGACTGGCTCGCCGATCCGCAGATGTTCGCGCGCGGCGAGTATCCGCGCGTCGACGCGCTGCCGGTCGGCGCCGCACGAAAAGAAATTTCATGACCGAGCTGCCGAAGCAGATCCGCGTCCTCGAACGCGGCTGGCTCTCCGCCAACAACATCGTCTTCCACGAAGGCGCCGAGGCGACGCTGATCGACTCCGGCTACGTCACCCACGCCGGCCAGACTCTGGCGCTGATCGAACGCGCACTGGAAGGGCGCAAGCTCGTGCGCCTCATCAACACCCACTCGCATTCCGACCACATCGGCGGCAACGCCTCGGTGCGCCGCGCCCACGGCTGCCGCATCCTGGTGCCCGAGGGCATGGCGCCGGCGGTGGCCGATTGGGACGAGGACGCGCTACTGCTCTCCACCGCCCACCAGCAGGCCGAACAATTCGAATTCGATGCGACGATCGCCCCCGGCGACGAGCTGGAGATGGGCGGCCTGCGCTGGCAAGCCCTGCACGTGCCCGGCCACGACATGCATGCGCTGGCCTACTACGCGCCGGTGGAGAAACTCCTGATCTCCGGCGATGCGCTCTGGCAGGATGGTTTCGGCGTCCTCTTCGCCGAGTTGCACGGCGATAACAGCGGGCTGCCGGCGCAGCGGAACACGCTGGAAATGCTGGGCGAGCTGGAGGTGCGCATGGTGATTCCCGGGCATGGCGCGCCTTTCGGCGATTTTGCCGCAGCGGTGGCGCGCGCCCTGCAGCGCCTCGCCGCCTTCGAGCAAAGCCCCGAGCGCATGGCCCGCAGCGCCATGAAGGCGCTGTTCACCTTCACCTTGCTGGAAAAGCGGCGCATGCCGCGCGCCGCAATCGGCGACTACTTCGGCCAGGTCGCCCTCTTCCGCGAGGTATCGAAGCGCTTTTACGGCAAGGAAGCGGCCGCCGTCGCCGCCCAGGTGATCGACGAGCTGCTCAAGGCCGGCGTGCTGGAGGAGCAGGATGGCGACATCGTGGCACGCGGCTAGGCCGACTTCCTGTCCCTTGGTTGCCGATGAAGCTCGGCCGCAGCGGCAGGGGTGCTGCGGGAGGGGCTTCAGGCCGACGCGCGCGCGGCGCGTTGCGGGTATATAATCCCCCGAAAATAGCACAAAAAACCTAATTCGATTTGCGGTCTTGTGTCGCGCAACACTGAAACGCCATAGCGACAAGCAGCAGTTGTGATACCAGTTCGTCTCGAAAAGAAAGATGACCGGTATCGCACAAGAACGCTGGTCACCGGCTGGAAGGCTCACCGGCGAGCACTTGTTGGAGGAGAGCGGCCATGAAAGCAATTGTCAGGAGATTCCTCGCGCCCTTGCTGTGCCTGCTGGGCGCAAGCGGTGCCGGCGCCGAAACCGGGGTTGGCGCCGGCAGCATTCTGCTTGGCCAGTCGGTGGTGTTGTCGGGGCCGCAGGCGGAGAACGGCGTCAACTACGCAAACGGCATCAAGCTGTACTTTGACCAGGTCAATGCGAAAGGCGGCGTGCACGGCCGCAAGCTCAATCTGGTTGTGCTCGACGACGCCTACGATCCGAAGCGCACGGCGCAGAACACGCAGAAGCTGATCGAGGAGGAAAAGGTTTTCGCCCTCTTCGGTTATGCCGGCACCGGGCCCGCCCTTGCAGCCTTGCCGCTTGCGGAGAAGGCGCAGATTCCCCTGGTCGCGCCGCTTTCCGGCGCCGGCGTCCTGCGCGAGAAGAAGTCGAAGGTGCTGTTCGTCGTACGGGCAGGCTACGGCGATGAGCTGGTCCGAATGGTCGAGCAGCTTGTGACAACGGGGGTCAAGACGATCGCCGTCGCCTACCAGGACGACAATTTCGGCAAGTCCGTGCTGAAGAGCGCCGAAGAGGCCTTGGCGAAATTCCAGCTCAAGGCGGTTGCCGTTGGCGCCATCGACGGCAAGACCTACGATGCCAAGGGGGCCGTGGAAATCATCGCAAGAGCCAAGCCGGCGGCAATCCTCATGGGTACGGCAGGCCAGGCGTCGGTCGCTTTCATTCGCGACTACCTCAAGGCCGGCGAGCGGCCCCAGTTCTTCGGCCTCTCGGTGATGAGCGCCAGCCAGCTGCGCAAGGAACTCGGGCCGGACAGCACCGGGATCGCCGTCGCGCAGATCGTGCCCTCGCCCTGGAGCAGCAAGTACCCCGTCGTGAAACGCTACCGCGATGCCCTTGGCCAGGCCAACACCAAGTTCGAGCCGCACCATTCCAGCCTGGAGGGCTGGATTGCCGCGATCGTTTTGGTGGAAGGAATCAGGCGCGCCGGCAAGGACCCGACGCGGGAAAAGCTTATCGCCGCCCTGGAAGGCCTGCGCAATTTCGACGTGGGAGACTTCCTCGTCGATTTCTCGGCCGACAAGCACACCGGGTCGACGTTCGTCGACCTCTCGATCATTCGCAGCGGCGGGCAGTTCGTCCAGTAGCCGATCGCCGACCCGCGCGCGGGCGCGGCATTCTTCAGCGGCTGCGCCGCCACAGCGTCGCGTCGGTGACGATGTACTGGAACTTGCGTGCGTGCTCGCGGATGACGAGCGCTTCCTCGCCTTCGCGCAGCAGCTCGAAACCGGCGCCGGCGAGGATCGCGCGCAGCGCGGCCGCGCTCGATGTCATTGTTTCGTCATCGGCGCGGCCGCCGAGCCAGGCTTCCCGAGGCGTGAAAGCCTCCATCCAGCTGTAGGGCGAGAAGATCGCCAGCAGGCCGCCGCGCGCCACGAGCCCGCGCGGGCCACCGAGGCGGCCGAGCAGCGATTTCGGGCTCGGCAGCCGGCATAGCAGGTTGGCAATCAGCACTGCGTCGAAATCCATCAGTTCGGCCGGCAGCGAGCAGGCGTCGGCCTGGCGGAAGTTCGCGCGCGCGCGCGCGATGTCCGGTGGCACCGTCGCCGTCAGCGTCGCGCCGAGCATGCCCTCGTCCTTGCGAAAATGGCGCAGCGAGCCGTCTTGTTTCAGCGTTAGCGCGGCGTCGGTGAAGGTGCGGCTCAGGTCGACACCGAGCACATCGCCGTAGGTGCGCGTCAGTTCGAAGGTGGCGCGGCCGACCGCGCAGCCGATATCGAGCGCCCGGCCGGTCGCGCTGCCGGATGCGCGCGCCGCCTCGTTGAGCCAGCGCGCGCAACGGACGGGAAACTCGGCGGCGTCGTGTGGGCCGAAGGCATACGGCATCTGCTGCGCCGCCGCGCCGTAATGCAGCAGCAGATATTCGTTGAGAACCTGCTCGTCCTCGTAGACCCCGCCGGCAGCGTCGAGCCGGACGGCGCCGCCGTCACCGGCCGCCTGCACGACGCGAAAACCGGCGTGCTGGAAGAAATGCGGACGGAAATGAAAGCGCGCCCAGATGCTCGCCTGGTCGCCGGTGGAGATCCACGATCCGCCGAGGATCATTTGGTGCTGTCCGTCGTAGCAGGGCGTGCTGAAATCGTCGTAGAACGGGTGAACCCGGGCGCCGGGCAGTGGATTGAAGTGGTCTTCCAGCCACTGCCAGAGGTTGCCGAAGACATCATGGAATCCGGCCTGCGTCGGCCGGCCGTCATCCACGGGCGACGAGGAGCCGTGGGCAAGGTTGAGGTTCCAGCCGACGTCGCGCATCAGCGCGGCACCGCCGGCGGCCATCACCGGATCGCGGCGTGTGCCGATGGTCGTGTCGCGTTGCGACGCATCGCGCAGTGCCTGATGCTCGGCCTCGCTCGGCAATCGACACGCGACGCCATCGCGCTCGGACAGCCAGGCGCAATAGGCGCGCGCCTCATGCCAATTCACCTCGGTCGGCCAGTTCCACGGCATCGGGATTTCCTCGAAGAGCGTGCGCAGGCGGTACCGGTGCAGGCCGGCCGGGCCGTCCGGCACCCAGAAGGTCGGCCATTTGACGTTGCGAAATTCGCGCCAGGACCAGCCCGCCTCGCTCCAGTAGCGCCGCTCCCGGTAGCCGCCGGCGACGACGAAGGCGTGGAACTCGCCGTTGCTCACCAGCCGGCGGCCGGCGCTGAAGGGCGGCACCTCGACACTGCGTGCCCCGTACTCGTTGTCCCAGCCGAACGAGGGCCAGTCCGCCGGCTTGCCCAGCTCGCAACGGCCGCCGCTCACGGCGAGGACTTCCGGCAGCGGGAAATCAGCGCCGGGGCGCGGTGCCGGCGACGACGGCGCCGCGGCCGAAGGATGCAGTCGCGGCCACGATGCCGGCCGCCGAACCAGCGCCAGCGGCAGTTCATGGATCAGCACCGAGGACGTTTCGAGGTGGATGCGCTCATGCTCGAAACCCATGAACAGCGCCCACAGCGGATCTTGCTGCGTGATCGGCGGGTGGTTCGGCGCCAGGGCGGGATGGGTCTCGATCAGTTCGCGCACAACGCGGTAGACCTGGCGCCGGTAGTCGTGCGCTTCGCCCAGGCTGGGCCACAGCATCTCGTTCTTCGACATGTCATCCCAGCGCATCTCGTCCACGCCGGTTTCGAACAGCCGCTCGTAGTAGGCGTTGAGCGATTCGCCGATCAGTCCGGCGATCCGCAGTTTGTTGATGTAGAGCGCCGGCGGATGGCAGTAGTAGAAGATCATCGGGTGGCGCAGCCGATGGTAGGGCGGGCGATAAAATGCCTCCTCTGCCTTGAGCCCGGCGAACAGCACTTCCGTCAGGGCCCATGTGTTGTCGAAATAGTCGAGCACCTCGGCGCGCGTGCAGGCGGCCAGGTCGGGCAGCGCCAGCGAGCTCAGCGTGCCGTCGGCCAGCCGGCCGGGGCAGCGCTCCGGCGGCGCGCCGGTGTACCAGTCGCCGGTACTGGCAAAGCCCGATGCGGCACCCGGCAGGCCGTCGAGGCGCCCCCGCAGGTTGCGCCGCCAGGGCTCGGCCGCTGGCGTTGCGGGCGTTTCGGATTGGTTCGCTTGCTGTGGCATGAGCAGTGTTGTGCGCACGGTCGGGTCGGGGAGGCCCGCGGTGCGGCCGGGTGCCGGCAGCGCGGGCGAATGCTGCGACTCGGTCTTTCAGGTCGTCGCGCCCTCGATCGGCGAGCAGAACCAGATGCGGTTGCCCTCGCTGTCAAGAAAACCGCCGACATAAAAGCCTTCGTCAGCGTAAGCCTGTACCGGGTTGGCGATGGTCACACCGCGGGCGGCAAGTTCGCGCTCGGTGTCGGGCGCATGGCCGGTTGCCAGGGTGAGGCGCGGATTGAGCTGCTCGGAAGGCTGGGCATACCACCCGTCGGGCGACGACTTCAGCATCAGAATCACGTTGCCCAGCGAGAAACCGACCTGCCGCTCGCCCTCGTAGGCCGGCGGCAGGGCCAGGGTCTCGCCATAGAACCGCCGCGCACGGGCCATGTCCGTCACCGCCAGGGCGACGACCTTCAGTCGTTGAAATCCCAGAGCGTCCATATCTCGACCTCCCGCTTCGCCTCATCGCGGGCAACTGCGCCGCGCCGCCCGGCAAGCCTACGCCGCAAGGCGCGTGGATGTCCAGCCGCCGGGCAGCCGGGGCGAACCGGCCCGCCGCGCGGGATTGACCCGGCGGGCGGAGGCCACGATACTGCTTCTCTTGGTACCTTGGTACCTTGGCACCTTGGCGCGCGACGGCGCGCCAGCCAGCCGATTTTCGACGTTCAACCTGTTTCGGGAGACCCCATGCGCAAACCCTGCACCGTTACCGCCCTGCTTCTGGCCCTCAGTCTGCCCGGTGCGACGCAAGCCGCGCCGGACGTCCCCAAGCGCAAGAGCGGCCTGTGGGAGATCACCACCGCCATGCAGGGCATGCCGCAGGGCATGACCATGCAGCAATGCGTGGACGAAAAGACCGACGACATGATTCGCCAGCAAGGCAGCGGCCGCGAGCAGCAGCCGAAGTGCGCGAAGCAGGACATCAAGCGGGACGGTGACCGCACCATCGTCGACTCGGTCTGCGATATGGGCGGCACCACGGCGACGACGCGCGCGGTGTTCAGTGGCCGCTTCGACTCGAACTACCGTGCCGACATCAAGTCCGCCTACAACCCGCCGATGCATGGCATGAAGGAATCCCAGGTCAGCATCCAGGCAAAGTGGCTGGGCGCCTGCAAGGCCGGCCAGAAGCCCGGCGACATCGTCATGCCGAACGGCATGACGGTAAATCCGGCCACCATGCCGAAAAGCGCCCGATAGCCTGCCGGCGCGCCTGCCGGCCGCGGCAGGCGCGCTTTTGCTATGCTGGCACCGTTCCGTTTTCCCCTCCGCCCATGCAGCTCATCCTCATCAGCGGCCTCTCCGGCTCCGGCAAGAGCATCGCCCTCCACGTACTGGAGGATGCCGGCTACTACTGCGTCGACAACCTGCCGGCGACGCTGCTGCCGCAACTGGTGCGGCAGCTGCGCGACGAAGGCGGCGAGCGGGTGGCCGTGGCCGTCGACGTGCGCGGCGGCGCCTCCATCGCGGCGCTGCCGCAGCAGTTGCGCGAGCTGCGCGCCCTTGCCGTCGATACGCGCTTCGTCTTTCTCGATGCGCGCGACGAGACGCTGATCGCGCGTTTTTCCGAGACGCGGCGCGGCCATCCCCTGTCGAGCGACGACACCACGCTGGCCGAGGCCATCGTGCGCGAGCGGCGGATGCTGGAAGACATCGCCGGCCTCGGCGACCGCATCGACACCAGCGCGCTGCATCCCAACGCGCTGCGTGCCTGGGTCCTCGACTTCGCGCAGCTCGGCGCCGGCAGCGGCCTGACCCTGCTGTTCGAATCCTTCGGCTACAAACATGGCATCCCGCTTGACGCCGACATGGTGTTCGACGTGCGCTGCCTGCCCAATCCGCATTACGAACCGGCGTTGCGCGCGCTGACCGGCCGCGACCCGGAGGTCGCGCGCTTTCTCGAGGCGCAGGCGGATGTGCGCAAGATGGCCGCCGACATCCAGCGTTTCATCGCCGAGTGGCTGCCGTGCTTCCTGCGCGACAACCGTTCCTACCTGACGGTGGCGCTTGGCTGTACTGGCGGGCAGCACCGTTCGGTCTACCTGGCGGAATGGCTGGCGCGGGCATTCAGCGGCCAGGCGCGCACCTTGGTGCGGCACCGCCTGTTGTCGTGAGCGCTTCGCTCCGACTTCTGTTGCCCGGCGACTGGGCGGTGCTGCTGCTGGCTGTCGCCGGCACCGCCGCGCTGGCGCCGCTGGCCTTCCGCGGCGGCGCTGCGGAAAAGGCGGTGGTGCGCCGCGACGGCGTGGTCGTCGCCGAGCTGCCCCTGACGGCGGTACGGCGCGTCGAGGTGGCCGGCGCGCTCGGTCCCAGCGTCATCGAGGTGCAGCCGGGCCGCGCCCGCGTCGCCGCCGACCCCGGCCCGCGCCAGTACTGCGTGCGCCAGGGCTGGCTGAGCCAGGCCAATGCCATCGCCATCTGTGCGCCCAACCACGTCAGCCTGTCGATTGTCGGGCGAACCGCCGGCCATGACTCCCTCGCATATTGACCTGCGACCGAACGCCGACGACCACCGCATCGCCCGCTATGCGGCGGCGGCGATCGCCCTGTCGATCGTCGAAGCCGTCATCCCGATGCCGTTGCCCGGCGTCAAGCCGGGCCTCGCCAACATCATCACCCTGGTGGTGCTGGCCCGCTACGGCTGGCGCGATGCAGTGTGGGTGTCGCTGCTGCGCGTCGTGGCAGGTAGCCTGCTGCTCGGGCAGTTTCTTGCGCCGGGATTCTTTCTCAGCCTGGCCGGCGCGCTCGCCAGCCTGCTGGCGCTGGGCGCGGCGATGCAGCTGCCGGCGCGCTGGTTCGGCCCGGTGACGCAGAGCCTCGCCGCCGCCTTTGCCCACATCGCCGGGCAGCTCGTCGTTGCCCGCCTGTGGCTGGTGCCGCACGACGGCCTGTGGCTGCTGACCCCGTTTTTCGCGCTGGCGGCGCTGCTGTTCGGCCTCGCCAATGGCCTCGCCGCCGCCCGCCTGCTGGCGCCAGGCGCGCTGCCGCCGGCCGCCGCGAACCCCGCCTGACGCACTTTTCGGAAGCCTGGCCGTGTCGAATCCCACTCCCGTCCCCGGCCGCAGCCCCGTGCGGCAGAGCGGGCGCCTGCCCCTGTTTCCACTGCACGGCGTGCTGTTCCCCGGCGGCACGCTGGCGTTGCGTGTTTTCGAGCCGCGCTACATGGCGTTGGTGAGCGACTGCTTCAGGCAGGAAGCCCCGTTCGGCATCTGCCTGATCGCCGAGGGCGGCGAGGTTGGCGCGGTGGCGCGCCCGCATCCGGTCGGCGTCGAAGCGCGCATCGTCGCCTGGGACATGACGCAGCCGGGCATCCTCGCCCTCAGCGTGCGCGGCGAGGGGCGTTTCCGCATCCTCGCCAGCGAGGCCGACCGCGCCGGCCTGCTGCAGGCGCGTGTCGAGCCGATTGCCGCCGAATCGCGCCGGCCGGTGCCGGTGCGCCTGGCAGCGTTGCAGCCCCTGCTGCGGGCGATGGTGGCGCAGGCCGGTGCCACGCGCCTGCCGCCGCCGCACGATTTCGACGATGCCGCCTGGGTCGGCTACCGCTTCTGCGAATTGCTGCCGATCCCCGCCATCGCCCGGCAGAAGCTGCTGGAACTGGAGGATTCCGTATCCCGGCTGGAAATTGTCTTCAAGTTTCTCGCCCAGCGGGCGTTAGTGAAATGACAGGATATCCGGGGAGAACCGACATGCTGAATTCTGGCCCAAAGCTGCAAGAGCGCGTGCGACTGGCCTGGCTCGCGGCCGCCCTGCTGTTGTGGTTCGTGGCGGGGGCGCCGGCGCGGGCGCAAGGCGTCGTGGCCGAAGCCGCCAGCGAGGCGACCTGCCGCGCCTGGCTGGCGACCAATCCGAATCCGGCCGGCCTCGCCTCGCTCACCGGCCCGGGCGCGACGCAGCGCGCCGCGCTGCTGGCCGACGGCGGCAAGCTGGTCGCGATCGGCAGCCGTTACTACACGGTCTGGGTGCCGCCGGCGTTCCACACGGCAACGCGGCGCATCGTCGTGTTCGATCTGCACGGCACCGGCGGCTATCCCGAAGCCGAGTGGAACGACTGGCACACTGCGCTGGCGGCGCGCGGCTACGCCTTCATCGGCCTGTCCTGGGGCGGCGGCACGCCGAGCGCCGAGAGCGACGAGACCATCTACAGCCAGATGAAGCAGATCAGCACCGAGGTGTCGGCAGTCTGCCCGCTCGACGGTGCCGACAAGTGGCTGATGGGCTTCTCCGTCGGTAGCGCCATGTCCTTCGCCGTAATGATTCGCGACGTCGCCGACCAGCGCATGCTGCGCGGCCAGCTGGCTGTCAGCGGTGCGGCGATAGGTCCGCTGACCAGCGGCAAGGACGTCATGCACCCGACTGTCGAGGCGGCGCGCGCGAACGGCAGCGCCGTGCTCGGCATCCGCGCCTGGATGTATTGCGGCGAGCTCGATTTCGACCACGGCTGGGGCATGTGCACGGAAATGCCCAACGGCTCGAACTTCGTGAACACGCACGGCGGCAGTGCCTATCTCTACCACGATGCGAGCGGCGGCCACCATAGCCTGCCGACGAACGTGGCGGCCTATGACGACATGTTCGTCTACATCGAAGCGACCACCACGGCGCCGCGGCCGGCCAACGGCTGGTGGTGGAACCCGCTGCAGAGCGGGCGCGGCTTCGCCCTCGAAGTCAGCGGCAACCAGCTTTTCATGGCGTCCTACCTTTACGCCACCGGCGGTCGCGCGACCTGGTACGCCTCCAGCGGCCGCTTTTTCGCCGACGGCAGCTTCAGCGGCACGCTCGACCAGTACGCCGGCGGACAGACACTGACCGGCAGCTACCATGCGGCGAGCCTTGCCGGCAGCGCCGGCAGCATCAGCCTTTCCTGCACCACGACGAGCAGCTGCACGCTGACCTGGCCCGGCGGCACGCTGCCGATCCAGCGCTTCATCTGGGATGCCGGCGCCCAGGCATCGTTCGCGCCGCAGACCGGCTGGTGGTGGAATGCGGCGGAGAGCGGCCGCGGCTACTTCCTCGAAATGCAGGGCAGCACGCTCCTCGGCACCGGCTACATGTACGACGCCTCGGGCAACCCGCTCTGGTATTACACCGCCGGCCCGGCCACCTCGGCCACCTATCAGGGCCTGTGGACGCAATATGCCAACGGCCAGACGCTGAGCGGTTCCTACGTCGCGCCCATTGTCGCCAACCCCAATGTCGGTTCCCTCACCCTGCGCCTGACCAACAGCGAGAGCGGCACGCTGGTCCTGCCGGATGGCCGCGAGATCCCGATCACGCGGTTTCGTTTCTAGGCCCTAGACCAGCGTCTGGAGGATCCTGCGAATCGGCGCCGGCAGCGGCGCCGATTCGATGCGTTTCACGCCGAGCCAGATACGGCCGGCGGCCGGCGCCATCTCGCCTACTTCACACAGCAGCGGCGCGATTTCCAGGCGGAAATGCGTGAACGCATGGCGCAGCGGCGGTAGCCTCGTGACCGCCGCCAGCGTGCAGCCGAAACGGCGCCTGACATGGCCATGCACGTCCTCTTCACCGGCCGGCATTTCCGGCAGCGACAGCAGTCCGCCCCAGATGCCCTGCGGTGGGCGTTGCTCGAGCAGCACGCGGCCGCGCCGGCGCAGCACCAGCAGGGTCGCCGCGCGCTCCGGCACGGTGCGTCGCGCGCGCGCGGCCGGCAATTCAGCGGTGCGGCCTTGGCGCCGTGCCACGCACATGTCCGCCAGCGGACACGCATCACAGCGTGGCGCAGCGCGCGTGCATAGCGTTGCGCCGAGGTCCATCAGCCCTTGCGTGTAAGTCGCGATGCCGCGCTCCGGCAGCAGCGTCTCGGCCAGCGCCCACAGATGCGTCTCGACCGCCTTGTCGCCCGGAAAACCGGGAATGCCGAAAACCCGCGCCAGCACGCGCTTGACGTTGCCGTCGAGGATGGCGGCGCGCGTGCCGAAGGCGAACACCGCGATGGCGGCGGCGGTCGA
>CAZASE010000063.1:0-13663 GCA_964487715.1 uncultured Rhodocyclaceae bacterium | reverse complement strand
TCGCCGGCGGCTTCGGCACCGGCGGCGGCGCGCCGGCGGCGGCCGCGGGCGGCGCGCAACCCGCGGGAGAAGTGAGCCCGATCAGCGCGGCGGAAACCGCCGAGCTGCTGCGCGATGCCAAGAACGTCATCATCGTCCCGGGCTACGGCATGGCGGTGGCGCAGGCCCAGCACACGGTGTTCGAGATCACGAAACACTTGCGCGAGAAGGGCGTCAATGTCCGCTTCGGCATCCACCCGGTGGCCGGCCGCATGCCCGGCCACATGAACGTGCTTCTGGCCGAGGCCAAGGTGCCCTACGACATCGTGATGGAAATGGACGAGATCAACGCCGACTTCCCGGACACCGACGTCGCCATGGTGATCGGCGCCAACGACATCGTGAACCCGGCGGCGCAGGACGACCCGGGGAGCCCCATCGCCGGCATGCCGGTGCTGGAAGTGTGGAAGGGCAAGACCTCCATCGTCATGAAGCGCAGCATGGCTTCCGGTTACGCCGGCGTCGACAACCCGCTCTTCTACAAGGACAACAACCGCATGCTGTTCGGCGACGCGAAGAAGATGCTGGACGAGGTGCTGGTGGCGTTGAAGTCCTGATACCGACTTCTGGACGAGAACGCCACGGCTTGCCGTGGCGTTTTTCATGGTGCGCCCGGCAGGGCGCACTTACCTTGAAACGGCTCTAGGCGAAACGGAAGATGGGAAGTGATAGGCGAACCCGAACAACGCCATCAGACCGGCCTGCAGGCACCAGGTCGGCACCGTCTTGTCTAGGGGCAGGGCGCCGCTGGACACGCCTACGACTTCGGCCGCGGCAAGGCCGGCGACCACCAGCATCGTCATAGGCGCAACGAAACGCCGTTCCATCGGGCACAGCGCCGCCCAGGCGCACAGCGCGGTCCATCCCAGCATCAGCGCCGCGGCGGAGGACGCGGCGTAATAGGAGGCGTTCGACGTATCGTGAAATCCCCAAAGCTGTTCCGCGACGGACGGCACCAGCATAGGTATCAATGCCAAACCGTCGGTCACGGCACCCACGATGAACGCAAAGCGAAGAAGTGACGGCTGATCGATATTCATGGTTTTCCCTCCTGTTGATAAGTTCTTGATCAGCTTCGGCGCAGACAGTCAGCGTTGCGCATCGGTGTGTAGAAAGGCGGTGAGAATCGGATTCACCAGCTGGGACTGCTCCTGATGCGGAGCGTGACCCGCATCCGCGATGACTCGCAGCATCGAGCCGGGCACCAACCTATTCAGGCGTTCGCCAAAGGTCAGTGGAATCCACGTATCGCGCTCACCCCATACGATAAGCAGCGGGGGGCGGAAGTTCGCATAGCTCTCGGTCATGCGGGTGTATTCTACCGAGGAGAAGTACTGCCGGCACAGCGACGTCAGGACACTCATCCGGCTGCTGTCCTCAAACTGTTGCGCATACTCGTCGATCATCGTTTCGGTGACTTGATCTCGCTGGTAATAGACATCGCGCAACGCGGTGGTTACGAACCGGCGCGCTCCCAGGGCTCTGGCCACGAATTCAACGCCTGGATAACGAAATGCGCAGCCGGGATAAAAGGCGGCTGGATCGATTGCCGCTACCTGGCTTACCCGGTCAGGGTGGTTCAAGCCAAGGTACAGCGCAATGCCGCCACCCATGGAGTGGCCGACCAGCTTGAACCGCTCGATTCCGAGTCGGGTAACCAGTTTCAATATCGCCCCCGCCTGATTCTCGATCGAGTAGACATGCGTATCCGGTGGCGTGGCGGAGCGCCCCAGACCAGGTTGATCGACGAGAATCACGCGCAGTCCGCCGTCGCGAAGTGCCGCGGCATTCCTGTGCCATGCATAAGTCGAGTCGCCGAAGCCATGAACCATGACAACAGGTTCGCCCACGCCCGGTCCGAGATCGATGTAATGCAGAGACAGTCCCGCAACCTCCGCTTGGTGCCGGTTGGAGCCTACCAGTGCGGCCCAGACCGCGTCGCCGCGCGCGCGAGCGTCCTGGCATGCCGTCATGGCGATGCCAAGAATCAGGATAAATCCTATTCGTGCAAAGTGCTTCAGTACACGCCACAAATTCACATGATCTCCCGGTTTCAATTCAAGACGATAACCAAGCCACCGCTGTAGATGCGATGATTGCCCTGGCCAGTTCGTCCTTGCGCGCGTTTGCCCGTCGGCGTCGGCGTATTTGCAATTATCGCCGCGTCGACGCAGCAGGAGCACGGACAACAGACGCGGTTCCGCCCATTTGCGGACGGATGTACGCCGGATGCCCGGTAATCAAGGAGTACTGCAGATGACAGCAATGCGGCAGGATCGTCGCGCACAACGCACCTACCGTGCGTTGCAGGAGGCATTGGCCGAGCTGATCATAGAGCGCGGCTGGGATGACATCAGCGTACAGGATATCTGCGACCGAGCCGATGTCGGACGCTCCACCTTCTACATGCACTTCTCGGGCAAGGAGAGGTTGCTGGCGAGGGCCCTGGAAAACTCGCGTCAGGAGATTCGCGCTAGGCAGTCAGCCGGCGCGTCCGGCATGAACGAGCTGCTGCCGTTTGCCCGCGGCATGTTGGCGCATATGCACGAACGCCAGCACGTTTTCCGCGCAATCGGAAAAAGAAGCGGTTACGTGGTGCAACGGCATTTCCGCGAGATGATCGCCGGTATGGTGAAGGAGGACCTGACCGCAGCGGGGCATTCCGGGTGGCGCTCCGAGGCGACCGCGCATTACCTCGCCGGGGCGTTCGTCGAGTTGTTGGTCTGGTGGATGGACGCGGGTAGCGCAAGACGACCGGCCGAAATTGAACAGCTCTTTGATCAGCTTACCGTGCCAGCGATTGAAGGATTGCGAACCGCACGTCCGGTGGTGTGAGAGAGCGACGGGGGGTGACCCCGTCCCCTACTCGGTCCCGTGTACCCTTAGTTGCCCTGCCTGGCCATGGCCGCGGCCATGGCTGTGGCGCCATGGTCTACCAGATCCGCGATGGCGCCGGCCATTTCATCGGGCAGCAGATCGGTGACCCAACGGATTCGGCTCCCGTTACCTTCAGCGGCGACCTCGAACGAGGCGTTGTGGTGCCTGAGGCTGCCTCCGACGACGGCGTAGGCGAAACGCCGCCGCTCATCGTCGAGCGCCACGATGAGCTCGCGCACGATCATCCCATTGGCGAAGCGGACGACCCGGGCGCCTTCCTCCAGGGTCGTCTCGGTTACCACGCCAGGAAACAGGCGGTGGGCGGCACCGACGTTGCGCAGGGCGGCCCAGACGGTATCGGCCGTGGCCGAAACGGTGAACTCCTTGATAATGCTGGCCATGACGACCCCATCACTCGAAGCAAACCGCTTCGATGTTGTTGCCATCGAAATCGGTCACGAAGGCAGCATAGTAGTTGGGGCCATAGTCCGGGCGCAGTCCCGGCGCGCCGTTGTCGCGGCCACCGGCGGCCAACCCGCGACGGTGGAATTCATCTACCGCGGCGCGGTTCGGCGCGCGGAAGGCAACATGGGTGCCGGACGAGCCCGCCGATGCATGCAGCCACAGGGCGGGGGCGGCAGGTGGCCCGAAGCCGGCATAGCCATCGCCGCTGGCACCCGGCACATGACCAAGCGCCGTGAGCGTGGCACGGTAAAAGGCAGTGGACACATCGAGATCGCGGACCCGAAGGCCGACGTGGTCGAACATGGGGAACTCCTTGTGGCGGGTTGAGGAACCGTCATACTAGGAATGCATCGCCAGACGATCTTGGAAAATCTTGCGGTCGCCCTGGGCAGCACGGCTGAAGTTGCGCGGCGTAACGCCCGCTGCACGCCCGAAGGTCCGGACGAAATTGGAGAGGTCAGCGAAGCCGACGTCGAGGGCTACGTCGGTGATCGAGCGGCGGCCGTCGGCGAGTAGTCGGGCGGCGTTGCGCAACCGGCACCGGACTTGGTATTGGTGGGGAGTGACCCCCAATACCGCGGAAAAGACACGCAGGTAATGGAAGGGGCTGAGGCCGCAGGCGTCCGCCAGCGTGCTCAACCCGGTCGGCTCGGCGGCGTGCGCTTCAATCCAAAGGGCAGACTCGACGATTCGGCTCCGATCCTTTTCTGACGGCCGACGCGCGGATGGGGTCTTCCCGGTCTGGCAGTCGACGAAGCGCGCAGCAAGGGCGAGGCCCACCTCGTCTATGCCGAGATCGCTGTTGCCGGCGACAGTATGCTGCGCCAGCTCGCCTAGCACGACGAGTTCGGGCAGCGGGGGTATTCCGGCAGCGCTCCAGCCGCCCCGCCGCCCGTCGATTTCATCCATCAGCTCTGGCGCGATGAAGAAAGCGAGACACTCATCTCCGCAAACGTGATGGTCGTGGCTGCATTGGTATTCGTCGCCGGGGCGGCCGACCAGCAGCGAGCCGGGCACCAGTTCATACGAATTGCCGGCGACGTGATAGCAGAAGCTGCCACGCCGCACATAAGAGAGCACCCATGCTGAATGGTGTTCGATGAAAGGGCGGTCACCGGGGCCGGCGTCGCATCGGTAGTCGATCGCCGAGATCGGGCCGTTGGCAAGGGTAGTGATTATCGGCATGGGTATGTAGTGTAAGCTGATCGTCGATCGTCATGAGGGGGGGCGGCCCAGCCTGGCGGCCGCGCTTGGGCGTGGTCGGTGAAACCAAGGACGGCTGCCAGACAGAAAGAACGGTGCCGCCAGCGCATGCTGGAATCCGCTGCAGCGGCGGTTCGGCCGGTTTCCGGTTCGCCCTTGATTGGCGTAAGCTCGGTTTTCACGGCGGGTTTGCCCTCCGCTGCACAACTG
This sequence comes from uncultured Rhodocyclaceae bacterium, assembly GCA_964487715.1. GTDB lineage: Bacteria > Pseudomonadota > Gammaproteobacteria > Burkholderiales > Rhodocyclaceae > Desulfobacillus. Next base: position 8,869 of record CAZASE010000063.1, on the reverse strand, counting down.
ATCCCCTGCATGCCTTTCAGTAACGGGCGGAAGAGCGTTCTCCTGATGTGGGAGCGGCCTGCTGGCCGCGATTGCGGCGAATGTCGCGGCAAGCAGGCCGCTCCCACAAAGTCTGCTGAAGATAGTTGCCAATCAACTTCCATCTTGACAACGAAACAGCCCACGCGAACGGTGGCCGTCATCGGCGGCGGCCCGGCCGGACTGATGGCGGCGGAGGCCCTGAGCCGCGGCGGCGTGCAGGTCGATCTCTACGACGCCATGCCCTCGGTCGGCCGCAAGTTCCTGCTGGCGGGCAAGGGCGGGCTCAACCTCACGCATGCCGAGCCGCGCGAGCCGTTTCTCTCGCGCTATGGCGCGCGCCGCGCGCGGATCGAGCCGCTGCTCGACCTCTTCGGGCCGGATGCGCTGCGCGAGTGGGCGCGCGGGCTCGGCGTCGAAACCTTCGTCGGCAGCTCGGGGCGCGTGTTCCCCATTGAAAAGAAGGCAGCGCCATTGCTGCGCGCATGGCTACACCGGCTGCGCGAGGCCGGGGTGCGCTTCCACATGCGCCACCGCTGGCTGGGCTGGAACGCGGGCGGCGCGCTTCGCCTCGCCATGCTGCAGGGTGAGTTGGCCGTGCGCCATGATGCCGTGGTGCTGGCGCTGGGCGGCGGCAGCCGGCCGCAGCTCGGCTCCGACGGCGCCTGGGTGCCGCTGCTGGCGCAACGCGGCGTCGAAGTCGCGGCGCTGCGGCCGGCCAATTGCGGCTTCGACAGCGGCTGGAGCGAGCACTTCCGCACGCGCTTCGCCGGACATCCCGTGAAGCCCGTGGTGGCGTCCTTCACGGACGCGGCGGGTGCCGTGCAGCGCCGGCAGGGCGAATTCGTCGTGACGGAGACCGGCGTCGAGGGCAGTCTGGTCTACGCGCTGTCGGCGCCGCTGCGCGACGGCATCGCGGCGGCGGGCAGTGCCGTCCTGCATCTCGACCTGGCGCCGGGGCGCGACCTGCCGCGCCTGGTTGCGGAGCTGTCGCGGCCGCGCGGTTCGCGCTCGCGATCCAGCCACCTGCAAAGCTGCACCGGCATCCGCGGCGTGAAGGCGGGTCTGTTGCGGGAAGTGCTGACGGCGGCGGAATTCGCCGATCCCGCCCGCCTCGCCGCCACGATCAAGGACCTGCCGCTGCGGCTCGGCGCGCCGCGGCCGCTGGCGGAGGCGATCAGCAGCGCCGGCGGCGTCGCCTTCGAGGCGCTCGACGATCGGCTGATGATCCGCGCCCTTCCCGGTGTGTTCTGCGCCGGCGAGATGCTCGACTGGGAGGCGCCGACCGGCGGCTACCTGCTGACCGCCTGCTTTGCCAGCGGCCGCGCCGCCGGCCTGGGGGCGTTGGCCTGGCTCGACAGCGCCGGGGGTGGATGAGGTCCGCCGCTGGCGCTGTTGTTTCAGGCCTCAAGGGTTCACAATAACCCATGGACACCGTCGCCAGGATCCGCAAGGTGGGCTTCAGGAAGTGGTATGAGCGCCAGCTCATCGAGAGCCACTTCTATCTGATCACCTGTTTTCTCGGCATCATCATGGCCGCTTCGGCCGTCGAGCTTTCCGGCCGGCGCGACAGCGTCGCCGGCCTGATCCTGGCGGCGGCGCTCGGGCTTGCAGGCTGCGTGCTGTCGCTGTTCGGCTGGCAGCGCTACAAGCGCATCATGATGGTCGCCGAGCACATCGGCGACCACGCCACCTGCGTGCAATGCAATGCCTATGCGAAATTCACCGTGGTCGATGCCGGCAGGGCGCTGCAGCAGGAGCCCGTGGACATCCAGAATGCGGAGGAGGTCTGGCTGAAAGTGCAGTGCCGCAAATGCGGCAACAAGTGGACGATCTGAAAGTCAGTTTCCGCAGGGCGGCGGGATCACGGCCCCATGCGGCAGCGTTCCCTGTTCCTGAAGGAGTGCGTGGTCTCGGTCGAGCAGTCGCAGCGACTCGCGCCCCACGTTCGCACAATCGCTGGATTGAATGTTCTTTGAACGCGGAAGGAAAGGGAGAGCCGGCAAGCCGCGTGAGAGGCGAGCGTGCGCCGGCGCGGACCGGGTCGAAAGGGCTGAATAGGCCTCCTGGCCGCCGATCATCGTCAGTCCGATCGGGCAGGTCTGCGGTGAAGCGTGCGTGACGTCGGTCACGGCGGTGGCGGCCATCAGGGTGGCGAGCAGGACCAACCACGGCAGGTGCCGCGACGGCCGCAACGGCGGTTGGATGGCTTTTCCGGAAGGCTCATCTTTCCGCCTCATGGTAGGCAATGCGCAAACGGCCCTGCTTGAGGGCGCGGGCGGCGCTCTGGTAGTAGGCGATGGCTTCCTCGACCAGTTGTGCGTCGGGCTCGGCGGGCGTCGCTTCCAGCGTGTTGCGGGCGATGCGGTAGGACTCGACCTTGCGCCGGGGCAGCAGTACGGTGAGCACATCGTTCTTGTAGTAGCCCAGCGACTGGTAGTTGCTGACGAAGGCGCGCTCCGGCCGTGCCGCCGCGGCCGGGTCAAAGAGGGACGCGCCGAGGAAGTCTCCGCGCCCCTTGAGACCGAGTGCGTGGAGCAGGGTCGGCGGAATGTCGATCTGGCTGGCCATGCGCGGGTTGACGTCGTGGCGCAGCAGGGCCGGGCCATACAGGATCAGCGGGATGTGGTACTTGGCCACCGGCAGCCGGCTTTTGCCGGCCACGGATGCACAATGGTCGGCGGTGATGACGAACAGCGTGTCGTCGAACCAGGGTTTGGCGCGGGCCTCCTCGATGAAGCGGCCGATGGCGTAGTCGGTGTATTTCACCGCGCCGTCCCGCCCGCCGGGCGAGGGAATGTCGATGCGGCCGTCGGGATAGGTGAACGGGCGGTGGTTCGAAGTCGTCATGATGTGGGCGAAGAACGGCTTGTGGTCCCGCGCCGCGCCGTCGAACTCGCGCAGCGCGCCGCCGAACAGCGACTCGTCGGTGACGCCCCAGACGTTCTCGAAGACGATCTCGCCGGCCGGCAGGTCGGTGCGGTCGACGACCTTGTAATCGTTGGCGCCGAAATAGGCGTTCATGTTGTCGAAATAGCCGTAGCCGCCATACAGGAACAGGCTGGTGAAGCCCTGGTGCTCGAGCTGCTCGCCCAGGGTCGCCAGGTGCTCGTTGCCGGGCCGGCGCACGACGGCCTGTCCGGGGATCGGCGGCGTGCCGATGGAGAGCGCTTCGAGACCGCGCACCGTGCGCGTGCCGGTGGCGAACACCCTGTCGAACATCACGCCTCCGGCGGCGAGACGGTCGAGGTTCGGCGTCAGCTCCCGGGTGTTGCCATGCACGCCAAGGAATTCGGCCGACAGGCTTTCGACGGAAATCAGCACGACATTCTTCGGCCGGCGCAGGAAGGGCGCCGGCAGTGTCGCCAGCGGCGCGGGTTCATGGGCCGACGCATGCGCGGGTCGCGGCGCGTACCCCGTACCCAATCCGGCCAGCACCGCTTCGGCGCGCTCCGCTGGCAGGGTGCGGTAGAAGCGGTCGTAGTCGAGCTCGTTGCGACGCATGGCGGCGGCCAGGCTGAAGAGGCCGTTGCCGGAGAGTTCGTCGGCGTAGGCGTTGCCGCTGCCTTCCATTTGCCCCACGTCGGCCAGCTTTGCGCTGGAAAGCGGCAGCAGCAGCGCGAACGACAGCAGCACGGCCCGTCGCCGGCCGGAGTGCGGCGCGTCGTCAAGGCGCAGATGGCGCCGGGCCAGCCATGAAGTCAGTGTCGCCAGGACGGCGACGCCGGCCAGCAGCGCGCCGACCGGATAGGATTCGCGGATGTTGCCGACGACTTCCGTGGTGTAGATGAGGTAGTCGATGGCGATGAAATTGAAGCGGGTGCTGAACTCCCGCCAGAAAATGATCTCGGCCAGGGCGCCGAACAGCAGCGCGGCCAGCGCGATCCACAGGAAGGCCCAGCGCAGGGCATGGATCGTCCTGTGCGCGCGCAAGCGGTTGGGCAGCGCGGCCGACAGGAGCAGCAGCGGCGAAACCAGGAAGCACAGGGTGGCGACGTCGAACCAGGCGCCTTTCGCGAAGACGAGCAGCAGGGTTCTGGCATCGAGTTCGCCGGCGTCGACATGGGCCAGCAGCGTGAGGCGCAGCCCCAGCCAGACGGCCAGCGCGCAGAACGCCATCAGGCCCGTGAACCCGATCCGGCGATGCCGCTGCGCCGGCGCGGCGACGGCTCTTGCGGCGGCGACGGGGCGGATGAAGGGGCCGGGGATCAAGGTGTTTTCAGGCGATGCAGGCATGGGCGTTCTCACAGTTCGAGTTTGCGCAGGACGAATATCCGCCGCATGGAATTGAAGGGGAGGAAGTCGAGCTGGCCGAGGCGGCTGAATCCGGCCGCATCGAACTCCCGGAGGACCTGGCTGCCGGCATCGTCCCCGAGCGAGACGATGAGCGTGTCGCGCGTGACGCGCTTCAGTTCATGCAGCAGGTCGAGATGATTGCCGCGGCCTCCCATGCCGTCCATGAAGCGGAGGCAAACGATGCAATCGACGGCGCCGTCGGGCAGCGCGACGAGGCCGGCCACGCTGTCCGCCGCGATGATGACGCGGTTTGGTTTTTCCGCCAGCACGGGCCGGTGCTGCCCGTCGGCACCGTGCAGGTCGAGCACCAGCGTCGGCGCGTCGGCCAGCGCGAGCGCACTGCGGACCCGCTGCCTTTCGCGCCAGCGCGAGAGGCAGCGCGCGAGCCGGCTCAGGCGGCCGTCCGGCCGGGAATCCGAATATGCACGTTCATCCCCGCCGGCGAACGGCAGGGCGATCTGCGAGGGACAGGCGTCGGGCATGCGGGGCGGCTCACGGGGTTGTCTGCCGCGCACTGTATGCGCCGCCCCGTGACCGCCGCGTCAAGCCGGCGTGAAAAAAGCGTCAAGCGGGAAAAAGTTCCACACGGAATTCGCAGCCGCCGTTCCCGTGCTCGTCCAGGCGGATGTTCCAGCCCTGCCGCTGGCAGATGCGCTGTACCAGCGACAGGCCGAGGCCGATGCCGTCCCCACGCGTGCTGTCGCCGCGCACGAAGGGCTGGAACACGGTGTCGCGCTTCTCCGGCGGGATGCCGGCGCCGGAATCGATCACGCTGAAGCCGCCCGTGCGCAGCACGAGGCGGACGAAGCCCTTGTCGGTGTAGTGGATGGCGTTGCGCAGCAGGTTGGAGAGGACGGCGCGCAGCAGCGGCGCGGGATAGCGTGCGGCATCCGCGCTCTCTGCGTCCAGCGACAGTTCGAGACCGCGTGCGACGGCTTCGTTCCGGAAGCGGCCGATCAGGTCCTCGGCGATTTCCAGCAGCCCCGCCTCGCCGCCGTCCCCCGGGGAGCGACCTTCCGGCGCGCGTGCCAGTTCGAGGAACGTCGCCACCAGCTCGCGCATCTCCACGCCGGAGGACAGGATGCGCCGGATGACCGTTTCCTGGCGCGCATCGCCGATTCCCTGTGCGAGCAACAACTCGCAAGAGCTCTCGATCACCATGAGCGGGGTGCGCAATTCGTGGCTGACGTCGCTGGTGAACAGGCGCTCGCGCTGTAGTGCCTGCCTGAGCTTGTCGAGCGTGGCGTCGAAGGCGGCAGCCAGCCTGCCGACTTCATTCGGCGGGTAGTCCGAAGCCAGCGGCGGCGCCAGCGGCAGGAGTTGCTCGCGGTGCTGCACCTGACCGGCCAGGCGCGTGACCGGGGCGATCGCCCGGCGCGCCACCAGACTGCCCAGGCCCCAGGCGAGGAGCACGCTCAGCAGGACGGCAAGGACGAGGAAATAGGCGATGACCTTCTCGAAGCGCTCGAACTCCTCCTGGTTTTGCGTCAGCACGTAGCGGGCGCCATCCGCATCGCGCACCAGCACGTAGTGTTCGTGTCCGTTTTGCCCCCGTTCCTGGAAGCCGGGAGTGACGTCGGCAAGCCAGGCGGGCAGCGCGTCCTTCTCCCGCGCGCCGGTGATGTACAAGGCCATGTCCTGGTCGAGGTCGACCGGCTTGCCGGCCTTGCGCTCCGCAATGATGGTGTCGAGGCGCAATTGCAGCGACGACTCGGTGAGGAAGTCTTCCGAATAATTGATGGCCTCTTTCACGGCCACGGAGAACAGGCTCGATACGACGAGCGTCAGCAGCACGAAGGCGAAGACGATGCGGCGCGCAAGGCTTCCTCTTGCAGTCATTGACGACCCACCCCTCTTCCCACGCCCCGAGGGCGGGGGTGACCGGTCACCGCCCCCGCACGGCGGGGGCGCAAGGGAGGGGGTGCCGTTCCCATGCCCGCGCTGGCGCGAACGGCCCGGCGGACGGTGCTCATCGGTCATTTTCCCCGGCGTCGGCGAGGCGGATGCCGACGCCATGCACGGTGTGCAGCAGCGGTCTCGGGAAGGGTTTGTCGATCTGCTGGCGCAGGGTGTGGATGTGGCTGCGCAGGCTGTCGCTGTCGGGCGGGGCGTCACCCCACAGCGCGGACTCGAGCGTTTCGCGCGTCGCCACGGCCGGGCTTTTCTGCATCAGCACGGCGAGCAGCTTGAGGCCGATCGGCCCGATCTTGATGGATTGGCCGGCGCGGCTCACCTCGAGCGTATCGAGATCGTAGGCGAGGTCGGCCACCGTCAGCAGTCGTCGTCCGCCGGCCCGGCTGCGCTTGAGCACCGCTTCGATGCGCGCGGCCAGCTCGGGCAGCGCGAAGGGCTTGGTGAGGTAGTCGTCGGCGCCGGCGCGGAAGCCCTGCAGGCGGTCGTCCAGCGCATCGCGCGCGGTGAGCATGATGACCGGCGTGTCGCGCCGCTCGCCCTCGCGCAGGCGCTGGAGCAGCGCGTAGCCGTCCATGCCGGGCAGCATGACGTCGAGGACGATCAGGTCATAGTGCCGCGTGGCGGCCAGGTGCAGTCCGGTCAGCCCGTCCTGCGCGCAATCCACTTCGTAGCCCTTGAGAGCGAGATAATCGGCCAGGTTCGCCAGGATGTCCCGGTTGTCTTCCACCACCAGCAGTCGCATCGGTGCTTATTCCCCTTTTGCCAGCGGCAAGCCTACCACCGGGGCGATCAGGATTGTTGGTTGCGGCTGAAGCGCGTCAGGTTGGCCGTAATCTCCGTCGTGGCCGAGCGTATCGCTGGGAACATGCCAGAAGAACCGGCCGGCGCGCGGTCGTCGCCATTGGTGACTTCGTTGCGTGTGGCGCCCGGGGGCGTTGATCGGGAACGACACCTTGAACTCGGTGCCGACGCAGGCGATGCGGTTCCAGTCGGCGGCGACCGCGTACTCGCAGGTGAAATTGGTGCGAAAACCTCAGCCGAGCAGCACCAGCGCCCACACCGCCGCGACATTGGCAAGCGAAATCATGACAGCCGCGCTGCCGACATCCTTGGCCCGCTTGGCGAGATGGTGGTGTTCGAGGGAGACGCGATCGACCACGGCTTCGATGGCCGAATTGAGCAGTTCGACCATCAGCACCAGCAGCACGCTGGCAACCATGAGCGCCTTGCCGAGGCCGCCGACGGGCATGAAGAGGGCGGCGGGTATCAGGATCAGCGCCAGCCAGGCTTCCTGTCTGAAGGCGCTTTCATGGCGATAAGCCGCCGAGAGACCGGCCAGGGAATAGCTGAAGGCGTTCCAGATGCGTGTCAGGCCGGTCTTGCCCTTGAACGGGCTTCTGTCCTCGCCGTGCGGGGAAGCGTGTCTTGTTTCCATGAAGCGCAGGGTACCCTGGTCGTCGATGAGGCCGGGCTTTTTTTCGCGCCCGTTCATGCCATGGCGAATGAGCTTCATCGTGTCCCGTCATGCCTCCGAGGGCCGCGGGTTCCCGCTTGCGCGGCAATGACGCCGTGCTACCAGTAGGTTTCCACGCTGATCTGTCCCGGCTCTTTGCGTCTGTGCTTCCGGAAGGCGCGCGCGGCCAGCGCGGCGGTGGCATCCTCGATCATCGCCGGGTTGCCGCACAGCATGACATGGCTCTGGACGGCGTCGAACGCCAGCCCGGCGCGCGCCTCGAGGCGGCCGTCGGCAATCGCCGGCGGGATGCGGCCGGCCAGCGCGTAGTCGGCCTGCTCGCGGCTGACGACGGGGATGTAGGTGAAGCGCTTCGGCTCGGCCTCGGTGAGGCGTGCAATGGCGCGGCGGTAGGAGAGTTCCGCCGCCGTGCGCGCAGCATGCACCAGGACGACGCGCTGGAAGCGCTGCCATGGCTCGGGCGTATTCAGCATGGAGATGAATGGGCCGATGCCGGTGCCGGTCGCCACGAGCCAGAGATGGGCGGCGGGCGGCACTTCGTCGAGGACCAGGAAACCGTTGGGTTTTGGCGCCACCTGGATGGCGTCGCCGGCGCGCAGTGCGGCCAGGCGCGGCGAGAGAGGCCCCCCGGGCACCGTCGAAAAATAGAATTCGAGGAGCGGTTCGCCCGGTGCGCTGACGATTGAATACGGCCGCCCGACGATCTCGCCGCCGATGTCGAGGCCGAGCTTGGTGAACTGGCCGGCGCGGAAGGCGGCGATTTCCGCCTCGATGCGCAGGGAATGCAGACGCTCGGTCCAGTCGATACGCTCGATTACGCGGCCTTCCACCCACTGCGCCATGCGGCCTCCGGTCGTCGCCCGCGCCGCGAAGGCGGGGCGGGGGGAATGAAGTGCTTACTTCTCGGCTTCCGGTTTCGGCAGGCCGCCGAGCAGCGCCGGCACCGGGCGTTTTGGGCGTGCCGGTGCCCGCTTGGTTTCGCTCGCCTCGGCTTGCGCGCTGATGCGCGATTCGTACGGCTTGCTCGGGTCGAAATCCAGCTTCGGCAGTTTCGGCCTGGCGGGCTCGACGCGGCGTGAGGATTCGCGGCCTTCATCGCGCGCGCGCGTTTCGCGCCGCGGGGCGGCGGAGCGCTCGCGGCCGGCCTCGGCCTTCTCCGGGCGCGCG
>CAZASE010000062.1:11075-13935 GCA_964487715.1 uncultured Rhodocyclaceae bacterium | reverse complement strand
CAATAACTTGGGCTGGAAGCCGACAGAGATCGCAACGATCGACATGTATCGCAACTCCCCGGCACGCTACAACTTCATGACCCTGGAAGCAGCTATGGCCCGTTTGTGTAGGGGCGGCTTTGACCCGATTGCAACGCGACATGGAAGTTACGAACTAGGTGAGCGCTGCCCTCACGTCCTGCTCCGCCGACGCGATATGGCTCTTCCGATTGCGATTGGAGCAATCGCGAAATGAATGCGCATCAAGGCACAGGGCATTCGTGGCCAAAAATGATCTCTGGCGTGCCGGGTATGGGATGGCCAGCAGTGCCAAGCAAGCAGGGTATGCTGCTCGCGGCCTTGCTTGCGCAACTTGACGATTCACAATGGCTATCGCCAACAGCGATTGCCTCGGCCCAAGTTCGACAATTGCGCATGCTGCTTGCCCATGCCAAAGTGCATTCCCGCTTTCATGCCCAACGTCTCGCCAAATTTCCGCTCGATGAAACTGTAAGTCTGCACGACTTGTTGTCGACGCTTCCGATCATGCGCCGCTGCGATCTGCAAACGCAGCGAGAGGACATAGATTCCACATGGTATCCATCCGAGCATGGCAAAGTAATGATCGCGCGCAGCACGGGTTCCACAGGCGAGCCTGTGGAGGTGCGCCGAACAGCACTCAACGACCTGATGTGGATGGCGATGACCTTGCGCGAACACCTGTGGCAGCATCGCGACTTCTCCTCGACACTAGCCGTAATCCGCGCCAACCTGGCGGAGGATGATACCGGCCGTCATGGTATCGAATCGCCGAACTGGGGTGCGCCGGTTAGCCACTTATTTACTTCCGGGCCAGCCTACGGAATCAGCCTGCAAACGGACGTGATGCGCCAATCCGAGTGGCTGAACGAAATTCGGCCACAATATCTGTTGACCTATCCAAACAACTTCTCGGCGCTACTCGATATCGCCGACTCGGATCCCGCGAAGGGAGCCGGGCTCAGGCGCCTGAAGCAAGTTCGGACCATTGGTGAAACGCTTCCGGACTCATTGCGCGAACGCTGCAGACGCTTGCTCGACATCGACATCACCGACGTCTACAGCTCCCAGGAAGTTGGTGTGATCGCGACCGAGTGTCCTGACCGCGACGGATACCACATCATGTCCGAAAGCGTGATCGTCGAACTACTCCTCGATGACGACAGTCCCTGCGCTCCCGGTGAGCGAGGCCGTATCGTCGTCACGGATCTGCACAACTTTGCAACGCCGTTGATTCGCTACGATATTGGCGATATTGCCGAGCTTGGCGTGTCCTGTCCCTGCGGTCGTGGCCTGCCCAAACTCACGCGGATACTTGGGCGACAGCGAAATTTGTTACGCCTACCTGACGGCCGAAGATTCTGGCCGACAGTCGGTGCCCTGGTATTTCGGGATGTCGCTCCCATACAACAATACCAAGTCGTTCAATCCGGCGTGGACCGCATAAAGCTGAAACTGGTTGTCGAGCGCCCAATCAGTGCGGACGAGGAACAATCACTGACGGAAGTTCTGAATCGTTTCCTTGGACATTCGTTCGCTGTCGATTTTGAATATTTTTCGCATCAAATTCCACGCGGGCCGGGCGGTAAGTTCGAGGATTTCATTTGCGAAATACCGTTCACTCCGTAGCGACCAGGACGGCCTCGCCCACAATTTGCCGAAGCTAAATTTCATTGCGTATCCCCATGACCTTGCTTCTCGACGCGCTCGACCGGACTCTGCGGGAGCCCCAGTGCGCCATGCGTTGGCATGGCCTGATGGCCGCTTGGGAGACAAGTCCGGACGAAACCGGGAAGAAGCGGGTGGTTGACGCACTGACGAAGCTCCACGACGACGACGCCCGCGCCGTCATCCTGCGCTTGACGTTTCTCGGTCGCGCATGCGGCGACTCACGCTACGAGCACTCCGCGGCGGCGGCGGTTCTTGCCGCGATACCCGACGATCCGGACCGGCTGGCGGCCTTCATGGCCTTTGAGTGGCTCAGCGCGCTGCAGGATCTCGGCCAGCGGTCGGAATTCATCGCCGCCCTGGTCGCGTCGAAAGTGCCGCAGATGGCTGTTCGCCAGATGGAACATGCGGCGAAGGCAATACCGGCGGGATTCGTTCCGCGCGTGCCGCAGGACATCCGGCGCGTCGCGGTGGTGGTGCCTTACGTCGGCAACAGCTTGCATACACCGAGCATGATGGCCTTGGAACAGTGCGCGGTGTTGGCCCGTGCGGGACTCCAGGTCAAAATATTTTCAGCCCAGGAATTGACGCCGCCCGACGCGGGTCTTTTTCGCGGCGACGGGCGCGAACTGAAGCTGCCGCCGCTGGATGCGGCGGCCTGGAAATCGATCCTGCCTGCCGGAGTCGGCATGACCATCAGCGACAGCCGATTCGGGATGACGGGCCGCTGGCGGAACATGATGCCGGTGCTGGCCGAGTTCGATCCGGATGTCGTGCTTCTGGTCGGCCTGTACTCGCCTCTTGCCGCGGCTTTGCATACCGTGCGCCCGACGTTGGGCATCAGCGTAAATACGGTGGCGCCGATCGCACCCCTGGACGTCTGGCTGACAGGCGATCCGCAGCTCGGAAGCGAGGACCCCTGGAACGGCGCGTTCCCGCCGCCGCACCGACTGTACCACCCGTACCGGGTCAGGCGCTCGCAAGCCCGATCCGGCGTCGACCGAACCGCCTTGGGGCTGGGGACGTCGTCGGTGGTCTGGATCACCGCCGGCTTCCGGCTCGAACATGAAATCAGGGGCGACTGGGCGAACCGGATGCTGGACCTGCTGGCCGAGCAACCCGACGCCGTCTGGCTTCTGGTCGGCGGCGACGGCAAGTTGCCGCCGGCTTTGCA
>CAZASE010000062.1:0-10975 GCA_964487715.1 uncultured Rhodocyclaceae bacterium | reverse complement strand
CAGCGCTTTCACCAGTACTTCGATCTCGATGCCTCGGGCCCGGCCCTTCTCGCGGCGTGCCGCTTGGCCGCCTCACTCGCTGGCGAAAGGCTTACAGGGCCTTCTTGAATTTAGCCGGTATCCCGACGACGAGTACGCCCTCGGGCACGTCGTCGGTAGCTACCGCACCCGCGCCGATAAAGGCGCCATTGCCGATGACCAGACGCTCGAGCAGGGTCGCACCGATGGCGATGGTTACCCCGCTTCCGATGCGCGACAGTCCTCCCAAATTGGCGCCCGGCTGGATGCGCGAAAAGGCGCCGACATGCGTGTCGTGACCAATGGTGACGCCGCGATTGACGAAGACGTGATCACCGAGGTGCGCGCCCGGACCGATCACGCTATTGGCGCCGACGAACACTCCCTGCCCGATCCGCGCCAATGGCGACACGTAGGCGGTGGGGTGGATCAGGCTGTGGTAGCGCAGCGCGAAGCGACGTCCGATTTCCGCGGCAAGATTGGCCCGGGTAGGCGTGGTCGGCCCGAGCAGGTAGAGCTCGTCGGCGCCTGGCTGGAACTCGTCGAGCGTTTCCACGATCGGCAGCGCACACAAGCCGCCGAGGGCGGCAATGCGCGAGGAGAGGGAGATGTCGCGCTCCCCGTTCGACTCGGGCAGATGCAGCACCACCTTGGCCGGCGCCAGGCCGTTGGCCAGCGCGCAATCGAACAGGTCGGAAACGATGTTGCTGGCGCCGAAAATCACCAGCCGCTGAGTTGTCGGCGGCGTCATGATCGACGAATGCCGGCGATGCGTCCGGGCGAAGCCATGCCGTTCGACACTCCGAACGTCACGCGCCGTTCTGGCGGAACCATGCCAGCAAGCGCCGCCAGCCGTCCTCGGCCGCGTCCTTGCGGAAGGTCGGTCGGTAATCGGCGTGAAACGCGTGCGGCGCCCCCTGATAGACGTGGAGTTGCGACTTGCTGCCAGCCTTCGCCAGCGCATCGCGCATCGATTCGACATCATCCATCGGTATACCCTGGTCGGCATCGCCATACAAGCCGAGGACCGGCGCCTTCAACTGGCCGGCCAGATCGAGCGGGTACTTCGGCGTGCGTTCGTTGACCTCTCCGTCGATCCGGCCGTACCAGGCCACCCCGGCCTTCAGCGTCGGATTGTGCGCGGCGTAGAGCCATGAGATACGGCCGCCCCAGCAAAACCCGGTGATCGCCAGCCGGGCCGGATTTCCACCGTTCTTCCCGGCCCACGCCGCGCACGCGTCGAGATCGGCCATTACCTCCGCATCCGGTACTTTGGCCACGATGCCAGCCAGAATGTCCTGAATGTTGGAGACTTTCCGCGGATCGCCGTAGCGGGCGAAGAGTTCGGGGGCGATCGCCAAATAGCCCTCTTTCGCCAGCCTGCGGCAGACGTCGGCGATGTACTCATGGACTCCGAAGATCTCCGAGACCACGAGCACCACCGGCAGCCCGCTCTTCCCGGCGGGCATCGCCCGGTAGGCGGCCGGGCCGCCCTCGATCGCGATCTCTCCTGCAATGAGGCCGTCGCTTCCGGTCTTGATTGGGCTTTGCGCGGCGGTCGGTTGGACGGCCAAGGCGAAACCTGCTCCAAGAGCGGTAACGATAAAGCCGCGTCGATCGAGCTGGGTCGCCGGCGCCAGGCTGTCGAACTGCGCCTGCACGTCGGACTTCTTCGGAGTGGGAACGTCGGGCATGCTCACGCGGATCACCTCGTAGGTATCGGAGAATCCGTATCCTGCCGCAGGACATCCTCTCCGGCAAGAGTGTCGGGAACCTGTCCTGCTGAGGATAGCCTCCCAGGCATGAAGCCGGGAACATAGAATGTCGCTACTTACTAGCCAATCCTGCGAGGACACCATGAGTACACCGCCGATCAGCCGCTATCCCGTACCTGCATTGGAATCGCTGCCGGACGATATCCGGACCCGAATCCTTGAAGTGCAGGAGAAGTCCGGGTTCGTTCCCAATGTCTTCCTCGCCCTGGCCCACCGACCCGCCGAGTGGCGCGCCTTCTTCGCCTTCCACGATGCGCTGATGGAGAAGGACAGCGGCCTCACCAAGGCCGAACGGGAGATGATCGTCGTCGCCACCTCGAACGCCAACGGTTGCCAGTACTGCGTCGTGGCGCACGGCGCCATCCTGCGCATCCGGGCCAAGAATACCTTGGTCGCCGACCAGGTCGCCATCAACCACCGCAAGGCGGACATCACTCCGCGGCAAAAGGCAATGCTGGATTTCGCGATGAAGGTCGCGCTGGATTCAGCCGCGATCGACGATACGGATTTCGCCACGCTGCGCGGACACGGCTTCAACGACGAGGACATCTGGGACATCGGCGCCGTCGCGGCCTTTTTCGGCCTCAGCAACCGCATGGCCAACATGACCGGCATGCGGCCGAACGAAGAGTTCTATCTAATGGGGCGGGTGCCGAAGCAGAAATAGAAAGGCCGCCGAAACGACTCTCGGCGGCCCTTTACGGCAGGCGCGTCGCGGACCCGGGAAAGCGCTTCGCGCGCGGGTCACATCTTGCACTCGGCGTCGTCGCCCTTGCCGACGCCCCGGCCTCCGCCCTTGTTCTGCGAGATCGAGCTGGGCATCGTCACCTGGACCCCCTGCTGCGGCGGCACGATGGTCGGCGTCGCTCCCGCGTTCGCCACGAATCCAAACTGCCCGGCGTTGATCAGCACCGAGCCCGCGCGGTTGCTCATGGTGATCGCCCCGCTCGTAACGTCCACGTGCAGTCCATTCGCCGGCGGCGTCCCGCCCGTGGTCGGCACTCCTCCGCAGTCGTTCTGACACAGCAACGCGCCAAAGTGCGTGCCGCGAATGCCGATCGTCGCCGTCTCGGTCTGGAAACTGACCTTCTCCCGGTTCCTCTTCCCGATCAGCCCTGTCACCGCTCTCAGGCCGCCCTTGAACATGCTCATCACGATGTTGTCGCTCTCGGGCTTCGCCGCGTTGTAGCTGTAGTTCTCGATCTTGAGCTGCGTTCCCGGACGCATGACGACTTCTCCGCCGTCGTTGAACTTGATCCGCGCGTAGGTCTCGGCCTCGGTCCCCAGCGTGTCCCCTTCCAGCACGTCCGATTTCACTGACAAGAGCTTGCTCGTCCCGTCCGCCCGCTTCGCCGACAGCGTCCCAGACAGGTGCGTGATCTGCCCCGCCGGCGCCGCTTCCGCCAGCGGCGCCCATACCAAGCCGGCCGACACCACCGCACATACCGAAGCACGCACTACAGCTTCCTTTGTCCAGTCCATCCCGTGTCTCCCTGCCGGCCTTACGTGCATTGCGCCACCTTGCGCTGTGCGGGCTTCTCGTCCTTCTTGCCTTCGCCTTCCTCGCCGAACTTGTCCTTGTCCTTGTCCTTGTCTTTGTCTTTGTCTTTATCTTTGTCCTTGTTCAGTTTCGGATCGCCGGAGTCTACGAGGCTGTCGCCGGGATTCTTGAGAGCGCAAAGAATCGGGTTCAGCAAACAGGGGTCGAGGTTGACCGCACTCGGATAAAGGACTTCGAGACCACTCGCCTTGTCCAGTGACGGCGTGCTGGTGTCGATGGCAAAGAATCCGCTGCCGCCAACGGCCGTATCGGCACCTTCGACACCATCTATGACAATGCCGCCACTGCTGCGCGCGGCAAAAGTTACATGGGTCGTGCCGACCACTGCGGTTCCGACGTCAGAAAGGACATATGAGGAGTTGCTAAGCGTTATCTTGGATGCAGCTCCGAGCATGTCCAGATAGACATCATTGGCCGAAGTGATGTAGGAGCCGTTGTCGAGCGTCAGGTTGCCGCCCACGGCAATGCTGGCATCGGGGTACGGCGCGCTCATCAGCGTATATCCGGCATAGATGTGGCCCCCGTTGGTGAGCGACAGGTTGCCGCCGACCACCATTTCCAGGTCACCGGCGGTCGTCTTGAGGTAGCCGCCGTCGATGTTCGCATTGCCACTCACCAGCGCCAGCATGTGCTGATTTGCATAAATCCCGCCACCGTTGCCGATGTTCAGGCTTCCTGCGACCAAACCAAGATTCTTTACGTCGATCGCGGTGCCCGCGCCGACGTTGATCGTCGAGGCAACGAGACCAACGTCGTTGCCGGGCACGGCGAACGATGTACCGGGAACGAAATCCATGCTTCCCGTGGCAGCCAGCAGCAGGCTCGCGCCGGCACCGATCACGATGTAAGGACCATTGGTGAGCGTCATGTTGCCAAGCGCGGCAATGGCCAGGTCGCCGCCATTATCGACGGTAAAGGAATGATTGACATCGTTGAGCGACAGAAGGCTGCCGCTGTGCGAAAACGAGACCTGATTGCCTGACAACGCATGGTCGGCGATGCTGATGTTAGCCGGCGTTGCCGCGGAGACGTTGCGAATATAGATTCCCCCGTTGGCCGCAGAAGGACTGACGCTTGACGTCAGGTTGCCGGTTGTGGCGATATCGGCGCTGATGGCGAGACTCCCAGCCGAGCCTCCGTTGGTGCTGTATAGGCTGACGCTGCCCGCCGTGATGTTCGTCACTCCCGAGCCGTTGTTGTCGTGGATATCGTAGAACGCGGATATCGTCGAGCTGCCGGTGCCAGAATTGATGGTGCCCAAGCCGACACTGCGGCCGTTGAAAGTGATCGTCTGGTTGCTGGTCGTCGCATCCAGATTGCCCACCCTGTTTTCGAAGCTGACCAGGTCGATAGTTCCGGCACCGGTCGCCGTTGCGCTCAGCGTATCGGTGGCGATCATGCCGGTGGCGTTCTGGAAGATGCCCGGACCGGTCCCGGTGGAGTAAAGCTGCACGGAACCGCCTGTACCATAGCCGGTGCCGATAAGGCCCTTGCCGAGGGTCATGCTGCCGGTGCCACCTAGCCCCGACCGAAGGATCACTGAGCCTCCCGCCTTGCTCCCAATGCGGTCGGAAAGGGCATTCCCGCTGTTCAGGCTAATGGCCCCGTTGCTATTGACGGTCACGTTCGCCGGCGTGCCTTTTATGCCGCCGATGATTGCGGCGGATCCACCGCTCTGGCCCACCGTTCCCCCGTTGAGTACCAGATCGCCACCAACAATGTTCAGGGTCACGTTAGTGAGGCTACCCCCGTCGGAGCCGATGGCCGCAGGCGAGTACCATTTCATCGATGACGGTGAGGGATCGCTGTACAGCAACGCAGATCCGACCGATTGAGCGCTGGTGCCTCCAGCCAGGCTCAAATTCCCGGCGGTTGTGCTTACCGTCACCGTCGACTTGCCTCCGATATAGGCGCCGCCGAAGTCTGCTGCACCGCCGGCCAGAGTGATGCTCGCCCCCGTCACGCTCAAGCCGCCGTCGGCACTGATCCCTGCGTCGTTCCGAATGTAGTCGTCGTGCGGCCCGCCAATGTACAGGCCTCCACTGCCGCCACCAGTGATCGAAATCGCGCCCGTAGCGACGACGGTGCTTGATCCGTCGGCCTCTATGCCCGCCCAGTTTCCGTTGCCGCCGCTGCCGCCAAGGATGGTGATGGTGGTTGCCGCGATGTTTTGTGAACTCTTGCTGCGAATCTGCGCCGAATTGTGCGTGGCGCAAGCGGAGCAGATCAGCCTCTGGGACGGTAGGCCATAGTCTTCGTAGCTGTCTTGGGTGTTGAGCGTGACATTGCCGCCCGTCAGGTTGATGGCCAGCGTCCCGCTGTTCAGTATTGTCTGCGCTCCGGCGGACTCGATCGATGCCATGGCGCCGGCGGCGCTCGTCGTGCCTGCCATGCCGCCCGTAAGCACCAACGTATGCGTCCCCGCCGCCGAGAAGTTGATGGTCTGAGTGCCTCCGGAACTTATGCGGGTATAGCCGCCGCCTGCGCCGCCGGCCGAAGCCTGGACGACGAGGTCACTCGCTGCGCCGTTGAGCGTGATGCTCTGGTTGCCGGCGGATTTGAGTTCGACGCTGCCGCCCGGATCGAACTGGTTAAGCAGCGTCAAATCCCCCCAGGTCTCGACCGCCATGCCGGCACCCGACTCGACACGAGTAGATCCAGACAGGTTGCGCTTGATCAGGATATCGCCGCCGGACTTCAAAGTCATGCTGCCGCCGGAAAGGATCTGCTTGTCGATGATCTGTATCGATCCGGCACTCGGCCCAACCACGTCGGGTGTGCCGATGTTTGCATTCCAGCCGGCTCCCAGCGTCACGGCGCCGCCGAACGTAACGTCACCTGCGAAACCGATGTTTCCCTTGGCCCACCATTGCGTTGTACCGGTATAGCTTGCCGCGGGAATCATCCAGTCGAGGTTCGTGCTGCCGTTGGCAAAGAAGCTCGTGTTGGCAAACGAGTTGGATCCACTGAAAGTCAGGGTGCCATACTCTTCGCGCAAGATCTTGAGTCCGGCGGCGGTGCTTACGTTGTTGAACACGACGGCCGTAGCCGAGCCCACAGCCTTGCCTATCTGGAGCGTTCCCGGTCCCTTGATGGTTGCTCCGTTGAATTGATGCAGTCCGCCGTGCTGCTCCGGCACAAGCAGCGTCCCCGCGTTGATGTTCACGGTTCCGGCCACTGAATCCAGATGCTGCATCGACAAGCCGCTATTTACGTTAAGAACCCCGCCTGCAGATTGGGAGTAGCGCGCCTCCCACGACTGCGAGGCCGAATTGACGTTGATCGTGCCATCGTTGGTAACGACCCCGTTCTGGGTACCGGAATTGCTGAGCAACGACCAGTTGGAGGTCGAGGCAAGGTTCATCACGCCGCCTGATTTGTTCCATAGGGTGGAATAGACGACTGAACCACTATCGAAAATGCGGATGTTCGAATCGCCGTTGACATTGATGGTGCCGTCGTTCTCCCAGGTCTTTCCGCCGCCATGAATCTGCAGCTCAAGTTGGCCTCCGGCAACCCCATTAAGCGTTACCGTGGCCGAATCGCTCGCGTAGGACGTCGTCTTTCCCGAAGCACCCGGATTCATGACGACCGAAAGGCCGGTACTCCCGCCTGACGTCTGGAACGTCGTATTGCCCTTGAATCGGATGTCCCGGCTTGCCGCCAGCGTAAGCGTTGTCGCGGCCGCGGCGGAATGGTCGATCACGATCGAGCCGCCACCTCCTGCCGTGCCGTCGAAGATGATGTCCCCGTTTCCGCTTCCGGCGCTCGTAGTCTGAATCAAGACGCTGGTGCCGCCATTGATCGCCGCGTTGATAGTTGAATCGGACAGGGTCGAAACGCTGGCGTCGCTCTGCGTGGGCGTGAATGGTTCCCCCGTGAGCTGCGAACTACCGGTTCCATGGAAAATCTTAATGTCGTTGGGGTCGAGCAGCCAGGTGCCGGCGCTGCCACGTGCGGCGCTTGCATCGACAAGAACGCCTGAGACATCAAGATAATTGTGCCCGGAGGTTTCGACGAAACCGCCATTGCCGCCATTGGCGCCGCCACGAGCGTAGATATGGCCGTAGGCGCGAGTGGTGTCGTTGGCCCAGATGATTACCGTGCCACCGTCACCGCTATCGGTGGCATCAACCTTGATTACCGCATCCTGACCGAAGTACGCCATACGGGCGTTCTGCACCTCGGGATTGCCCCCCTGATAGTCGCCGCCGACGCGGACATAGCCACCGCCGGTAGCACCGCTGGCATCGACCTCTGTGTTTCCAGCCACGGCGACGCGATCGCCCAGCACGTCGATCCGTCCCCCCTTGGCGACGGTGCTGCGCGCGTCGAGCCGCCCACCGTCGACCAGCGCATCGCCGCTGGCCTTGAGGAAGATGCGGCCGCCGTCGCTGACCACCGAGGAGGCATTCAGGTTACCGCTGTTCCTGACGATGACGCCGGCGATGCCGATCCGCCCCGCCTCGGCCGTTATCGTCCCCAGGTTGGTGGCGTTGCCTTCCGCTCCAGTAATGTTGACCTTGACTCCCGGCGTGGCACTGTCGATCAGGCTTACCGTCTGCCCGGCGGCCAGGATCACTTCACCATTCGGACTGTTGATGATGCCTTCGTTGCTGACGTTGCTGCCAATCAGGTAGACGCTGCCGCCGGAGGGTGTCCGGATTTCGCCCTGGTTGACGACATTACCCGCTCCGGGCGTGTTCTCGAACAGTTTGCGGCCGGCCAGGAAGTTGTCGTTGCTGATGTTGAGCGTGGAAGCGACGAAGCCGGCGGTGTCGATTCGCCCGCCGGGGCCGACCATGATGCCGGCCGGATTAACCAGCCATACCTTGCCGTTGGAGCTCAGGGTGCCGTAGATCACGCTCGGGTCGTTCAGGACCCGGTTGAGTACCGAACTGGAGGCGGAACTCTGGATGAAGCGGGTGGTTTCCCCTGCCTGGATGCTGAATTTGTCCCAGTTGATGATGGCGCCGTTGCTGTTGGTCACCGTCAGCACGTTGCCGGCCTGGCTGAAGCTTGCCGTACCGTTGAGAACCGTCGGATTGACCGGGTTGGCCAGCACCGGAATGGCCAGGAAACAGGCCGCTACCGCTGCCGCGCCCAAGCGCACAGGGGTGGCTAACCGCGATGCACTCTTGCGGGGTGGGTTCTGGGACTTCATCTGGTGACTCCAAGGGCGGTAAAGCCGCCGACGCATATGTGGTACTTATACCCCTAATACAGATCGTTTACAAGGGAGTAAGTCACGGTTGCCGCCTAGGCAGCCTGCGGATCAGAAGCCGAAGGCGAGTCCGAAATGGCCGCGAATGTCGCCGGGCTTGGCTGCCTCGGCAGAGTTTCCAGGGGTCGGCTGATGGCCTTCCATGACACGGGCGATATCGAAGCGGACCGAGATATCCTTTTTCAGGTTATAGCGAACCCCGATGCCGGCCGAAGCAATGTTGGTGCGCGCAAACCCACCCACCGCCGGGGCAGCAAAGTTGTGTCCGCTGGCCCAATCGTAAAAGAGCAGGCCCTTGAGTGCGCCCTGAATACCGAGCTTGCCCGCATAATCCGGCGTATAGACTTCAAGATTGGCGACGTAACCACGGTCCGTGGCAACCGCACGCTCAAGAAACCCGCGGACCGCAGTACTACCGGCAAGACCGATCTGCTCCCCCGCCGGCAGGGGGTTCTGGGCGTATTGGCCACTGACAGCGGCACGTCCCAGCCATTCGCCATCGACGGCCGCGGCATAGCTTCCGCCCAGGCGCAATACGGTAAATGTGTCGGAGGTTTGCCGGCCGGTGACGAAGGAGTAGCGGTCTATCCCGCCCACCCCGGTGTATTGAGTCCCCATCGGAAACAGGTGGTGCAAAACTCCGACATTGAAGTCGATTACTTCGCCGGGCTTTTGCCACTGTCCGCTGTAAGTCGCTGAAACCGGGCGCAGGGTGTATGGCGTGCAACTGGGCGATGCCCCGGGTGGATCGATCGAAACCGGGGTGCCATTGGTATTGCAGCGCGAGTTCATGTACTTGTAGTCCAAGCCCAACACCAGCTTGGAGGTGTATTCGCCCATCCGAGGAAAGATGTGGTTGTAGCGGAAGCCAAATACCTCACCCTTGCCATTGATACCGAGCCCGCCACCAAGCGTCGGCGAGCTGGAGGGGGTATCCGAGCTGGAATTTCCGTAAATGAAGTCGAAACTGTCGCCTATCGAATACAGCGGCAGGCGATAGCCGATACTGAAAATGTCGACTTTCACGCCGTTTCCGTCCTGCAAGGGATTGATCCGGTTGCCGAGTATTTTCATGCCGCCCGGCGGATCGACCGCGGTCGTGTATGCCAGAGTCACAACCTGGTCGCTGTTGCCGACGTTCGCGTTCTGGTAGGAAACACCCAGCCGATGCTTGCCGCTGGCCTTGGTGCCGGTGTTGTCGAGCGTCACGTAAACCCGCTCGGGGTTCTCTTCCTTGACCTCGACCCGAACATCCACCTTGCCTTCTTCTTCGCTGACGCCCAGCGTGACTTCAAGCTGCTTGGCCGGGTTTTCATTGGCGAGTTGGACATTTTCCGACAGCTGCCGCATGTTGGGGGCCGCACCCTCGACTAACTGGGGCAGGCTGGCACGGACGTTGTCGTTGTTGAAATACTTGTTGCCGGTGATGGTGACCTTACCCACCACGCCTTCGCTGACGACCAGCTTGACCACGCCGGAGGTGAGCTCCTGCTCCGGGACATAAACCTGCACGGTGCCGTAACCGAGACGACGATAGTCGTTCTCGAGAGCCTCCAAGGCCTTCTGCACGTCGCCGTACACTTTCTTGCGGCCGACGAAAGGCGCGACCAACTGCTGAACCCGTTCGGCGGAAAGGAGCGAGTTCCCGTCGACCTGGAAACGCACGATGTCGAAACCGGCATCCTGCGCGGTCGCGAAATTCACCATCCCGACCGCAAACACAGCGGTGGCGGCGAACACTTTGGCGATCGCTCGAGTCATCAAATTATTTCCAGTTAAATCAACGGGTAGCAGGGCTATAGCTAAAGTTGTTTCTTATTAGCGCAAAAGTACCAGAATGAAAGTGTATCAGCAACGCCCGGACAAGCAAATACGACGGCGGCGGCGGTCCGGCGTTGTTGCGGTACAACGGCGGCGATGTCAGATTGGTGTGAGCGGCCGGAAATCAGGGTCCGGACTAGGGCCGGGATTGTTCCCGGGGGATTCCGCGTTGTCCGCGGGGAGCAGGGCTGCTCAGGTGTTCGTCCAGGCGCAGAGGCGCCACGTCGCGCTCGCCCGACAGCCCGCCCAGCGACACTGCCGGACTCCTGCCGAGCCACATGCCTGCACCGACTCCGGCGGCCAACGCCACTGCCGCGCTGGCAAGCAAGCGACGCAAGCCCTGCTTGCCGCCGTCGCTCGACGACGCCGGGCGACTGCTTGGCGTCGTCGACACGGCAGAAGCCCGCAATGCCTCCAATGCCGCAGATGTCCGTTGATGATCGGCGGCAAGCTCCTCTGCCACCAGCTCGGCGGCGGCGCGCTCGGCGCGGGCGCGGGCCGCTTCCTGCTCGGCTTCCAGGCGCGCCGCGGCCTGGCGGCCCGCATCGGCTTCGTTTTCGCCGCGACGGCGCGCCT
>CAZASE010000061.1:0-14043 GCA_964487715.1 uncultured Rhodocyclaceae bacterium | reverse complement strand
CTGCGCAGGCCGCCGTCGCGCGTGCGACGGCGCGGCCCGCACCGCGCAGCCTGCTGCACCACCCGTATATCACCGACATTGCACACCTCCTTGCGGACGCCCCCCCAGGTAACGGCACGTCGGGAAGGGGTCTTGAACGCGCGAGCGCCAGTCTAACCGAGCAGGCGCCGGCGGCGACGTCTGCGCTTCGCGCCGTTCCTGCCGCCGCCGGCGCCGGAAATCGGCGTTTCGTCGCAGCGTTTCCCGAAGCCGTTCGGCCGCCGCCACCATGCGGTCGTCGTCACAACACGGGAGTACCGCCATGCGCAAGACCACCCTTGCATCACTCGCCCTGCTGGCATTGCTCGCCGCGCCCGCGCTGCGGGCCGAGCTGCCGGCCGATTTCGCCGCCGCCGAGGCGCTCTTCCAGAAAGCCGCCGCCAACGACAGCGCGGCGACGGATGAGGCCGTGGCGCGCTTCGGCCAACTGGCCGCCGGCGATTCACCGCTGGCGCCGCTGTTCCTCGCCTATCTGGGTGCCGCCCAGGCGATGCAGGGGCGCGACGCCTGGATGCCGTGGAACAAGATGCGCGCCACCGAGCGCGGCCTGGATACCCTGGAAAAGGCACTGCGCCGGCTCGAACCGCGGCATGACCGCGAGCTGGCACGCGGTGCGCCGGTCGCCATCGAGGTGCGGCTGGTCGCCGCCACCACTTTCATCGCCGTGCCGTCCATGTTCAACCGCTACGACCTGGGAAAGCAGACGCTGCGCGACGCCCTGGCCAGCCCGGCCTATGCCAGCGCGCCGGCCGAGATCCGGGCCCGTCTGCACCAGCAGGCCGCCCGCGCCGCCGCCCGCGACAAGCATCCGCGCGAGGAAGCGGCACATTTGAAGCAGGCGCTCGAAGCGACGCCTTCCGGCGCAATTGCGGAAGCGGCCCGCCGCCGCCTGCAGGAGCTGGGCTCATGAGCGCATCCGTCCAGTCCCCCGTGATCGAACTCAGCGGCATCACCAAGCACTACCGCATGGGCGACACCGACGTACCGGCCCTGCGCGGCATCGACATCGCCATTCCGGCCGGCGCCTTCGTCGCCGTCAAGGGGCCTTCGGGCAGCGGCAAGAGCACCCTGCTCAACATCTGCGGCCTGCTCGACACCTTCGACCAGGGCGGCTACCGGCTTGGCGGCGAGGACGTGGGCAGCCTCGACGAGATTGCCCGCACGCTGATCCGCCGCCGCCGCATCGGCTTCGTCTTCCAGAGCTACAACCTGGTGCCGGTGATGACGGTGCGCGAGAACGTCGAGTATCCGCTGCTGCTGGCCGAGGTCCCCGCCACCGAACGCCGGGCGCGCGTCGATGCCACGCTGGAGCAGGTCGGCCTGGCGCAGATGAGCGAACGGCGGCCCGACCATCTCTCCGGCGGCCAGCGCCAGCGCGTCGCCATCGCCCGCGCCCTGGTCAAGTCGCCGGCGCTGGTGATCGCCGACGAGCCGACCGCCAACCTCGACACCGTTACCGCCAACCAGGTGGTGGCATTGATGCGCGAGCTGGGCGCCTCGCACGGCGCCACCTTCCTCATCGCCACCCACGACGAGCGCATGACCTCGCGCTGCGACGAAGTGCGCACCATGACCGATGGAGTACTGCAATGAACACTATCCGCATCGCCTGGCAAAACGTGCTGCGCAACCGCCGCCGTTCGCTGGTGACCATCCTCATCGCCGCCGTCGGCACGGCCGCGGTGCTGGTCGCCGGCGGCTTCGCCCTCTACACCTACGAGGCCCTGCGCGACGCGGCGGCGCGCGATTCCGGCCATCTCATCCTGGCGCACGAGGATCACTTCAATCGCGACGAGGATACCCCGCTGCAATACGGCCTCGCCGATCATGAAAAACTGATTGCCGGCCTGGAAAAAGACAGCCGCATCCGCCGCGTGCTGCCGCGCCTGGCGTTTTCCGGGCTGATATCCAACGGCGACAAATCGATGATCTATGTCGGCCAGGGCGTGGACGTGCGCGGCGAACTGGCGGCGCGCGGCGTCTTCCTCAAGCTGGTCGAAGGCGCGATATTCGGCGGCGACGAGAAGGGCGCGCCGCGCGTGCTGCTCGGCAAGGATCTGGCGAAGAGCCTCTCCGCCCGGCCCGGCAGTTCGCTGACCCTGCTCGGCACCACCACGGCCGGCGGCCTCAACGCCATCGACGTCGAGGTTGCCGGCATCGTCAGCACCGGCGTGCCGGATGTCGACAAGCGCCTGGTCTATGCCGCGCTGCCGACGGCACAGCATCTGCTGGTGACGGACAAGGTGAGCACCCTGGCGGTGTATCTGGACGACACCGCGCTGACGGCGCCGATGCTCGACGAAGTGCAGCGCAGCCATCCCGGCAACGCCGTACAGCCGTGGTGGGAGCAGGCCTACTTCTACGAGGCGGTGCGCGGCCTCTACAACCGCATCTTCGGCCTGCTCGGGCTCATCATCGCCGCGCTGGTGTTCTTCTCGGTCGGCAATACGCTGGCCATGGCGGTGGTCGAGCGCACCCGCGAGATCGGTACGCTGCGCGCACTGGGCGCCCTGCCCGGCGAGATCGTCGCCCAGTTCGTGCGCGAAGGCGCGCTGATCGGCGTCGCCGGCACGCTGACCGGCATGCTGCTGGCGGGCCTGACGACAATCGCGCTGATGCTGCTCAATGTGCAGATGCCGCCGCCGCCCGGCCGCTCGGAAGGCTATCCGCTGATGGTGAATGCGTCGCCGACGCTCTACGCCATCGCCACCCTCATCATCATCCTGCTCTGCGCCGTCGCGGCCTGGCTGGTCAGCCGCAAAGCCGCGCAGAAGCCCATCGTGGAGGCCCTCGGCCATGTCTAAAAAACTGCTTGCGATCGTCGCTGCCCTTCTCGCGTCCCCCGTTTCCGCCGCCGACGACATCGCCGCCCTGCTCAGGAAAGCCGATGCCTACCGCCTGCAGGAAGCCGCGGCGCGCGTCGAGACGCAAGTCGAGCTGTACCGCGGCGACGCGTTCGACAAGGAGCGCCGCTACACGGTCTACATGAAGCCCGGCCGCCGCTCGCTGGTGCTGATGAAGTCGCCTGCCGAAGCCGGCCAGAAGGTGCTGATGCTGGCCGACCAGTTCTGGCTGCTGATGCCCGACACGCAGCGCCCGCTGCGCATCACGGCGACGCAGAAGCTGCTCGGCGAGGCCGCCACCGGCGACATCGCCAACATGACCTGGAGCGACGACTACGACGGCAAGGTGGTGGATGAGGTCGACATCAAGGGGCGCCGCTGCCTGCATCTCGATCTTGCCGCCGCCCGCCCCGGCGTCACCTACGCCCGCATCGAGCTGTATCTGGACAAGGCGAGCAAGCTACCGATCAAGGCCGACCTGTACGTGAATTCCGGCAAGCGCGCCAAGGAAGCCTGGTATGAGGCGAAAACGGTGGACGGGCAACTCCGCGTCATGTCCATGACCCTGCTCGACGACATCCAGGCCGGCCGCCGCACGGTGGTGCGCTACCAGAGCATCGTCGCCAAGGAAGCGCCGGACGAGTTTTTCAACCCGGCGGCGCTGGTGCGCAACAGCCTGGCGGGATGGTGATGAAACGCGCTCCGATCGGCGCCCTGCTCGCCCTGCCGGCTCTGGCCGCGCTGGCGGGAGACTTCAGCGCCAGCGTCAGCATCGCCCCGGAATGGCGCGCGGACAACCGCGACAGCGCCTACTTCGTCGAGCCGCCGCTGGTGCCGGCACAGCACAGATCGGCGCGGCAGGATCTGGCGCTGCGCTGGCGCGACGGCGGCTTCAACGCCCAGGGCACCTTGCGCGTGCTGGCGCGCGAAGGGCAGACGCCGGAACAGCGCGGCATCGTCAATCAGCTCTACTACGATGGCGACCTGGGCAGCGGCAGCGGCTATACGCTCGGCAAGAAGGTCATGTCCTGGGGCGTCGGCTTCGGCTTCCGCCCGCTCGACGTGATCCAGCGCGAAGACCGGCGCAGCCTGAATCCGCCGCCGCTCACCGGCGTACCGCTCGCGGCCTGGGAGCATTTCAGCGCCGACGAAGCCTACACCCTGGCGTGGACCAATCCCGGCTATCGGCATGAAGCCACGGATTTCCGCGACCAGGCCGTAGCGGCGCGCTACTACCGCCTCGTCGACGGCAACGATCTGCACGCCGTGGCGCGCCTCTCCGGCCGGCACGCGCTGGAAGTCGGTGCCGGCATCACGCACACCTCAGGCGAGGAGTGGGCCTTCCATGCAGCAGGGCTGTACCAGCGGCGCTACGGCAAAAACCTCAACGCCCTGGCCGAAAACGGCGGCGGCATCCTTGCCACGGCCAATCCGATGCAGGAAGTCACGCGGCGCAACGGCCTCAAGGCGGTCGTCGGCAGCCAATGGACGGGAACGGCCGGCTTCGGCGTGCTGGTCGAAGCCTGGTACGACGCCGAGGCGTATTCGCGCGACGAATGGCGCCGCCTCGACGCACTGACGACCCGGCAGCGCGCGCTCGCCGGCTTCGCGCCGGCCTCCGCCATCGACGGCAACGTCGCCTGGTCGAGCCGCGCCTTCGAGCGCCCCAACCTGCTGCGCGAGAATCTGCTGCTGCGCCTTTCGCATGACGATGAACGCTGGAAAGCGGCGCTGGACCTGCTCGTCACGCTGCGCGACGGCGGCCGCGTCGTGACGAGCAGCCTCGAATACCAGGGCGACCGCCAGCGCTTCAGTTTCGGCCTGCGCTTTCTCGGCGGCGCCGCGGATTCGGCCTACGCGCAGACGCCCGCCAAACGCATGGCGTTTTTCGAATGGCGGCTGGCGTTGCCGTGAGAAGCGCGTCCATGCATTATCATTGAGCCCACCGTGAATTCCGCTCCCCCGAACTGCCGCCCTCCCCTCCTCGACCTGGTGCGCGAGACCGCGCGGGTGTTCATCGGCAACAGCCTCATCGCACTGTTCCTGACGGCGGTCTCGGAACATGGCTTCACCTCCAACTTCATTTATTCCCAGTGCTTCGGCCTGTCCATCTACGCGGTGATCCGCGCCCTTTGCCACATCCGCCGGCGCACCAGGCCGGGCCTGGCCGAGGCCGTGGCCGGCATCCCGCTCGGCGGCATGGTCGGCTTCGCCCTCGGCACCTGGGCCCACGGCCTGTCCCTGGCGGCGGTGCTGGGCGGGCATCCGCGCTCACTGATCATGTCGGCGGCGTCGGCTGTGCTGTTCGGCGGCGGCGCCTCCTACTTCTTCTACTCGCGCACCCGGCTGGCCGAGGCAGAAGCGGAAATCCGCGCCGAAAAGCTGCGCCGCGTCGAACAGGAGGCGCTGACCGCGCGAACCGAGTTGCGCCTGCTGCAGGCGCAAATCGAGCCGCATTTTCTCTTCAACACGCTGTCCACCGTGGTCGGCCTGATCGACGCCGATCCGCCGGCCGCCAAAGCCATGCTGCTCGACCTCACCGCCCTGCTGCGCACCGCGCTGGCGCGCACGCGCCGGCCGGCGGTCGCGCTCGCCGAAGAGCTCGATCTGCTGCGCGCCTACCTTGGCATCATGGCGATCCGCATGGGCGATCGCCTGCGATGGCGCATCGACGCCGACCGCGACACGCTGGAACTGCAGCTGCCGCCGCTGCTGGTGCAACCCCTGGTGGAGAACGCCATCCGTCACGGCCTCGAACCGAAGCCGGCCGGCGGCACCCTGACCGTCCGCTGTCGGCGCAACGCGGCACGCGACGCCGTCGAGATCGAGGTGGAAGACAGCGGCGCCGGCTTCGCCAATGCGGCCGGTTCCGGCGTCGGCCTCGCCAATGTGCGCGAGCGCCTGCGCGCCTGCTGCGGCGCGGCCGCCACGCTGGCACTGGAAGCGCCGCCGGAGGGCGGCGTCCTCGCCCGTCTCGTCGTGCCTTGCGCCAACCATGCGCCTGCTGATCGCTGACGACGAGGCGCCGCTGCGCGCCTGGCTGCGCCGCCTGTTGCGCGAAGCGGCGCCCGAGGCCGAAATCGTCGCCGAGGCCGCCGACGGCGAAGCCGCCCTGGCGGACATCGAGCGCCTGAAGCCCGATGCCGCCTTCCTCGACATCCGCATGCCCGGCTTGTCGGGGCTGGAAGTCGCCGCCCGCCTCGGCGTGCCCTGCCGCATCGTTTTTGTCACGGCCTACGACGAGTTCGCGGCGCAGGCGTTCGAACACGCGGCGGTGGATTATCTGCTCAAGCCGGTGACGCCGGAGCGACTGGCGAAAACCCTGCAGCGGCTGCGCCAGCCGGCGGTGCACGACGCGGCCGGCGTATTGCGCGAGCTGCTGGCGCAGCTCGGCCCGCTCGGCTTGCCGGCCGCGTCCGTCGCGCGCACCCCGTTGCGCTGGCTGCGCGCCGGGATCGGCGAGACGGTGCAGTTGATCGACGTGGATACGGTGGATTACTTCGAGGCCGCCGACAAATACACGACGGTGCACAGCAGCGGACGCAGCTGGCTGATCCGCACCTCGCTGAAGGAACTGGAGGAAGGCCTCGACGCCCAGCGCTTCTGGCGCATCCACCGCGGCACCGTGGTGCGCGCCGACGCCATCGCCCAGGTGCGGCGCGACGTCATGGGGCGCCTGTGGGTCGATCTCAAGGGCAGCGGGCACGCGCTGGCGGTAAGCCGCAGCTATGCCCACCTGTTCCGTCAGATGTAGCGGATCTCGACGATGTCCAGCTCGCGCAGCCCGTCGGGAATCGGAAAGCGCGCGGTATCGCCCTCGCGCGCCCTGAGCAGCGCGCGTGCCAGCGGCGAAATCCAGCTGATGCGTCCCTCGGCGGCGTTCGCCTCATCGATGCCGACGATCTGGTAGGTGTAGGCGTTGCCGGCGGCATCGCTCAGGGTCACCGTGGCGCCGAAAAACACCTGTTCCGCATTCTCCTGGCAGGCCGGATCGACGACGACCGCACTTTCCAGCCGCTTCATGAGGAAACGGATGCGCCGGTCGATCTCGCGCAGGCGCTTCTTGCCGTAGATGTAGTCGCCGTTCTCCGAGCGGTCGCCGTTTTTCGCCGCCCACGAAACGACCTGCACCAGGGCCGGCCGTTCGTTCTTCACCAGCTGCTCGAGTTCCGCCTTCAGCAGGGCATGGCCGCGCGGCGTCATGTAGTTCTTCGTGCCGTGCGGCAGCGCCGGCATGGCCGGGGCGTCCTCGTCCTCCGCGCTGTCCTCCTTGACGAAGGCCTTGCTCACTGCACCTCTTTCATCAGGCGCTCGATCTGGGCCGCCGGCAGTTGCCGCTGCACCACCGCGCCGTCGCCAAACACCAGCGTCGGCGTGGCGTTGAAGCTGTGCTTGTTGCCGACCTCGGCAATCCTGGCGATCGGATCCTGGCAGCCGGCCGCGGCCGCCGGCGGCACCACGTTCTTCAGCAGGGATTCCTCCCAGGCCTTCGCCGGATTCGGCGCGCACCAGATCTGCCGCGCGCGCTCGGTGGCGCCGCGGTTGACGTTCTCCAGCGGGTAGAGGAAGGTGTAGATCGTCACGTCGGTCAGGCCTGCCAGCTCCTGCTCCAGCTTGCGGCAGTGCGGGCAGAGCGGGTCGGAGAAGACCACCAGCTGCCGCTTGCCGTTGCCCTTGACGCTCTTGATCGCCAGCTGCAGCGGCAGCGACGCGAAGGGTATCGCCGTCAGCGCGCGCAGGCGCATGTGGGTGACGTTCTGGCCGGTCGGCACGTCGATCAGGTAGCCGACGATCATGAAGCTGCCGTCCTTGTCGGTATAGGCGATCTGGTTGTCGAAATAGACTTCGTACAAGCCGCCATAGGCGGTTTTCACGACATGCTCGACGCGCGCCGCCGGCAGCCTGGCCGCCAGTTTCTTGCGGATCGCCGCCTCGTCCGCCTGTACCGCGACGGCGGCCAGCAGCAGCACCACCCCTGCAACGACCGATTGAATACGCATGACAGCCCTTCCCCGGCAATGACCAGCGGGGATTATAGGGCCTCCTGATCAGCGACAATATTCAGCGCGCGCGGACTTCCCGCTGATGCCGTCACTCCGGGGCCGACCGGCAGAGCTTGCCCCGGACTTGATCCGGGGGCGGAACCCGGAATCCAGGGTTGATTTTGCGGCCGCTCTGGATTCCGGGTCGCCCCCCGCTTCCGCGGGGGTTGCCCGGAATGACAAAGCCGAGGTATGTCGCGAATCAGGCAGGGCCTTGGGCGGCGGCCGGTCGCGCTGCCGCCTTCAGGAGCCTTCAGCGGCCTTCAGTGGTAGATCGCCGGCTGGTTGAAGAGCGAGCCGTACTCGTCGATCAGGTCGCCGAAAGCTTCCATGTCCGGTTCGCCGGACACCAGCTGGCGCAGTTCCGAGCGAAAGCGCTGCGCCGCACCGTCGCGCATCAGCACGCCCTTGTTCACGCGCTTGTCGATCACCTCGACGGCATCCTGCGCCGGGTAATCGACGACGTGCAGTACCGGGTTGTCGAAGACGATCATCATTGCGGCTTCCTCCATGCCTCCGATCTGGGTGCGCGAGTTGCAAATTCAACCCCGCTGCCGCTGTTGTTTTTCCCGCCGCTGCCGCATACCATAGGCCCATGACGGAACCCGAAGCCATCGTCGGCCTGCGCCTGAAATTGCATGAAATCCAGGTCGAGCACCGCGACCTGGACGATATCATCGAACGCCTGCTGCAGACGCCGCCCCACGACGACCTGATGCTGCGCCGCCTGAAGAAGCGCAAGCTGCTCCTGAAGGACCGCATTGCCGTGCTGGAACGCCTGCTCGAACCCGATATCCAGGCCTGAGCGCGCCCGCTCCGCTGGACAATGGCATGGCGGGTGCTAGACTGAAGAAAAATGTTGCACGGGGAGGATGCCATGAGCACAAATCGTCGCTTCGCCGGCTTTCTGCTGTCCACCATCCTGCTGCTCGCCGGCGCCGCCGCCTCCGCTCGGGAGGAGGGCGGCACCGTCGTGTCGCTGCGCGGCGGCACCCTGGAGCGGCTGGAGAAAAACGCCTGGCGCGAGATCAGCGCTGGCCGCAAGGTCGCCGTCGGCGAACGCCTGCGCACCGGCAAGGCCGCCGTGGCGGTGATCGAATTTCCGGCCGTCGGCCGCTTCGTCATGGGGCCCGGCTCGGAGATCGAAATGGGCCGCGAGCCAAAGGATTTCACGACGAAAATGAACCGCGGCGCGCTGTGGCTGCAGACCGCGTTGCCCGCCGGCAGCCGCGCCGCCATCAGCACGCCGATCGCCATCGCCGGCGTGCGCGGCACCGCCTTCTCGATGGTCTTCGGTGAAGGCGAAAAGGCCGTCTGCGCCTGCACCTGCACCGGCAACATCGAAGTCACCTCCCCCGACGGCAAGAAGCTGAACGTGCCGAAGGGCGAATACGTCGCGATCGATGCCGGCAAGTCCGTGCCGGCCCGAGCGCAGGCCTCCGCGCCGGTGCTGGAGCAGAGCGGTACCGTCTTCGACTTCTGCCAGTCCTGCCATGTCGTCGGCGGCAAAGGCAAGCTGAAGCCCGACTGGAAGTGAAGCTGCCCCTGGCCGCGGCGCTGCTGGCGGCCGCCGCAGCCAGCCTCGACCCCGGCGGGCAGCTGGAGAACTTCGAGCGGCGCACCCTCGACGCCCGCTACCGCCAGCACGCCGCTCCGACACCCTTCACCGAACGCATCGTCATCCTCGACATCACCGAGGAGAGCATCGAGCGCCTGCGCCCCCTCTACGGCCGCTGGCCCTGGCCGCGCGCCCTGCACGGCGAGGTGGCGGAATACCTGGCGGCCGACGGCGCCGCCGCCGTCGGCTTCGACCTGCTGTTCGCCGAACCGGTCACCCGGCGCGAGGTCGATGGCGCCGACTGGGAAGCCCTTGCCGCCCTGGCGCAGAGCGCCGACCTGGCCGAGGTGCGCGACGAATTGAAGCGGCGCATCGACGCCCTGCAGCCGGGGCTGGGCGACCGGCAATTCGTCGCCTCGGTGGCGAAGGCAGGCAATGTATTCCAGGCCGCGGTCTTCGCGCCTGGCGAAGCTTCCCCGGGCGGGACCGAAGCCGCGCTCCGCCCCGCGGTACCCGTGGCCGCCACCTCCGATGCGGCCGTGCGCAGCCAGGCCATCCTGCCCTTCGCCGGGCTGGCGCAGGCGTCGCGCGGCATGGGCCACATCAACGCCCTGCCCGACGCCGACGGCACCTATCGCCGCTTCGCGCCGCTCCTCTGGTGGAACGACAGGCAGGCCGCCCATCCCGCCCTCGGCCTGGCCATCGCCGCCCATGTCAGGCAGGTACCGCTGGCCGCGCTGCGGCGCGACGGCGCCGGGCTCGCCGTCGGCGACGCCGTGCTGCCGCTCCTGCCCGACGACAGCGCCTGGATCCGCTACCAGGGCGGCCGGCTGCTGCGCCAGGCCGATGGCAGCACGAGCTTCGCCTCCTTCTACCGCCACATCCCCTACGAGGAGGTGCTCGCGTCGATAGACCTGCGCGCCGCCGGCCAGGCGGCGCCGCTCGCACCCGGCGCCTTCCGCGACAAAATCGTGCTCATTACGGCCCAGGCGGCCGGACTGTCCGACCTGCGTGCCACGCCCTTCTCGCCGGTGACGCCCGGCATCGAGATCCATGCCAACATCATTGACAGCCTGCTCGCCGGACGCTTTCTGCGCGCGCCCGGTGCGGCAGCGGCCTTTCTGCTGACGCTCGCTTTCGCCCTGGCCCTCGCGCTGCATGCGCAAAAACTGCGCTTCCGCCTGAGTGTGCCGCTCGCCTTGGCCACGGGCGGCGGCTATGCCGGCCTCGCCTGGGCGGTCTTCGGCGAGGGCTGGATGCTGCCGCTGGTCAAGCCCGTCGTCGCCATGGCGCTCGCCTACGGCGGCGTGCTGCTGGCGCGCGCAGCCAACGCCGAACGCGAGCGGCGCTGGCTGCGCACCGCCTTCGGCCATTACCTGGCGCCCTCCGTGCTGGAGGAGGTGCTGCGCGCGCCCGACAAGCTGCGCCTGGGCGGCGAGCGGCGCCATATGACCGTGCTGTTCTCCGACGTCGCCGGTTTCACCTCCATCTCGGAGAAGCTGCCGCCGGAGAAAGTCAGCGCGCTGCTCAACGATTATCTGGACCGCATGACGGCCTGCGTCGCGCAGACCGGCGGCACGCTCGACAAGTTCGTCGGCGATGCCGTCATGGCGGAATGGAACGCGCCGCTGGCGCAGCCCGACCACGCCGCGCGCGCCTGCGAGACGGCGCTGCTGATGCTGGAAAAAGTCAGTCTCCACGAAGCGGCGTGGCAGGACGCCGGCGGCGCGCTCGCCATCCGCATCGGCATCAACAGCGGCGAGATGGTGGTCGGCAACATGGGTTCGCACCAGATCTTCGACTACACGGTGATCGGCAACGAGGTGAACACAGCATCCCGCCTGGAGCCGCTCAGCAAGGATTTCGGCACACGCATCATCGTCGCCGGCGCGACCCGCCGCGAGGCGCAGGCGCAGCGCCCCGGCCGCTTCGCCTTCCGCCCGCTCGGCCGCGTCAGCCCGAAGGGCCGCGCCGAGCCGCTCGACATCTTCGAACTGGCCGGTCGGCAGGATGAGCTGGACGAACCGACACGGAATAACCTGGCCGTCTTCGAGGCAGCGATGGCGCACTATCTGGCGCGCGGATTCGGGGATGCGCTTGAAATGTTCCGCCGCGTGCTGGCGCAGCGGCCCGAGGACGGCCCGGCCGCGCTTTTCGCCGCGCGCTGCGAGGAATATCTGGCGCACCCGCCGCCGGCCGATTGGGACGGCACCTATGTGCAGACCGAAAAATAGCGCCACCGCGGTTGTCATCCGCCACAGCGCCGCATACCATAGCCGGGCCAAATCGACCGAACCCCGCCATGAGCAAGACGAGTGCATATAATTTCGATACCCTGAGCCTGCACGCCGGCCAGGCCCCCGACACCCAGTACGGCGCGCGCGCCGCGCCGATCTACCTCACCACCAGCTTCGTTTTCAAGGACGCCGACCAGG
The DNA here is from genome assembly GCA_964487715.1 of uncultured Rhodocyclaceae bacterium. Classification (GTDB taxonomy): domain Bacteria; phylum Pseudomonadota; class Gammaproteobacteria; order Burkholderiales; family Rhodocyclaceae; genus Desulfobacillus. Next base: position 2,126 of record CAZASE010000061.1, on the reverse strand, counting down.
CCGCCGCGCTGTTCAACATGGAGCGCGCCGGCCACGTCTATTCGCGCATCTCCAACCCGACCAACGCCGTGCTCGAGGAGCGCATCGCCGCCCTCGAAGGCGGCGTCGGCGGCATCAGTGCAGCCTCCGGCCAGGCCGCGCTGCACCTCGCCATCTGCACCCTGATGGGCGCGGGCGGCCACATCGTCGCCTCGCGCGCCCTCTACGGCGGCTCGCACAACCTGCTTGAATACACGCTGCCGCGCTTCGGCATCGACACCACCTTCGTCGACCCGCGCGACCTCGATGCCTGGCGCAAGGCGATCCGGCCGAACACGCGGCTCGTCTTCGGCGAGACGCTGGGCAACCCCGGCCTCGACGTTCTCGACGTGCCGCGCGTGGCGGAGATCGCCCACGCCGCCGCTCTGCCGCTGATGGTCGATGCCACCTTCACGACGCCGTATCTCATGCGCCCCTTCGAACTCGGCGCCGACCTGCTGTTCCACTCGGCGACCAAGTTCCTCGGCGGCCACGGCGTTGCCATCGGCGGCCTGCTGGTCGACAGCGGTAAATTCGATTGGGAGGAATCCGGCAAGTTCCCGACGCTGACCGAGCCGTACCAAGGCTTCCACGGCATGGACTTCGCCGAGGAATCCACCGTCGCCGCCTTCCTGCTGCGCGCCCGGCGCGAAGGCCTGCGCGACTTCGGCGCCTGCATGAGCCCGATGACCGCCTTCCAGCTCCTGCAGGGCATGGAGACGCTGCCCTTGCGCATGCAGCGCCATGTCGACAACACGCGGAGGATCGTCGCCCACCTTGCCGCCCACGCCGCGGTGGAGTCGGTCTCCTACCCCGAGCTGGAAAGCCACCCCGACCACGCCCTGGCCAAGCAGCTGCTGCCGAAGGGCTGCGGTTCGGTGTTCAGCTTCGTGCTCAAGGGCGGACGGCCAGCCGGAAGAAAATTCATCGAGACCCTGCGCGTCTTCTCGCACCTCGCCAACGTCGGCGACGCCAAGTCGCTGGTCATCCACCCGGCCAGCACCACCCACTTCCGCATGTCCGACGAAGCGCTGCGCGCCGCCGGCATCCACGAAGGCACGGTGCGCCTGTCGATCGGACTGGAGGACCCGCAAGACCTCATCGCCGACCTGGAAAACGGTCTGCGCGTCTCACAGAAAGTCTGAAGATGGAACTCGACGTCAAAGGCGCCAAAGCCTACGCCTACACCGGCGGCAAGTCCTTCAATCCCGCCCTGCCCGCGGTCGTCTTCATCCACGGCGCGGAGAACGACCACAGCGTGTGGGCGTTGCAGAGTCGCTGGTTCGCCCACCACGGCTTTGTCGTGCTGGCCGTCGACCTGCCCGGCCACGGCCGCTCGGCGGGACCGCTGATCGCCAGCGTCGAGGCGCAGGCCGAGTGGATCGTTGCCCTGCTCGACGCCGCCGGCGTGCGGCAGGCGGCGCTGGTCGGCCACAGCATGGGCTCGCTGATTTCGCTGGAAGCCGCTTCGCGCCATCCCGACCGGGTAAGCCGCATCGCGCTGGTCGGCACCGCCGTGCCGATGCCCGTCTCGGAGGCCCTGCTCACCGCCGCGCGCGAGGCGCGGCCGAGGGCGGAAGGCATGGTGAACGCCTGGTCGCATGGCCCGCGCGGCGCCGTCGGCGGCAATGCCGTGCCGGGAATGTGGATGATGGGCGCGAGCATCCGCCTGATGGAGCGCGCGGCGCCCGAGGTGCTGCATAACGACCTCAACGCCTGCAACGAATACAAACGGGGGATGGAGGCGGCGGCCGCCACCCGTTGCCCGGCCCTGCTCGTCGTCGGCAGCCGCGACATGATGACTTCCCTGCGCGGCGCGCCCAAGCTCGCCGCCGCCCTGCCGGACGCCCGCATCGCGACAATTGAAGGCAGTGGCCACGCCCTGATGGCGGAGTACCCCGACGCGGTGCTCGATGCGCTGCGCGGCTTTGTCCAGGGCTGATCCGGGCGTGGGGACCGACCTCCGAACCGCAGCCGCCGGCCCGATGGCATGCACGGGCGAACGATGCTGCTGACCTGGCTCCTGCTGGCGGCGCTCGCCGCTGTCCTGATCGCCCACGCGGTGATGCGGGCGCGGGCGCGCGGCACGCCGCGCGACGGCCGGCCAC
>CAZASE010000060.1:0-14529 GCA_964487715.1 uncultured Rhodocyclaceae bacterium | reverse complement strand
GCTGCGGCGACGCCGGCGGCCGAGCCGCCGGCCGGCCTGCGTGCCGATGCCAGCCAGCTGGTCGCCATTGGCGCCTCGACCGGCGGCACCGATGCCATCCGCGAGGTGCTGACGCGCTTTCCGGCGGCCATGCCGGGCATTGTCATCGTCCAGCACATGCCGGAGACCTTCACCGGCTCCTTCGCCCGGCGGCTCGACGGGCTATGCAGCATCGCAGTGCGCGAGGCGCTGCACAACGAGCGCATCCTGCCCGGCACCGCCTACCTGGCGCCGGGCCATTCGCATCTTGCCGTGCGGCGCAGCGGTGGCCACTACTACACCGAGCTGTCGCGCGGCGAGCCGGTGAACCGCCACCGGCCCTCGGTCGACGTGCTGTTCGATTCGGTCGCCGCGGCAGCCGGTGAACAGGCGGTGGGCGTGATCCTCACCGGCATGGGCAAGGACGGCGCCGCCGGCATGCTCGCCCTGCACCGGGCCGGCGCCTGGACCATTGCCCAGGACGCGGCCAGCTGCGTGGTGTACGGCATGCCGCGCGAGGCGGTGGCGCTCGGTGGCGTGCGTGAAAGCCGCCCGCTCGCCGAGATTGCCGGTCGCGTGCTCGGCCGCCTCGCGGGGGACCCTCCGACCGCCCCGCGGCGGGCCCACCTGGCAAGCCCGCTGCCCTGAGTTCCGGCCGCGTGGCCGGGGCGCAGCGCCGCCGACCGCTAACGAAAGTCATACTTTGCCCTCAAGTCGGCGCTGTTTGCCGCCGATATCAGAAGCATCCGGCGGAAAGTGCGCCAGGGCCAATCTGATGGGGGGCCAGACCATGAACCATACCGGCACGACTGCGAGAATCATGACGGGATTCATCCTGCTGGGCATCGCCCTGGCAGGCGGCGGCATGCTCGCCAGCCAGTTCATCGGCGGCGGCCTGGGCGGCGGCATGCTGGCGTTTCACCTGCTTGCCGGGCTGGTGGCCGGCATCGTGCCGTTCCTGGTGCTCAAATCCAGCCTGCTCGATCCGCTTTCCGACCTGCGCCGCACGCTGCAGGCGTCACGCAGCGACGGCGACCTGTCGCGCCGCTCGCCGGTGGTCGGCAGCGCGGCAACGCAAGAAACGGCCAGGGCCTTCAACACCCTGATGGACAGCTTCCAGGGCATCGTCGGCAAGATCTGCTTCAATTCGGTGCAGGTGGCGGACGCGGCCGAGCTGCTGATCAAGGAAGCCAAGCGGGTCGCCAGCGGTTCGGACCAGCAGCGCGGCGCGGCGCAGTCCACCATGCACGCCATGGAGGAAATGAACCTCGGCATCAACCAGGTGGCGGAAAACGCCGAGCTGACCTCGGCCAACGCGCAGGCGGCGCGCGAACTGTCGAAGCAGGGCGCCGACATTGTCGATCGCGCTTCGGCCGAAATCGAACGCATCGCCCGCTCGGTGGAACAGTCGGCGCAGGTGGTGGCGGCGCTGGGCGAACGCTCGAATGCGATCTCCGGCATCGTCCGCACCATCCACGACATCGCCGACCAGACGAATCTGCTGGCGCTGAATGCCGCCATCGAGGCGGCGCGCGCCGGCGAGCAGGGACGCGGCTTTGCCGTGGTCGCCGACGAGGTGCGCAAGCTGGCGGAGCGCACCACGGCCGCCACCGGCGAGATCGGCGCCATGATCGGCGCCATCCAGAGCGAGACGCAGACGGCCATCACCAGCATTCAGCAGGGCAGCACGCAGGCGCGCTCCGGCGCCGAGCTGGCGCGCCAGGCGGCCGAGTCGCTGCAGCAGATCAACCTCGGCGCGCAGCAGACCATGGAAAAGGTCGAGGCGATCGCCAGCGCCATCCAGCAGCAGAGCGCCAACGGCCACAACATCACCGGTCACGTGCAGGACATCCTGAAGATGGCCGAGGACAACAACGCCACCGCCAGCCGCACCCTGCAGGAAGCCGCCCAGCTGGACACCCTGGCGCTCAACCTGAAGGAAGTCGGCAACGTCTTCAAGCTCGGCGAGCACGGCCAGCAGTCGATGGCGGTACATGGCCGCATGCCGGCCATCGCGCAAAAGGCGGCAAAGGATGTCAGCCGCGTGCTGGAAGAGGCAGTGAAGGGCGGCCAGATCCGGCTCGAGGACCTGTTCGACCAGACCTATGTGCCGATCCCCAACACCAAGCCGCAGAAGTATTCGAGCAAGTTCGACACGCTCACCGACAAGATCCTCCCGCCGATCCAGGAACCGGTCCTCGAAGGCATCAAGGAAGTCGCCTACGCCGGCGCGGTGGACGTCAACGGCTACTTCCCGACGCACAACAAGCGTTTTTCCAAGCCGCTCACCGGCGACGAGAAGGTCGATTTCGTGAACAACCGCACCAAGCGCATCTTCAACGACCCGGTCGGCAAGAAGTGCGGCAGCCACGAGCAGCCGTTCCTGCTGCAGACCTACCGCCGCGACACGGGTGAAATCATGCACGACCTGTCGGTGCCGATCTACGTGCAGGGCCGCCACTGGGGCGGCTTCCGGCTCGGCTACCGGACCGAATGAATTTTTTGAAGCGGGCCGAAAATCGGCGTAGCATCGGCCCGCGACAATTTGCCAAGTCACCAACGCCGGAGCGTGCCGCAACGCCGCCTCGTCCGTCGCCGGCCTGACCCCCGGCCCGCTTTTTTCTCACCCCCGCGCCCAGTACTCGCGCCGCGCCCGGTTCCGAACCGGGTGCTGCTTTTGGCGGAGACCCTTGCATGCAACAAGCACTGATCCGGCCGGCGCATCCTGCGGGCGTTTGGCCGCGCCATGCGCGCTGGCGCGCGCCTCGTGCGCCATGACCTCCTCCGGCGACACTTCCGCCGCCAGGCTGGGCCAGGACGCGCAACTGGCAGAGCTTGCGCTGGTGATCGGCCAGGATCTGCTTGGCCTTGAGGCCGGCATCGAGCGCGCGCTGGTGCCGATCTATGTCTACGATCCGGACAGGCTGGGATTCGTCGCGGCAAATGCGGCGGCGCTCCGGCTGTACGGCTTCAGCGAGTCGGAGATGATGCACCTGTCCATCCTGGATATCCGCCCGGCGGAAGAGATCCCGCGGCTGAAGGCGTTTCTTGCCGAAGGCTGGCCGCCGGGAGTGCGCCACGCCGGCGTCTGGCGCCACAGGACGATGAGCGGGCGGGTTTTCAATGCGCGCACCATCGGCATGAACACCGTCTTCAACGGCCGTCCGGCACGGGTGCCGCTGGTCGAGGAGATGACGCCGACCGCCTACGCTGCCGACAGCGTGACGCAATTGCTGTTTCCCTTTGCAGAGCAAATGGAGGACGTGGCCTGGATTCGCGCCCTGCGCAGCGGTTGTTTCGTCTATCTCAATCCGGCCTTCGAGAAGGTCATCGGCCTGCCGCGCGAGGCGGCCTTCGCCGATCCCGAAACGCCTGGACGCCTGGTGCATGCCGATGACCTTGCTGCCTACCGGCGCTTCCGCCGGGAGCAGGCGGCCGGGCCGGCCGAACTGGAGTTCCGCATTCGTCGCTCCGACGGCACCGAACGCTGGCTGCTGGTTCGCTCGTTCCTGCTGCGCGATGCCGCCGGGGAAATGATGTGCGCTGGTATCAGCAAGGATGTCACGGCGCGCAAGCAGGATGAGCAGCGCCGGCACGCCGAGGCCGCCGCGCAATGCGAAGTCCTGATGCGCGAAGTGCACCACCGCATCAAGAACAGCCTGCAAGGCGTCAGCGGACTGCTTCGGCAATTCGCCACCGCCCACCCGGACGTGGAACCGGTACTGGCGCAGGCGGCGGCGTTGCTGCGTGGCGTGGCCCTGACGCACGGCCTGCAGGGTGGCGGTCCCGATGGCCAGGTGGACCTGCCGGACCTGGCGAGCGGCATCGTGGCAAACATCGAGGCGCTCACCCGCGAAGGAATTGCCCTGCGCATCGTCGTACCGAAAACGATCCGCGCCACGCTCGACCACAGCCAGGCGGTGCCGGTGGCGCTGGCGCTGAACGAACTGGCATTCAACGCCGTCAAGCACAAGGACGGGAAAGGCAGCGTGCGCCTCGCGCTGAAGGTCGACGCGAAAGCCGGGTGCGCCGAGTTGCATCTCTCCAATCCGGGCCGATTGCCGTCCGGCTTTGCCACCGGGACGTTTGGCAGCGGACTCAAACTGGTGGCCGATCTGCTGCGCGGCCCGGGGGCGACGCTCGGCTGGCATGAGCAGGACGGCCGCGTCGAGGCGCGGCTGGCGCTGATGGCGCCGCTGCTGAATTGCGTGGCCGGCCCGGTGGAGCGGTGAGGGATGGCGCCGCCTTGCCACAACCGCGCGGCGCGGTGCGCGGCTGAATCGAACGGATCATGAATCCGGACCGCTACCTGCAGGACTGCTCGCAATTGCATGCCGCCGACGCCGGCCGGCGCTGGCTGTGCCGGCTGCTGCGGCCGACGCTGGGCAAGAAGTTCCTGCTGATCTTCGCCATCCTGGCGCTAACCGCGGTGGCGAACTGGCTGGCGGTCGAGGCGGCGCTGGCGAAGCTGCACGGCATCGGCGGCCTCGTCAATGTCAGCGGCAGCCTGCGCTGGCTCAGCCAGCGCGTCCAGCTCGATGTGGCGCGCGTCGTGCACGGCGACAGCAGCGACCGCCGGCCGGTCGACGCCCACCTGCTCAGGCTCGACGAGGCGATGCGTTTGCTGGAAACCGGCGGCCGCGCGCAGGGCATCGCCGTCACGGGCCTGCCCGAGGGCTTCGCCGGCGACATCGCCGCCTTGCGCCTGGCCGTCGCCGGTCTGCGCCGCCAGGCCGGACTGGCGCTGGCCGACGCGGCGCGTGGTGTCGATGCGCGCGGGCACCTCGACGCCCTGCATGGCGAAGGCACGCGGCTCTTCGACACCGCCGACACCCTGGCCGCAGCCCTGACGCGCGAGGCCGAGGAGGCCGAAAGCCGGACGCTGGCGATCCTGCTGCGTCTCGGGCTGCTCGACCTGAGCATCTTCGTCGCCGTGCTGCTGCTGGTCCGCCTGCGCGTTGTCCATCCGCTGCGCCGGCTGGCCGCTCTCAGTCGCGCTTTCGCCGAGGGGCAGCACGGGCTGCGCAGCGGTTTTCGTTCGCGCGACGAAATCGGCCAGCTGGCGGTGGCCTTCGATGCCATGGCAGCGACCATCGAGGGCGACCTGCGGCAGCTCGCTGGCAACGCGGCGGAACTCGCACGGCGCGAGCAGCGACTGCGCAAGTTCGCCCTGGTGACCGAGCAGGCGCCGATATCGGTGGTGATTACCGATGTCGCCGGAACGATCGAATACGTCAATCCGAAATTCAGCGAGATCACCGGCTATGCGGCGGCGGAGGTGCTCGGCCGCTCGCCCAGCCTGCTCAAGTCGGGCGAGACGCCGCCGCAGGTTTTTGCCGAGATGTGGCTGTGCCTGCGTGCCGGCCGGGAATGGCGCGGCGAGCTGCGCAATCGAAAAAAGAATGGCGAGCTGTTCTGGGAGGACACGCGCATCGCGCCACTGAAGGACGACGCCGGGCGCATCACGCATTTCGTTGCCGTCAAGGAGGACATCACGGCGCGCAAGCAGGCCGAGGCGGAGCGGCTTGGCCTGAATGCCGAACTGGAGCGGCGCGTCGCCGAACGCACGCGCCAGCTGACCGAATCGAACCGCGAGCTGGAGGCCTTCAGCTACTCGATCGCCCACGACCTGCGCGCGCCGCTGCGCGGCATCAACGGCTTTGCCAGCCTGATGGAAGAGAACTGCCAGGACTGCGGCAAGGGCGAATCGCTCGAATACATGGGGCGCATCCGCCGCGCCAGCCTGCGCATGGGCAGCCTGATGGACGACCTGCTCGACCTGTCGCGCATGGCGCGCAGCGAAATCCGCCGCGAGGCGCTCGATCTGGGCGCGATGGCGCGCTCGGTCCTCGACGAACTGGCGGCCGCCGCGCCCTCAAGGGCGGTGCAGGTGGAGATCGGCGCGGGCCTGCTGGCAAGCGGCGACGCGACCTTGCTGCGCGACGTGCTGGAAAACCTGCTCGGCAACGCCTGGAAGTTTTCCGCGCAGCGCGATCCGGCGCACATCGCCTTCGGCTGCCGCGCCGATGCGCCGGACGGCGAAACGGTGTTTTACGTGCGCGACGACGGCGCCGGCTTCGACATGCGCTACGCCGACAAGCTGTTCGGCGCCTTCCAGCGCCTGCACACGACACAGGAGTTCGCCGGCAACGGCATCGGCCTGGCCATGGTACGGCGCATCATCGGCCTGCACGGCGGCCGCGTCTGGGCCGAATCCGCGCCGGACGAGGGGGCGACGTTCTACTTCACGCTGGACGGCCCGCCCCGGCCCGCCGCCGGACACGGCTGACCGGCGACCGACGGTTGCAACCGTCGGTTCCGCTCCTGCCCGCCGGGGGCCGCCGGACCGCCCATGACAACCGGCACGCCAAACCCCTCAAGTTCCTGATTTTCGCGCCGATACCTGAAAGCACAACCCGCCCCCTCACCCCGGCTTGAACGTGATGCGGCGCGGCAATCCGCAGCGGCCAGTGCATCCCGGCTCGCTCGCCCGGGCCACGATCCTGCCCGGCGATTTCCAGCAAGACCCTTGGTTCCCGTCCGCCGGCCGCTGCGGCGCGGAGATATGTATCTGCCCGATTTCGCTAGAGGAGAAGATCATGGCCTTTGAACTTACCGTTGCAAAACGCCTGGCGCTCGGCTTCGGCAGCCTGCTGCTGTTGCTGCTGGGCGTGTCCGTCCTTGGCATCGACCGCCTGGCGGCCATCAATGGCTCGGTTGACAACATCGTCGGCAACAAGTGGCCGAAGGTCGTCCTGTTGCAGCAAGGTCTCGCCGGCGTCAACGCCATCGACCAGGGCGCGCGCGACCTGGTGCTGGCGGCGGCGAAGGAGCCGCGCCAGGAGGCACGCGAACGCATCCTCGGCGGCCGTGCCGCCATCGGCAAGGCGTGGGAGTCGCTCAAGCCGGCGCTCGACCAGCCGCGCGGCCGGGAACTGTTTCAGCTGATCCTCGAAAGTCGCGCGCAGTACATCGCCGAGCAGGAGCAGCTCATCAAGCTGGTGGATGACGGCCGCGCGGAAGAGGCGCGCGTCTTCGTCGGCGGGGCGTTCCGCAAGACGGCGGTGGAGTACCGCCAGCGCGTGAATGCGCTGATCGCGTTCCAGGCCGAGCTGATGGACGAGACCGGCAAGGCCGCCGCGGACGGCTACCGCTCGGCGCGCACCGGCATGCTCGCGCTCGCCGGCGCCGCGCTGCTTCTCGCCGCCGCCATCGCCGCCTGGATCATCCGTTCCGTCACCGGGCCGCTGGGCGGCGAACCGGCTGCCGCCAAGGCGGTCGTCGAGCGCATCGCCGCCGGCGACCTGACGGCGGACATCGTGGTCAGGCCGGGCGACAGCCGCAGCCTGATGGCGGCGACGCAGAAGATGCAGCTCGGCCTGCGCCGCATGGTGTCGGACCTGAAGGACAACGCCGAGGGCGTGGCGTCGGCGGCGCAGCAGCTCGCCGCCGCATCGGCGCAGGTCGCCACCGCCGCGGCGCAGCAGAGCGAATCCGCTTCGTCGATGGCGGCGGCGGTGGAAGAAATGACCGTCAGCATCAATCACGTCGCCGACAGTGCGCGCGAGGCGCACGGCGTCACCTCGCAGACTGGCGGGCTGTCGCAGGAGGGCAACCGCGTCATCCAGGACACCGTGAGCGAAATGCAGCGCATTTCCGTCACGGTTGGCGAGGCGGCCGGCACCATCGCGGCGATGGGCGAGAGCTCGCAGCGGATTTCCGGGATTGTCCAGGTGATCAAGGACGTGGCCGAGCAGACCAACCTGCTGGCGCTGAATGCCGCCATCGAGGCGGCACGCGCCGGCGAGCAGGGGCGCGGCTTTGCCGTGGTGGCCGACGAGGTGAGGAAGCTGGCCGAGCGCACGGCGCAGGCGACGACCGAGATCAGCGGCATGATCGAAGCGGTGCAGACGAGCGCCCACGCCGCCGTCGGCACCATGCAGGCGGCGGTGGCGCGCGTCGAGGGCGGCGTCGGTCTGGCGCAGAAGGCCAGCGCGTCGATGCTCGGCATCAGCGACGGCGCGCAGCGCGTCGTCGCGGCGGTGAACGACATCTCGAATGCCCTGAAGGAACAGGGCGTGGCGAGCAACGACATTGCCGCCAACGTCGAGCGCATCGCCCAGATGTCGGAGGAGAACAGCGCGGCGACGCGCGAGGCGGCGGATACGGCGCAGCAGCTGGAACGACTCGCCGCCGACACCCGCCAGGCGGTGGCCGTGTTCAGGGTGTAGGACAGGCTGCGGCCGGGATTTGCGGAACAACGCCGGCGTATCACTAAAGTTAGCGTTCCGGCCGCCGTTATCCGTTGATCCCTTCCGATCTTTGGCAGGGGCGGAACTACCTGTCTGGAGGAGCCATGAAGATAGCAAGCAAGCTGTATCTGCTCGTCGGGCTGCTGCTGGCCCTGTCGGCCGTCGTCGGCGGCATGGGCCTGTACGGCATGAAAGTGACCGTCGGCGGCCTCGAGACTGTCTACAACGACCGCGTCGTGCCGCTGCGCGACATCAAGGACATCGCCGACGCCTATGCCGTGAACATCGTCGATACCACGCACAAGGTGCGCAATAACGGCATGAGCCCTCAGGAAGGCCTCGCCGGCGTCGAGCAGGCGGAGAAGCTGATCGCCGAGCGGTGGAAGGCCTATCTGGGCACCGTGCTGGTCGACGAGGAGAAAAGGCTGGTGGCGGAGATCGAGCCGCGCATGAAAGTGGCCGACGTTACCGTCGCGAAGCTGAAGACGCTGCTGCGCGAGACGAAGTCGGCGGAGATCGCCGCTTTCGCCGCCCACGAGCTGTATACGGCCATCGATCCGGTGTCCGAATCCTTCTCCAAGCTGGTGCTGGTGCAGCTCGATGTCGCCAAGCGCGAGTACGAGCAGGGGGAGGCGGCCTACGCCGGCATCCGCAACACGGCGATCGGGCTGATCCTCCTTGGCCTGCTGGCCGGTTTCGGCGTCGCGACCTGGGTAATCCGCGGCTCGGTGCAGAAGCCGCTGGCGCAGACGCAGGACATTGCACGCGAGATCGCCGGCGGCAACCTGACGGTTTCCGTCCCGGACGACCGCCGCGACGAGATGGGTGTGCTGCTGAGGTCCCTCAGGGACATGCAGCTCGGCCTGCGCAAAATGGTGTCCGACCTGAAGGACAACGCCGAGGGCGTCGCCTCGGCGGCGCAGCAGCTCGCCGCCGCATCGGCGCAGGTCGCCACCGCCACGGCGCACCAGAGCGAATCCGCCTCGTCGATGGCGGCGGCGGTGGAGGAAATGACCGTCAGCATCAATCACGTCGCCGACAGCGCGCGCGAGGCGCACGGCGTCACCTCGCAGACCGGCGGGCTGTCGCAGGAGGGCAACCGCGTCATCCAGGACACCGTAAGCGAAATGCAGCGCATCTCCGCCACCGTTGGCGAGGCGGCTGGCACCATCGCGGCGATGGGCGAGAGCTCGCAGCGGATTTCCGGGATTGTCCAGGTGATCAAGGACGTGGCCGAGCAGACCAACCTGCTGGCGCTGAATGCCGCCATCGAGGCGGCACGCGCCGGCGAGCAGGGGCGCGGCTTTGCCGTGGTGGCCGACGAGGTGAGGAAGCTGGCCGAGCGCACGGCGCAGGCGACGACCGAGATCAGCGGCATGATCGAAGCGGTGCAGACGAGCGCCCACGCCGCCGTCGGCACCATGCAGGCGGCGGTGGCGCGCGTCGAGGGCGGCGTCGGTCTGGCGCAGAAGGCCAGCGCGTCGATGCTCGGCATCAGCGACGGCGCGCAGCGCGTCGTCGCGGCGGTGAACGACATCTCGAATGCCCTGAAGGAACAGGGCGTGGCGAGCAACGACATTGCCGCCAACGTCGAGCGCATCGCCCAGATGTCGGAGGAGAACAGCGCGGCGACGCGCGAGGCGGCGGATACGGCGGAACGCATGGAGCAGCTCGCCGCCGGCACCCGCGCCGCCGTCAGCCATTTCCGCGTTTGAGATGTGCGGGGCTCAGGGGCGGCGTGTGGGGTGCGTGCATCGTGGAAGCTTCGCCAGCGCCCCTGCCCGTCCCCGGCACGCCCGCTCGTTTGGCTTTGCATTCTCTTGATTACCAACGAGACCCGGCATGACATCCCGTCTGCTCCGACCTCGTCATACCGGCGAACGCCGGCGTCCAGGATACGGCTCACGTTTTCGGAACGGCCGTTCTGGATTCCGGCGTTCGCCGGAATGACGATCCGGTTGCTGCGCCATGGCATCGAGTAGGAGGCGCAAGCATGGCTGACTCCCATGGCTAACCAGGATACTGACCATGTCTACCAACGAAACCAGGCATGACATCCTGTCGGCTCCGAAATTGTCATACCGGCGAACGCCGGTATCCGGGATACGGCTCGCGTTTCCGCAACGGCCGTTCTGGATTCCGGCGTTCGCCGGAATGACGATCCGGTTGGTTGCCATGGGTCCCCGCGTTCGCGGGGACGACGAAGTGGGGGTTCCAGATGGTCCGATCTGCGTGCAACACCCGGCTGGGTGCCAAACAGCTCTTGTAAACAACGTGTTGCAGCATCGGTCGCGGGCGCTCAAGAAAGCCGCCGGGCGGCCGATAGATTAACTAGCTCACGGGGCGGCAGGCCCCGCTACCAGTCGAAGAGACAGCGTCAAGGAGGCATCGACACCATGTCCGAATTGCTGAAGAACATCGATGCACGCGCCAAGCTGGCCGGCACCAACAAGCTCGAACTGCTGCTCTTCTCGCTCGGCACCGACAGCCGCACCGGCCGCAAGGAAACCTTCGGCATCAACGTCTTCAAGGTGCGCGAGGTGATGCGCACGCCACCGATCACCGCCGCGCCGGAAATGCCCGAGGCGGTCAAGGGCATGGTCAGCCTGCGCGGCTTGCTGGTGCCGGTGATCGACCTCGGCCAGTACGCCCATGTCGATTCGTCGCACCCGCGTGAAATCATGATCGTCACCGAGTACAACGGCCACACCCAGGGCTTCCTCGTCGATGCGGTGGACACCATCCTGCGCCTCGACTGGGCGCAGATGAAAGTGCCGCCGGACATGCTGGCGGCCGGCATGGGCGGCCTGGTCACCGCCATCACCGAGCTGCCGGACGGCCGCCTGGTGATGCTGCTCGATGTCGAGCGCGTGCTCTCGGAGACGACCCAGTTCGACAACGAGCTGATTTTCCGCGACATCAGGCCGATCGGCCGCAGCGATGCGCTGGTTGTCTTCGCCGACGATTCCTCGGTGGCGCGCAAGCAGGTGCAGACGACGCTTGAACACATGGGCATCAAGTTCGTCGCCGCGATCAACGGCCGCCAGGCCTGGGAAGAACTGGAGAAACTGGCGCGCTACGCCGAGTCGCTCGGCCGGCCGGTGTGCGAAGTCGTCAGCCTGGTGCTGACCGACATCGAGATGCCGGAAACCGACGGCTACATGCTGACCAAGCAGATCAAGACCGATGCGCGCTTTGCCGGCATCCCGGTGCTGATGCATTCCTCGCTCTCCGGCATGTCCAACCAGCAGCTCGGCCGCTCGGTCGGCGTCGATGAATACGTCTCGAAATTCGAACCGCAGCTGCTCGCCGCGACCATCACCCGGCTGCTGCAGCCGGTGCCGGTCCGCGCCGCGGCCTGAACGGAGGCAGGAATGGACCCCCACGCTCACATACGTTCGCTGCCCCCCGAGGGGGCGCATGCCTCCCTTGGGGCGGCCCGGCGGGAGGCATGGATGTGCCCCCACGCTCACATACGTTCGCTGCCCCCCGAGGGGGTGCATGCCACCCTTGGGGCGGCCCGGCGGGAGGCATGAACATGGATCGGACCGACAAGTCGCTGCTGGAAAACGTCGATGCCCGCACCAAGCTGGCGGGCTCGAACCGCATGGAAATCCTGCTGTTCTCGCTCGGCACCAGCGAGATCTTCGGCATCAACGTATTCAAGGTGCGGGAGGTGACGCGCACGCCGTCGATCACCCGCTCGCCGAACATGCCGCCCGGCGTCGAAGGCCTGATCTCGCTGCGCGGCAACGTCATTCCGGTGGTCGAGCTCGGCCGCGTGCTGGCCCTGCCGGGCGCCTCGCAGGAGCGCGGCGGCACCATGATGGTGACCGAGTACAACAAGCGCATCCTCGGCTTCCTGGTGCACGGCGTCGACCGCATCATCCGCGTCGACTGGGAAAAAGTCCGTGCGCCGGAGGGGCTGACCTCGTCGAGCCAGAGCTACATCACGGCGATCACCGAGCTGCCGGCGGATTCGGGCGCCGGGCAGGCCGGCCGCCTGGTGTCGATCCTCGATGTCGAGCAGATCATGGCCTCGACTTTCGGCGAGCCGCCGGTGGCCGACGTCGCACCGGTGCAGGACAACGTCGAGCACAACATATTCTTCGTGGACGATTCCTCGGTGGCGCGCAAGAAGATCACCGAGGTGCTCGACCAGATGGGCATCAAGCACAAGCATGCGCTGAACGGCCAGGAGGCGTGGACGCGCCTCTCCGGCATGGCATCGCACGCGCAGCAGGTCGGCGCCAGCGTGCGCGACGAGCTGGACGTCATCCTGGTGGATGCGGAAATGCCGGAGATGGACGGCTATGTGCTGACCCGCCACATCAAGAGCGACCCGCGCTTCAACGGCATTCCGGTTGTCATGCATTCGTCGCTGTCTTCGGAAGCCAATCGCGCCATGGGCAAGAGCGTCGGGGTGGATGCCTACGTGGCGAAGTTCGATGCGGAGATTCTCTCCGAGGTGCTCCGCCCGCTGCTGGCGCGGGCGCAGGCGCGCAAGGAATGACAGTAGAAGACAGGAGAACACCATGCCGGACATGAAAATGCGCTTCCTCGTAGTAGACGATTTCTCGACCATGCGCCGCATCGTGCGCAACCTGCTCAAGGAGCTCGGCTTCCTCAACGCCGACGAGGCGGAGGACGGTGCCATCGCGCTGGCCAAGCTGAACAACGAAAACTTCGATTTCGTCGTTACCGACTGGAACATGCCGAACATGGACGGGCTCACGCTGCTGCAGCAGATCCGCGCCAACCCGCAACTGAAGCACCTGCCGGTGCTGATGATTACCGCCGAGGCGAAGAAGGAGAACATCGTCGCCGCGGCGCAGGCCGGCGCCAGCGGCTACATCGTCAAGCCCTTCACGGCGGCGACATTGAGCGAAAAGCTCAACAAGATCTTCGAGCGGCTGGAGAAGGAGGCGGCCTGAGGCCGCCCCGGATCAGAACGGGAGAAAGACATGAAACGTTTCAGAATGGACGATTCGGGCGACTCCGATGACCTGCAGGCGCTGTTCGACAGCATCGCCGCCCAGCCGCCGGCGCGGCAGCCGCACGTCGAGGTGGTCGGCGGCACCGCCGCCACCAGCGACACGCCGGAGCTGGAAGCGCTCTTTGACAGCGTTGCCGTCAAGGCACCGGTCCGCGCCGAGGCGGCCGAGCCGGCGGCGGCCGGCGCGGCGAAGGATGCTTCGTCGGGCGAACAGGTGTACCAGCGCCTCGGCCACATGACGCGGCAGCTGCACGACACGCTGCGCCAGCTCGGTTACGACCAGGCCCTCGAAGAGGCGGCAAAGGCGATTCCCGACGCGCGCCAGCGCCTCGCCTACGTGGCGCAGATGACCGAGCAGGCGGCCAGCCGCGTCCTCAACGCCACCGATATCGCGCGGCCGATCCAGGAGAAGCTGCAGGCGCAGGCCGCCGGCCTGGGCGGCCGCTGGGACCGCCTCGTCGGCGGCGACCTGTCGGTCGAGGAGTTCAAGGTGCTGGCCGGCGATACGCGCGCCTGGCTGGGCCAGGTGCCCGCCCAGACCGCCGCCACCAACGCGCAGTTGATGGAAATCATGATGGCGCAGGACTTCCAGGACCTCACCGGCCAGGTCATCAAGAAGATCGTCGACCTGGCGCAGAGCCTGGAGTCGCAGCTGCTGCAGGTGCTGATCGAGTCGATGCCCGCCAACATCAAGGTCGAGACGCCGGAAGGCCTGCTCAACGGCCCGGTCATGGATGCGCAGGGACGCACCGACGTGGTGGCGAATCAGGAGCAGGTGGACGACCTGCTGGAAAGCCTGGGATTCTAGGGAGCGAGCGGAAATGAGCGATTTTGGCGGGATGGAGGACATGCTGCAGGATTTCCTGGTCGAGGCGACCGATCTCCTGTCCGGGGTGGACAACAAGCTGGTCGAACTGGAGAAGAATCCGCACGACCGCGGCCTGCTCAACGACATCTTCCGCGGTTTCCACACGATCAAGGGCGGCGGCGGCTTCCTCAACGCCACCGAACTGGTGACGCTCTGCCATCTCACGGAAAACCTCTTCGACAAGCTGCGCAACGGCGAGATCGAAATCACGCCGGAGGTGATGGACCCGATCATGGCGGCCACCGGCACCGTGCGCGAGATGTTCCATTTCCTTGAACGCGGCGAGCAGCCGCATGCCGCCGATGCCGGACTGATCGCCGACCTCAAGCGCGCGATTGCCGGCGAGCTGGGTGCGGCCGCGGCACCGGCCGCCACGGCGCCGGCAGCGGCGCCCG
>CAZASE010000059.1:0-14657 GCA_964487715.1 uncultured Rhodocyclaceae bacterium | reverse complement strand
AACGCGGCGGTGACTCGCGCCACCACCGCGTCAGCGGTTTAGTTCAACGTGAAGTAGACGTCATTAGTAGGTAGCCACTATTGGATACAAGCATCCAAATATGGATACAAGTGTCTAAATATGGCAACCGTGAGGTATCCATATCTAGGCATTTTCCGGTATGACCCGTTTCCCCAGTTTCAGGCGCCGGATGACTTCTGTCGATACCCTCCAGAGTTTCCTGTCGCGCACCCAGGTCCCGCCGTGTGCTTTGATGGCTTCGCGCAAATCGCCTTCGCCCCAGCCGATGCGGATGAGCTGGTGCGTGGGGCGATTGTTGGCAGTGGGTGCCGTCGGAGCGCGCTCATCGACCAGGATCTCGACGGTGGTGAAGCGTCTCCCGGTTTCCGGATCGGTGCGGTAGCGAACGCAGACCAGACGCTCGGCGAAACGCGTGCTTAACCGGCGCGCGCCATTCTGGTGCGGCTGGATCTTCTTGACGATCTGGCTGCGCAGGAGCGGCGCGGCGTCGGCGGATGGGGCATTCGGGAGCGCCCCGGGCAACTCATGCAGGCGGCCGCCTTGGCTGCGCCAGGGGTGCCCACTCTCCAGATGGATTCTTCTTGTCATGGCCGCGGCTCCGACAGGCTGTTGGGCGCAGCATATCAAGCGGTCATGCCAATGACAATTGCGGGCCCCTCACCCCGACCCTCTCCCCAGGGGGAGGGGGGTGGGTGGCCGTTTCCCCGCAGGCGGGGGGAGGGGGAGTCTGGGCGGCTCTCTCGCTGGACGGGGAGAAGGGAGGGAACGGCGGGAACGGCGGCTCAGTCGGCCTTGATGGCCTCGATCTGGATCGCCACCTTCATGTCGTCGCCGTGGGCGGGCAGGCCGTACTTCATGCCGAAGTCGGAGCGCTTGAAGCTGCCCGAGGCGTCGGCGCCGCAGACTTCGCGCTTGAGCATCGGGTGCTGGATGCACTTGAAGGAGTTGATGGCGAGGTTGAGCGGCTTGGTGACGCCGAGGAGCGTCATCTCGCCCTCGACGGCGGCCGGGGCGTCGCCGTTCCACTGGCTGATCTTGCCCTTGTAGGTGATCTTGGGGAAGGCCTCGACGTTGAACCAGTCCTTGGTGCGCGCATGCTCCTCCATCTTGGCGTGGCCGAAGTTGATCGAGGCCGGGTCGACCGCGATGTCCACCGTGCCGCTCTTGCCGGCGCGGTCGAGCGTGACGCTGCCCGAGGTCTTGTTGAACTTGCCGCGCCAGACCGAGATGCCGAAGTGGCCGGCCTCGAAGCTCGGGTAGGTGTGATTCGGCTCGACGTTGTAGGTCTGTGCGAAGGCCGGTGCAAAAGTCAGTGCCGACAGGGCGGCGGCGAGGGCTTTCAGTTTCATGCTGTCATCTCCTTGTTGCGGGTTGATGGGGCTGGGGGAAATCATTTCTTCGCGGTGACGATGCGGAACTTGATCTGCACGTCGTCGGCGACGGTCGAGGTGTCTTTCCATTCGCCTTCGCCAATGTTGAACTGCAGGCGCTTGATCGGCAGCACGCCTTCAAAGACCTGCTGGCCGCCTTCGGCCTTGAAGCTCACCGGGGCGACGATGTCGCGCGTGATGCCCTTGATGGTGAGCTTGCCGGCGGCTTCGAACTTGCCGGCGCCGGCCGGCTTGATGGCGCTGGTGGCAAAGGTGGCCTTGGGGAACTTGGCGGCGCTGAACCATTCCGGCTTCACCGTCTCGCGGTTGAAGTCGTCGGCGCCGAGGTCGAAGCTGGCGATGTCGATCTCGACACTGGCCTTTCCTTCCGCCGGTTTGGCCGGGTCGAAGCTGACCTGCGCGGAAAAGCGCTTGAACTTGCCCTCGACCGGCACGCCCATCTGCTTCGAGACGGCGACAACGCTGCTTTTTGCCGCATCGACCTG
This sequence comes from uncultured Rhodocyclaceae bacterium, assembly GCA_964487715.1. Lineage (GTDB taxonomy): Bacteria > Pseudomonadota > Gammaproteobacteria > Burkholderiales > Rhodocyclaceae > Desulfobacillus. Next base: position 12,760 of record CAZASE010000059.1, on the reverse strand, counting down.
GGCGAGGGCGGGGGCAACGAAGGGGGCGAGCAGGGCGGCGCCGAGCGCCAGGGCGGTTGCGGTTTTCTTCATGTCCGTTTCTTTCTGTCGAGGAGGGGGATCATGCGGCCGAGCACCTCGTCGCGATCGACGAAGAAGTGCTTGAGCGCGGCGGTCAGGTGCGTGATGACCAGGGCCGCCATGCTGAAATTGAGGACCTGGTGCGCCGTCGTCAGCATGTCGCCGAGCGCCTTGTCCTTGGTTAACAGGTCGGGCAGCGGGATCATTCCCAGATACACCGTCTGGAAACCCTTGGCCGAGCTCATCAGCCAGCCGGAAACCGGCACGGCGAGGATCAGCACATAGAGCAGGTGGTGGGTGGCGACGGAAGCGATGCGCTGCCAGGCCGGCAGGCCGGCAGGCGGCGGCGGGGCGGGGTGTTTCCAGCGCCAGGCCAGCCGGGCCAGCGCCAGCAGGAACACCGTGACGCCGATCCACTTGTGGTACGAGTAGAGCTTCAGCCGCGAGGGCGAGAACGGCAGGTCGGCCATGTACACGCCGAGCGGGAAGGCGCTGAAGATGAGCACGGCGATCAGCCAGTGCAGGGCGATGGCGGTGCGGGTGTAGGTAGCGGGGAATGCAGGCATGGTCGTTTCTTGTTTCTTACTTGCGCCGGGCCTTGCTGCGACCGGCGATGGTGGAGGAAGGTTCCGTACCCGGCGCCGACTCGAAGGTTTCGCGCAGGCTGCGCAGTGCGGCTTCGAAGCGCTGCAGCTGCGCCGGGGCGAGGCCGCCGAGCGCCCGGCCCAGGTGCTCGAGGTGGGCGGCGAAGGCTTTTTCGAACAGGCGCACGCCGGCCGGCGTCAGGCTGACGATCATGCTGCGGCCGTCCTCGGGCGAGGCGCTACGGCGCACCAGCCGCTGCGCTTCCAGGCGGTCGACGACGCCGGTCAGCGTGCCCTTGGTGATCAGCGTCCTGTCGCCCAATTCCTTGAAGCTCATGCCCGGCGTGTTGCCGAGCGTGGCGACGATGTCGAACTGCGCCGGCGTCAGGCCGAGGCCGCGCACGTGGGCGCCGGAGTAGGCCTCGAAGGCCTGGTAGCAGCGGGCCAGTTCTCGCAGCATGGGCAGGAAGGGTTCGCGCGGCAAGGCGGCGGGTCCATTTAGTTCTAACGCGGACTATAATAGTACGTATTAGAACTAAACGTCAAGCCGGTTGTGGCTGCGGCGGCCCGCCCGCCGGGACCCGGGCCGACCGCACCAGATCGGTGCGGCGCCGGCGCGGCCCGCAACGAAACGGTGCAAGGACGCCGATCGGTGGCCGTCGATGTCGTGTAACTCATTGGTTTGACGCAGCAAGATGCCCTGGCACGGTACATGCAAAGAGACGAGCGGAATCCCTTTGTCCGCCACTTTCTTTGGAGAAGACCATGCGCAAGACCGCTCTAGCGACTGCCCTGACCGCCTTGTTTCTCGCGTCCGCCGGTGCGCGCGCCCAGGCGCCGGCTGCCGCTGCCGAACCCGCCACGCCGCCGGCCCTGACGGGCAATCTCGCCCTCGTCACCGATTACCGTTTCCGCGGCATCTCGCAAACCTACAAATTGCCGGCGGTGCAGGGCGGCATCGACTACGCGCATGCCAGCGGCTTCTACCTCGGCACCTGGGCCTCCAGTGTCAGCGGCAACATGTATCCGAACGGTGCCGGCCTGGAGTGGGATTTCTACGGCGGCTACAAGGGCACCCTCAGTGGCGACCTCGGCTTCGACGTCGGCCTGCTCTACTACTGGTACCCGGGCGCGTACTACAACGTCGCGACCAAGGACAAGTTCAACAACACCGAGCTGTATGCGGCGCTGAGCTACAAATGGATGAGCCTGAAGTATTCGCACACGCTGTCCGACTTTTTCGGCGTCAAGAACAACACCTACGGCGCCGCCTGCCAGAGCGGATTGAGCGGCGATGCCACCGACTGCTTCGCCGCCGCGCCGGGCAACTCGCGCGGTTCGGGCTACCTGGACTTCACCGCCAACTACCCGATCAACGACAAGCTGACGCTCGTCGGCCACATCGGCCATCAGTCCGTCCGCCACTACGGCAAGCTGAACTACACCGACTGGAAGCTCGGCGTTAGCTACGACCTGAACGGCTGGGTGCTCGGCGCCGCCTATGTCGATACCAACGCCAAGAAAGGCTGGTACACCGTCACCGAGCCGGGCTCGCCGACCAGCTACAAGAAGGTGGGCGAAGCGACGCTGGTGCTATCCGTCACCAAATCCTTCTGATCGCGCGAAAGCAAGGAGCACAACATGAAACTGGTAACCGCAATCATCAAGCCGTTCAAGCTTGACGAGGTGCGCGAGGCGCTGGCCGCGGTGGGCGTCTCGGGCATCACCGTCACCGAAGTCAAGGGTTTCGGCCGGCAGAAGGGCCACACCGAACTGTATCGCGGCGCCGAATACGTGGTCGACTTCCTGCCCAAGGTCAAGGTTGAGGCCGCCGTCAAGAATGAGTTGCTCGAACAGGTGCTGGAAGCCATCGAGAAGTCGGCCAGTACCGGCAAGATCGGCGACGGCAAGATCTTCGTCTACTCGCTCGATCAGGTCATCCGCATCCGCACCGGCGAGACCGGCGTGGACGCACTCTAAGGGAGAACACCATGACAACGAAGCGCAGCGACGATTCGGCAAAGGCTCGCGTCCGCGTGAGCGGATGGCCTGCCGTAGGCAAAAAACTCTTCGCAATCCTGCTGACGGCTTGCACCCTGGGCCTGGGCGGCAGCGCGCTGGCCGAGGAGAAGGCGGCACCGGCGGCCACCCCCGCCGCTGCCGTCGCGGCAGCGCCGGCGGCCACCGCACCGGCGGCGGCACCTGCTCCGGCAGCCGTACCCAACAAAGGCGACACGGCCTGGCTGCTGGTCGCCACGGCCTTCGTCATCCTGATGTCGATTCCCGGCCTGGCGATGTTCTACGGCGGACTGGTGCGCGCCAAGAACATGCTTTCGGTGCTGATGCAGGTGTTCATCGTGTTCTCACTCATCAGCGTGCTGTGGGTCGTGTACGGCTACAGTCTCGCCTTCAACGAGGGCGGCGCCTTCTTCGGCAACCTCGACAAGCTGTTCCTCAGGGGCGTCACGCCGGATTCGATCGCGGCGACCTTCAGCAAGGGCGTCGTCCTGCCGGAACTGATCTACGTCGCCTTCCAGGGCGCCTTCGCGGCGATTACCTGCGGGCTGATCGTCGGCGCCTTTGCCGAACGCCTCAAGTTCTCCGCCGTCCTGGCCTTCGTCGCGCTGTGGTTCACCTTCGCCTATGTGCCGATCGCGCACATGGTGTGGTTCTGGACCGGTCCGGACGCCATCGCCGACGCGGCAACGCTGGCGACCGAAACCGCCAAGGGCGGCTGGCTGTTCCAGAAGGGTGCGCTGGACTTCGCCGGCGGCACGGTGGTGCACATCAACGCGGCGGTGGCCGGCCTGGTCGGCGCCTATCTGGCCGGCAAGCGCCTGGGCTACGGCCGCGAATCGATGGCGCCGCACTCGCTGACGACGACCATGATCGGCGCCTCGCTGCTGTGGTTCGGCTGGTTCGGCTTCAACGCCGGCTCGGCGCTTGAAGCCAACGGCACGGCGGCGCTGGCTTTCGTCAATACCTGGGTGGCCACCGCCTGCGCGACGCTGTCCTGGATGCTGGCGGAGTGGATGCTGAAGGGCAAGCCCTCCATGCTCGGCGCCGCTTCGGGTGCCGTCGCCGGCCTGGTGGCGATCACCCCGGCCTGCGGCTTCGTCGGCGTGATGGGGGCGATCGTCATCGGCCTGCTCGCCGGCGTGGTCTGCCTGTGGGGCGTGAATGGCCTGAAGCGCCTGCTGCGCGCCGATGACTCGCTCGACGTCTTCGGTGTGCACGGCGTCGGCGGCATCCTCGGCGCCACGCTGACCGGCGTGTTTGCTTCGCAGAAAATGGGCGGCTACGGCATAACCGACTACGTGACCGGCAAGATGGTTGATTTCGACATCGTGGATCAAGTCATCGTCCAGCTCACCGCCGTCGGCACGACCGTCCTCTGGTCGGGCGTGGTGGCGCTGGTTGCCTTCAAGATCGTCGATATCGTGATTGGCCTGCGCGTGCCCGAAGAGGAAGAGCGCGAGGGCCTGGACATCACCTCGCACGGTGAAAGCGCCTACCACTACTGAGCCTTGCTTCCTCCCTGGAAGTTCTTGCGGGCGCCTCGGCGCCCGTTTTTTTAGCGGAACACCACCGTGCGGTTGCCGTTCACCAGCACGCGGTCCTCGACGTGGTAGCGCAGGCCGCGCGCCAGCACCGCCTTCTCGATGTCCTTGCCGTAGCGCACCAGGTCTTCCACGGTGTCGCCGTGATCGATGCGCACGGTGTCCTGCTCGATGATCGGGCCGGCGTCGAGTTCGGCCGTGACGAAGTGGCAGGTGGCGCCGATCAGCTTGACGCCGCGCCGGTAGGCCTGGTGGTAGGGCTTGGCGCCGACGAAGGACGGCAGGAAGGAATGGTGGATGTTGATGATCCGTCCCGGGTACTTCTCGCACAGCTCCGGCGGCAGGATCTGCATGTAGCGCGCCAGCACCATGACGTCGCCGCGCGCAGCTTCGAACAGGCGCGTCATCTCGGCATTGGCCTCGTGCCTGTTCTCGGCCGTCACCGGAACGTGATGGAAGGGGATGCCGTGCCATTCGACGAAGCCGCGGAAGGTTTCGTGGTTGGAGATCACGCAGGGGATCTCGACGTCGAGCTCCTTCGACTGCCAGCGCGCCAGCAGGTCGTAGAGGCAGTGCTCCTGCTGCGAGACGAGGACCACCAGGCGCTTCTTCTCCGCCGAATCCGCGATGCGCCAGTCCATGCTGAACGCGTCGGCGATGGGCTGGAAGCGGCGGCGGAACTCGGCGAGGTCGAAGGGCAGCGAGTCAGCCTTGATCTCGATGCGCATGAAGTAGCGCTGCGTGTCCTCGTCGGCGTGGTGGCTGGTCTCGAGGATCCAGCCCCGGTTGTCGGCGATGAAGGTGGCGACGCGGGCGACGATGCCGACGCGGTCGGGGCAGGCGGCGGTCAGGGTGTAGCGGCGTTGGGCGTGCATGATGAGGGGATTCTAGCGGAGTTTCACGCCTGCTGATTCTCCAGCGCCTCGTGCAGGGCCAGCCATTTTTCCTCGGCCTCGCCGAGCAGGCGGATCAGGTCGGCCTGGCGGGCGGTGCTTTTCTGCAGGGCCGCCTTGTCGGGGGATTGATAGCTCGCCGGATCGGCCAGGCGCGCGTCGAGGCGCGCCTTCTCCTCGTTGAGCTGCGCCATGCGGCGCTCCAGCTGTTCGATTTCGCGCGCCAGGTTGCGCTCGCTGGCGCGGCGCGGCGCGGCCGCCTTCGCCGTCTCCTGCGGACTGACTTTTGCCCCGGCCTTTGCTTCCTGCGGCTGGTCGAGCCACTTGCGGTAGTCGTCGAGGTCGCCGTCGAAAGGCTTGAGGCCGCCGTCGGAAACCAGGCCGAAGCTGTCGCAGGTGGTGCGCAGGAGGTGGCGGTCGTGCGAGACCAGCACCATCGCGCCCTCGTATTCGGAGAGCGCCAGCGTCAGGGCGTGGCGCATCTCCAGATCGAGATGGTTGGTCGGCTCGTCGAGCAGCAGCAGGTTGGGCTTCTGCCAGATCAGCAGCGCCAGCGCCAGGCGCGACTTCTCGCCGCCGGAAAAGGGGCCGACCTTCGCAGTGGCCATTTCGCCGTGGAAGTTGAAGCCGCCGAGGTAGTTGCGGAAGTCCTGGTCGCGCGTGCGCGGATCGAGGTGGTTCATGTGCCAGAGCGGGCTCTCGTCCGGGCGCAATTGTTCGAGCTGGTGCTGGGCGAAGTAGCCGATCTTCAGCCCCTTGCCTTCGCGGCGCACGCCCATCAGCGGCTGCGCCGCGCCGGCGAGCAGCCGGATCAGCGTCGACTTGCCGGCGCCGTTGCGGCCGAGCAGGCCAAGGCGCTCGCCCGGCCGCAGGGTCAGATTCAGCTCGCGGAGGATGGCGACGCTGTCGTAGCCCGCCGCCGCATCTTCCAGCATCAGCAGCGGATCGGGGCTGCCGACCGGCTCGAAGAAGCGGAACTCGAAGGGCGTGTCGACGTGGGCGGCGGTGACTTCCTCCATGCGCGCCAGCGCCTTGATGCGGCTCTGCGCCTGGCGCGCCTTGGTGGCCTTGGCGCGGAAGCGCTCGATGTAGCTCTTCAGGTGGGCGACCTCGCGCTGCTGCTTGACGTACATGGCCTGCTGCAGCGCCAGCTGCTCGGCGCGGGCGCGCTCGAAAAAGCTGTAGTTGCCGGTGTACAGCTTCAGGCGCCGGCCTTCGATGTGGGCGATGTGGCTCACCACCGCGTCGAGGAAGTCGCGGTCGTGCGAGATCATCAGAAGCGTGCCGCGGTAGGCGCGCAGCCAGCCTTCCAGCCAGATCACGGCGTCGAGGTCGAGGTGGTTGGTCGGCTCGTCGAGCAGCAGCAGGTCGGAGCGGCACATCAGCGCCTGGGCGAGATTCAGGCGTACGCGCCAGCCGCCGGAGAATTCCGCCACCGGCCGCTCGAAATCGGCGTCGGCGAAGCCGAGGCCGTGCAGCAGCGCGGCGGCGCGGGCGCGGGCGCTGTAGCCGTCGATGTTGCCGTAGTCCATGTGCAGGTGGGCGATGGCCTCGCCGTCGTGCTTGTCCTCCGCCTCGCGCAGGTCGGCCTCGATGCGCCGCAGCTCGACGTCGCCGTCGAGCGTGAAGTCGAGGGCGCCGGTGGCCAGCGCCGGCGTTTCCTGCCCGACATGGGCGATCACCCATTGCGGCGGCAGCTCGAGGTCGCCCGCCTCCTGGTGCAGGTCGCCGGTGAACAGGGCGAAGAGGCTGGACTTGCCGCAGCCGTTGGCGCCGGTGACGCCGACTTTCTGGCCGACATGCAGGCTGAGATTGACGCCTTCGAGCAGCGGCCGGCCGGCGCGGGCGAGAGTCAGATTGCGAAGGAGGATCAAGAGGAATGGCGGCCCGGCGTTCAACCGGCCCGGAACAAAAGGCGCTATTGTACGCAACCCCGGAGAGACGACCGAGATGAGAACCCTATTTGCCCTGGCCGCCTTCGCCGCACTGGCCGCCGCTGCGGCGGAGCCGGCGCCCGTCGCGATTTCCGCCGAGGAGAAGCAGCAGCACCTCGAGCGCGCCCGATCGCTCAAGGAACAGGCCACTGCGGCAAAGGCCGCGGCCGACGCGGCGCACAAGGACGCCCAGGTGAGTTGCTGGCAGCGGACGCTGGTGTCGGCTTGCCTGGATGACGCGCGCCGGCAGCAGAACGAAAGCAAGGCCGCCGCCGCCCGGCTTGAACTGGAGGCGCGCCGCATCGAACGCGAGGTGCGGCAGCGCGAGCAGGTGAACAAGGCGCTCGATGCGCCGCGCAAGGAGGCCGAGACGGCCGAGAAGGCGGCACGCGAGCACGAGCGCTCGCTCGATCAGGCGCAAAAGCGCGGCGAGCGGCAGGCCGAAGCGGCCCGCAAGCTCGAAGAAGGCAGGGCCCGCGGTGCCGCCGAGGCGGACAAGCGCGCGGCGCGGGCGGCGGAACGCGAGCGCAAGCGATTGAAGGCCGAGGAAAAGGCGCGTGAACGCGCCGAGAAGGACCGCCGCCGCGACGAGGCGCGCAGCGGCATTCTGCGGCCCTATTGAAACCGGCCCGCTACCGGCGCAGCCATAGCACCAGGCCGAGGAAGACCAGGCCGACCAGCAGCGACTGGAAGGACAGCAGCATTTGCACCCATGAGGTGCCGTCCATGCCGCCGCGCACCGTCAGGGTCACCTTGGTTGGCGACAGGCCGGCATGGCGCGCCAGCTGGACGCTCAGCGCGGCCTGGTCCGGCTTGGTGAAGGAAAGCGGCGGCGTGACCGCGCGACCCTTCACCCGGTGGCCCTGCACCTGCAGGTTTTCCTTGGCGAAACGCACCATCTGCAGCGGCCCGCCGCTCTGCTCGTCCTGGCGGATCAGCCAGGTGATCTCGAACAGGTTTTCCGCCGTGGCAATGTCGCCTTTCAGTTCGCCCTCGAAGTCGACCACCAGCCGGTGCGGGTTGCTCGCCGTTTCGATCAGGGTGTTCGGGCTGGCCCAGCTCGTGCCGAAGGCATCGCGCGGCTTGCCGGCCGCCATCTTCTCCAGCATGTCCGGCGGAACATAGTAGGCGGCAAGGGTGAGCTTGCCCGGCAAGGTGTCCGCCGGTGCGCAGCCGGCCAGCGCGGTTGCGGCCAGCACGGCGACGCAAAGCAGCCACCGGCAGGCGGTCATCGGCGCAGTTCCCGGCGGTACTGTTCGAGCTGGCGGTTGATGCGTTCCTGCTCGCGCTGCTTCTGGTACTCCGCCTGGCGTTCCTTTTCAGCCGCCGCGTTGGCTTCGCTCTGGCGCCGCCATTCACTCTCGCGCTGGTCGGATTCGTAACGCCGGTCGGCTTCGCGCAGGGCGTGCTCGGCGTCCTGGCGGTTGGCGCGCTCCTGGCTCTCCACCGCCGCCTGGCGCTGGCGGGCTTCCTGGGCCTCGCGCTGTTCCTGTTCGCGCTGCAGGCGCTCCTGGTCGGCCTTCTCGACGCGCAACTGGATCTCCCGTTCCTCCTGGATGCGCAGACGTTCCCGTTCCTTGGCGCGATTGGCGGAAAACGCCATGGCGCCGATGGCAACGGCAATGGCGACGCCGATCCAGATGAACGGAAAACGGCGCGGCGCCTCGACCTCCTCCTCCTCCATTACCAACGCCCGCCGGGAGAGGCCGGCGTCGAGCGGCGCCGGCGGCGTTTCCGCACGGGCGATGGCGAAGCGCAGCGACTGGTTGTAGATATCCCGCGCGCCGGGGTCGGACAACACGGCGTAGGCCTCCTTCAGTTCGGCCAGCCGGGTCTCGCAGTCGGCGGCCGCGGCGGATTGGGTTTCCGCCACTCGTTTCGCGTAGGCGGCGTCGATTTCCTCGCGCTCGGCGTGGCGCGGCACGCCGAGAACAACATACAGGTCCTTCATTGCTCCTCCGGGACGATCCAGTTCGCCTCCGGCGCGGGTCGGCCGAAGGCGAAAACGCGGCGTATTCTATCCAATTCGCGGCGGTGTGCCATCCTTGAAACGGATCTCGCCCTGCAGCTCGACGCGGCGGCCGCGCTTGCCGGCGTAGGCGGCACGAATGCGGGCGAGGTCCGCCGGCTCGTCCCCGCTCAGGTCCAGGTAAATGTCGACGCCGACCTCGCGCCGCGCGTAGTCGATGAATACCAGGCCGAGCGGCACGTTGGCGGCGCGCGCGGCGCGATAGAAGCCCGACTTCCAGTGATCGGTCTTGCGCCGCGTGCCCTCCGGCGCAATCGCCAGGAACAATTGCCCGCTGCGCGCGAACTCGCGCTGCATCTGCGCGACGAAGCCGCTGCTCTGCCGGCGGTTGACCGGCAGGCCGCCGAGCGCGCGGAACAGCCCGCCGAAGGGCCAGCGGAACAGCGTGTCCTTGCCGACCCAGCGCGCCGGCAATTCCGCCGCAAAGCGTGCCAGGATGCCGACGACGAAATCCCAGTTGGAGGTGTGCGGGTAGACGATCAACAGCACTTTGGGAACCGGCGGCCAGCGCACCACGACCTTCCAGCCGGCGGCGCGCAGCAGCGCGGCGCAAAGGCGGCCGAAGCGGCCCGCTGGCGCCTTCCCTCCGTGCATCTCAGTCCTCGATGCCCTGGCTCGCCAGGTACGCTTCGTAGTCGCCGCGGTAATCGACCACGCCTTCAGGCTTGATCTCGATGATGCGCGTGGCGAGCGAGGAGACGAACTCGCGGTCGTGCGAAACGAAGATCAGCGTGCCGGTGTATTTCTCCAGCGCGGTGTTGAGCGATTCGATGGATTCCATGTCGAGGTGGTTGGTCGGTTCGTCCATCAGCAGAACGTTGGGCCGCTGCAGGATCAGCTTGCCGAACAGCATGCGCCCCTGCTCGCCGCCGGAGATGACTTTCACCGACTTGCCGACCTCGTCGCCGGAGAAGAGCAGGCGGCCGAGCGTGCCGCGTACCACCTGCTCGTCGTCACCTTCGCGCGTGAACTGGCGGATCCAGTCGGTGAGCGGCAGGTCGGCGGCGAAGTCGGCGGCATGGTCCTGGGCGAAGTAGCCCGGCCGCGCCTTTTCCGCCCACTTGATCCGGCCGGCAGTCGGTTTCAGGTCGCCGGCCAGGCAGCGCAGCAGGGTCGTCTTGCCGACGCCGTTTTCGCCGATGATGGCCACTTTCTCGCCGGCTTCGATGGTGGTGCCGAAGTTCCTGAAGAGCGGATTCTTGGCGGCATCGTAGCCGTGCGTCAGGCCTTCGACCTCGACGGCGTGGCGATGCAGCTTTTCCCTTTCGTCCGGCTCGAAGCGGATCCACGGGTACTGGCGCGAGGACGGCTTGATGTCCTCGATCTTGATCTTCTCGATCTGCCGGGCGCGGCTCGTGGCCTGGCGTGCCTTCGACTTGTTGGCGCTGAAGCGGCGGACGAAATCCTGCAGTTCGGCGACGCGCTCTCGCGCCTTGGTATTGTCCTTCAGCTGCTGCTGGCGCGCCTGCGTCGAGGCTTCCATGTAGTCGTCGTAGTTGCCCGGATAGAGCGTCAGGCGGCCGTAATCCAGGTCCGCCATGTGGGTGCACACCTGGTTGAGAAAGTGGCGGTCGTGCGAGATGATGATCATCGTGCTGCCGCGTTCGTTCAGCACGTGCTCCAGCCAGCGGATGGTGTTGATGTCGAGGTTGTTGGTCGGCTCGTCGAGCAGCAGGATGTCCGGGTTGGAGAACAGCGCCTGCGCCAGCAGCACGCGCAGCTTCCAGCCGGGCGCGACGGCGCTCATCGGGCCGTCGTGCTGCCCGGTCGGAATGCCGGCGCCGAGCAGCAGTTCGCCGGCGCGCGACTCGGCGGTGTAGCCGTCGTACTCGGCGAACTTCGCCTCGAGCTCGGCGGCGTGGAGGTAGTCCGCCTCGCTCGCCTCCGGGTCGGCGTAGATGGCATCCTTCTCCTTCATGCACGCCCACATCTGCTCGTGGCCCATCAGCACCACGTCAAGCACGCGCGTGGCCTCGTGGGCGAACTGGTCCTGCCTGAGCCAGGCCATGCGTTCGTCACGGTCGAGCGAGACGTTGCCGCCCGAGGGCTCCAGCACGCCGGCGAGGATCTTCATGAACGTCGTCTTGCCGCAGCCGTTGGCGCCGATCAAGCCGTAGCGGTTGCCGTCGCCGAACTTGACGGAGATGCCTTCGAACAGGGGCCGGGCCCCGAACTGCATGGTAATATTTGCGGTGGTAAGCACTGTCTGACAATCCTGGTCGCGCGCCGCGCCGGCCGGCGAAAAACCCAACATTCTACTCCCCAATCATGCCCCGGGTTCCCGCTCGCGATGTCGCCGGCCACGGACAGGTGTTTACGCCGCCTTCCGTCGTTGACGCCATGCTCGCCCTGCGCCGCAATCGCGGCCGCGTGCTCGAACCGGCCTGCGGCGACGGCGCCTTCTCGTCACGCGTGGCCGGCTGCACGGCGATCGAGCTGGATGCCGCCCACTGCCCGGCGGACGCGCTCAACCTCGACTTCTTCGCCTACCCCGAGGCCGAGCGCTTCGACACCATCATCGGCAACCCGCCTTACGTCAAGGCGCGCGACATCCAGCCGGGTACGCGGCGCCATCTGCACTCGCGCCTGCTCAATGGCCATGCCAACCTCTACCTGCATTTCATCGAAAAATGCGTGCGCCAGCTCGCACCGGGCGGCGAGCTGATCTTCATCACGCCGCGCGACTTCCTCAAGGCGACCGGCGCGGCACGGCTCAACACCTGGCTCTACGACCAGGGCACGCTGACGGATTTCCAGGAGCTTGGCGACGCGCGCGTCTTCGACGGCGTGGTGCCGAATTGCGCCATCTGGCGCTTCGAAAAGGGCAACCCGACGCGGCGCCTCGGCGACGGACGGCGCATGGTGCTCTCCGGCGGGCAGATCCTGCTCACGCGCGGCATCTACAGCGTGCCGCTATCGAGCGTCTTTGCGGTGAAGGTCGGCGCGGTCTCCGGCGCCGACGAGATATTCGCCAACGCCGCGCTGGGCAATGCCGATTTCGTCTGCTCGAAGACGGCGCAGAGCGGCGAGCTGCGCCGCATGATCTGCCTTGACCGCGAAGGGCCGATCGCGTATCTGGAGACGTTCAAGGCGCGCCTGCTGGCGCGGCGGGTGGCGAAGTTTGACGAATCGAACTGGTGGAAATGGGGTCGGCGCCATTTCGTTTCCGAAGCGCCGCGCCTCTACGTGAACCAGAAGACGCGCAACCCGCAGCCGTTTTTCCTGCACGACTGCAAGAATTACGATGGCGCCGTGCTGGCGCTGTTTCCGCATCGCCGCGACGCCGCGCTCGAACGCCTGCGCGACCTGCTCAATGCGGTGGATTGGTCGGAGCTGGGTTTTGTCTGTGACGGACGCTTCCTTTTCGCCCAGCGCAGCCTGGAACACGCCCTGCTGCCCGAGGGTTTCGCCCCTTTTGCCGCACGGCGGCTGGTATAAGATCGGCCCATGGTCCCAAGACTGACTACCGCGCTCACCGGGCCGCTGCTCGACCTGGAGAACACTTTCCTGGACCGCGCCACGGCCATCGAGCAGTGGTTCCGTGCCCAGTGGCAGGAGCACACGCCGCCGTTCTACTGCTCGGTCGACCTGCGCAACGCCGGCTTCAAACTGGCGCCGGTGGACACCAACCTTTTTCCGGGCGGCTTCAACAACCTCAACCCGGCCTTCCTGCCGCTGTGCGTGCAGGCGGCGATGACGG
>CAZASE010000058.1:0-14747 GCA_964487715.1 uncultured Rhodocyclaceae bacterium | reverse complement strand
GGCCGTGCAACTGCGGCGCAGATCAATTTCGGCGCAGGCTAACGTCGGCGCAGCCGACGCTAAGCGCGCAGCGCGGCCGAAGCCAAGGTTGATGGTGTAGTGGATCTCAGCCATGGCCGCCCTCTCCGTAGCTGTCCTCGCGGATGACGCGCGGCGTATTCTCGCGCGGCTCGATGGTCACCGGCTGGTACACGACCCGCTTCTGCTCAGGGTCGTAGCGCATTTCGACGTGCCCGGAAATCGGGAAATCCTTGCGGAAGGGATGGCCGACGAAGCCGTAGTCGGAAAGAATGCGTCGCAGGTCGGGATGGCCTTCGAAAAGAATGCCGTAGAGGTCGAAGGCCTCGCGCTCGTACCAGTTGGCGCCATTCCACAAGCCGACCAGCGAGGGCAACACCGGAAAACCGTCGTCCGGCGCAAAGGCGCGCAGGCGCAGCCGCCAGTTCTTCGAAACCGACAGCAGGTGGCAGACAGCGGCGAAGCGCAGACCCTTCCAGGCACCATCCCCCCACGTCGAATAGTCAACACCGGTCAGGTCCATCAGCTGCTCAAAGCGCAGATCGGGGTGATCGCGCAGGACGCGGGCCGTCTCGAGGTAGTGCCCGGCAGCGACCTCGACGGTGACTTCGCCAAGAGCCGTGCGGATGCCGGCAATGCGATCGCCAAGGATGTTCTGCAGGTTCTGGCAGAGCGAGTCGAGCCGGGAAGTCATTTCAATAGTTCTCGGTTTCAGCGCGCGATGGTGCTCGTGCGCCTGATCTTGTTCTGCAGCTGGATGAGGCCGTAAAGCAGCGCCTCCGCCGTCGGCGGACAGCCGGGCACGTACACGTCGACCGGCACGATGCGGTCGCAGCCGCGCACGACGGAATAGGAATAGTGGTAGTAGCCGCCACCGTTGGCGCAGGAGCCCATCGACACGACCCAGCGCGGCTCGGCCATCTGGTCGTACACCTTGCGCAGGGCCGGCGCCATCTTGTTGGTCAGGGTGCCGGCCACGATCATCACGTCGGACTGGCGCGGACTGGGCCGGAAAACGATGCCGAAACGGTCGAGGTCGTAGCGCGCACAACCGGCATGGATCATTTCGACGGCGCAGCAGGCGAGGCCGAAAGTCATCGGCCACATCGAGCCGGTGCGCGTCCAGTTGATGACGGTGTCCAGCGAGGTGGTGACGAAGCCCTTTTCCAGGACACCTTCGATGCTCATGGCGCGATCACTCCCAGTCCAGCGCGCCCTTGGCCCAGGCGTAGACGTAGCCAATGACCAGGATGCCGACGAAGACCATCATCTCGAAGAAGCCGAATGTGCGCATCGCGTCGGAGGCGACAATGTCCTTGAAGATCACCGCCCAGGGCACCAAAAAGGCGATTTCCAGATCGAACAGGATGAAGATGATGGCGATCAGGTAGAAGCGCACATCGAATTTCATGCGCGCATCTTCGAATGCTTCGAAGCCGCACTCGAACGGGGAAAGCTTTTCGCTGTCGGGGCGATTCGGGGCGACGAGCCAGCCGAGAAGGATGGGAACACACCCGAAGGCCAGGCCAACGAGGATGAAAACAAGGACAGGAAAGTAGTTTTCCAACATAGTCTGCGCGGAAGGTCTTTCCAACGGTCCGCCGAGCCCTTCGCGGTCCCGCCGCAAGCCAAGCCCGCGCATCGCGCGGGCTCATGAGGAATTTTGGTGCCGACGGTGAGACTCGAACTCACACAGCTTTCGCCACTACCCCCTCAAGATAGCGTGTCTACCAATTTCACCACGTCGGCACTGAATCCGTAGCTCCGCCAATCAACTCGTGGCAGTGCCACTTCTCTTATGGCGACGCAAAGCGAAATTATACCTTCGTTTTGCGTCGCAACATCACCTTTACTTGGGAATTTCCCGCGCCTTCGAATCGGCCGCGTCCGCCGCAGCCGGCACGGCGTCCTTCTTCTCCGCCGGCGCCGGTACCACAGGCTGCACGGCCTGTTCCATGACGCTGGTCGGCGCGGCGGTGCGATTCGTCGCCAGGTAACTCAGCCCAAGGCTGGTCAGGAAAAACACCGCCGCCAGAATCGCCGTCAGGCGACTGAGGAAGTTGGCCGATCCGGACGAGCCGAAAAGGCTGCCCGACGCACCGCTGCCGAATGCCGCACCCATGTCGGCGCCCTTGCCGTGTTGCAGGAGCACCAAGCCGATCACGCTGATGCCGACGAGAATATGCAGCGACAACATCAGTGAAGAAATCATGCCATCCATCGTTTTTTCCAGTCCAGGGTTCGATTCAGCCGGCCGCGCCGCAGATTGCGAGAAAATCTCCGGCAACCAGCGAGGCGCCGCCGATCAGGCCGCCATCGATATCCGCCATGCCGAACAACTCGGCGGCGTTCTGTGCCTTCACACTGCCGCCGTAGAGGATGCGAAGCTTCTGCGCCAGCGATGCGTCGCGGTCGGCGATACGCCGGCGAATGACCGCGTGCACCTCTTGCGCCTGCGCCGGCGTGGCTGTCTTGCCGGTGCCGATCGCCCATACCGGTTCGTAGGCTATCACCGCGCCGGCAAACGCCGGCAGGCCGGCGCGCTCGATCACCGCGTCGAGTTGTGCGGCGACGACGTCTTCGGTCACGCCGGCTTCACGCTGGTCCAGCGTCTCCCCGAGGCAGAGCAGCGGCACCAGCCCGGCGCCGACCACCGCCACGAACTTGGCGGCAACAGTCGCATTGGTTTCACCGTACAGGGCGCGGCGTTCGGAATGGCCGACAAGGACGTAACGGCAGCCGAATTCCTTCAACATGGCTGCACTGACCTCGCCAGTGAACGCGCCCTGGGCGTGCTCACTGACGTTCTGTGCCCCCCAGGCGACGGGCGACCCGTCAAGCAACTCCTGCACCTGGGGCAGATACGGGAAAGGCGCACAAACCGCGCATTCCGCCCCGCCGCCCGAACCCGCCGCCGCGCGAATCGCCTGCAGCAGCAGACGGTTGCCGGCAAGGCTGCCGTGCATCTTCCAGTTTCCAGCTACCAGTTTTCGCCGCATGAGAGGGCCAAGACCGCCAAAAGCCGGTGATTTTAACTGCCCGCGGCGATCCGGGTCAAATTGACGCGTTGGCGGGATGGCTCAGGCCGCCGCTGCCCGCACGGCATCGGCAATCGACGCCGCCAGCGCGGCGACCTGCTGCGCGTCGCGCCCTTCAACCATCACGCGCAACAGCGGCTCCGTGCCGGAGGGGCGCAGCAGAACACGGCCGCCGCCGCCGAGCGCCTGCTCGGCCGCCAGGCGCGCCGCCGCGACGCCCGGCTGCGCTTGCCAGTCGAAGCCGCGGGGCAGGCGCACGTTCACCAGGGTCTGCGGATACAAGCTCAGCCTGCCGCAGGCCTGTTGCAGGCTTTCTTCGCGCAGGCGCAAGGCGGCGAGCACCTGCAATGCGGAGACGATGCCGTCGCCGGTCGTATGCCGATCGAGGCAGATGATATGGCCGGAATTCTCGCCGCCCAGCTTCCAGCCGCGTTCCTGCAGCATTTCCAGCACATAACGGTCGCCGACCTTGGCGCGCACCATCGGCACACCGAGATCCGCCAGTGCGTGCTCGAAGCCGAGGTTGGTCATGAGCGTGCCGACCACGCCATCCAGGCCGCCATCCGCCATGCGCTGCCGCGCAATCACGTAAAGCAGTTGGTCGCCGTCGTAGAGCTGTCCGCCGGCATCGGCCATCAGCAGGCGATCGCCGTCGCCGTCAAGGGCAATGCCGAGATCGGCACCCTGCGCCCGCACGGCCTGGGCGAGCGCCTGGGGCGCCGTCGCACCGACGGCGTCGTTGATGTTGAGGCCGTTCGGCTCGGCACCGATGGCGACGACCTCGGCACCCAGCTCGTGGAAGACCTTTGGCGCGATATGATAGGCGGCGCCGTGCGCGCAATCCACCACCAGTTTCGTGCCACGCAGGTCCAGTTCCGTCGGAAACGTGCTCTTGCAGAACTCGATGTAACGTCCGGCAGCGTCATCAACCCGACGCGCCCTGCCCAATTGTGCCGGCGCGACGCAGCCCATCGGCTGGTCCAGGCGCGCCTCGATTTCGGCTTCGACGGCGTCCGGCAGTTTTGCGCCTGCAGCGGAAAAGAACTTGATGCCGTTGTCCGGGTAGGGGTTGTGCGAAGCCGAGATGACGACGCCGGCTTGCAGCCGCAACGCGCGCGTCAGGTAGGCAATCGCCGGCGTCGGCAATGGTCCGGTCAGCATGACATCCACGCCGGCGGCGGAGAAACCGGCCTCGAGCGCCGCTTCGAGCATGTAGCCGGAGATGCGCGTGTCCTTGCCGATCAGCACTGCCGGGTGCTCGCCGGCCGGCCGCCGCTCACGCGCCACCAATGTCGTGCCGGCGGCGTAGCCGAGGCGCATGACGAAATCCGGCGTGATCGGCGCTTGTCCCACCATGCCGCGCACGCCGTCGGTGCCGAAATATTTCCTTCCCATCAGAGCTGCCCTCCTGTGCCGCACGCCGCCGCTACCGCCAGGGCGTCGCGGGTTGCCGCCACGTCATGGACGCGCAGGATTCTGGCGCCATTCTGCGCGGCGATAAGCGCGGCGGCGAGGCTGGCCGCCAACCGCCCGCCCACACCCTGCCCGGTGATCTGGCCCAGCAAGGACTTGCGTGACAGCCCCGCCATAACGCAGGTACCCAGATCGCCAAGGCACGCCAGCCGACGCAACAGGGCAAGGTTGTGTTCCAGCCGTTTGCCGAAGCCGAAGCCCGGATCGACGATGATCCGCTCCGTGCCGATTCCGGCGGCCTTGGCAGCCGCCACGCGTTGCGCGAGAAAGCCATGCACTTCGCTGACCACATCGCCGTAGGCGGGTTCGGTCTGCATGGTCTGCGGTTCGCCCTGCATGTGCATCAGGCAGACTGCCGCTCCGGTTTCTGCCGCCGCCTCCAGCGCGCCGGGTGCGCGCAGGGCGGCGATGTCGTTGATGATGGCCGCCCCTGCCGCCACGGCACGGCGCATCACGCCGGGCTTCGCGGTATCGATGGAGAGCGGCACCCCCGCGCCGGCGAGCGCTTCGATCACCGGCAGCACGCGCTGCAACTCCTCGTCCTGGCTAACCGGCCGGGCGCCCGGCCGCGAGGATTCGCCGCCGATATCCAGAATGTCGGCCCCCTCCGCTACCAGCCTGTTTGCCTGGGCAACCGCCAGCGCCGTATCGAAAAAGCGGCCCCCGTCGGAAAAGGAATCCGGTGTGACATTGACGATGCCCATCACGAGGGGTCGGTCGAGGGACAGGCGATACGGACCACAATGGAGCAGTGTCGGCATGAAAAAAGCCGGATCGGTTGTCCGATCCGGCCCCTCTTTGGTCCTGCTTCAGGCCGGCGCTGCGGCGTTGGGCGCGGCGCCCGGCGGGCTGTCCGCCGGCGTGCTCGCCGGTGCGGCGGTCGGCTTCGGCTCGCGCGGCGGTTTGCCGGCCATGATGTCGTTGAGCTGCTCGGCATCGAGCGTTTCCCATTCCAGCAGTGCGTTGGTCATCATTTCGACCTTGTCGCGGTTCTCCTCGATCAGCCGGCGGGCCAGCGCATACTGCGCATCGATGATGCGGCGGATCTCGGCATCGACCTGCTGCATCGTCGCCTCGGACACGTTCTTGTGCGTGGTGATCGAGCGGCCGAGAAAGACCTCGCCCTCGTTCTCGCCGTAAACCATCGGACCGAGGGCGTCGGACATGCCCCACTGCGTCACCATGCGGCGGGCGATGTCGGTTGCCCGCTCGAAGTCATTCGAGGCACCTGTCGTCATCTGGTGCATGAATATCTCTTCGGCAATGCGGCCGCCGAAGAGCACGGCGATGGTGTTGAGCAGGCGCTCACGGTCCTGGCTGTAGCGGTCGGCCTCGGGCAACTGCATGGTCACGCCCAGCGCGCGGCCGCGCGGAATGATGGTGACCTTGTGCACCGGGTCGGTCTTCGTCAGCGATTTCGCCACGACGACGTGGCCCGACTCGTGATAGGCGGTATTGCGCCGTTCCTCCTCGGGCATGACCATCGAGCGGCGCTCGGCCCCCATCATGATCTTGTCCTTGGCGCGTTCGAAGTCCTGCATGTCCACCAGACGCTTGTTGCCGCGCGCCGCAAACAGCGCGGCCTCGTTCACCAGGTTGGCCAGATCGGCGCCGGAGAAACCCGGCGTACCGCGGGCGATGATGTCGGCCTTGACGTCGGGCGCCATCGGCACCTTGCGCATGTGCACCAGCAGGATCTGTTCGCGGCCGCGGATGTCCGGCAACGGCACCACGACCTGGCGGTCGAAGCGGCCCGGCCGCAGCAGGGCCGGGTCGAGCACGTCGGGGCGGTTAGTGGCGGCGATGACGATGACGCCGGCGGTACCCTCGAAGCCGTCCATTTCGACCAGCAGCTGGTTCAGCGTCTGCTCGCGTTCATCGTTGCCGCCGCCGAGCCCGGCGCCGCGCTGGCGCCCGACCGCGTCGATCTCGTCGATGAACACGATGCACGGTGCCTGCTTCTTCGCCTGCTCGAACATGTCGCGCACGCGGGAGGCGCCAACGCCGACGAACATCTCGACGAAATCCGAGCCGGAAATGCTGAAGAACGGCACCTTGGCCTCGCCGGCAATCGCCTTCGCCAGCAGCGTCTTGCCGGTGCCGGGATTGCCGACCATCAGCACGCCGCGCGGAATGCGCCCGCCGAGCTTCTGGAACTTGGAGGGGTCGCGCAGGAACTCGACCAGCTCCGACACTTCCTCCTTTGCCTCGTCGCAGCCGGCGACGTCGGCAAAGGTCACGGTATTCGACGACTCATCCATCAGGCGGGCGCGCGACTTGCCAAAGGAGAAGGCACCGCCCTTGCCGCCGCCCTGCATCTGGCGCATGAAGAAAACCCAGACGCCGATGAGCAGCAGCATCGGGAACCAGGAGACGAAGATGCTCATGAAGAAGGACTGCTCCTCCTCGGGCTTGGCCACCACCTTGACATTGTTCTTGAGCAGGTCGGACACCATCCAGATGTCCTGCGGCGCATAGGACATGATCTTCTTTCCGTCGGTCGTGGTGGCATCCAGGGTGCGGCCCTGTATCACGACCTTGGCAATGCGGCCGGCCTTCACTTCGTCGAGAAATTGCGAGTACTCCAGCGCGTTCTGCGAAACCTGGCGCGAGCTGAACTGGTTGAAGACAGTCATCAGCACGACACCGATCACCAGCCAGATGGCGAGATTCTTGAAAAGGTTGTTCAAGCGGTTTCCTCTATGGCCCGTCAGGGGCGTTCTGTCACGCGTTCATTCTATGTCCGATCCCCGCGCGGCGCAAACCGCGAAAAGCCGGAAAAACCCTTGTTTCATCAGGGAAGGCGACCGCGTCCAAGCAGGTAGACCTCCTTGCTGCGATCGCGCGACGCCTTCGGCTTGCACACGACCACCTTGCCGAAAAACTGCATCATGGCGGCACGGACACCGGCGAAACCGGCGCCATGGAACGCCTTGACCAGCAAGTCGCCGCCGCGATTCAGGTGCCGGCCGGCGAAATCGAGGGCAAGTTCCGCCAGAAGCACCGCACGGGCCTGGTCGACGCTGGCAATGCCCGAAAGGTTGGGGGACATGTCCGAAATAACAAGGTCAACCAGCCGGCCGGCCAGCCGGGTTTCCAGTTCAGCCAGCGAGGCATCCTCGCGGAAGTCGCCGATGATGAATTCCACACCGGCCACCGGAGCCATCTCCAGCACGTCGAGCGCCAGGACGCGGCCGCCGCTGCCGGCCCGCTGCGCTGCCACCTGCGACCAGCCGCCCGGCGCCGAGCCGAGGTCGACCACCAGCATGCCCGGCTTGAACAGGCGATGCCCCTTGTCCCACTCGTCGATCTCCATCAACTTGAAGGCGGCACGCGAGCGCCAGCCCTCCGCCTTCGCCCGCTGCACATAGGGGTCGGTGACGTGTTCGTGCATCCACGCCTTGTTCGTCCGGTGCTTCTTCACTGGTAGAATCCAGCCATGATCGAATTGACTCCTGCACGCCGCCGCTCGCTGCGCGCGCGCGCCCACGCCCTGCATCCGGTCGTCAGCGTCAGCCAGAACGGCCTCAGCGAAGCCGTGCTCGCCGAGGCCGACCGCGGCCTCAAGGCGCACGAACTCATCAAGGTGCGAGTTTACGGCGCCGAGCGCGCCGAGCGCGAGGTGCTGCTGGCGGAGCTGTGCGCCCGCCTCGAGGCAGCGCCGGTGCAGCACATCGGCAACGTCCTTGTCGTGTTCCGCGAAAATCCTCCGGCGCCGCCGGCCGCCCGCGACCCGGCCACAGCGGCGAAGCCGCGCGGCAGACCGACATCGGGACGACCCGCCGCCAAACCCGCGGCGCCACGGCGGCGCCCGACCCGGTAAACGCGCTCAGCGTCCGCGGTCCTGCAGCAACACCAGCGCCGCACCCAGCAAGCCCTGCAGCACGAACAACCCGCCGGCGACGCCGTGCCAGCTGGCAAAGCGGTCTTTCGCCACGCTCTGCATGACACTCAGGGGCCAGGCTTCCGCCTTCATCTTGGCGAGGATCGGCTGGATGCCGAAATGGCTGGCCAGCACCAGCAGCAGCATCGCCAGCACCAGCCAGAACACGCTCGATCCGAGCGCCTTCCAACCCTTGCGCGCCACCAGAAATGCCAGCAGATAGGCAGCGCAGGCCATGCCGGTCCAGCCAATCAGGACGAACAGGTTGCCCGCCAGCTCGCCGGCCAGCACCCGGTCCCCGACCGAGGCGAAGAGCGACGGCGCTGCGATAAAGCCGATCGCCCATGCGCCGCCCACCCACAGCGCGATGGCAAGGGCATAGAGGCCTTCCGCCAGTCGACGCATCGGCCGCTCAGAGGTAGCGGACGTCGAGGATCTCGTATTCGCGCACGCCGCCGGGCGCCTTGACCTCGGCGATGTCGCCGGCAAACTTGCCGATCAGCGCGCGCGCAATCGGCGAGGAAATGGAAACCTTGCCCGACTTGAGATCGGCTTCGTCGTCACCGACGATCTGGTAGCTCACCTTGTCGCCGCTCTCCAGGTCCTCGAGATCGACGGTCGCGCCAAAGACGCAGCGCCCGTCGGCATCCAGCAGCTTCGGGTCGATGATCTGCGCGTTCGACAGCTTGCCTTCGATCTCCTTGACGCGCCCCTCGATGAAACTCTGCTTTTCGCGCGCCGCGGCATACTCGGCATTCTCCGACAGGTCACCATGCGCGCGCGCCTCGGCGATGGCCCCCACCACCGCCGGCCGTTCGACGGTCTTCAGGCGGTGCAGCTCCTGCCGCAGTTTCTCGGCACCGATCCGGGTCAGGGGAAATTTGCTCATGCGATGTCCTTATCAAGCTCCGCGTGAAGCGCCTGCAAGGCGTAGGTCTCGATCTCCGCCAGATGACGCATGCCGGCACAGGCGGCCTTGGCACCCTCGATCGTCGTATACAGCGTGACCCGCCGGGCCAGCGCGCTGGTCCGAATGGAACGCGAATCTGCGATGGCCTGGCGCTTCTCCTCCACCGTATTGATGATCAGAACCACCTCGTTGTTCTTGATCATGTCCACGATGTGCGGACGGCCCTCGGCCACCTTGTTCACCACCGAAACCTTGACGCCGGCCGCCTCGATGGCGCCACCGGTGCCGCGGGTCGCCAGCAGCTGGAAACCCATGTCGGCCAGCTCGCGCGCGACCTCCACCGCCTTGGCGCGATCCTGCTCCTTGACCGAGATGAAAACCTTGCCCGACTTCGGCAGTCTGGTGCCGCCGGCCAGTTGCGACTTGACGAAGGCCTCGGCGAAGGTGCGGCCGACGCCCATCACCTCGCCGGTGGACTTCATTTCCGGGCCGAGGATGGTATCGACGCCGGGGAACTTGGAAAAGGGGAACACCGCCTCCTTGACCGAGTAGTAGGGCGGCACGATCTCGCGCGTCACGCCCTGCTCGGCCAGGCTGCGGCCGGCCATGCAGCGCGCCGCCACCTTGGCCAGCGGCATCCCGGTGGCCTTGGAGACGAAGGGCACGGTGCGCGAGGCGCGCGGATTCACTTCCAGCACGTACACCGTGCCGTCCTGGATGGCGAACTGGACGTTCATCAGGCCGACGACGTTGAGCGCCTTGGCCATCTGCTCGGTCTGGCAGCGCAACTCGTCCTGTACCTCGTTCGAGAGCGTGTAGGGCGGCAGTGAGCACGCCGAGTCGCCCGAATGCACGCCGGCCTGCTCGATGTGCTGCATGATGCCGCCGATGATGACCTGCCTGCCGTCGGACAGTGCATCGACGTCCACCTCGGTGGCGTCGTTGAGGAAGCGGTCGAGCAGCACCGGCGAATCGTTGGAGACCTTGATGGCGTCGCGCATGTAGCGTTCGAGGTCCTTCTGCTCATGCACGATCTCCATGGCGCGGCCGCCCAGCACATAACTCGGCCGCACCACCAGCGGATAGCCGATCTCGGCGGCGAGGCGGATGGCGTCCTCCTCGGTGCGCGCCGTGCGGTTGGGCGGCTGCTTGAGGCCGAGTTCGTGCAGCATCTGCTGGAAGCGCTCGCGGTCCTCGGCGGCGTCGATCATGTCGGGGCTGGTGCCGATGATGGGCACGCCGTTGGCCTCCAGGTCGAGGGCGCGCTTCAGCGGCGTCTGGCCGCCGAACTGCACGATGACGCCCGTGGGCCGCTCCACGTTGACGATCTCGAGAATGTCCTCGAGCGTCAACGGCTCGAAATAGAGGCGATCGGAGGTGTCGTAGTCGGTCGACACCGTCTCCGGATTGCAGTTGACCATGATGGTCTCGTAGCCGTCCTCGCGCATGGCCAGCGCGGCATGCACGCAGCAATAATCGAACTCGATGCCCTGGCCGATGCGGTTGGGACCGCCGCCCAGCACCATGATCTTCTTGCGTGCGGTCGGGTTCGCCTCGCATTCCTCCTCGTAGGTGGAATACAGGTAGGCGGTGTGAGTGGCGAATTCGGCGGCGCAGGTGTCGACGCGCTTGAACACCGGCCGCACATTGAGCGCATGGCGGTGCATGCGCACGGCGGTTTCCGTCGTGTCGAGCAGCCTGGCCAGGCGACGATCGGAGAAACCCTTGCGCTTGAGGCGACGCATTTCGTCGGCGTCGAGGTCGTGCAGCTTCTGCCCGGCGAGACGTCCTTCCTCGCGAACGATGTCCTCGATCTGGACGAGGAACCAGGGGTCGATCTTCGTCAGCTGGAACGCTTTTTCCAGGCTCATGCCGTCGCGGAAGGCCTGGCCCAGGTACCACATGCGCTCGGCGCCCGGGTTGGCAATCTCCTGCTCGATGGTGTCCTCGTCGGCCTCGATCTCGTCCAGGCCGTAGACGCTGACTTCCAGCCCGCGCAAGGCTTTCTGGAACGATTCCTGGAAGGTACGGCCGATGGCCATCACCTCGCCCACCGACTTCATCTGGGTGGTCAGGCGGTCGTTGGCCTGCGGGAACTTCTCGAAGGCGAAGCGCGGCACCTTGGTGACGACGTAGTCGATTGACGGCTCGAACGACGCCGGCGTGGCGCCGCCGGTGATCTCGTTGCGCAACTCGTCGAGGGTGAAGCCCACCGCCAGCTTGGCCGCCACCTTGGCGATCGGGAAACCGGTGGCCTTCGAGGCCAGCGCCGATGAGCGGGACACGCGCGGATTCATCTCGATGACGATCATGCGGCCGTCGGCCGGGTTGATGGCGAACTGCACGTTCGAGCCGCCGGTGTCGACGCCGATCTCGCGCAGCACGGCGATCGAGGCGTTGCGCATGATCTGGTATTCCTTGTCCGTCAGCGTCTGCGACGGCGCCACGGTGATGGAATCGCCGGTGTGCACGCCCATCGGATCGAGGTTCTCGATGGAGCAGACGATGATGCAGTTGTCCTTGCGGTCGCGCACCACCTCCATCTCGAACTCCTTCCAGCCGATCAGCGACTCCTCGATAAGCAGTTCCCTGGTCGGGCTGGCCTCGAGGCCGCGCTCGCAAATGGTGACGAACTCTTCGCGGTTGTAGGCGATGCCGCCGCCGCTGCCGCCCATGGTGAAGGACGGCCGGATGATGGACGGGAAGCCGAGGGCGGCCTGCACCTGCAGCGCCTCCTCCATACTGTGGGCGATGGCGGAACGCGCGCTGCCCAGGCCGATCTTGGTCATCGCCGCCTTGAACTTCTCGCGGTCCTCGGCCTTGTCGATGGCCTCGCGCGAGGCGCCGATCATCTCGACGCCGTACTTCTCCAGCACGCCGTGGCGGGCCAGGTCGAGGGCGCAGTTGAGGGCCGTCTGGCCGCCCATGGTCGGCAGCAGCGCGTCCGGACGTTCCTTGGCGATGATCTTCTCGATCACCGTCCAGTGGATCGGCTCGATGTAGGTGACGTCGGCCATCTCCGGGTCGGTCATGATCGTCGCCGGGTTGGAGTTGACCAGGATGACCTTGTAGCCCTCGTCGCGCAGCGCCTTGCAGGCCTGGGCGCCGGAATAGTCGAACTCGCAGGCCTGGCCGATGATGATCGGTCCGGCGCCGATGATGAGGATGCTGTGGATATCGGTGCGCTTAGGCATTCTTTTCCTGCATCATCTTGATGAAGCGGTCGAACAGGTACGACACGTCGTGCGGTCCGGGGCTGGCTTCGGGGTGGCCCTGGAAGCAGAAGGCCGGCACGTCGGTGCGCACCATGCCCTGCAGGCTGCCGTCGAAGAGCGAGACGTGCGTCACACGCAGGTTTGACGGCAGCGTGTCCGCATCGACGGCGAAGCCGTGGTTCTGGCTGGTGATCAGCACCTGGCCGGTGTCGAGGTCCTTCACCGGGTGGTTGGCGCCATGGTGGCCGAACTTCATCTTCGCGGTACTGGCGCCGGAGGCCAGGCCCATCAGTTGGTGGCCGAGGCAGATGCCGAAGGTCGGGATGCCGCGCGCGAGGATCTCGCGGATGGCGGCGATGGCGTAATCGCAGGGCTCGGGATCGCCCGGCCCGTTGGAGAGGAACACACCATCCGGATTCAGCGCCAGCGCCTCGGCGGCCGGCGCCTGCGCCGGCAGCACGGTGACGCGGCAGCCGCGGCTCGCCAGCATGCGCAGGATGTTGCGTTTGATGCCGTAATCGTAGGCGACGACGTGGAAACGCGAGGATTCCGGCGTGGCATAGCCCTTGCCGAGCACCCACTCGCCCTCGCTCCAGGTATAGGACTTGTCGGTGCTGACCACCCTGGCCAGGTCCATGCCGGCCAGGCCGGGAAAACGCCGTGCCGCCGAGACTGACTGTTCCTCATCAACCTCGCCGCTCATCAGGCAGCCGTTCTGCGCGCCCTTCTCGCGCAGGATGCGCGTCAGCTTGCGCGTATCGATGCCGGCGATGGCGACGACGTTCTCCGCCTTCAGGTAGTCGGACAGGCTCTGTTCACTGCGGAAATTTGACACCAGCAGCGGCAGGTCGCGGATCACCAGGCCGGCCGCATGCACCCGCGCCGCCTCGCAGTCCTCACGGTTGATGCCCGTGTTGCCGATGTGGGGATAGGTCAGGGTGACGATCTGCCGGCAATAGGAAGGGTCGGTGAGGATTTCCTGGTAGCCGGTCATGGCGGTGTTGAAAACCACCTCGCCGACGCTCGAACCCGTGGCACCGATGCCGTTTCCGCGAAATACCGTGCCATCCGCTAAGGCGAGGATGGCTTTCGGAAAATCAGACACTTGGCGCTCCCGTTGGTACTGCAGAATAGTTGTAGATATGCAAAGCGGGACAGGCTGTCAGCCCATCCCGCCTCGATAAATCTCTCCAATTCTACCTCAAGCGAGCAGTGCCCTGCAAACGCAGGGACGTCTAGCGCAGTCCGAGCACGTCCTGCATGTCATACAACCCGTCGCGCCGCGTTGAGAGAAAGCGGGCCGCGCGCAGGCTGCCAAGCGCGAAAGACATGCGGCTCGATGCCTTGTGGGTGATTTCGACGCGCTCGCCGGTGCCGGCGAAAAGCACGGTGTGGTCGCCAACGATATCCCCGCCTCGCACGGTGGCAAAACCGATGGTCGAGGGATCGCGTTCACCGGTCACCCCGCTCCGCCCGAAAACGGCGCATTGCGCCAATTCGCGACCGAGCGCCTCCGCCACCACCTCGCCCATGCGCAGCGCGGTGCCCGACGGTGCGTCAACCTTGTGGCGATGGTGCGCCTCGATCACTTCGATATCGTACCCCTGGCTGAGCACCCGGGCAGCGGTATCGAGCAGCTTGAACACCAGGTTCACGCCGACACCCATGTTCGGTGCGAAGACGATCGGAACATCTTGCGCAGCCTCGTGTATCTGCCGCTTCTGCTCGCTTTCCATGCCGGTCGTGCCGATCACCATGGCCACACGGAGGCGGCGGCAGGCTGCCAGGTGGGCCAGGGTGCCGGCCGGCCGGGTGAAATCGATCAGGCAGTCAACGCCCGCCAGCGCCGCGTCGAAGTCAGCGGTAATCGCGACCCCGCACGGTGCGCCGGCGAGTTCGCCGGCATCGCGCCCGACGAACGGGCTTTCCGCGGTTTCGAAGGCGGCAACCAGCTCCATGTCCGCGGCGTTGCCGACCGCCTCGACAAGGGTGCGTCCCATGCGACCGGCGCTGCCGGCAATCGCGATGCGCATCGTCTTGCTCCCGTCTTGTGGCGCCGGCCAGGACGGCCGGCGCGATTCATTTCGCGTCCGCTTGCGTATCCGCCGCCGGCTTGTCCGGCAGTGTTTCCTTGTCGCTCGCGGCGGGGCCGATCTCGATGATGCGGCCCTGCGCCGGCGCGGCCGCGCCGGCGGCCGCCTCGCCCGGCG
>CAZASE010000057.1:0-14803 GCA_964487715.1 uncultured Rhodocyclaceae bacterium | reverse complement strand
TTCAACAACCTCAACCCGGCCTTCCTGCCGCTGTGCGTGCAGGCGGCGATGACGGCCATCGAGAAGATCTGCCCGGACGCGAAGAACCTGCTGCTGATCCCCGAAAGCCACACGCGCAACCAGTTCTACCTGATGAACGTCGCGCGCCTGGCGACGATCCTCAACCGCACGGGGCTGATCGTGCGCGTCGGCACGCTGATCCCGGACATCCAGACGCCGACGACGCTCGACCTGCCGGACGGACAGAAGCTGGTGCTGGAGCCCCTGAAGCGCCTCAACGGCCGCCTCGGCCTGGCGGACTTCGACCCCTGCGCCATTCTGCTCAACAACGACCTGTCCGCTGGCGTGCCGGAGATTCTTCGGGATCTGCATGAGCAGACCCTGATTCCGCCGCTGCACGCCGGCTGGCACATCCGCCGCAAGTCGCGTCATTTCGCCGCCTTCGACCGCGTCGCCGGCGACTTCGCCCAGGCAATGGGCATCGACCCCTGGCTCATCAATCCGGATTTCGCCGTTTGCGGCCAGATCAATTTCCAGGAGCGCCAGGGCGAGGAATGCCTCGCCTCCAACGTCGACGCGGTGCTGATCCGCATGAAGGCCAAGTATGCCCAGTACGGCGTCGCCGAGCAGCCCTTTGTCATCGTCAAGGCCGATGCCGGCACCTACGGCATGGGCATCATGACGGTGCGCGACGCGGCGGAAGTAAAAGGCCTCAATCGCAAGCAGCGCAACAAGATGGCGGTAGGCAAGGAAGGCCTGCAGGTGACCGAGGTGATCATCCAGGAAGGCGTGCATACCCACGAGACGATCGAGGGCAACGTCGCCGAACCGGTGGTGTACATGATCGACCGCTATGTCGTCGGCGGCTTCTACCGCGTCAACACCGAGCGCGGCCGCGACGAGAACCTCAACGCGCCGGGCATGCGCTTCGAGCCGCTGGCCTTCGACTGCGGCTGCACCATGCCCGACTACAACTGCGCGCCAGACGACGCGCCCAACCGTTTCTTTGCCTACGGCGTGGTGGCGCGCCTGGCGTTGCTGGCGGCCGCCGTCGAGCTGGAGCTCTCCGCCCCGACGGCGGACATCGCATGAACCTGGCAGCGCTTTCGCCGCGGCGATCATGAAACTGGCCTTCATCCTCGATCCGCTCGAACACCTGAAGGCCTCCAAGGACTCCAGCGTCGCCATGCTGCGCGAGGCGCAGGCGCGCGGCCATGAGATCTTTGCCGTGATGCGCCCGCAACTGGGCTGGCGCGGCGGCGCGGTGCGCGCCGCCGCCACCCGGCTCGCGGTGCGCGCGGACCACCAGGACTGGTTCGAGGCGCAGACGCCGGCCGATGCGCCGCTTGCCGCTTTCGACGCCGTGCTGATGCGCCAGGACCCGCCCTTCGACATCGAGTACATCGCCGCCACCTGGCTGCTGGAGCGCGCGCAGGCCGGCGGCGCGCGCGTCTTCAACGACCCGCGCGCCGTGCGCGACCATTCGGAGAAGCTTTCCATCCTCGAGTTTCCGCAGTTCACGCCGGAGACCATGGTGGCGCGCGAGCCGGAGACGCTGCAGGCCTTCATCGACGAGATGGGCGATGCGGTGCTGAAGCCGATCGACGGCATGGGCGGCAGCCAGGTATTTCGCGTGCGCCGCGACGACCCCAACCGCAACGTCATCGTCGAGACGCTCACCTGCTGCAGCGCGCGCACCATCATGGCGCAGCGCTACCTGCCGGAGATTGCACGGGGCGACAAACGCATCCTGCTCATCGGCGGTGCGCCGGTGCCCTTCGCGCTGGCGCGCATTCCCAAGGCCGGCGAGACGCGCGGCAACCTCGCCGCCGGCGGCACCGGTGTGGCGCAGCCGCTCGCTGCCCGCGACCGCGAGATCGCCGGGCACCTCGCGCCGATCCTGCAGCGGCGCGGCATCCTGCTCGCCGGCATCGATGTCATCGGTGACCATCTGACCGAGATCAACGTCACCAGCCCGACCTGCTTTGTCGAGATCGCGCAGCAGACCGGTTTTGACGTCGCCGGCATGTTCGTCGACGCCCTCGAAAGGCAATGCAAGGCTTGAACCGCAAGGCGCGTGGCGAAGCGCTGGGGCGTCATCCGCCGCATTTGCCGTGGTGGATGCTTTTTCTGGCGGCCATCCTGCTTGCCGGCTGCTCGCGTGAGCCACCGCTGCACCAGCGCGAAGCGTATGTCTTCGGCACCCGCGTCGAGGTGCTGGTCTGGGGCGCCGAGACGACGCCGGCGCGCGAGGCGGTCGCCGCGGTGCTGGCCGAGTTCGACCGCCTGCACCGCATGCTGCACGCCTGGCAGCCATCCGAGCTGACGGCGCTGAACGAGGCGATTGCCCGTGGCGACCGCAACATCGCGGTTTCCGCCGAACTGGCGGCGATCCTCCGCGACGCGGCGGCCATCGCCGAGAGTACCGACCACCTCTTCAATCCCGCCATCGGGCGCCTGGTGGCGCTGTGGGGTTTCCACGGCGACACCTTTGCGCCGCGCCTGCCCGACGCGGCGGCTGTCGCGGCGGTGACGCGGGCGCAGCCGCGCATGAGCGACCTCGCCATCGAGGCAAACCGCGTCAGCAGCCGCAATCCGGCCGTGCAGCTCGACCTGGGCGGCTATGCCAAGGGTTACGCGCTCGACCGCGCCGCCAGCCTGCTGCGCGCGCGCGGCATCGCCAACGCACTGGTCAACATCGGTGGCAACGTCATGGCGCTCGGCAGCAAGGGCGGCCAGCCCTGGCGGGTCGGCATCCAGCATCCGCGCGCGGCGGCGCCGCTGGCCGCGCTCGACCTGCGCGACGGCGAAGCCATCGGGACTTCGGGCGACTACCAGCGCTATTTCGAAGTGGACGGCCGCCGCTATTGCCATCTGCTCGATCCGCGCAGCGGCCAGCCGGCGGCGGCGACGCAGGCGCTGACGCTCCTGATTCCGCCCGGTGCGGCTGCCGGCGCGCGCTCCGACGCGCTGAGCAAGCCGCTGTTCCTCGCCGGCCGCGACGAATGGCAGCCGCTGGCGCGCCGCCTCGGCGTCGCGCAAGTCCTGCGCATCGATGCCGCTGGCGTGATGCAGGTCACGGCGGCGCTGCGCGAACGGCTTACAATGCTCGCATCCGACATGCCAATCGAGGCCGGGCCATGAAAGAAGAATACGTGGATCGCATGGTGCGCCGCCGCATCGGCCTTGACGCGCTGCGCCGGCTGCGGCGCCTGGTCGACGCCGCCGCGGAGGAGGGGCGCGACGCGCGTCGGGCGGCGTATCTGGCGGGGGTCTGCGCGCTCGCGCTGGCCTGCGCCATCGCCTGGGTGGCGATCCTGCGCTGAGTGCCCGCGCGCTTCGGTTACAATCGTGGCGGTAACCCTGTCGCCACCATGATCGGCATTTTCCTCATTACCCACGGCACCTTGGGCGAATCGCTCATTCAGTGCGCCTGCCACGTGCTGAACAAGCGGCCGCTGCAGATCGTCCAGCTCGGCGTGGCCGCGCAGGACGATCCGCTCGACGTGCTGCCGCTGGCGCGCGACATGCTGCGGCTGGTCGATAGCGGCGAGGGTGTGCTGCTGCTGACCGACATTTTCGGTGCGACGCCGAGCAACATCGCGCTCAAGCTCCTGCAGCCCGGCCATGTCGAAGGCGTGGCCGGCGCCAGCCTGCCGATGCTGCTGCGCGCGCTGACCTATCGCGAAAAGGACCTCGATACGCTGGTGGCGAAGACCGTCGCCGGCGGCCGCGATGGCGTCCTGCAAACCAGGGGGGCGCGCGATGCCGCGGGCTGAAGCCGAGATCGTCAACAAGCTCGGCCTGCATGCGCGCGCCTCGGCCAAGCTGACCCAGGCCGCCGCCGGTTTCGCCAGCGAGATCTGGCTTGAGCGCAACGGCCGCCGCGTCAATGCAAAGAGCATCATGGGCGTGATGATGCTGGCGGCCGGCAAGGGCGCCACGCTTGTCGTCGATTGCGACGGCGCCGACGCCGACGCCGCCCTGCAGGCGATCCTCCGGCTGATCGCGGACAAGTTCGGGGAAGGCGAGTGAAGCCGTTGCCGGTTGCCGGCTGCCGCACGCCGGCCAGCATGGGGCGCCGGCCGGCGCCGGCTTCGTGCGGCAGCCGGCAACCGGCAAGCGGCAACTGATGTCCTTCACCCTGCACGGGCTCGCCGTCTCGCACGGCATCGCCATCGGCCACGCCCACCTCGTCTCGCACGCCACGCTGGAGGTGGAGCACTACGTCCTGCCGACCCGCTTCGTCGATGAAGAGATCGCCCGCCTCGATGCGGCGGTCGCCTCGGTCGGGCGCGAGATGGACGCGCTGATGGCGCAGAACGACGCCTCGGCGCCGGCCGAGCTGACGGCCTTCATCGACCTGCACCAGATGATCATGGCCGATCCGCTGCTGATCGAGGCGGCGCGGCATACCGTGCGCGAGCGGCGCTGCAACGCCGAATGGGCGCTGGTGCAGCAGATGGAACTGCTCGCCGCGCAGTTCGACCAGATCGAAGACGCCTACCTGCGCGAGCGCAAGGCCGACATCGTGCAGGTGGTCGAGCGCCTGCTCAAGGTCCTCATGGGGCACCCCGGCCACCCGCCGCGGCATGGCCGCGGCGAGCAGCTGATTGTCGTGGCGCACGACCTCTCTCCCGCCGACACGCTGCAGTTCAAGCAGCTCAAGATCGCCGGCTTTGTCACCGACCTCGGTGGCGCCACCTCGCATACGGCAATCGTCGCGCGCAGCCTGGCCATTCCGGCGGTGGTCGGCCTGCACCATGCGCGCGGACTGATCCGCGAAGACGACGTGCTCATCGTCGACGGCGCGCGCGGCGTGCTCATCGTCGACCCCGATCCGCGCGTGCTGGAGGAATACCGGCTGCGTCGCAGCACGCTCGAGCTGGAGCGCAGCAAGCTGAAGCGCCTGAAGAAATCGCGTGCGGTGACGCTGGACGGCGAAGAGATCGAGCTGGGCGCCAACATCGAGCTGCCGCAGGACATGGAACAGGTGCGGGCGGCCGGCGCCGCTGCCGTCGGCCTGTTCCGCACCGAGTTTCTCTTCCTCAACCGTGACGATCTGCCGGACGAGGAAGAACAGTTCACCGCCTACCGCAGCGTCGCCGAGGCCATGGACGGCCGGCCGGTGACCATTCGCACGCTCGACATCGGCGCCGACAAGAAGC
Source organism: uncultured Rhodocyclaceae bacterium (assembly GCA_964487715.1). Classification (GTDB taxonomy): domain Bacteria; phylum Pseudomonadota; class Gammaproteobacteria; order Burkholderiales; family Rhodocyclaceae; genus Desulfobacillus. Next base: position 9,635 of record CAZASE010000057.1, on the reverse strand, counting down.
TGCGCGGTGCCGAGCGCGTCGAGGCGAATCCGGCATTGGGACAGCGCGCCATCCGCTATTGCCTCGCCGAACCGCAGCTTTTCCTCACGCAGCTGCGCGCCATCCTGCGCGCGTCGGCGCATGGCCGTGTGCGCATGCTCGTGCCGATGCTGGCGCACGCCCACGAGATCGAGCAGACGCTGGCCTTGCTCCGGCAGGCCAAGGACGCGCTGCGCGTGCAGGACATTGCCTTTGACGAGGGAATCGAGGTGGGTGGCATGATCGAGGTGCCGGCCGCGGCGCTGGCCCTTGGCGTGTTCCTGAAGAAACTGGACTTCCTCTCGATCGGCACCAACGACCTGATTCAGTACACCCTGGCGATCGACCGCGCGGACGAAGCCGTCGCGCATCTTTACGACCCGCTGCATCCGGCCGTGCTGCGCCTGGTCGCCCATACCATCCATGCCGGTACGCGCGCCGGCGTGCCGGTCGCCGTGTGCGGCGAGATGGCCGGCGATCCGGCGCTGGCGCGGCTGCTGCTCGGCATGGGGCTGCGGCAGTTTTCCATGCATCCGGCGCAGATTCCCGAGGTCAAGCAGCAGGTGATGCGCAGCGACTTCCGCCGGTTGCGGCGGCAGGTCGCGCGCATGCTCAATACGGAGGAGCCGGCCCGCTTGCGCACGCAGCTTGAGCGGCTCAACGCAAATTGACTTTTTTCGACTGCCGCGGTAATTTCCCCCATAGCGCCGATTTGACTGTCAGCTTGCGGGCGCTCAACAAATACGGCTAAAGCGAGGGCAACCCGGTCCCGCTTCAGACGGCTGGGTTTTTTATTGCATGAATGAAACGAGCCACAGCGCCGGCGAAGTCGCACCGCAGCGCGCCCATTTCGACACCCCGCTGGCGCTGTCCGGCGGCACGGTGCTGCCGGCCTACGACCTGGTGTTCGAGACCTACGGCGAACTGAACGCCGCGCGCTCAAACGCCGTGCTGGTCTGCCACGCGCTGTCCGGCAACCACCACGTCGCCGGCGTTCACGCTGGCGATCCGAAAAGCGTCGGCTGGTGGGACAACCTGATCGGCCCGGGCAAACCGCTCGACACGCGCAAGTTCTTCGTCGTCGGCGTGAACAACCTCGGCGGCTGCTACGGCTCCAGCGGGCCGCAGTCGCCCAATCCCGCCACCGGCAGGCCGTGGGGTGCGGACTTTCCGGTCGTCACGGTGGAGGACTGGGTGGCGGCGCAGGCGCAGTTGGCCAACCGGCTCGGCATCGATACCTGGGCCGCGGTGATCGGCGGCAGCCTCGGCGGCATGCAGGCGCTGCAGTGGACACTCGAGTATCCGGAGCGCATCCGCCACGCCGTCGTCATCGCCTCGGCGCCGAAGCTGACGGCGCAGAACATCGCCTTCAACGAAGTTGCGCGGCAGGCTATCCTCAGCGATCCGGATTTCCACGGCGGACACTACTACGCGCATGGCGTGGTGCCGGCGCGCGGCCTGCGCCTGGCGCGCATGCTCGGCCACATCACCTACCTTTCCGACGACCAGATGGCGGAGAAATTCGGCCGCAGGCTGCGCCAGGACGACCTGCAGTTCAGCTACGATGTCGATTTCGAGATCGAGTCCTACCTGCGCTACCAGGGCGACAAGTTCGCCGGCTTCTTTGACGCCAATACCTACCTGATCACCACCAAGGCGCTGGACTATTTCGATCCGGCGCGGGATTTCGACGGCAACCTGGCGGCGGCGCTGGCGCGCGCGCGCGCGGGTTTCCTCGTCGCCTCGTTTTCCACCGACTGGCGCTTCGCGCCGGAACGCTCGCGCGAAATCGTCTACGGCCTGGTGCACAACGGCCTCGACGTCAGCTACGCCGAAATCGCCTGCAGCGCCGGCCACGACTCCTTCCTGCTCGACGACCCGCACTACCACGCCGTGCTGCGCGCCTATTTCGAGGGAATCCGCACGTGACCAATATTCTCGGCCGCTTCGACTTCAACGTCATCGCCGACTGGATCAGGCCGGGCGAGAAGGTGCTCGACCTGGGTTGCGGCGACGGCAGCCTGCTGCGCTACCTGAAGGACGAGAAGGGTGTGCGCGGCTACGGCGTGGACAACGATCCGGACAATGTCCTGGCCTGCATCCGCAACGGGGTCAACGTCCTGCAGATCGACCTGGAGGCCGGCCTGTCCGGTTTCGAGGACGGCTTCTTCGACCACGTCGTGATGTCGCTGTCGCTGCAGACGGTGCGCCATACCGAACGGCTGCTGGCGGAGATGCTGCGGGTCGGCCGCGAGGCGGTAGTGAGCTTCCCCAACTTCGGCCACCGCAGCCACCGCGAGGCGATCGCCCGCGGGCGCATGCCGGTTTCGGAAACGCTGCCCCACCAGTGGTACAACTCGCCCAACGTGCGCTTCTTCACGATGGCCGATTTCGAGGCGCTGTGCGCCGAGCGCGGCATCGTCCTGCGCGAGCGCCTGGGCTTCGCCGACGAGGATATCGTCCGCGACGATCCCAACCTGAACGCCAGCATCGCCGTCTATCGCCTGGGACGGGCAGCGGCTTGACCGCTTCCCGGCGGAGCGGTGGCGTGGACGGCGTTCCGCCCGGATGAACGCCGGCATGCCGCCGTCGCTGTCCGCCGCGCTGCTCAACCGGCGCATGCTGATCTGCGTGTTCACCGGCTTCTCGTCCGGCCTGCCGCTGTTCATCCTGCTCAACCTGCTGCCGGCCTGGCTGAAGACCGAAGGCCTGAGCCTGGCCGCCATCGGCGCGCTGACCCTGGTGCAGATGCCCTACACGTGGAAATTCCTCTGGGCGCCGCTGGTCGACCGCTACGCCCTGCCGCTGCTCGGGCGGCGGCGCGGCTGGATGCTGGTGACGCAGCTCGGCCTGCTTGGCGCGGTCGCCTCGCTTGGCGCGCTCTCGCCGCAAGGGGATATCGGCTGGGTGGTGCTGGCGTCCGCCAGCATCGCGCTGCTCTCCGCCACACAGGACATCGCGCTCGACGCCTACCGGCGCGAACTGCTGCAAGAGTCGGAACTGGGTCTCGGCAGCGCGGTGCACGTGAATGCCTACAAGATCGCCGGGCTGGTGCCCGGTTCGCTCTCGCTGATCCTGGCCGACCACCTGCCGTGGCTGCAGGTCTTCGTCATCACCGCGCTGTTCATGCTGCCCGGTGCGGCGATGACCCTCCTGGTCCGTGAACCGGCACTCGCCGGCACCGCGCCGAAGACGCTGCGCGAAGCCGTGGTCGAGCCCTTCCGCGAATTCCTCAACCGCGCCGGCTGGCGCGAGGCGAGCTACGTGCTGGCGTTCATCTTCCTCTACAAGCTCGGCGATTCGATGTGCACGGCGCTGGCCACCCCGTTCTACCTGGAAATGGGCTTCTCCATGTCGGACATCGGCCTGGTGGCCAAGCATGCCGGCCTGTGGCCGAGCGTCATCGGCGGATTGCTCGGCGGACTATGGATGGTACGCCTCGGCATCAACCGGGCGCTATGGGTGTTCGGCGTGGTGCAGCTGGCGGCGATCCTCGGTTTCGCCTGGCTGGCGTGGCTCGGGCCGCAGGCCGGCATCGGCGCGAGCGAGCGGCTGGCGCTGGCGCTCGTCATCGGCATCGAGGCGCTCGGCGTCGGCCTGGGCACGGCGGCCTTCGTGGCGTTCATCGCGCGCACCACCCATCCGGCCTACACGGCGACGCAGTTCGCCCTGTTTACCAGCCTGATGGCGGTGCCGCGCACCTTCATCAATGCCAGTACCGGCTGGCTGGTGGGGCAGATGGGCTGGTTCAACTTCTTCCTGCTGTGCACCGCGCTGGCGCTGCCGGGCATGCTGCTGCTGCTGCGTGTGGCGCCGTGGAACGAAGCGAAGGACTCGCCTGGATAGCTCACGCCCGACCAGCCCGCAACATGCCGGTCGGGCGCATGCATGCAGGCTGCTACGGCAGGAGCGAATCCAGCGTGCTGCGCGCGCGGCGCAGTGTCTGCCAGGCCAGGAGGCCGCGCCGCAGCCAGCGAAAGAAAGCGCTCGGGCGCGCCACCAGCAGGGCCACGCCGGCGCCGGCCAGCCATTCCGGATGGGCTTTGGCCCAGCGCAGGGCGGCAGCGGCCTTTTCGGCGCCGCCGAATGCCGGGGCTGCCGACTGCAGGAAGTGCAGGATGCGCACACGCTGGGCCGCCGCCTGCAACTGCAATCGCTGCCGCTTCAGCGCCAGTTCAACGATTCGCGGATTCATCGTCCGGCCGGATCATCGCACGATCCTGCGCCAGTTCGGCGATGCTGGCACTGAACAGGCGCGAACCCTGGCCACCGAGGCGCGCTGCCGCCAGTGCGGCGACGGTGCCGAAGCCGATGAACAGCGCCGTGAAGATGCCGAGGGCGAGCAGGCGGTGGCTGTCCCACAGCAGTACGGTGAAGAACAGCGCCAGCAGGACAATGCCGAAGCCGATCAGGAAGAACGCCGCCGCCGCGTAGGCGAGCAGCGCGCCAAGGCGAAGCTTTTCCTCTTCGACTTCGGTCGCGAGGATCTCCAGGCGTGTCTGCAGGATGCCGAGCACGCCGGCGGCGGCCTCGCGCAGTCGCGCCCCCAAGCCGCGTTGGGCGGGCGCCGGGCTCATGGCGGCTGCCGGTCAGCGGCGGCCGATGAGCAGGCCGATGATGAAGCCGATGCCGCCGGCGATGCCGATCGAGCGCCAGGGATTGTCGTGTACGTAGTCGTCAGTGGCGCGTGCCACTGCCTTGGTCCGTTCGACCACGGCCGCCTCGGCGTCGGCCAGTCGTTGCTTGGCGGCGTAGAGATGGTCCTGCAGCTTGGCACGCAGGTCGGTCATCTTCTCGCCGGCCTGGCCGGCGGTGGCGCGCAGCAACTCTTCGGCGTCACTGACGACCACCTTGAAGTCGGCGATGAGCTTTTCCTTGGTGACCTGGGTCATTTCGTCGTTCATGATGCGGCTCTCCAGTCTGATGACGTGCAAGTGAGTGGGAAAGGCTACCGGCTTTCCCGGGCGAAATCAATCCGCCGGGTCGTCGTAATCGACGGTGAGCGGGGCGTGGTCGGAGAAGCGCTGCGCCTTGTAGATCGCCGCCCGGCGCGCCCGCCCCGCCAGCTGCGGCGTGGCAATGTGGTAATCGATGCGCCAGCCGACGTTCTTCGCCCAGGCCTGGCCGCGGTTCGACCACCAGGTGTATTGCTCCGGCCGCGGGTCGAGCCGGCGAAACACGTCAACCCAGCCGAGGCGGTCGAAGACGTCGCTCAGCCAGCCGCGCTCCTCCGGCAGAAAGCCCGAATTGCCCTGGTTGGCGCGCCAGTTCTTCAAGTCGATTTCCCGATGCGCGATGTTCCAGTCGCCGCACAGCAGCACCTCGCGGCCGCTGTGCGCCAGCGCCTGCAACTGCGGCAGCAGGCCGGCGAGAAAGCGGAACTTGGCCGCCTGGCGCTCGTCGGAGCTGGAGCCGGAAGGCAGGTAGAGCGAAACTACCGAGAGCCGGCCGAAATCCGCCTGCAGGTAACGCCCCTCGCGGTCGAACTCGGCGATGCCGAAGCCCTCGACAATCCGCTCGGCCGCCCGCCGCGCATAGATGGCCACGCCGCTGTAGCCCTTCTTTTCGGCGCTGTGGAAGTAGCCGGTATAGCCGGCCGGCCGCAACAGGGCGTCATCGAGGTCGTCGACGCGCGCGCGCGTTTCCTGTAGGCAGACGATGTCGGCATCCTGCAGCGCGAGCCAGGGGAGAAAGCCCTTGCGTGCGGCAGAGCGGATACCGTTCAGGTTCAGCGTTATGATGCGCATTTTCGCGTCGGCGGAAGGACGAATGTGGATTTTAGCGGCGAGTTCATCGATTTTGCCCTTTCGCGCAACGTGCTGCGCTTCGGCGAGTTCAAGACCAAGGCCGGGCGCCTCAGCCCGTACTTCTTCAATGCCGGCCTGTTTCATGACGGCGCGTCGCTGGCACGCCTGAGCGGCTACTACGCGCAAGCGATCCTGGCCTCGGGCATTGCCTGCGACATGCTGTTCGGGCCGGCCTACAAGGGCATCCCGCTGGCGGCCGGAACGGCGATCGCGCTGGCCCAAAAAGGGCGTAATCTGCCGTTTTGCTACAACCGCAAGGAAGCCAAGGACCACGGCGAGGGCGGGACGCTGATCGGCGCCCCCCTTGCCGGCGACGTCCTGATCATTGATGATGTCATTTCGGCCGGCACCTCCGTGCGGGAATCGGTCGAACTGATCCGCGCCGGCGGCGCCCGGCCCTGCGGCGTGGTGATCGCCCTCGACCGCATGGAACGCGGCCTGGGGGCGCTGTCGGCGGTGCAGGAAGTGCGCGCAGACTTCGGCCTGCCGGTCATCGCCGTCGCGACGCTCGACGATCTGGTCGCCTATCTTGGCGGCCGGCCGGAACTGGCGCAGAATTTGCAAGCGGTTGCCCGCTACCGCGAACAGTACGGGACAAGACAATGATTACAAGGCTTCGCTCGGCCTTCTGGATGGTTCTGCTGGCATTGCCCGCCTGCGCCGCGGCACAGGGCCGCTCGACCTTTTGCTGCACCGACGATCGGGCCATGCAGGTTTGTTCGGACATCCTGCCGCCGGTCTGCTACGGCCGCGCCTACCGCGAAATCAGCCCGCGCGGCGTGGTCGTGCGCAAGGTCGAAGCGCCGATGACCGCCGAGGAACGGGCGATGCGCGATGCCGAGGTGGCGCGGGCCAAGGAAGAGGAGCGGCGGCGCATCGACCAGGAGCGCAGCAACCGCGCGCTGCTCGCCACCTACACCAGCGAGAAGGACATCGAGTTTCTGCGCGACCGCAAGATCGCCGACATGGAAAAAGCCATCCAGCTGTCGCAGGAGAAATACGACGAGGCGGTCCGGCGCCAGGCGAAGCTGAGCGAAGAGGCGGAGTTCTTCAAGAAGAAGGAATTGCCGCCCGAACTGAAGTCCTCGCTGCGCGACAACGAGAGCGAGATGCGCGTGCACCAGAACGCGATCGACGCGAAGAAAAAAGAGATCGTCGAGGTGCGCGCCAGGTACGACGAGGAAAAGCTGCGCTGGATCAAGCTGCATTCGCCGCGCCCGGTGCCGCCACCGGAGAACGGCGGTAGCGCCCGCCCGCGCTGAATTTCCCATGCTCGCTGTACTGCTGTCGTGCGCCGCGGTCGCGGCGGCGCTGCTGTCGATCCGCGCCCACTACCGCGGCGAGGCGGGACGCCGACAGGTCTATCTGTTCAAGCCGCTCGCCACCCTGCTGATCCTCGCCGTCGTGCTTGTCCTGCCGCCAGCGGCGGAGCGCTACCGCTGGGCGGTCGTTGCCGGCCTGCTGTTCTCCACGGCGGGCGACATCTTCCTCATGCTGCCGCGCGACCGATTCGTTTTCGGTCTGACCAGCTTCCTGGTCGCGCACCTTTGCTATCTGGCGGCGTTCACGACCGGGGTGCCGCTCGGCGCCGCCTGGGCGGGATGGCTGCCTTTCTTCCTGGCAGGCGGCGGCGTGGTGTTCCTCGTCTGGTCCGGCCTCAAGCCGGCGCTGCGCGCGCCGGTGGTGGCCTACGTCGTGGTCATCGCCGCGATGGCGGGACAGGCAGGCTCGCGCTGGAGCCTGGTTGGCGGCATGCCCGCACTGCTGGGACTGGCCGGCGCGAGCCTGTTCGTCGTTTCCGACGCGGTGCTGGCGATCGACCGTTTCCGTCGGCCGTTCCATGCCGCCCGCGCCCTGACCCTCGCCACCTACTACCCGGCGCAACTGCTCATCGCGCTGTCCGTCTCAGCCGCCTAGCTTCTTCCGCAGGAGCTCGTTGACCTGCTGCGGATTGGCCTTGCCCCGGGTGGCTTTCATCGCCTGGCCGACCAGGGCATTGAATGCCTTCTCCTTGCCGGCGCGGAACTCGTCGACCGACTTCGGGTTGGCAGCCAGCACCTCGTCGATGATTCCTTCCAGTGCGCCGCTGTCGGAAATCTGCGTCAGGCCCTGCGCCGCGATGATTGCATCGGCGTCGCTGCCGCCGTTCCACAAGGCCTCGAAGACCTCCTTGGCGATCTTGCCGGAGATGGTTCCGTCGGCGATGCGGACGATCAGGCCGGCCAGTTGCGCCGGTGCGACCGGCGACGCGCCGAGCTCGCGTTCCTCCCGCTTCAGGCGCGCGGCGAGATCACCCATCACCCAGTTGGCGCAGGCCTTGGCATTGCCGTGGCCGGCGCCGGCCACCGTCTGCTCGAAATAGGCGGCGGTCTCGCGTGCACCGGTGAGGGTGCGCGCATCGTAGGCGGAAAGCGCGTAGTCGCGTTCGAAACGCGCTTTCATTTCCTGCGGCAATTCGGGCAGCGCCGCGCGGACCTCGGCGATCCAGGCCGGCGGTATCTCCAGCGGCAGCAGGTCGGGATCGGGGAAATAGCGATAATCGTGCGCCTCTTCCTTGGAGCGCATGGCGCGCGTCTCGCCGCTGTCCGCGTCGAACAGCACCGTTGCCTGCTCGATGCGGCCGCCGTCCTCCAGCGTCTCGACCTGCCAGCGCGCCTCGAATTCGATGGCCTGCTGCAGGAAGCGGAAGGAGTTGAGGTTCTTGATCTCGCGGCGGGTGCCGAGCACCGCCGAACCGCGGCGGCGCACCGAGACGTTGGCATCGCAGCGGAACGAGCCTTCCTGCATGTTGCCGTCGCAGATGTCGATCCAGCGCACCAGCGCGTGCAGGGCGCGCGCGTAGGCGACCGCTTCCTCGGCGTTGCGCATGTCGGGTTCCGAGACGATCTCCAGGAGCGGCGTGCCGGCGCGGTTGAGGTCGATGCCCGAGCGGCCGTGGAAGTCCTCGTGCAGCGACTTGCCGGCGTCTTCCTCGAGGTGCGCGCGGGTGAGGCGCACGGTCTTCTCCGCCTCGCCGACCTGGATTGCGATGCTGCCGCCGACCACCACCGGCAGCTCGTACTGGCTGATCTGGTAGCCCTTGGGCAGGTCCGGGTAGAAGTAGTTCTTGCGCGCGAACACCGAACGCGGCGCGACGGCTCCGCCGGTCGCCAGGCCGAAGCGGATGGCGCGCTCGACGGCACCGCGGTTCAAGACCGGCAGGACCCCAGGCAATGCGATGTCGACGGCGCAGGCCTGCGTGTTCGGCGCCGCGCCGAAGGCGGTCGCGGCGCCGGAGAAGATTTTCGAGGCAGTGTTCAGCTGGGCGTGGGTTTCCAGCCCGATGACGATTTCCCAGTCGGATAGGGTCATGGCGTGCGGTTTCCGGTTCAGGCGCAAGTACCGTCCCGCCGGTCGGCGAGAATCGGCCAGAGGTGGTCGTAGGACTGGCCGGAGCACATCTTTTCGCACCGGTCGAAGGCGACCGTGACGCGCTCGGCCTGCTCCCACATGCGGACGATGCAGCGTCCGCCGCGCTGGCTCAGCTCGACGTTGGGCAGTTCCCGCGTCTGGCGGAAGTCGCGCAGGTCGAAGCGGCAGGCGCCGTATCGCGGCATGCGCACGCTGGCCTCGAAGGCACGCACGCTGGCGTCCTCGACGGTCAGCTTGAGCGCACCCTGATAGCCGCTTTCGTCGTGGAAGGCGCATTCGGTGTTGACGTTCAGCGCGCGCAGCGGTATCGGGCCGGGGCGCTTCGGCCGGACCTTCGCCGGCGGTCGTGCGCTGGCGGCCGGCGCCGGGAGGGCGTCCGCCGTGCCGGCGGAGGCGGCG
>CAZASE010000056.1:0-14921 GCA_964487715.1 uncultured Rhodocyclaceae bacterium | reverse complement strand
AGCCAGCCGGCTGCGGCGGCCCCCGGCGTTGCCAGCGAGAGCAGCGGCCGGTCGGCGGCGGCGTGAGCGCTGAGGCCGACGCCGGCGCCGAAGACCATCGCCGCAGCGGCCGGGCGGTCGAGTACCCAGTCGTCCTCGGTGAACACCCCCGGTGCGGTGCAGCCGGTTACCTGCAGGCAATGTGCGGCACGTGCCGCGGCCGCCACGGCGGCGTGCGCGTGGTGCACGAAATCGCTGCTGAGGAACAGCAGGACGCTGCCGGCGATATCGCTGCCGGCGCGAGCCAGGGCGGCGCGCACGACATCGGCGGCGAGTTCCGGATCGGCCTTGTCGGCGGCGGCGATGGCCGTCGCGGCGATGGCGGGGCGGGTCATGCGGCGGTCTTCTCCGGCCATGCGCACAGGTCGCGGAGGACACAGCGCGGGCAAGCCGGCCGGCGCGCCTTGCAGACGTAGCGGCCGTGGAGGATCAGCCAATGGTGCGCGTTGCCGCGATAGCGGGCCGGCACCACCCGCAGCAGCGCCGCCTCGACCTCGTGCACGGTGGCACCCGGCGCCAGGCCGGTACGGTTGGCGACGCGGAAGACATGGGTGTCGACGGCGATGGTCGGCTCGCCGAATGCCGTGTTCAGCACGACGTTGGCGGTCTTGCGCCCGACGCCGGGCAGGGCCTCGAGCAGGTCGCGCGAATTCGGCACCTCGCCGCCATGCCGCTCGATCAATTGGCGGCTCATCGCCAGCAGGTTTTTCGCCTTCGTCCGGTACAGGCCGATGCGGTTGATGAATTGCGCCAGTTGCGCCTCGTCCAGCCGCAGCATGGCCTCCGGTGTGGCGGCCTGCGCGAACAGGGTGCGCGTGGCGGCATTGACGCTCTTGTCGGTCGCCTGCGCGGAGAGGATGACCGCAACCAGCAGCTGGTAGGGCGTGGCGTAGGCCAGTTCAGTGCGCGGTGCCGGATTGTCCGCCGCCAGGCGCTGGAACAGGGTGCGGATGCGTGCCGGCGTCACGTCGGCAGGAACATCATGGCGTGACGATCGGCAGCATGGCGACGACATCGCCGCTGTCGGCGTCGACCAGGACCGTCAGTTCCCCGGCCTTGGCCAGCAGCGGCAGGAAGCGCAGGGATTCCGCGCTGCGGCCGCTGGAGGCGAGGAAGCGGTCGATCTTTTCGGCATTGGCCGGATCGGCGGCGCGCAGCTCCGCCAGCGGCTTCCCGCGCTTCGCGGCGTCGGCGCGCTGTTCCGCGTAGGGCACGTAGTACTTCGGCAGCTGGTGCAGGTCGATGCCCGAGGTGATGGCGAACATGAGCGTTTCGCGCTCCGCCTGGTCGGTGGGATTTTCCGCGCCGACGATGAGCGGTCCGCCCAGCGGCAGCCGGCGGAACGCCTCATGCCGCGCCTGCGCAAGCTGCTCCGGTTCGAGCTCGGCCGCCGGTGCGATGCGGAAGACGCCCATGACGTAGACGACATAGGCGGGGCGCGCCTCGAACATGATGTTGGCACCATAGATCAGGGCGGAGATCTGCAGCAGGGAAATGACCGCCAGGTCGAACACCAATCCCTTCTTGCCCTTGACGAAGACGGCCAGCGTCAGCAACGGACCGATGGCGACATCGACGCCGATGATGAGCAGCGCCAGATGGCTGCCGCCCATGACCTTGAAATAGGGCGAGGGATACCAGACCAGCAGCATCGCCGCCAGTACCGCGGCTCCGATGAGGGCGCTCAGGCAGAGATGGATTGCCGCGGCTTTGTAGCGAGTCATGGCCAGGTCTCCTCCGGGGAATCAGGTGCGTACCGCCGACGCCGGGGCGCTGCGCGGTACCCGCGCGGCGGCGCGGGCATCGATCCAGTTGCGCCCGGCGATCATGAAGCCGAGCGTGAGAAAGGCGCCAGGCGGCAGGATCGAGATGAGGAAGCCGGGATAGTCCTCCGGCAGGAGCTGCAGCGCCGTGGCGCCGGGGATCACCATCTCGATGCCCTGCAACAGCGTGCCGGCGCCGATCAGCTCGCGCAGGCCGCCAAGAAGCGCCAGCGCGGCGACCATGCCGACGCCCATCATGGCGCCGTCCCAGGCGGCCGCCAGCGCGGTGTTCTTCGCCGCGAAGGCTTCCACCCGCGCCAGGACGATGCAATTGACGACGATCAGCGGGATGAAGATGCCGAGCACCAGGTAAAGCTCATGCAGCCAGGCGTTCATCGCCAGGTCGACCACCGTCACCAGCGCCGCGATGATCAGGATGAAGACCGGGATGCGGATTTCCCGCGGAATGAAGTTGCGCACGCTGGCAACGACGAAACTCGACAGGGCCATGACGAAAACCGTCGCCACGCCGAGGCTGGCGCCGCTGACCAGGCTGGTGCTGACGGCGAGCAGCGGGCAGAGGCCGAGCAGTTGAACCAGGCTGGTGTTCTGCTTCCAGATGCCGTTGGCGGCAATGTCGCGAAAGATCTGCGCATTCATGGTTTCTCCGTCGGGGCGTCGAAGGCGGATTTTGCCGGCAAAGCGTACAGCTTGTCACGGTTCTCGGCGGCGAACTGCAGCGCGCGCCGCGTGGCGTGGGTGACGGCGCGTGCGCTGATGGTGGCGCCGGCGCGGCTGTCGAAGAGTCCGCCATCCTTCTTCACTTTCCAGCGGGCGGGCGGCACCTGCTCGAAACCGCTGTTGTCGAACTGGCGGATCCACGGCTGCGCCTTGTTCCTGTCCTTGCGCGGATCGATATAGTCGCCAAGGCCGGGCGTCTCCTTGTGGCTCACCACCCGCACGCCGACCAGGCGCCCGTCCGCGCCGGCCGCGACGATCAGGCGGATGCGGCCGCCGTAGCCTTCCGTGGCGGCCATTTCGAACACCAGGGCGGCCGGCCGATCGCCCTTGCGGGCGCGAAACAGCCGCACCGGCTCGTCCAGGCCGAGCTGCGCCAGCGGGCCGATGGTGAGGTAGTCGGCCAGCAGCAGGTTGTCGTACAGGCCGCGCGGCAGCACCTCGTCGACCAGTTTCATCTTCTCCTCCTCGGTGCTCGCCTGGATCGTCGGCAGCGTCGCCCGGTAGGTCGCCGCCATCAGCGCGGTGAACACCAGGGCGAACAGCGTGAGGATCGCCGCGGTGCGGCCGGCGACGCCGGCGATGGCGGGTTCGTCGTTCATCGCCGCTTCCCCTTGTGACCGAAAATCGGCGGTTGCGTGTTCATGTCGATCAGCGGCACGCACAGATTCATCAGCAGGATGGCGAAAGCGATGCCGTCCGGGTAGGCGCCGAAGCTGCGGATGAAGAAAGTGAGGGTCGCGGCACCGGCGGCGAAGATCAGTTTGCCGCGTGGGGTGACCGCGCCCGAGACGGGATCGGTGGCGATGAAGAACGCCGCCAGCAGGGTGCCGCCGCTGAACAGGTGAAACAGCGGCGCGGCGAAGCGCTCCGGGGCGGCCAGGTGAAAGCCGCCGGCGAGCAGCGCCAGCGTGGCCAGGAACGCCAGCGGCACGTGCCAGGTGAATACCCGCTGCTGCATCAGCCACAGCCCGCCGATCAGGTAGCCGCCGGCGATCCACTCCCAGCCGCGCCCGCCGAGATGGCCGAAGCCCGGCAAGCCTGCCATCGCCTGGGCCACCGTCAGCCGCGTTTCGCCGCTGCCAAGCGCCGTGCGCAGGGCGTCCAGCGGTGTCGCGCCGGTCACGCCGTCGAGTACCCGCTCGGCGCCGAAGACGAGCCGCAACTGGCCGAGGAAATCGAGGGCATGGCCAGGCGCCGGCCATTGCGACATCAGCGACGGGAAGGCGATGATGGAGACGCAGAACGCGACCATGGCCGGGTTGAAGGGATTCTGTCCGAGCCCGCCGTAGAGGTGCTTGGCAACGACGATCGCGAACAGCGTCGCGGTGAGGACCAGCCACCACGGCGCGATTGGCGGAAGCGCCAGCGCGATCAGCCAGGCGGTGACCAGCGCGCTGCCGTCGGCGAGAAACAGGCGGATCGGCCGGCGGCGCAGCGCCAGCATCGCGGCTTCGCCGGCCAGCGCGGCGAGCGAGGCCAGCAAGATCGTGACGAGGATGCCGGCGCCAAAGAAATAGACATAGGCGGCGATGCCCGGCAGCAGCGCCAGCAGCACCTTGAGCATGATTGCCTGCACGCTGACCGGCAGGCGGACAAAGGGCGAGCCGCCGTTCATACGGGTTCCTCCGGCGGGGTCTTGGCCATCGCGCGCAGCGACTTCCGGCGCGCTTCGATCTCCGCGATCTCCAGGGATTTTTCCGGCGCCAGGTTGTCGATGTTGCGCGGCGTGATGCCCTGCTTCTGCGCGCGGGCGCGCTCGACCGCCGCCGCGATCAGGGCCTTCTTCTCGGCGTCGCCGCCGCCGGCGGCGGGCGGCGGCGCCCCCGCGGCGGTTGCCGCCGCACGGCCGGCTGCCGTGCGCGCGGCCAGGCGCGCGGCCTTCTCTTCCTTCTCCCGCTCGCTCCGCAGGTTGCGCAGTGCGAACCGTTCGCGCGCGGCGTCCGCCGCGCTCTTCTCGCGCTCGCGCGCGCGCATCGACGATTTGGCGAAGCGATAGTAGTCGACCAGGGGGATCCCCGACGGGCAGACAAAGCTGCAGGCGCCGCATTCGATGCAGTCGAAGACGTGATACTCCTGCGCCTTGCCGAAGTTCTTCGCCCGCGCGAACCAGTAGAGTTCCATCGGCTGCAGTTCCGCCGGGCAGACGCGGGCACACGCGCCGCAGCGTATGCACGGCATTTCCGGCGGCGGCGGCGGGAACAGGCGCGGGCTGGCGGCAATGACGCAATTGGTGGCCTTCACCACCGGCACCTCCAGCGAGGGCAGGGCAAAGCCCATCATCGGCCCGCCCATCAGCACCCGGTCGGTATCGGCCCGCGGCCCGGCCAGCAGCAGCAGGGCGGCGATCGGCGTGCCGATCATGACCTCGAAATTGCCCGGACGTTCGACGTTGCCGGTCAGCGTCACGACGCGCGAGAGCAGCGGCTCGCCGTGCTCGATGGCGCGGTACACGGCGTGCGCCGTGCCGACGTTGAAGCACTGCACGCCGAACTGCGCACCCAGCTTGCCGTAGGGAATCTCGATGCCGGTGAGCACGCGAATCAGCTGCTTCTCGCCGCCGGCCGGGTAAAGCGTCGGTATCGGGACAATCGCCAGACCGGCTTCGCCGACTTGCAGCGCGGCGGCGCGCAGCGCTGCGATGGCCTGCGGCTTGTTGTCCTCGATGCCGACGAGAATGCGCGCGGCGCCGACCACGTGGCGCATGATCAACGCGCCGCGCAGGACATCGGCTGCGCGCTCGCGCATCAGGCGATCGTCGGCGGTGATCCACGGTTCGCACTCGGCGCCATTGAGGAGCAGCGTCTCGATGCGGCCGGCATCGCCGGGGCGCAGCTTGACGTGGCTGGGAAAGGCGGCGCCGCCGAGGCCGACGATGCCGGCATCGCGCAGCGCGTCGCGGACGGCGTCCGCGCTTGCGGCGCGCCAGTCGAAGGCGGTGCGGTCGATCCAGCGCTCCTCGCCGTCGGGCTCGATCAGCGCGCAGGGCGCCGCCAGCCCGGAGGGATGCGGCAGCGGATGCGGCTCGATGGCGCGAACCCGTCCGGAGGTCGGCGCGTGCACCGCCGACGAAAAGCTGCCGTCGGCGGCGGCGATGCGCTGGCCCTTGAGCACGCGGTCGCCGGCACCCACCAGGGGATGCGCCGCCGCGCCGGCGCTCTGGCGCAGCGGCACGATCAACCGGTCCGGCAGCGGCGCCGGGCGGATCGGCACGCCGGCGGATTCGTCCTTGTGCGAGGCCGGCTTGACGCCGCCGCGAAAACGGAACAATTCGGCGATCATGCGCGCGCCGACGCGACGAGGCGCGTTACCGGGTATTTCCATGTCCATGTTTCGACCGAATCGGGCACCCGGAGCATGCGGATGCAATCGACCGGGCAGGGCGCGACACACAGTTCGCAGCCGGTGCACAGCGAGGCGGCCACGGTGTGCATCTGCTTGGCGGCACCGATGATGGCGTCGACCGGGCAGGCCTGCATGCACAGCGTGCAGCCGATGCAGGCGGATTCGTCGATGAAGGCCACCTGCTTCGGCTTCTCCGTGCCGTGCTCGGCCGAGAGCGACTTGAACTCCTTGCCGAGCAGGTCGGCCAGCTTGCGGATGCCTTCCTCGCCGCCGGGCGGACACTGGTTGATTTCCGCCTCGCCCTTGGCGATCGCCTGGGCGTAGGGTTTGCAGCCTGGGAAGCCGCACTGGCCGCACTGCGTCTGCGGCAGGATCGCATCGATCTTGTCCACCAGCGGATCGCCCTTGACCCTGAACCGCACCGAAGCAAAGCCCAGCGCGGCGCCCAGCACCAGGGTGATTGCCGAGATGACCAGCAAAGCCGATAGCATCAGCGGAACTTGTCCATGCCGGCGAAGCCCATGAAGGCGATGCTCATCAGGCCGGCGGTGATCATGGCAATCGCGCTGCCGCGGAAAGGCTGCGGCACGTCGGCGCCGTCAAGCCGCTCGCGCAGCCCGCCGAACAACACCAGTGCGAGGGCGAAGCCAAGCGCGCTGCCGAGCCCGAACAGCAACGATTCGAGGAAGCTGTGGCGGAAGGCGATGTTGAGCAGCGGGACGCCGAGCACGGCGCAGTTGGTGGTGATCAGCGGCAGGTAAATGCCGAGCACCTGGTGCAGCAACGGGCTGGTTTTCTGAATCACCATCTCGGTCAGTTGGACCAGGCCGGCAATGACAATGATGAAGGCCAGCGTGCGCAGGTATTCCAGGCCGTTGGGAACCAGCAGGTAGCGGTCGATCAGGTAGGACGCACCCGAGGCAGCGGTCAGGACGAAGGTCGTCGCGGCGCCCATGCCGATCGCCGTCTCGAGCTTTTTCGAGACGCCCATGAACGGGCAGAGACCGAGGATGCGGCCGAAGACGACGTTATTGACGAGAACGGCGCCAAGGACGATGAAAAAGTAGCTGGCCATGTGCGGATGCGGTTGCGCGACCGCGAATTATCGCGGTTTGCGCCGCGCCCGACAACCCTTGTCAGGTTATAGGCTTATGACTTTTCTGGATATTCGAAGCGCATTGGTGGGGACGCAACCTTTCAGCCGGTGCCGTTGCGGGCGAAAATCCCGGTCAGGTCAGCGGCGCCTTGAGCGCCAAACGAAGATGCTCGCCGACATGCTTTTTCGTGATGTCCAGTGCAGACGCGAGCTTGATATGGCGGCGTTGGGCGTCACCGTGACGCTGGACAAGCCGGCGCAACAGATGTACAGTAACACGTACATATAAGGAGCCCACTATGGATGCCATTACCTACACCACCGTTCGCGCAAACCTCGCCAGCGCGATGGACCGCGTTTGCGACGACCACGAAGCCCTGATTATTACCCGCAACGGAGAACAATCTGTTGTGATGCTCTCGCTCGAAGACTACAAAGCTCTGGAAGAGACTGCGTACCTCTTGCGCACCCCCGCTAACGCCAAGCGCCTTCTTGCCGCCACCGCACAACTGAACACCGGCAAAGGTGTTGAGCGGAAGTTGGCCAAGTGAAGCTGATTTTCGCTGACGAGGCATGGGAAGACTATCTGTATTGGCAGAAGCAAGACAAGCGAATGGTGGAACGGGTAAACAAGCTGATTCGTGAAATCCAACGTGAACCCTTTGCCGGTGTAGGAAAACCGGAGGCGTTAAAGCACGCGCTATCAGGGTTTTGGTCACGCCGCATAACAGATGAACATCGCATAGTTTATCGCGTAGAAGGGGGCGCACTTTTGATCGCCCAGTTGCGGTTTCATTATTGAGACGCTCAACGTTCGACATGAGAGGCTTGCGTAGGCGGGCGAAGCCCGCTGGAGCAAGTCCCCTCGATTGAAGAGTTAGACACCTGGCTAATCGTGTGCGCCCTGTACATGAACCGCCCGGTGCGGACCCGCATGCCGGGTGGTGTGGGGAGGGCCGGTTAGAAGCCGGCCCTTACCCGATTCGCCACACCGCCCATGAGGAAGCTTCAGGCAGCGAGCAGCCGGCACCGAGAAATACGCGAAAGCGTTTCACCCATGACTTCGCGGGCGATCGCTGTGTCGTAGTTGGCCTGTCCCCGAAGCCACCAGCCGTCACTGAGCCCGAAGTACCTGCACAGCCGTAGATCGGTGTCGGCCGTGATGGCCCGTTTGCCGGCGACGATATCTCCGATTCGCTGAGGGGGAACGCCGATATCCTTGGCCAAGCGGTACTTCGTCAGGCCAAGCGGCTTCAGGAACTCTTCGTCCAGCATTTCGCCGGGAGAAACAGGGGGAACGGTGCGCATGACTATGCTCCTTCAGTGATAATCCACAATCTCGACATTCTTCGGACCTTCTGCGGTCCAAACAAAGCACACACGCCACTGGTCGTTGATGCGGATGCTATGTTGTCCCTTGCGATTTCCCTTCAATGCTTCCAGTTGATTACCGGGCGGCACACGCAGATCTTCCAAGACGGCAGACCAGTCGAGTTGCTCAAGCTTGCGTAGCGCGGGTCGCTCAACATTAACCCAGCGACGAACGCGCTTTCCGAGAAAGAGCGCCTGCGTGTCCTTGCATTTGAAGCTCCTAATCGCCATTTGCAAAGACTAACGCGTGGCAGACATAACGTCAAGCGTTAATATAGACCACTCACAGGGCGCAAATGGGTTTCGTGGGGCCGAACGTGGAAGTCACCGGCGCTGCGCGGCTTCATCGCGCAGCGTCCAGCGACCGGAGGGAGCGAGATCGAGCGCCATGTTAGGGAGCCGCTGGGAGTAGTGCATTGAGATCTGGGCTGTGAAGTAACTCATAGCCGAAGGCAGCTTCGGAACAGGTCCCCGATCTTCGACCCTAGAGCGAGGCCGCTGCGCGACGAACCCGTGTAATGGTGGTACCCAATCCCCGCATATCAGCGTGATCAACCGTCGCTTTATACCGACCCCGTCGCGTTGCCCATCCGGCTTGTCGTACAGAAAATTTCCACCATCGCGTGGGGCGGGCTCGTTTTGCGCTATTGACAGGAATTAGCCATATCAGACGTTTAAGTTAAGGGGCGCGCCGCTTGCGGCGCGTCCCAGCGACCGAAGGGAGCGAACTTGAACGCAATGTTAGAGGTCATTGGCCGCACTCCGGGTTAAACACAACAAAGTGCGGTGAGCCCTCGAACGAGTGGTCTCTGTCCGAAAGGTGTTCGTGCTCCCAAGACTTGCCACGGGTTTCCATTCCGGTCGCGCAAGACTCAAGAAACTTGGCAATGCCGCGCAGTTCTTCGGGGCTTGCGACAAGAGTGATTTCCGCGAGGTTGGCGGGAACAATGTCCTCAATGGCGAGACCTTCGTCAGCGTAACCGTAGATTTTCACCGCGACCTCTAACGCAGAGGTGAGCTGACTGCGCGGCTTTTTGCGCAGGTCAGCTCGACCGCCGGGTGTGCGCCCAGCATGGGCGCGATGTAATGGGGTGGAAGTCCCCTGTGGGAGTGCCGACATGAGTTCGTCATTGACTGATGATAACCACTAGCCGAAGGCAAGGGCAAGGCCGCGAGGGTTTGTCCGGAGGAAGCCGGAGGGCAAAAGCGCGAGGCGACGGACAGAAACTGCATAGAAGGCCTGGTCTGCGGGCGAGCTGGCACCTCATGGCGAAGCCCATCGGATGCGGCGGACAAGGTAAATGCGGCGCTTGTGCGCGGAAACATCGCGTTCTTACCTGGGGAGGTCTGTCGGGCGTGGCGAGGCACTGCTGAACCGTACATCCAGAACGGGCGCAACTGGAACACCAAGGCCCAGGCGCTGCGGCGAGTTGCCCGCCGCAAGCGAGCGAACAGGCAACGAACGGGGAAGCGGCAGAGCGCGGCGGGAAGGGATTTCCGTCGTGACCGGACAGAAGTCAGCAGAGGCCATAGTAGCCGCCGACACGGGGCGAAGGGCCGAACATGAACAGACAAGGAAGGGCCGTGAATCACTCGAACCCGACGATGAACCCGACCGGGGAAGCCGGGGATCGGCGTGGTCTCACTCAGCCAGCCTTGCACGAAGGCCTGATGGAAGCAGTACTCTCGCCGGCCAACCTGCACCGGGCATGGCACCGGGTGAAGTCCAACCGGGGCGCACCGGGCATCGACGGTCTGCGCATCGAAGACTTCCCCGCCCATGCCCGCAGCCACTGGCTGGCGATCCGCCAAAGCCTCAGCGATGGCCGCTATCACCCCCAACCGGTGCGTCGGGTCAGCATCCCGAAGCCTGGCGGGGGCGAACGCGCGCTGGGCATCCCGACCGTAGTCGATCGGGTGATACAGCAAGCCATCGCCCAAGTCATGACGCCGCTATTCGATCCGGAGTTCTCGGCATCGAGTTACGGCTTCAGACCAAAACGTTCTGCCCACGGCGCGCTCCGGCAGGTCCAGGTCGACATCCTGGCCGGCTACCGCATCGCAGTCGATCTCGACCTGGCGAAATTCTTCGACAACGTCGATCACGACATCCTGATGGCCCGCGTGGCCCGACGGATACGCGACAAGCGCTTGCTGGCCCTCATCGGCCGCTACCTGCGGGCGGGCGTATTGATCAATGACAGCGTTCAACCCAGCGAGTTGGGGACGCCGCAAGGCGGCCCCCTCTCGCCACTGCTGGCCAACATCCTGCTCGACGAACTGGATCGGGAACTGGAAGGGCGGGGGCATCGTTTCGTGCGCTATGCCGACGACCTGCTGGTCTTGGTCAAGAGCGAACGGGCGGGCCGGCGCGTCAAAGCCAGTCTGACCACGTTTCTTGATCGGCGGCTGAAGCTACCGGTCAACGAGCAAAAGAGCCAGGTGGCCAAGATCGACCAGTGCGTGTTCCTCGGCTTCATCTTCAAGAGGGGCAAGCTGCGCTGGTCGGATGCTGCCTTCGCCGACTTCCGGCATCGCATCCGGGAATTGACGGGGCGAAGTTGGGGGGTCTCGATGAAACATCGGTTCGACAAGCTCGGGCAGTACCTGCGCGGCTGGATGGGCTACTTCGGCATCTCGGCATACTACCGACCGATTCCCGAACTGGACGAGTGGCTGCGTCGGCGGGTGCGCATGTGCTACTGGAAACAGTGGCGCCTCACCCGCACGAAGATCGGCCATCTTCTGGCGCTGGGCGTCGGCAAACGTACGGCGATCCTGACGGGGATCAGCAGCAAGAGCTACTGGCACCTGTCGCGGTCGAAGGCGACGCAAGTCGGGATGACGAACGATTGGTTGAAGGCGCAGGGGCTGGTGAGTATCCGTGACCTTTGGATGAAGGCTCATGGCTACACGTGAGGCAATCGTGTGCGCCCTGTACATGAACCGCCCGGTGCGGACCCGCATGCCGGGTGGTGTGGGGAGGGCCGGTTAGAAGCCGGCCCTTACCCGATTGGGCATAGGCGTATGGGGTGGCACGGGCAAGCACACACAAGAAAAAGTCAGTCTCTGCAACACGGCGAAACTGGGTAGCAAGGCGGCTGAGCGCAGCGGTTCGAACCGAACCGTTCGAGATAAGCGAATCTGGTTCAGATTTGCCATTACGCACCGCCTCTTCGTTGTTTTTCGATTGCGTGGAGAAGAACAGCAACGAGCAAGGCGACCGGTACTGCGAGAACGGTCGTGACGTAAATGGAATACCACCAGCCAATCGAGTCGAAGCGGTTCGATGCTTCCATGTAACGGACAAAGGCAAGCATCGGCACAAAAACAGCAGCCACAACCAGAATGACTGACTTGAGATAGCGGCTCATGTCGGCGCGTGACTGAATGCCCAACGTGGAGATGAGGGGCGGCCGGAGCCGAAGGCGGAGGGAACCGCAAGCGCCAGCTTGCGGACGTCCCTCTCGATTGCAGGGTTAGACCGTTGGTGGCGCACTCTGCGCATACCCGCACCCATCTTGAAAAATGAAATACCTACCCGTTTTTAGCAAATGAGGTGTGTTTTCTCGCCACCAATTTGCTGCCTCTGGACTTGCCTGCGCGAGGAGCTCAATCGCCACCTTCGACTCAACTACGAACCCTGACTCTCTATGAAAGCGGCCAGTAAGCAGAGCCACGAGCGACGAAAAACAATTACGCGGTCCGCTGATAACACCGCTAGCGAGACTGGAAACCGGAGATGATTTCGATTGATACAGTGGCAATGACAAACCAACCCATTTTTCTCGCACCCAAAGAGGAGCTTCGCCAGGCGGCGCAGCGGTAATGACTAGAACGTGAGGGTAAGTTTTGGCCATAAGGTCTAACGTCGAAGTTCAGGGGCTCGGAGCCGGCCTGCCGGCGGAGCGTCCCCTGCAACGACGGGTTATGCATCGATGCCACAGCAGCATGTCAATCACCCGTCGGCGAAATACGAAACGCTCGAACGGTCTCCAATTGACGCAGAGCGACCGCAAGCGAGGATAAATTCTCAGGGTCGATAGTGCGGATGACCATTCTGTACTCGAACGAAAGCCGATCATCTGAGACACGGTAGCTCATGTTGGCGACCGTAAAACCATTTTGCGCGAGGAACGTTCTTAGCTCGGGCTCAGGCATGACGTTGCTTCGGTCGAAGCGGACAAAGTGATGGGCATAGTAGTGAGATGGTAGTTTCGCTTCGATCCAGCGGAAGAATGAAAGAGTTCCGATAGTGAAAACCGTGGCAAGAATGGCCGGTGCATAGAAGCCGATACCAAGCAGAATTCCGATGGCAGCGGTGATCCAAATCGATGCAGCCGTTGTCAAGCCGCGAACCGAGAGCCCTTCTTTGAAAATCACGCCAGCGCCGAGAAAGCCTATGCCCGTCATGATTCCTTGGGCCATGCGCGTCGGGTCCGTACGCACGGTATCGAGTGACACGCCCGGCAACCATTGCCATTGATAGAGCGTAACCAGCATTAGCAGGCTGGATGCCAGGCACACGAGCGTATGAGTTCGAAAGCCGGCGGGCCGACCGTGAAAGCTCCGTTCGAGCCCAATAATTCCGCCTGCCACGAGTGCTGCCGTAAGGTGGATAAATATCTTGAGAAATTCACTATCCATTTCTTGCCTCCGAACCCGGGCGGGCGAACATGTTCGATGCATAACGTTTAAGGTGAGGGGCCGCCGGAGCGGCGAAGCCGCGGAGGGAACCGGCAAGCCCTGCTTGCCGGCGGTCCCTCTCGACCGCAATGTTAGGGGGCACTTGGATTTGCACGTTCATAGCGCAAGCATTGACGAGAGAAGATTGGCCAAAAAGATAGTGCAACGACGATTGCCAAACCCCACGGCACCCACCATGGGGCAGCAAATAGGTTTTGAATAAATCCGCCGACCGGACCAAAGGCAATCAGGCTCATTACGCCACCAGCTACGACACCCCAAACGAAGAAAACGAGAACGCTGTAGCTTAATTGAGAACAACGGCCGCAGCACTCACACCAGTAGCGTGGCCGTAGAGAGGCTTTTGTGAAAGGGTTCCAGCTAACTTTTTCAATGATAGCGCGGCGTGCTTGGTGCCCGCACCAAGGGCAAAGGAAGTGCTGATAGAAGACAGCACGTTCAAATGACGGTGGAGGGGAGAGCATGATGGCGGCCCCTAACGTGTAGGTGACCGGCCTCGCGCGGCCTTATCGCGCGAGGTCCAGCGACCGAAGGGAGCGAGGTCGACCGGAGGGTTGGGCCTCAGAGGCTCGGACAACTGGCTTTTAGAGGAGAGCAAGATGGACATAGAACAAATCAGGGCGGCTCGGCGCGAAATGGAAGATGTGATTCAGGCGGCAGTGCTGGAGGCGATGCAGGCGTTCCACGCGAAAACCGGAATGTGCCCGCGAGGCATTGACGTTCCGCTGGTGAATGTGACCACCGTCGGCGAACGTGAGCAGCGGTATGCGGTCGGCGAGGTTCGCGCCGATGTTCCGCTGTGAGGCCCAACGTGGAAGTGAGGGGCAGCCGGAGCTGCGTAGCAGCGTAGGGCACCACAAGCGCAGCTTGTGGCTGTCCCGCTCGACTGTAGTGTTAGACAGCTGCGGGTTCATGCTTGGCCTGCCAGAACGAAATTTGATACTCAAACAGATCATCTTCACTGTCAGGTTGATAGAACTCGACAATGCATGGAGCGTGCGGAAACTGAGCCCTTAGCTTCGCGGAATATATTTCCTGAAGTGTTGAACCAAGCACTCGGATCTTGTCTTTCGATAGATCCTCACAGCCGTGGTATTGGATATCTGCAATATGCAGGTGATTCATAACCCACTCGACAGTTTTACGATCTTGGTTCTCTCTACCCTCAAATGATCTAAGAGCCTCTTCGCTGAAGCCTTCGCGCAAGATATACCCATCGAACTCCACGAACTTCGGCCAGAAGATCGTGACGTAGCCAACTGCGAGAGCAAAGTTTCCGGAACAACCGACCCATGATTCAAGATCAATGCCCTTGCCGTTGTTCCACTCTTGAAGCTCGGCGGTCATGCTCGGTGGGATTTCCATAGGTGCTGTCTAACGTCGTAGCTGAGGGGCCGCCCGGCGGCGAAGCCGACGGGGAACCGGCAAGCGCAGCTTGCCGGCGGTCCCATCGAGCGTAGTGTTATGCCACGGGTGACAAACTGCCATAGAAGTTTAGACCCTCGCGCCGCTGCGAACCAGAAACCAAGCATAGCCACCGGGCAGCCACAGTGTCCGGTGGAAGGGCAGTGCTCTTTTGCTCAGGCGTTCAACCAAGGCATCCTCGCCAAAGCGCTCACGAAATACGGCAACTGCGGAAAGGCGTCGGGCACGCAAGCGCGAGCGAGACGGCCCAAGTACCGCCCGCCTTTCACGCGCCCCCAGGCCATTGATCGTAGCTCTGAGCGTGGTTTCCGGAAGAGCACGCCAATTGCTCTTCCGCGTCTTCCAACGCCAAACCTTCAAAGAGGCAGCTCGACTAAGGGGCATAACGAATAGCGTTTATCCGCCGACGCGAAAAGGTCTGGTGAGAATGAGGCGTC
>CAZASE010000055.1:0-15080 GCA_964487715.1 uncultured Rhodocyclaceae bacterium | reverse complement strand
ACCTCGACCGGCACGCCGCGCAGGCGGCCGCCGACGCGCTGCGCCACGAGGGCGGCATTGCCGCCGGCTTCTCCGCCGACGTCGCCGACGCAGCCAGCGTGCGCGCCCTCGCCAACGCCGTGCGCGGCTATTTCGGCCGCATCGACGCGCTGGTCAACAACGCCGGCATCGTGCAGGACGCGCAATTGAAGAACATGAGCGAAGCGCAATGGGACCAGGTCATCGGCGTGAACCTCTCCGGCGTCTACCATTGCGCCCGCGCCGTCGTCGACACCATGCTGGAACAGGGCGCCGGCGCGATCATCAACGTTTCCTCGATCGTCGGCCTGCACGGCAACTTCGGCCAGACCAACTACGCCGCCGCCAAGGCCGGCGTCATCGGCATGACCAAGACCTGGGCGCGCGAACTGGGCCGCAAGGGCATTCGCGCCAACGCCGTCTGCCCCGGCTTCATCGCCACGCCGATCCTCGCCGCGATGCCGCCCAAGGTGCTCGACGGCATCGTCAGCCGCATTCCCGCCGGCCGCATGGGTACGCCGGAGGAAATCGCCAACGTCGTTGCCTTCCTCGCCTCCGACGAGGCCAGCTATGTGAACGGCGCGGTGATCGAAGTCTCCGGCGGCGCCACCCTCTGAGAGCTTGTGAAAAAAGCAACATCCACCGCAAAGGCGCTGAGTCGCAGAGGCAACGCAGAGGAGATGTCGTTGTTTTCCTGGAAGTTCTCTGCGCACCCTCTGCGCCTCTGCGTCTCTGCGGCGGGTTTCCCGGAATATTTTCACACCCTCTGAGCCCATGCGTCGTCCCGTGCAAGACAGCAAGATCGTCACCGCCGCCGAGGCGGTGCGGCGCATCCGCGACGGCAGCACGCTGGCCACCGCCGGCTTCGTCGGCATCGGCTTCGCCGAGGGCGTGGCGGAGGCGCTGGAGGCGCGCTTCCTCGCCGGCGACGGCCCGCGCGACCTGACGCTGGTGTATGCCGCCGGCCAGGGCGATGGCGACCGGCGCGGCCTCAACCATTTCGGCCACGCCGGGCTGGTGCGCCGCGTCATCGGCGGCCACTGGGGCCTGGTGCCGAAACTGCAAAAACTGGCGGTCGACAACCGCATCGAGGCCTACAACCTGCCGCAGGGCGTCATCAGCCACCTTTTCCGCGACATCGCCGGCGGCAAACCGGGCCACCTTTCCTCGATCGGCCTTGGCACTTTCGTCGACCCGCGCCACGGCGGCGGCCGCCTGAATCCGCGCACGATCGAGGAGCGGGTCGAACTGATGCACGTCGGCGGCCGCGAATATCTCTTCTACAAGGCGCTGCCGATCGACGTCGCCATCGTGCGCGGCACGACCGCCGATGCGGCCGGCAACGTCACCATGGAAAAGGAGGCGCTGACCCTGGAAGGCCTGGCCATCGCCATGGCCGCGCACAACTCCGGCGGCCTGGTCATCGTCCAGGTCGAGCGCCTGGCCGAGCGCCGCACGCTGAATCCGCGCCAGGTGAAGATTCCCGGCGTACTGGTCGACTGCGTGGTGGTGGCGGAAAAACCCGAGCACCACATGCAGACCTTCGCCGTCGCCTACGATCCAGCCTTTGCCGGCGAGTGCCGCGTGCCGCCCGGCCAGTACCCGCCGCTGCCGCTGGACGAGCGCAAGGTCATCGCCCGCCGCGCCGTCGGCGAACTGACGCCGGGCAGCGTGGTGAACCTCGGCATCGGCATGCCGGAAGGCGTCGCCGCCGTCGCCGACGAGGAAGGCCTGCTCGACCGCATCACGCTCACCGCCGAACCGGGCGTGATCGGCGGGCGGCCGGCCGGCGAGCTGAATTTCGGCGCGGCGACGAACACCGAAGCGGTCATCGACCAGCCCTACCAGTTCGATTTCTACGATGGCGGCGGCCTCGACATCGCCTTCCTCGGCCTCGCCCAGGCGGACGCCGAAGGCAATCTCAATGTCAGCAAGTTCGGCCCGCACCTGGCCGGCGCCGGCGGCTTCATCAACATCTCGCAATCGGCGCGCAAGGTGGTGTTCATCGGCACCTTCACCACCGGCGGCCTGCAAGTCGCCGTCGCCGGGGGCCGGCTGCGCATCATCGCCGAGGGGCGCACGCGCAAGTTCGTGCGCAGCGTCGAGCACCGTACCTTCAGCGGCGCCCAGGCGCTGCACCAGGGCCAGCCAGTGCTTTACGTCACCGAGCGCTGCGTCTTCCGCCTCGGCCACCAGGGCCTGGAACTGATCGAGATCGCGCCCGGCATCGACCTCGAACGCGACATCCTCGCGCACATGGATTTCACGCCCCGCATGCCTGCCGCACCGGCACGCATGGATCCGCGCATCTTCACGCCGGCGCCGATGGGCCTGGCACTGGCACACCACCCAAGGAGGAAACAAGCATGAAAGACACCCCAGTTCGCCTCGCCGCGCTGGCCGGCCTGCTCGCACTGGCCGGCGGCGCCCAGGCGCAAGCCGGCACCGCCAAGGATCGCCTCGTCGTCGTCGAGCCGATCATGCAAACCTGCTACAGCGCCTCCGGCAGCGCGGCCGGCGACGACCTGCTGACGGGCGGCCTCGGCCGCAGCGGGCTGGCCGGCGCCGCGCCGGGCTTCGCCGATGCGCTCAATCCGAGCGCGGCGGAACTGCGCCGCCGCGCCATCCACACCAACTACCGCGCCGTGCTCGACATCACCGCCGGCGGCGGTTACGGCACCTTCTACGGCCCCAACCTCGACCGCAACGGCATCGACAGCGGCACCGAGGGCAAGATCTCCGGCTGCGAATACCTCGCCTTTCTCGACGACGGCAGCGGCAGGATGAACGTGACCCTCATGGTGCAGGTGCCGGACAGCTTCGACATCAACAACGCCTGCATCGTCACCGCCGCCTCTTCCGGCTCGCGCGGCATCTACGGCGCCATCGGCAGCGCCGGCGAGTGGGGCCTGAAAAACAACTGCGCCGTCGCCTACACCGACAAGGGCAGCGGCAACGGCCTGCACGACCTGATGAGCCACCGCATCGGCCGCATCGACGGCACCCGCGCTGCCGCCGACGTCGCCGGCAGCGCCTCGCACTTCACCGCGCCGCTGGCCGACGCCGCCCGCGCCGCCTACAACGCCGCCTGGCCCAACCGCGTCGCCTACAAGCACGCCCATTCGATGAGCAACCCGGAACGCGACTGGGGCACGCATACCCTGCAGGCGGTCAAGCTCGCCTTCCGCGTGCTCAACGACCAGTTCGCCAAGGCCAAGGGCGAACGCAAGTTCCGCGTCGACCGGCCGACCCTGCTCGACAGCAGCAATACCCTGGTCATCGCCTCCAGCATCTCCAACGGCGCCACCGCCGCGCTGCAGGCCGCCGAGCAGGACGGCGAAGGACTCATCCACGGCGTCGCCGTGGCCGAGCCGGTTGCCCAGCCCGGCGCCATGGACGGCCTGCACATCCGCCAGGGCGCCACCGAATTCTCCGTCATCGGCCGGGGTCTCTACGACTACTTCAGCTACGCCAACCTGTTCCAGCCCTGTGCCGCGCTCGCTGCGGCGGCGGCCGGCGCACCGGCACTGGCCTTTCTCAGCGCCGCCGCGGCCGCCAACCGCTGCAGCGGCCTGCGCGCCAAGGGCCTGATCGGCGGCAGCGACCTGGCCGCCCAGGCCGACAATGCACTGGCGAAGCTGCGCGCCTACGGCTGGCTGGCCGACAGCAACCCGCTGCACGCCTCGCACTACCGTTTCGCCACCAACGCCATCGCCGTCACCTATTCGAACGCCCTCGGCCGCTTCAGCGTGGCCGACAACCTGTGCGGCTTCAGCTTTGCCAACACCGCTGCCAGCGGCGCGCCGGCGCCGCAGAACGCCGCCCTGCAGGCGAGCATCTTCGCCACCGGCAACGGCGTGCCGCCGACCAGCGGCGTGAACATCGTCTACAACGCCTCCGCCGGCGGGCCGCTGCTGGACCTGCTCGCCGTCTCGCCCTCCACCGGCGCGGCGGATTTCGCCCTCGACGGCGCCCTCTGCCACCGCGCCCTCGCCACCGGCGCGGACCCGCTCAGCGGCGCACCGCTGAGCGGCGACATGCAGCAGGCCGCCGCGCGCGTGCGCCAGGGCATGGCCGAGGTCGAACTGAGCGGCCGCCTGCGCGGCAAGCCGACCATCATCGTGCATGGCCGCAGCGACACGCTGGTGCCGATCAACCACGCCTCGCGTGCCTACTACGCCAAGAACCGCATGCTTGAAGGCGCGCAGGGCAGCAACGTGAGCTACATCGAGGTCACCAACGCCCAGCATTTCGACGCCTTCCTGCCCGGCGGCGCCGTGTTCGGCGGCTACGAAAACCGCTTCGTGCCGCTGCACCTCTACTTCATCCGCGCCATGGACCTGATGTACCAGCACCTGAAGTCAGGCCGCGCGCTGCCGCCCAGCCAGGTGGTGCGCACGCTGCCGCGCGGCGGCAACCCGGGCGCCGCCCCGCCGCTCTCGGCGGCCAACGTGCCGGCGATTTCGCCGACGCCGGCGACCACCGAGCAGATCCTGTTCCACATCGACACGCTCAGCGTGCCGGACTGATTCGTGCGGCCGGGACTTTTCAAGCGGCGCCGGACGGCGCATGATGGGTTCCGGTCTTAAACGAAGGGAGCCCAGCATGAGCAATGCAACGGAACAACTCGGCGACATGCACCGCAAGAGCATCGACGCGGCCACCCGGCTGACGCAGCTGTCCCTGGAAAACTCCAAGCGCGTCATGGAACTGCAGGTCGAGACGGCGCGTGCCCTGTTCGAGGAAAGCATGAAGAACGCGCGCGAACTGGCCGAGGCGAAGGACCCGCAATCGGCGCTGGCGCTGCGCACCCGCTTCGCCCAGGAAACCTCGCAGCGGATGATGGAGGCGATGCGCCGCATGGGCGAGCTGACCGCCGAGTCGCAGGCCGAATTCAACCGCCTGCTCGGCCAGCAGATGGCCGGCTCCAGCCAGGAAATGATGGAGAACTTCAAGAAAATGATGTCGGTCAGCGCCATGCCGGGCAACAGCCAGGACGCGCTCGCCACCCTGCAAAAGGCCTTCGGCAGCGCCAGCGACGCCTTCGAGCAGATCGCCAAGGCCTCGACGGCCGCCTTCGGCATGGCCGGCAAGGGAAAAAGCGCCAAGGGCGAGTGACGTCATTCCCGCGAACGCGGGAATCCAGGTTCTTTGGCCGCCGCCATTCCCGCGTTCGCGGGAATGGCGGCTAATCCTTCCACTTCTCCGCCGCGACCTCGTCGGCTTCGCGCGCGTCGACCCAGCGCTCGCCCGCCGGCGTCCGCTCCTTCTTCCAGAACGGCGCGCGCGTCTTCAGAAAATCCATGATGAATTCGCAGGCGGCGAAGGCGTCGCCGCGATGCGCGCTGGCCACCAGCACCAGCACGATGTTGTCGCCCGGCTGCAGCTCGCCGATGCGGTGGATCACCGTCGCATCAAGCACCTCCCAGCGGCCGCGCGCCTCCTCGACGATTCCCGCCAGCGACTTCTCGGTCATGCCGGGATAGTGCTCCAGGGTCATGCGCGCCACGCCGGCGCCGTCGTTCGAATCGCGCACCAGCCCGACGAAACTCGCCACGGCGCCGATGTCGCGGCGCCCGCGCGTCAGTGCGGCGCACTCGGCGGCGAGGCTGAAGTCCTCGGTTTGGACCGCAACCTTCATGCTATCCCCCGGTCACCGGCGGAAAGAACGCCACCTCGTCGCCATCGTGCACCGGCATCGCCGCCGAGGCCATCTGCTGGTTCACCGCGACGCGCAGGTTCTTCGTCGTTGCCAGCGCCTCCCAGGGCCCGCCGCGCGCCGCCAGATGCGCATGCAACTGCCCGATGCTGCCTACCTGTGCCGGCAGCGCCAGTTGCTCGGTCGCCTGGCCGAGCGCTTCGCGCAGGCCGGCAAAATACAGGATCGTCACACTCATGGCTTCAGTATAGCAACGCGGAAAACGGGATGAAGCGCACCACCTCGCCGCGGCGTATCGCCTGTGCCGGCGGATTGTCCACCAGGCCGTCGGCCCAGGCGCAGGAGGTCAGCACTGCCGAACTCTGGTTGGGAAAAAGCTCCAGTCCGCCGGCGTCGTTAAGGCGCGCGCGGAGGAATTCACGCCGCCGGTCGGGCGCCGGCCAGTCGAAATCGGCGCGCAGCGCCAGGGCACGCGGCGCCGTCGCCGCGGCGCCCTGGGCGCGCAGGATGAAGGGACGCACCAGCAGGAGAAAGGTGACGAAACTGGAGACCGGGTTGCCGGGCAGGCCGATGAAGGCGGCATCGCCGACGTGGCCGAAGGCCAGCGGCTTGCCCGGCTTGATGGCGATTTTCCACAGCGCCAGCGCGCCCTCCGCCTGCACCGCCGGCTTGACGTGATCTTCCTCGCCGACCGAAACGCCGCCGCTGGTGACGATGAGGTCGTTGTCGCGCGCAGCCTCGCGCAGCACGGCACGCGTCTCCTCCAGCCGGTCCGGCACGATGCCCAGGTCGCGCACCGCGCAGCCGAGCAGGTCGAGCAGGCTGCGCAGGGTGAAGCGGTTGGAATTGTAGATGGCGCCCGGCGGCAGCGGCTCCCCCGGCATCACCAGCTCGTCACCGGTGAAGAAGACGCCGACGCGCAGCCGTCGAAACACCGGCAGCCGCGCCAGGCCGACCGCGGCCGCCAGGCCGACATCCTGCGGCGTGAGGCGCCGGCCGGCCGCGAGTATTTCGGCGCCGGCGCGAATATCCTCGCCGGTGCGGCGGATGTTCTCGCCCGGCCGCGGCACGTGGTTGAGGGCAACGCCGGCGCCGGCATGCTCGCATAGCTCCTGCATCACCACGGCGTCGGCGCCGGGTGGCACCGGCGCGCCGGTGAAGATGCGCGCGGCGGTGCCGGCGGCCAGCGGCGTGCCGACGCTGCCGGCGGGAATGCGCTGCGACACCGGCAGCTGCACGCCGGCGGCGACGGCATCGCGGCAGCGCACGGCGTAGCCATCCATGGCGGAATTGTCGAGCGGCGGCACGTCGATGCCGCTGACCTGGCCGCACGCCAGCGTGCGACCGGCGGCCAGCAGGGTGTCCACCTCCTCGACCGCCGCCAGCGGCCGCGCCGCCGCCACGAGGCGCGCCAGTGCCTCGTCGAAGGACAGCAGGCTCACCGGCCGGCCCTCCCGGCGCACCCCACCCGCGGGAAGGGTGCGGCGACGGCGCACCGCGACGGGCGGCGGTTCGGGTATCTCATTTCAGTCCCAGATATTGCACGATGAACTCGGCGATGGCGTCCGCGTCGTTGATGTCCAGCACCGGCAGCCGGGCATCGACCGGCGCATCGCTCGCCACCGCCACGATGTTGGGGTGCACCGTGTGGATCGGCGGCTTGCCGTGGGCCGGCCGGTACACCTCGATCTTCGGCACCAGGTCGTTGCGCTTGTAGCCTTCCACCAGCGCCAGGTCGCAGGGCGCGAGCATTTTCAGCTGTTGCTCCAGCGTCGGCTCCGCCGCGCCGCCCAGCTCATGCATCAATACCCAGCGCTGGTCCGAGGTCAGCAGCACCTCGCTCGCGCCGGCCTCGCGGTGGCGATACGAATCCTTGCCCGGCCGGTCGATGTCGAAGCCGTGGTGGGCATGCTTGATCAGCGAAACCTTCAGCCCGCGCGCGACGAAACGCGGGATCAGCTGCTCGATCAGCGTGGTCTTGCCCGAACCGGAATAACCGGCAAAGCCGAATACCTTCATGTGCGGACGGGAATGGATGCCGACGAACGCGAATTATCTTTCATCTGTCGCGGCCGCGTCCATCTTCCGCGCACGGCAGCGTCAGGACCGGCGCAAAACCGCCGCCGGGCGTGCGGAAATTGGTCGTCTGCCCCTGGTAGAGCCGCGCCGTCACCAGCTGCACGCGCCCGCGATAGGCGTAATTGCGCAAGTCGAGCTTCATCTCCACCGTCTCGTCGCCCACGCCGACATGCCGCGCCGACGGCGGCACCAGCGCCTGCGCCACGTAGCCGCCGGCGAGGATCTCCTCGAACACGCGCTTTGTCAGCTTGTCGCCGCGGTAGGCAGCCTTGCTGCCGTAGCCGGCCGCCGGCTTGAAGAACAGCTGCTTGCGCCGCGCCCACAAGTCTGCCGCCTGCGCCCGCTGCACCCGCTCGGTGCGCGGGATGCCCTCGGCGAGGATCGCCCGCGTCGCCGCATCGACGCCGAGTTCCTCCAGCACCGCGGCATCGGTGAGCAGCGCCAGGTTGCGCTTGTCGGCATACAGGGCGTGGGCGCGCGGATGCGGCGTCAGCACCACCGCGCCGGCCAGGTAGGCGGCGCACAGGTCCGCGTGCTGCGGCTGTTCCAGGCCGAAGTCGGTCAGGCGGTTGTACACCAGGTCGATGCGCAGCGTACCGAAGTGCAGCGCGCCATCGGCGAAACGCAGCGCCTCGGGGCCGCAGATCACCGCCTGCAGGCCGTGGCGGCGAAACAGCTTCTCGAACAGGACGAATTCCGGATAGAGGTACTGCTGCTCCGGCTGCTCGTCGACAATCGCCACCGTGCGCCACGGCGCGGTGCCGCGCGCCGCGCGCCACTCGTCGGCGAACATCTCGAAATACTCCTGCTCCAGCGTGCCGCCGCCGCGGCGGCCCGGCAGGATCGCCGCCATTTCGGCGCAGCACGCCTGCTGCGCCTGCGCCAGGGCTGCATTGAGCAGGCCGCCGCCGGCATTGGTGTTGATCTCGATCAGCTGCGGCCGCTCGCCTTCCTGGTGGAAATCGTAGCCGAGGAAGACACCCGCCGCCGCCGGCGTGTAGCGCGCGGACTCCGGCGCCCACGCCAGCACCCGCTCGGCCCAGCCCGGCAGCGCGACGACGCGCTCGACCGCGGCGATTACCTCGGCCATGCGACGCACGCAGGTCTCGCCGAGAAACACCGTCGAATCGGAAAACAGGTGCGGCCGCTCGGCGATCATGGCGTACAGGTCGGCGCCGGATTCGCCGCGCGCCAGCGCCGCACGCAGCGCCGCACGGTCCACCGTGACGCACTGGCACTCGCGGTTGAGCTGCGCGGCCAGCCCCTTGCAATCGTCGGCGCGGCTCATGCTGCGGGATCCGCCTCGACGAAGCCGCGCAGGATCTCCTGCTCGCGGAACACCGGCTCGGCCAGCAACTGCACCGTGAACTCCGTGCCGCGGCCGGGCGTACTGTCAACCGCGATGGTGCCGCCGTAACGTTCGATCAGCGCCAGCGAAATCGACAGGCCGAGGCCGGTGCCCTGCGCCTTCTTGGTGGTGAAGAAGGGATCGAACACCTTGCCCAGGTGCTCCGCGGCAATGCCGGCGCCGCTGTCGCGCACGCCGATGAGCGCGCCGGCGCCGCGTGCGTCGGCGCTGTCCGCCGTCGTCAGCGTCAGGCGGCCGCCGCCGGCCATCGCCTGCACCGCATTCACCATCAGGTTGATCAGCACCTGCTGCAGCTCGTTGCGGTTGATGCGCACCGGCACCGTGGCATGCAGCGATTGCAGCACCTCGATCTCGCCCCTCCGCAACTCGTGCCGCACCAGCACCAGGCAGTCCGCCACCACGGCGTTGACATCCACCGTCTCGACGTAGCCGGCAAATTCGTCGGGACGGGCAAACTGCAGCAGCTTGGTGACGATGACGCGGATGCGGTGGATCTGCTGGTCGAGCAGGCGGATTTCGTTGGCCGCCGGCGCCGCTGCGGCGCCCAGCTCCTCACGCAGCAGGTCGAGGTTGCCCTGCATCACGGCGATCGGATTGTTGATCTCGTGCGCCACGCCGGCGGTGAGCTGGCCGATGGCGGCCAGCTTCTCCGAGCGCAGCAGCTGCTTGTGCGCGGCGCGCAACTCCTCCAGCGCCTGTGCCAGCTCGCGCGTGCGCTCCACCACCTTCTGGTCAAGCTCGGCGTTGAGCAGGTGCAATTCGTCCGAGCGCTGCTTGAGGGTATCCAGCAGGGCGTCGAACTGCTGCGCCAGGCGGGCAATCTCGTCGCGGCCGTCGACGCCGCCGACGCGGGCCTCTTTGCCGCCGGCCACCGCCTGCATGGTGGCGTCCATGCGTTCGAGCGGCCCGAATATGGTGCGGGCACGGCGCAGCAGCAGGGGAATGCTCACCAGCGCCGTCAGCAGGATCAGCCCGACGACGCCGAGGAGGATGTTGCGCTTGACGGCGCGGAAGGGCGTCTCCAGGTAGCCGACGTAAAGCATGCCGACGCGCTGGCCGCGGCTGTCCACCACCGGCTCGTAACCCGAGACATACCAGTCGTTCACCACGAAGGCCGAGTCGAGCCAGGTGTGCCCTTCGCCCAGCACGGCATCGCGCACGGTGCGCGAGACGCGCGTACCCAGCGCCCGGTCGCCGCCGAACAGGCGCACGTTGGTGGCGATGCGCACATCGCCGAGGAACAGCGTGGCGGTGCCCTGGCTGCCGAGCGGCAGCGAGCCCTCCGGATAGACGATGTCGTTGATGGTGTCGACGAAGCCGAGGTTGTGGTTGAGCATGGCGCCGGCCACCACTACGCCGGCAAGCTTGCCGTCCGCGCCCCGCACCGGCGCCGCGGCGTGGATCAGCATGCCCTGGGTTTCCTCGCTGCGCGGATCGGGCGCGGCATTCGGCGTCGGCACCAGCGGCACGCGCGCGCGCGCGGCCAGTTGCGGCGAGATCTCGGCGAGCTGCGCCGCATTGAAGATGTCGATCGCCACGCTCTTGCGGCCATCGAGGGCATCGCGCACCACGGGCCAGTCCTGCCAGCGGCCGGCCGGCGTGTCGCCGCTGGCGGCGACGATGCGGCCTTCGGCGTCGAGCAGGCGCACGAAGTCGAATTTCTCGCTGGCCGCGGTCTTCTGCAGCAGCTCGCGCAATCCGCCCCCGGTCATGGCGCGCGAGAGTTGCGCCGAGTCGGCGAATCCGGCGACGGCGCGGCCGTTGGCCTCCAGCACACGCTCCATGTACTGGTGCGCGGTGATCATCTCGGCGCTGACGCGCGACACCAGCAGCCTGTCGTAGGCCGAGTCGCCCCAATAGACCAGCAGGCCGGTGAGCGCCGGCACCATGATGGCCGGCGGCAGCAGCACGATCAGCAGCAGCTTGGCGCGGACCGAGCCGAACAAATCAGGCCAGCGCATGGCGCCCTCGCCGGTGTTTCGTCATTCCCGCGGGAGCCTGCCCTCGACTGCAATCGGGGGCGGGAATCCAGACCGCATCGAACATCCATGGATTCCCGCCTTCGCGGGAATGACGGGCCCTAGACACGCTCGGCCTCCGTCTCGAAAAAGGCCACCGCCTCGTCCGCCTCGCGCGTGCGCCGCATCGGCGGCAGCGAGCGCCAGACACGCTTGCCGTAGGGCTTGGCGATCAGGCGCGGGTCGCAGAGCATCAGCACGCCGCGGTCGCTCTCGTCGCGGATCAGCCGCCCGGCGCCCTGCTTGACGCTGATCACCGCGCGCGGCAGCTGGTATTCCATGAAGGCGTTGCGGCCTTCCTTCTTCATGTGCTCGATGCGCGCCGCCAGCACCGGATCGTCGGGCGGCGCGAAGGGCAGCTTGTCGATGATGACGAGCTGCAACGCCTCGCCGCGCACATCCACGCCCTCCCAGAAGCTCTGGCTGGCTACCAGCACCGCATTGCCCAGGCGGCGGAAGCGCGCCAGAAGTTCGCTTTTCGATCCCTCGCCCTGGAGCAGCAGCGGATGATCGAAGCCCTCCGCCTCGAAGTGCGCCTTGAGCAGCTCGTGGATGCGGCGCATGGCGCGCAGGCTGGTGCACAGCACGAAGGCGCGGCCGCGGCTGGCGTGGATCAGCGGCCAGGCCGCCTCCACCACCGCCTCGTTGTAGTCGCGGCTGTTCGGGTCGGGCATGGCCTGCGGCGCGTAGAGCAGCGCCTGGTTCGGGTAGTCGAAGGGGCTGCCCCAGCAGCCGGTGTCGGCAGCCTCCAGCCCGAGTTCGGTGCAGTAATGCGAGAAGTCGCTCTCCACCGCCAGCGTGGCCGAGGTGAATATCCAGGCGCGCGGGTGGCCCTCCATCTGCTTTTTGAAAATGTCGGCGATGAACAGCGGCGTGGCGTTGAGCGACAGCGCCTGGTTGAACACCTCGACCCAGCGCACCAGGCCCCGCTCCCCGACGTCGCGCCAGCGCTTCAGCACCCGCATCAGCTCCTGCGCGCGGCGCCAGCAATGCTCCAGCCCCTCCGAGCGTTCCGCCTGCGACTCCAGCAGCTTGCCGAAATGGGCCAGCTCCGCCGCCGCCTTGTCCAGTGCCTCGTGGAACACCGGCGCCAGCTGGGCCAGCGAAAAGCGCGCGTTCTCGCCGGGGATGGCCAGGCGCAGATCGCGCGCCGCCTTCTCCAGCGTCCGCGCCCCCTCCGGCAGCTCAGCGAAATCCTTCGCCGCCGCCAGGCCCTCCATGCGCGCGTCGCGCGCCAGGTCGAGCAGCTGCGCCGTCGACACGTTCTCGCCGAAGAACAGGCTGGCCGTCTCCGGCAGCTGGTGCGCCTCGTCGAAGATCACCGTATTGCAGGCCGGCAGCAGCTCGGCCACGCCGGTGTCGCGCAGCATCACGTCGGCGAAGAACAGATGGTGGTTCACCACCACCACGTCGGCCGCCTGCGCCTCGCGCCGCGCCGCCATGACGAAGCACTCCTTGGCGTTGGGGCATTCCTGGCCGAGGCAGTTGTCGCGCGTCGAGGTCGCCGCCAGCCAGGCGGCGGAATCCTCCGGCACGGCGGCACACTCGGCCTTGTCGCCCGTCGAGGTGGTCTTGGCGAAGCGGGCGATGGCAAGAATGTGGCCGGCTTCCTCGCGCGAGAGGAAGCGGCCTTCGTGGCGCGCGCGTTCGAGGTGGTAGTGGCAGACGTAGTTGGCGCGGCCCTTGAGTAGCGCCACCGTCGCCGGCGCCTTCAGCGCATCGCGCACCATCGGCAGGTCGCGCTGGAAGAGCTGGTCCTGCAGGGTCTTGGTGCCGGTGGAGACGATCACCTTGCCGCCGGCCATCAGCGCCGGCGCCAGATAGGCGAAGGTCTTGCCCGTGCCGGTGCCCGCCTCCGCCACCAGCACGCCGTGAGACTGGATGGCGGCGGCGATGCGCTCCGCCATCTCGATCTGCTGCGGGCGCACGCGATAGCCGGGAATGGCCCGGGCGAGCGCACCATCGGTGGCGAAAACGGAGCTAAGTTCAGGCATTTCCGGAGCGGGAGCGATGCCGCGAATGGTAGCACGTCCACCAGCGCTCACCGGCGAGCGCTGGCTGGCCTCGACCTTCGGCTCGACGCAGCCGGCGAAGCCGCCGCTTGAAATATGCCCGCGATTCACTCATCATAAGTCCGCAATTTTCATCAAGGAGAAAGACATGAAACTGATGCGGATGAGGATGCTGTTCGGTTCGCTGCTGCTTTGCCTCGTTTCCCCCTGCGTCCTTTCTCAGAGCGCGGAGCCGACGCTTCGCGATCTCGACGGAAAGGAACCGAAAAAATTGTCCGTCGAGGAAGTGAGGCAACTCCTGCCGGGCGCAAAAATGCGGCGGGTGACGCCTCGCGGCTGGGTGAACACGTGGACAAACGACTCCGGCGGGCAATTCGTCGCGAATGCCTTCAACTTGACGCCGGGCGTCTCGAGGAGCACGGCCGGGTCCACCTCCAGAGGCAAATGGCACATCTCCGACGACGGCCGCTACTGCGTCCTGATTGAGTGGGCTGGCAACTACCCGACGGAGGAATGGTGCCGTTACGTCTTGCAGACATCGGACGGCTATTACCTGACGAAATCGGACCAGGTCAAGACCGAAAAGGTCTATAAGATGGAAATCAGCAAGTAGGCCGGCGCGCGACCCGGCTCGCGGCAGTTCGTCGACCTTCAATTGCACGCGCCGCCCGCTGAGCCTGCATGAGGTGCGCGACAAGGAAGGGCGCGAAGTGGATTTCGTGC
This sequence comes from uncultured Rhodocyclaceae bacterium, assembly GCA_964487715.1. Classification (GTDB taxonomy): domain Bacteria; phylum Pseudomonadota; class Gammaproteobacteria; order Burkholderiales; family Rhodocyclaceae; genus Desulfobacillus. The sequence continues at coordinate 1,202 of CAZASE010000055.1, read as the reverse complement.
TTTGCGAAAGGCAGCGGCCTCGCGCAAGCTGGCTTTTTACCTGTGGCGGAATCCAGCTCAAACCCGGTCGAGCGGGCTGGTCACGCCGCGACCGCCCTTGTTGAGGACGTGGGTGTAGATCATCGTCGTGCTCACGTCGGCGTGGCCGAGCAGCTCCTGCACGGTGCGGATGTCGTAGCCGCCTTCGAGCAAATGGGTGGCGAAGGAATGGCGCAGGGTGTGCGGCGTGGCCGGCTTGGCGACCCCCGCATCGCGCACGGCCTGGCGCATGGCGCGCTGCACCGCCTGGTCCTGCAGGTGGTGGCGCCGCTCGATGCCGGTGCGCGGGTCTTCCGAGAGGTTCGCCGAGGGAAACACGTACTGCCAGGCCCAGTCGCGCGAAGCATTCGGATACTTGCGCTCCAGCGCATAGGGCAGGCACACCGCCCCGCGCCCGGCGGCGAGATCCTGTTCGTGCAGCGCCTTCACCCGCTTCAGATGCTCGGCGAGCGGCGCCGCAAGCGCCGCCGGCAGCATGGTGACGCGGTCCTTGAAGCCCTTTCCGTCGCGCACCAGGATCTCCTTGCGCGAGAACTCCACGTCCTTCACGCGCAGGCGCAGGCCTTCCATGATGCGCAGCCCTGCGCCGTAGAGCAGGCTGGCGATCAGCCAGTGCGTGCCGGAGAGCCGGCCGAGCACGCCCTGCACTTCCTCGCGCGTCAGCACCACCGGCAGGCGCTTCGGCGCCTTGGCTCGCTCGACGTTGTCCAGCCATGGCAGCTCCGCCTCCAGCACCTCGCGATAGAGAAACAGCAGCGCGCTCTTCGCCTGGTTCTGCGTGGACGCCGCCACGTTGCCCGCCACCGCCAGATGCGTCAAGAACTGCTCCACCTCCGCCGCTCCCAGCTCGCGCGGATGGCGCTTGCCGAAATGCAAAATAAATCGTCTAATCCAATCTACATACGCTTGCTCGGTGCGGATGCTGTAATGCTTCAGGCGAATCTTGCCGCGCACCTGGTCCAGCAGTTTGGGCGCATGAGACGGATTGGCTTCCAAGTTTTAGGCCCCACTATTGTTGTCTAATGCAATGTTTAATATGGATACTAGCCTACTTTCAAAAGCAATAGCAATTCCGGTGACGGATTCTTTCCCGTCAAATAGGCTGTCCACTTCACGTTGAACTAAACCGCTGACGCGGTGGTGGCGCGAGTCACCGCCGCGTT
>CAZASE010000054.1:0-15372 GCA_964487715.1 uncultured Rhodocyclaceae bacterium | reverse complement strand
GCCGGCTTGGCCGCGGCGGCCGGCGCCGCCGCGACCTTCGGCGCCGGCGGCGGCCAGGTGATGCTGCCTTCCTTGACGACGGTCAGGCCGCGGATGGCCTCGTCTTCCATGTTGACGTCGATGACGCCATCCTTGGTCTTGCACAGTTCCTCGGCGACGCGGAACAGGTTGGTGGCATAGAGCGTCGAGGACTGCTTGGACAGGCGGCCGACCAGGTCGGTGTAGCCGATGAGGGTGACGCCGTGCTTGACGACCGCCTGGCCGGGCTCGGTCAATTCGCAGTTGCCGCCCTGCTCGGCCGCCATGTCGACGATGACGCTGCCCGGCTTCATGCTCTTCACCATCTCCGCGGTGATCAGCTTCGGCGCCGGCTTGCCTGGGATCAGCGCGGTGGTAATGATGATGTCCACCTCGCGCGCCTGTTTCGCGTACATCTCGCGCTGCGCCTGCTGGAAGCCCTCGCTCATCACCTTGGCGTAGCCGCCGCCGCCGGAACCTTCCTCCTCGTAATCGACCTTGACGAATTCGCCGCCCAGCGAGACGACCTGGTCGGCGACTTCGGCGCGCGTGTCGTTGGCGCGCACGATGGCGCCGAGGCCGGCGGCGGTGCCGATCGCCGCGAGACCCGCCACGCCGGCGCCGGCGATGAAGACCTTGGCCGGCGGCACCTTGCCGGCAGCGGTGATCTGGCCGTTGAAGAAACGGCCGAAGGCGTTGGCGGCTTCGATGACCGCGCGGTAGCCGGCGACGCCGGCCTGGGAGGTGAGCGCGTCCATCTTCTGCGCGCGGGAGAGCGTGCGCGGCAGCGCGTCGATGGCCAGCACGGTCGCCTTCTTCGCGGCGAGCTGCTGCATCAGTTCCGGGTTCTGCGCCGGCCAGATGAAGGAGACAAGCGTCGTTCCCGCGCGCATCAGGCCGACTTCCTCGGCGGAAGGACCGCGCACCTTGAAGACGATGTCGGACTTCGCCCACAGCGCCGCCGCGCCGTCGGTCACCTCGGCGCCGGCGGCGCGGTAGGTATCGTCGCCGCAGTTGGCGGCATCGCCGGCGCCGGATTGCACGGCGACCGAGAAGCCCAGCTTGATGAGTTTTTCGACTACCTCAGGGACCGTCGCGACGCGTTTTTCGCCCGCGGCCGTTTCCTTCGGTACACCAATAACCAAAGACATGGCACCCCCCTTGTTTTATGCTTGCCGGAAACCATCAAGCAGCATCAGAAGCCGGTGCTTGACGATAAACGGCAATAATACTTAAATCGAAACACTCTGGGTAGCTTGCAACACGATCACCTTGAGGATTGAAGAATGAAGAAGCCGCGCAAGCTCCGTTCGCAGAAAGTCGGCATGGCGCCGGGCGCGCTGGTCCACGTCGGCGAACGGCGCACCGAACGCCCCGGGATCACCCTGTTCGAATACGACGCCGACGCACTGCGCGAAACCCGTTTCGGCTCCATCGCCGAATCGCGCGCCCACGTCCGCGGCAGCGGCACGCTCTGGCTCAACGTGCACGGCCTGCACGAGCCGGAGGTCATGGCGGAAATCGGCCGGCGCTTCAACCTGCATCCCCTGGTGCTGGAAGACATCCTCAACACCGACCAGCGCCCCAAGGTCGACGACTACGGCGACTATCTCTACATCGTCGCGCGCTTCTTCGATTGCGCCACCGATGGCACCGGCGTCGCCTCCGACCAGGTCAGCATCGTGCTCGGCGCGGATTTTGTCCTCACTTTCCAGGAACGCCCGACCGGCACCTTCGATCCGCTGCGCGAACGGCTGCGCGCCGACAAGGGACAGATCCGCAAGCTGGGTGCGGACTACCTGGCCTACTCGCTGCTCGATACCCTGGTCGACCGCTATTTCTTCGTGCTGGAACAACTGACCGAACGCACCGAGAACGTCGAGGACCAGCTGCTGCAGAAGAACAGCCCGGCGCTGCTCAAGGAAATCCACGACCTGAAGCGCGAAACCCTGGTCCTGCGCCGCACCGTCTGGCCGCTGCGCGAAGTGATCAATGCCCTGACGCGCGCCGACCAGCGCTTCTTCAAGCCGGCCACCCAGCCCTACCTGCGCGACGTGTACGACCACACCGTGCACGTCATCGAGAGCCTGGAAGGGATTCGCGACCTCATCGGCGGCATGCTCGACATCTACCTTTCCGGCATCTCCAACCGCGTCAACATGGAAGTGCGCATTCTCACGGTGATCACCACCCTGTTCATGCCTGCCGCCCTCATCGCCGGCATCTTCGGCATGAACTTCCGCAGCATGCCGCTGCTCGACGACCAGGAGGGTTTCCTTATCGCACTCAGCATGATGGGCGCGATTGCTGCGGTAATGGGTGCGATTTTCTGGCGCCGCAGGTGGCTCGGCTAGCCTGTGTCATAAGCCTGGCCGACGAAAAATATGATCGACAAATGACGGCGAGCGTGAAATATTTCACGCTTCCTTCCGTTACAATGCGCGCATAAATTCGAAATCCAGCGCGCTTCCCGCTTCACCGCAACGAGCAGCCCGGCATGAATCCATGCATCGCCGCCCGCGCGCGATGCCCAGAGGAGGATTTGGTCTTGCATCGAGCATCCGCCGCAGGTCAGGCGCCGCGGCGTTCCCGTCCGGCATGAATCGCGGCCGCCCCCTCGGCACGGCGCCGCCCGCGGAAATCCCCATGGCGGCGCTGCCCGCCCTGCATGCCCTGGCCGAGGCCATCAATCGCTGCACCCGCGTTGACGAGGTCTATCCCGAGACATTGCAGGCACTGCGCCGGGTCGTCGGCGCCGACCGCGCCGCCATCCTGCTGCTCGACGCCGGCCACGCCATGCGCTTCGTCGCCTGGGACGGCCTTTCCGATCGCTACCGCGCCGCCGTCGAGGGCCATTCGCCCTGGGCGGCGGACGAGGAACATGCGCAGCCCCTGATCGTCCGCGCACCGGAACGCGAGCCCGCCATCGCGCCGCTGCTTCCGGTTCTGCGTGCCGAAGGCATCGCCTCGCTGGCCTTCATCCCGGTCGCCCACCAGGGCCGCCTGCTGGGCAAGTTCATGCTGTACTTCGATGCACCGCGCGAACTGTCGACCGACGACACGCGGCTCGCCCTGACCGTCGCCGAATACCTGGCGCTGGCCATTTCGCGCCAGCGCAGCGCCGACGAGGCGCGCCAGCTGAACGTGGAGCTGGAGCAGCGCGTGCGCCATCGCACGCAGCAGCTCGAGGAAGCCAACCGCGAGATGGAGGCTTTCTGCTACTCGGTATCGCATGACCTGCGCGCGCCGCTGCGCGCCCTCGACGGCTTTGCCCGCATCCTGATCGAGGACGCCGGCCACCTGCTCGACGAAACCGACAAGGACAACCTGCGCCGCATCATCGCCGCCAGCGAGCGCATGGGGCGCCTGATGGACGATCTGCTCCGCCTTTCGCGCGTCGGCCGCTCCAGCATGCGCCTGTGTTCGACCGACCTGAGCGGCGTCGTCGCGGAGATCGTCGAGCGCCTGCACGCGACGGCACCGCAGCGGCGCCTGCTCAAGCGCATTGCGCCGGGCCTCGAGGCGACGGCCGATGCCGGCCTGCTGCGGATCGTGCTGGAAAACCTGGTCGGCAATGCCTGGAAATACACCGGCGCGACGGCCGAGGCGCAGATCGAGTTCGGCCAGCACGAACGGGACGGGCGAACCTCCTATTTCATCCGGGACAACGGTGCGGGCTTCGACATGCGCTACGCGGCCAAGCTGTTCGCGCCCTTTCAGCGCCTGCACTCGCCCGGCGAGTTCGAAGGCAACGGCATCGGCCTGGCCATCGTCCAGCGCGTCCTGCAACGGCATGGCGGGCGCATCTGGGCCGAGGCGCAGCCCGGCCGCGGCGCGGCCTTCTGGTTCACCCTGTGGGAGGACGGGATCCCGGCGGAACTGCAGCCGGGTGCGGCGGCTTCTTCCCGTCCTTCTTCTCCACCAGTTTGACGATCACCAGCGAGCAGTTGTCGCCGCTGCCGCGCGCCCGTTCGCGCGCGCGCTGGATAAGAATCTCGGCGGCGGCGCGCGGCGGGTGTGCCGCCAGCACGCCGCCCAGCTCGGCGTCCTTGAAATAGGCCCACAGGCCGTCCGAGCACAGCAGGAAGGTGTCCTGGTCCTGCAGCGGCGTGGTGCCGCCAAAATCGATTTGCGGCGGGCGCTCGGCGCCCAGGCAACCGAGCAGGACGTTGCGTTGCGGATGCGTCAGCGCCGCCTCGGCGGTGATGCGCCCCTGGCGCACCAGTTCGTTAACGAAGGAATGGTCCGCGGTCATCGAGATCAGTTGCTCGCCGCGGAAGTGGTAGATGCGCGAATCGCCTGAATAGGCCCAATCGACGCGGCCGGGCTGGAACAGCAGCACGCAGGCCGTGCTGTGCGGGTCCTGCTCGCTGGTGAAGCGCGTCAGCTTCACCACCACATGCGCCTCGTCGATGATCGAGCGGAGCAGCTCCTGCGGCGTCTCGTCGGCCGGGCCGTAGGCCTCGAAATTCTGTTGCGCCTTGAGCACGACCTGGTCCGCCGCCATGCCGCCGCCGGTATGGCCGCCCATGCCGTCGGCCAGCACCGCCATGAGGAAACCGCGGCGACTCGCATGCGGCAGCAGGGCGACGCGATCCTGCTGCTCCTTGCGGTCGCCGATGTGCTGGGCAGCACAGGTTTCGATGGAAAGCGCCACGGTGTGCGGAGGCCGGAAATGTGCGGTGCGGCGACTTTATCACGCATCGCCGGCCGGCGCCCAGCGCATCATGTTAGGCTTGCGCCAGGCACGGGAGAAACACGCATGGTCTATCCGCTCCGCGGCTTCAACCACGTCGCCGTCGGCGACAGCTTCAGCAGCGCCATGACGCTGACCGAGACGCACATTGTCATGGGTGCCGGCTTGTTCGGCGACTTCAACCGCCTGCACGTCGACGAGACCTTCGCCGGCGCCTCGCGCCACGGCGGCCGCATCGCGCACGGCTACCTCACCAGTTCGCTGATGGCCGCCTCGTACGGCATGGTCTTCCACGGCAGCGCGATCGCCTATCTCGAACATGCCTGCCGCTTTCTCAAGCCGGTGCGCGCCGGCGACACCCTGAGCACGGTGTGGACCATCACCGCGCTCGAAGCCAAGCCGAAGCACGACGGCGGCATCGTCACGATGCGCGCCGTGTGCAGCAACCAGGGCGGCGAGCCGGTGGCCGAAGCGACCGGTACAATGCTTGTCCGGAACGCTTAGGCTGCAAGGAGACCGCATGTTCGAAAACTTCTTTCGGCGCCTGACCGGACGCAAGACCGCCGGTAATCCGGCGGCGGCCGCGCCGCCGGCCGCCGGCCACGCGAACGCGCACGCGGCGGACGAGGTTGCCCCCGGGACCGACATCCACTACCACCCCGAGCTGATCGCCAGGCTGCAGGCGGACCACAAGGTGCTGCTCGGCCTGTTCGGGCGGATCAAGACCGCCCATGCGGCCGGCGACACCGCGCGGGCCGCCATGCTGCTGGTCGAATTCCGCAATGCCCTGCAGGAGCATCTGCTGGTCGAAAGCGTCAGGCTCTATGTCTATCTTGAGCACCAGGCGCGAAACGACGAGGAGCGCTTTGCCCTGGTGCACAATTTCCGCCACGAGATGGGTGCCATCGGCAAGGCCGCCGTCGCCTTTCTGGCGAAGTACGCCGACCTCGCCGGCGACCCTCAGCTTGCAGCGACCTTCGGCGCCGACCTGGACGCCGTCGGCAGCGTCCTCGCGCAGCGCATCCACCGCGAGGAAACCCTTCTCTATCCGATGTACGAGGCGGGATAGCGTGCCGCGTCAGGCGGCGGGCCGCGCGCGAAACCGCTCCTCCTCCTGCAGCCGCAGCAGGCGCCGCTGCACCTTGCCGGTGGTGGTCATCGGCAGGCTGTCGACGAACGCAAACGCCTTCGGGTATTCGTAGGGCGCCAGGTACTGTCGCACGTGGGCCTGCAACTCGGCCTCCAGTTCGGCAGAAGGCTGGCGGCCCGGCTGCAGCACGATGAAGGCCTTGACGACCGTGCCGCGCGTCTCGTCGGGCGCGCCGATCACGGCGGCATTGGCCACCGCCGGATGCCTGACCAGGCAGTTCTCGATCTCCGACGGGCCGATGCGATAGCCGGCGCTCTTGAACATGTCGTCGGCGCGGCCCTGGTACCAGAGGTAGCCGTCCTCGTCCATTTTCGCCAGGTCGCCGGTACGGCCCCAGGCGGCATCGCCCGCACCGAAGAACTTCTCCGCCGTCGCCTGCGGGTTTTTCCAGTATTCGAGCAGGAACACCGGATCGCGCTCGCCGTTGCAGGCGCGCTGCACGCATATCTCGCCCACCTCGCCGGCCGCCACGGCGTTGCCGGCATCGTCGAGCAGCGCCACGCGATGGCCCGGGTAGGGGCGCCCCATGGCACCCGGCTTCGGCGGATACACCGCCGCGCAGCCGCCGACGACGTAATTGATCTCGGTCTGGCCGAAAATCTCGTTGATGCTGACGCCGAGCTGTTCCCGTGCCCAGTCGAACACCGCCTCGCCCACCGCCTCGCCGCCGCTCATGATGGTGCGCAGACTGACGTCGTAGCGCGCCGCCGGCGTCGGCACCGCCTTCATCATCATCTTCAGCGCGGTCGGAAACAGGAACGCGTTGCGCACGCCGTACTTCTCGATCAGCCAGAAGGCCTTCTCCGGGTCGAAGCGGCCGCGGTAGCCGAGTATCGGCATGCCGTAGTGCCAGGTCGGCAGCAGCGCGTCGAACAACCCGCCGGTCCATGCCCAATCGGCCGGCGACCAGAACAGGTCGCCCGGCTGCGGGAAGAAATCGTGCGAGCAGGCGAAGCCGGAGAGGTTGCCGAGCAGCGTGCGCTGCGCCATCAGCGCGCCTTTTGGATTGCCGGTGGTGCCGCTGGTGTAGATGATCAGCGCCGGATCGTCGGCAGCGGTGTCCACGCACTGGAAGCGGCGCGAGGCGCGCGACAGCAGCAGATCCCAGTCGTGAGTGCCAGACTCCCTCGCACCGTCCACCCCGATCACATGGCGCAATTTCGGCAGCTTGTCCCTTATCGCCCACAACTTGGGCAGGGTGGCCTCATCGACGATGGCGACACAAGCTTCCGAGTTCTCCAGCCGGTACTCCAGCGCATCGGGTCCGAACAGGTGCGACAGCGGCAGCGCAATCGCGTCCATCTGGTAGCAGGCGATATGCGCGATGCCGGTTTCCGGCCGTTGCGGCAGGATGATGGCGACGCGGTCGCGGCGCTGCACGCCGAGCGCGTGCAGCACGTTGGAGAGGCGGTTGGCCGCCATCTGGATGTCCCAGAAGGTCCACGCCTCCGCGTGCCCCGCCTCATCCTCGTAATAGAGGGCGAAGCGCGAACGCTCGGCGGCCCAGCGCCCGCAGCACTCGCGCGCCATGTTGTACTGCGCCGGCAGTTCCCAGCGAAACCGGTTGTGCAATGCGTCGTGACCTTGCGCCCGTTCGTCCAGCTGCATGAATGTCCCCTCCCGATAGATGGATTCTATCCATTTCCGCCGCTCGCACAATTGCGCGGAACTTCGCGCGCTTTTCCGCCTCTCTAAACAAAAGCCGCAGTGGTACGTTAATACCGTCAACAGGCCCACGAGGCCTGTCGGACATCTTCCTACAACACAAGGCGCCGCACCTTCAGGCGCCGGGAAAGGAGAGAGACATGGACATCGTCGCCGAAGTCGCCGCGCGCTACGAGCGCACCCGCGAAGAGGAGCTGTCGCTCCAGGAATACCTCGACATCTGCCGCACGGACCCGGTCGCCTACGCCACCGCCGCCGAGCGCATGCTCGCCGCCATCGGCGCGCCGGAGATGCTCGACACGCGGCAAAACCCGCGCCTGTCGCGCATCTTCGCCAACAAGGTGATCCGCGTCTACCCTTCCTTCCGCGAGTTCTACGGACTCGAGGAAGCGATCGAGAACGTCGTGTCGTATTTCCGCCACGCGGCGCAGGGGCTCGAGGAAAAGAAGCAGATCCTTTACCTGCTCGGGCCGGTCGGCGGCGGCAAGTCCTCGATCGCCGAGCGCCTCAAGCAGGTCTTCGAGCGGATCCCCCTGTATGCGCTGAAAGGCTCGCCGATCAACGAGACGCCGCTGGGACTGTTCTCGCCCGACGAGGACGCCGCCATCCTCGAGGAGAAGTACGCCATCCCGCGCCGCTACCTGACCGGGCTGCTCTCGCCGTGGGCGGTGAAGCGCCTGCACGAATACAACGGCGACATCTCGCGTTTCCGCGTGGTCAAGCGCCACCCGTCGGTGCTGCGGCAGATCGCCATCAGCAAGACCGAGCCGGGTGACGAGAACAACCAGGACATTTCCTCGCTCACCGGCAAGATCGACATCCGCATGCTCGAACAGTATGCGCAGAACGATCCCGATGCCTACAGCTACTCCGGCGGCCTCTGCCTGGCCAACCGCGGCCTGCTCGAATTCGTCGAGATGTTCAAGGCACCGATCAAGGTGCTGCATCCGCTGCTCACCGCCACGCAGGAGGGCAATTACAAGGGCACCGAGGGCTTCGGCGCGATTCCCTTCGACGGCATCGTGCTGGCCCACTCCAACGAGTCGGAATGGCGCACCTTCAAGAACAACCGCAACAACGAGGCCTTCCTCGACCGCATCTATATCGTCAAGGTGCCGTACTGCCTGCGCGTCTCCGAAGAGATCCGCATCTATGAGAAGCTGGTGACCAACTCGGCCCTGGCGCAGGCGCCCTGCGCGCCGGGCACGCTGAAAATGATGTCGCAGTTCGCCGTGCTCTCGCGCCTGGTCGAGCCGGAGAATTCCAGCCTGTATTCCAAGATGCAGGTGTACGACGGCGAAAACCTGAAGGACACCGACCCGAAGGCCAAGTCCTACCAGGAATACCGCGACTTCGCCGGCCCCGACGAGGGCATGGCCGGCATCTCCACGCGCTGGGCCTTCAAGATCCTCTCCAAGGTGTTCAATTTCGACCATTCCGAGGTCGCCGCCAATCCGGTGCACCTGCTCTACACGCTGGAACAGCAGGTGGAGAAGGAACAGTTCCCGCCGGAGGTGGAGCAGCGCTATCTCGCCCACATCAAGGAGTACCTGTCGCCGAAGTACGCCGAATTCATCGGCAAGGAGATCCAGACCGCCTACCTGGAGTCGTACTCCGAATACGGCCAGAACATCTTCGACCGCTACATCATCTACGCCGACTACTGGATCCAGGACCAGGAGTTTCGCGACCCCGACACCGGCGAGGTATTCGACCGCAAGGCGCTCAACGAGGAACTGGAGAAGATCGAGAAGCCGGCCGGCATCTCCAATCCGAAGGACTTCCGCAACGAGATCGTCAATTTCGTGCTGCGCTCGCGTGCCCAGAACCACGGCAAGAATCCGGCGTGGACCAGCTTCGAAAAGATGCGCCAGGTGATCGAGAAGAAGATGTTCTCCAACACCGAGGAGCTGTTGCCGGTGATTTCCTTCAACGCCAAGTCCTCCGTCGAGGAAAGCAAGAAGCACGAGGATTTCGTCAACCGCATGATGAGCAAGGGCTACACGCAGAAGCAGGTGCGCCTGCTGTGCGAGTGGTACCTGCGCGTGCGGAAATCCTCCTGAGGCCGGCGCCGGAGCGACCGTGGCCTACCTGATCGACCGCCGCATTGCCGGCCGCCACAAGTCGGCGGTCAATCGCGAACGCTTCGTGCGCCGCTTCCGCGGCCAGATCAAGGAGGCTGTCGACCGCGCCATCCGCCACCGCTCGATCAAACAGGTCGACTCCGGCGAGAAGGTCTCGATCCCGGCGCGCGACATCTCCGAGCCGAGCTTTCGCCAGGGGCACGGCGGCATCTGGGAATCGGTGCATCCGGGCAACGAGGAATACCGCCGCGGCGACCGCATTTCGCGCCCGCAGCGCGGCGCCGGCGGCAGCGGCGGTGCCGCATCGAACGAGGGCGAGGGCGAGGACGACTTCATTTTCGAGCTCACGCGCGAGGAGTTCCTCGACTATTTCTTCGAGGACCTGGCGCTGCCCAACCTGGTGAAGACCCAGCTCGCCACCACGCGCGACTACAAGACCACGCGCGCCGGCTACAGCGTCGAAGGCACACCGACCAACATCCATGTCGTGCGCTCGCTGCGCGGCGCCATCGGCCGGCGCATCGCGCTCGCCTCGCCGCTGCTCGGCGAACTGCGCGGCCTGCTCGAAGAGCGCGAACGCCTGCAGGCGGCCGCCGTGCCGGACCTGCTGCGCATCAAGGAACTCGACGGGCACATCCATGCGCTGCGCACGCGCATCTACCGCATCCCCTACCTCGACCCCTTCGACCTGCGCTACCGCAACCGCGTACGGGTGCCGCAGCCGGCGGCGCGCGCCGTGATGTTCTGCCTGATGGACGTCTCCGGCTCGATGGACGAATCGAAGAAGGACATCGCCAAGCGCTTCTTCACCCTGCTCTACCTGTTCCTGACGCGCAACTACGACACCGTCGATGTGGTCTTCATCCGCCACCACACCCAGGCCGAGGAAGTGGACGAGGAGACCTTCTTCAAGTCGCGCGAGACCGGCGGCACGGTGGTCTCCAGCGCATTGAAGCTGATGCAGGAAATCGTCGCGCTGCGCTACCCGGCGGGCGAGTGGAACATCTACGCGGCGCAGGCCTCCGACGGCGACAACTGGCACGACGATTCGCCCCACTGCCGCCACCTGCTCGCCACGGAAATCCTGCCGCTGGTGCAGTACTACGCCTATGTCGAGATCGCCGAGGCCGAGCCGCAGAACCTCTGGCACGAATACGAGAAGGTTGCCGAGCAGCACAAGCACCGCTTCGCCATGCAGCACATCCGCAGCCTGGAGGAGATCTATCCCGTGTTCCGCGAGCTGTTCAAGAAGACCAATGCCTTCGCCTATTGAACCGCCGGCAGTTGCAGCGAAGGCCCGGACGGCGCGGCCCGGCCGCCGGCTGCCGGCCGGCTCGGAATGGACCTTCGAGGCGCTGGAAAGCTACGAGCGCGCCATCGGCCGCGCCGCGCAGGCGTTCGGCCTCGACACCTACCCGGTGCAGCTGGAGATCATCAGCTCCGAGCAGATGATGGACGCCTACGCCAGCGCCGGCATGCCGACCGGCTACCACCACTGGAGCTACGGCAAGCACTTCATCGCCACCGAAAAGCGCTACAAGCGCGGCGAGATGGGCCTCGCCTACGAAATCGTCATCAATTCGAATCCGTGCATCGCCTACCTGATGGAAGAGAACACCCTCACCATGCAGGCGCTGGTGATCGCCCATGCCGCCTACGGCCACAACTCCTTCTTCAAGGGCAACCACCTGTTCCGCCAGTGGACCGATGCCGCCACCATCATCGACTACCTGGTCTTCGCCAAGGAATACCTTGCCGACTGCGAGCGGCGCCACGGCGTGGACGCGGTGGAGGACGTGCTCGACTCCTGCCACGCCCTCGGCAACGTCGGCGTGGACCGCTACAAGCGCCCGCAAAAACTCTCGCTGGCGCGGGAGAAGGCACGCCAGCAGCAGCGCGAAGACCACCTGCAGGCGCAGGTCAACGAGCTGTGGCGCACCCTGCCTTCGCGCGCCGCTCCGCCCGAGCCGGCGGCGGAAGCGCGCTTCCCGCCCGAGCCTGAGGAAAACCTGCTCTACTTCATCGAGAAATACGCGCCGCTGCTGGAACCCTGGCAGCGCGAAGTCGTCCGCATCGTGCGCAAGATCGCCCAGTACTTCTATCCCCAGCGCCAGACCAAGGTGATGAACGAGGGCTGGGCCTGCTTCTGGCACTACACCCTGCTGAACGCCCTCTACGAGCGCAAGCAGCTCTCCGACGGCTTCATGATCGAGTTCCTGCAGTCGCACACCAACGTCGTCCGGCAGCCGCCCTTCAACAAGCCCTGGTACTACGGCATCAATCCCTATGCGCTCGGCTACGGCATGATGAGCGAGCTGCGCCGCATCGCCGAGGCGCCCACCGGCGAGGACCGCGCCTGGTTCCCCGACATCGCCGGCCGCGACTGGCGCGAAGTGCTCGACTTCGCCATGCGCAACTTCAAGGACGAGAGCTTCATCGCCCAATACCTCTCGCCGCGCCTGATGCGCGAACTGCATCTGTTTGCCGTGGTGGACGACGAAAACGAAGCCGCGCTCACCGTCTCCGCCATCCACGACGAAGACGGCTACCGCCACCTGCGCCAGGCGCTGGCCGAGCAGTACAACCTCGCCAACGGCGACCCCGACGTCCAGGTCTGGTCGGTCAACACGCGCGGCGACCGCAGCCTGAGGCTGCGCCACTTCATGCACCGCAACCGCCCGCTCGGCGACAGCGCCGACGAGATGCTGCGCCATGTCGCCCGCCTGTGGGGCTTCGATGTCTTCCTGGAAAGCGTGAACGACGCCGGCGAGGTGGCGCAGGAGCATTCCTGCTGCTTCGAGAAGCGGCACGGACGATAAGGCGGGTGCAGGAAAGAACGCCGCGTGGGAGGGGCGTCAGCCCCGACAGGGATTTCTGCTGCCGCAGTCGGGGCTGAAGCCCCTCCCGCAAAACGCCTCGACTACAAGCGTTCGTCCAGCAGCTCGATCCAGTGCGCCACCGGCGTGGACGTTGCGGATTGCAAATGCGCGATGCAGCCGATATTGGCGCTGGCGATAGCGGCCGGTGCGCCGGCTTGCAGGCAGTGCAGCTTGTTCTCGCGCAGCTGCAGCGAGAGCTCCGGCTGCAGGATCGAATAGGTGCCGGCCGAACCGCAGCACAGATGGCTGTCGGCCACCGTCGTCAGCTCGAAGCCGGCCGCCTGCAGGATCTGCTCGACCTCGCCGCGCAGGCGCAGGCCGTGCTGCAGGGAACAGGGGGAGTGGAAGGCAATGCGTTTTTTCTCCCTCGCCCCGCTTGCGGGGAGAGGGTCGGGGTGCGGGGCGCTTTGCAGCAACGCCAGCAGGCTGGCCTTCTCCGCCGCCACCACCTCGCCGATGTCGCGTGCCAGCAGCGTCACGCGCGCCGCTTTCCTCGCATAGCCGGGATCGTCCGCCAGCAGGTGGGCGTACTCGCGCACGTGGGCGCCGCAGCCGGAAGCGGTGACGACGACCGCTTCCGCGCCGCCCTCGATGTGCGGCCACCAGGCATCGATGTTGCGGCGCGCATCCTCCTGCGCGCCGGCGTGGTCGTCGAGGTGCAGGCGCACGGCGCCGCAGCAGCCGGCACCGGCGGCCTCGATCAGCGCGATGCCGAGCCGGTCGAGCACGCGTGCCGTCGCGGCATTGATGTTCGGCGCCATGGCGGGCTGCACGCAGCCGGCCAGCATGAGCATGCGGCGCGGGTGCTCCCGCCGTATCGTGGGGACTGACTTTTGCCGCGGCAGCACCTTGGCCCTGAGCGAGGCCGGCAGCAGCGGGCGGAAGAACTGTCCGAGGCGGTAGGCCGGCCCGAACAGCCAGCCGCGCGGCAGCAACTCGCGCAGCGCCAGGCGCAGCAGGCGCTGGCCGAGCGGGCGCGCCACGCGCTCGGCCGCGACGGCACGGCCGATGTCGACCAGGCGGCCGTACTCCACGCCGGACGGGCAGGTCGTCTCGCAGGCGCGGCAGGTCAGGCAGCGGTCGAGATGCAGTTGCGTCTTCGCCGTCGGCATGGCGCCTTCCAGCATCTGTTTCATCAGGTAGATGCGGCCGCGCGGGCCGTCCAGCTCGTCACCGAGCAGCTGGTAGGTCGGGCAGGTAGCGGTGCAGAAGCCGCAATGCACGCACTTGCGCAGGATTGCCTCGGCCTCGCGGCCTTGCGGCGTATTGCGGATGAAATCGGCGAGATTGGTCTGCATGTCAGAAAACGGCAAGCAGCCCGTCGGAAGCCCCGTCATTCCCGCGAAAGCGGGAATCCAGAACTGCGACGGCCCAAACCCTGGATCCCCACATCCGCGGGGACGACGATATCTTGCGGCTGGAGAATGTCGTACCCATCAAGACTCCGGATACAGCCGGCCCGGATTGAACAAGCCCTGCGGGTCGAAGCTGCGCTTGAGGTTCCTGTGAATCAGCATCAGCGGCGCCGGCAGCGGCTGAAGGGCGCCGGCCGACTTGTCATCCGCGCGGAACAGCGTGGCGTGACCGCCGGCACGTGCCGCCGCCTCGCGCAGCGCCGCGGCGGGGGCAGCGGATTTCAGCCAGCGCTGCGCGCCGCCCCACTCGATCAGCGGACTGCCGGGCAAATCGAGCGGCGCGGTTTTCGATGGCAACGACAGGCGCCAGAGGGCCTGCGCGCCGGAGAAAAAATCCATCTGCTGCTCGCGCAGCGCACGCCAGAAGTTCTCCGCATCTGCGACGGCCTCGCCGCCTATCCTTTCCCGCGCCGCCGCCACCGCAGCGCGCGCGCCGGAGAGGCGCAGCGTCAGCGCATCGTCGGCCCAGCAGGTCGCCGACAGCGGCAGCGGCTGGCCGCCCCAGCGGTTCATCGCCTCGATCGCCTTGTCCTGCGCCATCTCCAGTCGCAGCGTGGCTTCCGCGTGCGGCTTCGGCAGCACCTTGAGCGAGACTTCGAGCATCAGCCCGAGCGTGCCCAGCGCGCCGGCCATCAGGCGCGAGACGTCGTAGCCGGCGACGTTCTTCATGACCCGGCCGCCGAAATTCAGGATCTCGCCCTTTCCGTCGAGCAGCTTCACGCCGAGGACGAAGTCGCGCACCGCGCCGGCCGTGGCGCGGCGCGGGCCGGAAAGGCCGGCGGCGACGCAGCCGCCGACGGTGGCATCACCGAAGTGCGGTGGCTCGAAGGCCAGCATCTGTCCCTGCATCGCCAGCGCCGCCTCCAGTTCCGCCAGCCGCGTGCCGGTGCGCACGGTGACGACCAGTTCGGTCGGCTCATAGGCGACGATGCCGGCATGGCCCGTCGTTTCGAGCAGCGCGCCTGCGGGCGGGTTGCCGTAGAAGTCCTTGCTGCCGCCGCCGCGGATGCGCAGCGGCGTCTTGTCCACCGCCGCGGCAAGCACGCGCTCGCGCAATTGTTCGATTAGTTCATTCATCGCCAGAAAAAGCCATTCACCACGGCGAACACCGGATCGTCATTCCGGCGAACGCCGGAATCCAGAACGGCCGTTCCGGAAACGCAAGCCGCATCCTGGATACCGGCGTTCGCCGGCATGACGAGAAGCGCTTGGTCTTCACTTGGCCGACCCTGTCAGCCGGTACTCCGAGCAGCGCCGCGGCAAGCACGCGCTCGCGCAATTGTTCGATTAGTTCATTCATCGCCAGAAAAAGCCATTCACCACGGCGAACACCGGATCGTCATTCCGGCGAACGCCGGAATCCAGAACGGCCGTTCCGGAAACGCAAGCCGCATCCTGGATACCGGCGTTCGCCGGCATGACGAGAAGCGCTTGGTCTTCACTTGGCCGACCCTGTCAGCCGGTA
>CAZASE010000053.1:0-15830 GCA_964487715.1 uncultured Rhodocyclaceae bacterium | reverse complement strand
CGGCGGCCAGGTCGCGCTGCTGCGCACCTCGCCGCGCCACCTGGCGGCCGCTGGCGCCAACGGCGCCGGCACGCCGGCGCTCTACCGCACGGAGCGGCAGTCGAGCGTCGATGGCAACACGGTGGACATGGATGTCGAGCGCGCCGCCTTCGCCGAGAACGCCTTGCAGTACGAGGCCAGCCTGACCTTCGTCAACCAGTTCCTGCGCAACATGAACAGCGCAATGCAGAGCCAGTGAGGATCGCGCCATGAGCATGCTCAACGTCTTCAATATCGCCGGCTCGGCACTGACGGCGCAGTCGGCCCGCCTGAATGCGGTGGCGAGCAACCTGGCCAACGCCGACAGCGTGGCCGGGCCGGACGGCCAGCCGTTCCGCGGCCGCCAGGTGGTGTTTGCCGCGCAGCCGGTGGCCGGCGGCGGCCTCGGCGTGCGCGTTACCGCGGTGGTCGAGAACGGCGCGCCGGGGCGGCTGGTGTACGACCCGCGCAATCCGGCCGCCAACGACCAGGGCATGGTCACCATGCCCAACGTCAACGTCGTCGAGGAGATGGTGAACATGATTTCCGCCTCGCGCGCCTACCAGAACAACGTCGAGGTGATGGGCACGGCGCGCACGCTGATGCAGAAGACCCTCGCCCTCGGACAATAAAGGAACCCGCCATGACCGCAACCGTCCAGTCCGCCGCCAATCCGTCGCAGGCGATCTATTCCGCGCTGAATACCTCGCGCGACAGCGCCGCCACCAAGGATGTCGACCCGCAGGACCGCTTTCTCAAGCTGCTGGTGACGCAACTGCGCAACCAGGACCCGCTCAACCCGATGGACAACGCGCAGATGACCTCGCAGCTGGCGCAGATCAGCACGGTGGACGGCATCGACAAGCTCAACCAGACCTTGCAGAAGCTGATCGACGGTTCCAACGACAACCAGGCACTGCAGGCCGCCGCGCTGGTCGGCCATGGCGTGCTGGTGCCCGGCTCCGGCTTCGTCCTCAGCGACGGCATGGCCATCGGCGGCGTCGACCTGGGCGGCGCGGCGGACAGTGTCACCGTCACCATCAAGGACAGTGCCGGGCTGGTAGTGAAGACCGTCGACCTCGGCGCCCACGACGCCGGCAGCATCAGCTTCAGCTGGGACGGCACCACCGACAGCGGGGCGAAGGCGGCCAATGGCGCCTATTCGATTTCAGTCAGTGCGCGCCAGGGCGGGCAGGATGTCGCCGCCAAGGCGCTTGAATTGGGTGTGGTCTCCAGCGTGGCACGCACCAGCCAGGGCGTCAGCCTGAACCTCGGCGCGCTGGGCATGTTCAAGATGTCGGACGTCATTCAGATTCTGTAAGGAGAACAGCATGAGCTTCCAGCAGGGATTGAGCGGTTTGTACGCGGCGGCCAAGGGGCTGGACGCGGTGAGCAACAACGTCGCCAACGCCGGCACCATCGGCTTCAAGGGCGCCGGGGCGCAGTTCTCCGATGTCTATGCCGCCTCGATCTCGGGCGGCGGCACCGGCCAGGTCGGCATCGGCGTCAACGTCGCCGCGGTGCGGCAGAATTTCACCCAGGGCAACATCAGCGTGACCAACAATCCGCTCGACGTGGCCATCAACGGCGGCGGCTTCTTCCGCATGAACAACAACGGCGCCATCGGCTTCTCGCGCGCTGGCCAGTTCCTCGTCGACAAGTCGGGCTACATCGTCAATGCGGCCGGTGCCCGTCTGACCGGCTACATCGCCAACGCCGCCGGCGTCATCGTGCCGTCGAGCCCGGTCGACCTGACCGTCAGCAGCGCCGACCTGACGCCGCAGGCGACCTCCACCGGCAACATCGGGCTGAACCTCGATTCGCGCGCTACCACGCCGGCGGCGCCGTTCCTGTACACCGATCCGACCACCTACAACAGTTCGACGGCGATGACGGTGTACGACTCGCTCGGCAACTCGCACGTGCAGTCGATCTTCTTCCGCAAGACGGCCGCCAACACCTGGGCGATGTACACCGTGCTGGACGGCGCGGCGGCAAGCCTGACCGGACCGACGGCGCTGGCCTTCGACTCGGCCGGCGCGCTGACCACCGGCATGCCGCTGGCGGCGCTGAACTACGTGCTCGCCAACGGCGCCACCACGCCGCTGCCGATCGCCATGGATTTCACCGGTTCGACCCAGTTCGGCGCCACCTTCGGCGTGAACCGCATGGTGCAGGACGGTTACACCTCGGGCCGCCTGTCCGGCCTGAGCATCGCCTCGGACGGCGTCGTGCAGGGGCGCTACTCGAACGGCCAGACGCGCGACCTCGGCCAGATCGTGCTGGCCAACTTTGCCAACCCGAACGGACTGCAGTCGCAGGGCGGCAACATGTGGATCGAGACCTCTTCGTCAGGCCAGCCGCTGGTCGGCACGCCGGACACCGGCAGCCTCGGCGCGCTGCAGGCGGCGGCGATCGAGGAATCCAACATCGACCTGACCGGCGAACTGGTGAACATGATCACGGCGCAGCGCAACTACCAGGCCAACGCGCAGTCGATCAAGACGCAGGACGCCATCCTGCAGACGCTGGTGAACCTGCGCTGAGGCGGCGGCGGAGGCGGGCCATGGACAAGCTGATCTACACCGCCATGAGCGGCGCCAAGCAGACCTTCGAGCGCCAGGCCTCGGTCGCGCACAACCTGGCGAACGCCGCCTCGACGGGCTATCGCGCCGAGGAACACCGCCTGCGCGCCGTGCCGGTGATCAGCGCCGCGCTGCCGACCCGCGCCTTCGTTGTCGATGCGAGCGTGATGAACGACTTCGCGCCGGGGCCGATGCAGCAGACCGGCCGCGCCCTCGACGTGGCGGTGCACGGCAGCGGCTGGCTCGCCCTGGCGATGCCCGACGGCGGCGAGGCTTACACGCGCAACGGCAGCCTGGAACTCAACGTCAACGGCGTGCTGCAGACGCGCAGCGGCATTCCGGTGCAGGGCGACGGCGGTCCGATCTCGATACCGCCGGACAACGATCTCGAGATCGGCAAGGACGGTGTCATCGCGCTGAAGCCGGCCTCCGGCGCGCAGAACACGGTGTCGCAGATCGGCACGCTGAAGCTGGTGAATCCGCCCGAGGCGGACCTGGTGCGCGGCGCCGACGGCCTGTTCCGCCTGCGCGGTGGCGGCACCGCCGATGCCGATCCGGCGGTCGCGGTGGCCGGCGGCTTCCTCGAAGGCAGCAACGTCAATGTCGTCGACCAGCTGGTGTCGATGATTTCCCTGGCGCGCCAGTTCGAGATGCAGACGCGCATGCTGTCGACCGCCGAACAGAACGACCGCGCCGCCGCGCAGGTCCTCTCCAACCGCTGATAGGAGCAGAAGATGATCCGCTCACTCTGGATCGCCAAGACCGGACTGGATGCGCAGCAGACCCAGCTCGACGTCACCTCGAACAACCTTGCCAACGTCAGCACCAACGGCTTCAAGCGGGCGCGCGCCGTCTTCGAGGACCTGCTCTACCAGACCCTGCGCCAGCCCGGTGCGTCATCGTCGGCGCAGACGCAGATCCCGTCCGGCCTGCAGATCGGCACCGGCGTGCGGCCGATCGCCACCGAACGCATCTTCACGCAGGGCAACCTGACGCAGACCGGCAACAGCCTCGACGTCGCCATCCAGGGCCCCGGTTTCTTCCAGGTCCAGCTGCCGGACGGCACCACCGGCTACACGCGCGACGGCGCCTTCCAGAAGGACAGCCAGGGCCAGATCGTCACCGCCAACGGCTACCCGGTTTCGCCGGCGATCACCATCCCGTCCAACGCCACCTCGCTGACCATCGGCACCGACGGTGTCGTCACGGTGATCCAGCCGGGATCGAGCAACGCCGTACAGATCGGCCAGATCCAGCTGGCGAGTTTCGTCAATCCCGGCGGCCTGCAGAGCATGGGGCAGAACCTCTTCCTTGAGACTGCCTCCAGCGGCACGGCGACGCCGAACACGCCGGGCACCAACGGCACCGGCGTGCTCAACCAGAACTATGTCGAGACGTCCAATGTGAACGTCGTCGAGGAGCTGGTCAACATGATCCAGACGCAGCGCGCCTACGAGATCAACTCGCGCGCCATCCAGACGTCCGACCAGATGCTGGCGCGGCTGACGCAGCTATGAGCGCGCCGCGTCTTTCCGCCGTCCTGCTGGGTGCCGCCGCACTGCTCGCCGGCTGCGTGACGACGACGCCGCCGACGGCGGTGCACCAGCCGATGACGGCGCGGCCGAGCGCGCGCAACGAGACGGCGCCGGGCAACGGCGCGATCTACCAGGCCGGCTATGTGCGGCCGCTGTTCGAGGACCGCCGCGCGCGCATCGTCGGCGACACGCTGACCATCAACATTGTCGAGAAGACGCAGGCCAACAAGAAATCCAACACGGCGGCGGAGCGCTCGCAGGACTTCGCCGTCGGCGTGACGACCATCGCCGGCGTGCCGGGCAAGTCGGCGCAGGGGCTGTCGATCGACGCCAACCACGACAGCAAGTTCGGCGGCAAGGGCGAATCGAACGCCAACAACGCCTTCACCGGCACCATCACCTGCACGGTCATCGAGGTGCTGCCGAACGGCAACATGCTGGTGTCCGGCGAGAAGGTCGTGGCGATCAACCAGGGGGAGGAATTCATCCGCTTTTCCGGCGTCGTGAATCCGGTGCACATCACCTCGGCCAACATCGTCAGCTCGACCCAGGTGGCCGACGCGCGCATCGAGTACAAGGCCAACGGCTTTGTCGATTCGGCGCAGGTCATGGGCTGGCTGGCGAAATTCTTCCTGACCTTCCTGCCTTTCTAGCGGACCGCGACCATGATGAAAGCGAAGGCGCTCCTTGCAACCACCGTGATCCTCGCGCTGTCGGCGTTCGCGCCGGCGCAGGCCGAGCGCATCAAGGACCTCGCCTCGGTGCAGGGCGTGCGGCAGAACCAGCTGATCGGCTACGGCCTGGTGGTCGGCCTCGACGGCAGCGGCGACCAGACGACACAGACGCCGTTTACCGTGCAGAGCATCATCAACATGCTTTCCAACCTCGGCGTCAGCCTGCCGCCCGGCACCTCGCTGCAGCTGAAGAACGTCGCCGCGGTGATGGTCACCGCCACGCTGCAGCCGTTTTCCCGCGCCGGCCAGCTGCTCGACGTCACCGTCTCGTCGATGGGCAACGCCAAGTCGCTGCGCGGCGGCACGCTGCTGATGGCGCCGCTGAAGGGGGCCGACGGCAATGTCTATGCGGTGGCGCAGGGCAATGTGCTGGTCGGCGGCGCCGGCGCCTCGGCCGGCGGTTCCAAGGCCCAGATCAACCACCTCTCGGTCGGCCGCATCGCCGGCGGCGCCACCGTCGAGCGCGTCGTGCCGACGCCGCTGGGCGAGGGCGAGTTTGTGCACTTCGAACTCAATGCAACGGATTTCGGCACCGCCCAGCGCATGGTCGAGGCGATCAATCGCGCGCTCGGCAGCGAGGCGGCGCGCGCCGTCGACGGCCGCCGCATCCAGGTGCGCGCACCGGTCGACGCGGACAGCCGCGTCGCCTTTCTCGGCCGCGTCGAGAACCTCGACGTTCAGCCGGCGCAAACCGCCGCCAAGGTGATCGTCAACGGCCGCACCGGCTCGGTGGTGATGAATCAGTCGGTCGGCATCGAAACCTGCGCCGTGGCGCACGGCGGCCTCTCGGTGACGGTATCGGCCGAACCGCAGGTGAGCCAGCCGGCGCCGCTCTCGGGCGGCCAGACGGTGGTGACCGAGCGGGCCGACATCCAGATCCGCCAGGAAGCCGGCGGGCTGGTGGCGCTGAAGGCCGGCGCGTCCCTTTCCGAAGTGGTCAAGGCGCTGAATGCGCTCGGCGCCAACCCGCTCGACCTGATCGCCATCCTGCAGGCGATGAAGGCTTCTGGCGCGCTGCGCGCCGAACTGGAGATCATGTGAACGCCGCCGGCGTGGTGGATCGCCAGCTGGCGATCGACGTCAACAGCCTGGGCCAGGTGCGGCGCCAGGCGCACGACGATCCGCGCGGGGCATTGAAGGGCGCGGCGCAGCAGTTCGAGGCGGTGTTCCTGCAGATGGTGCTGAAGGCGATGCGCGATGCCACGCCGAAGGAAGGCATCCTCGACAGCGAGCAGACGCGCCTGTACCAGTCCTTGCTCGACCAGCAACTGGCGCAGACGCTTTCGGCGAAGGGCAGCACCGGCCTGGCGGCATTGGTGGAGAAGCAGCTGGCGCGCGGCCTGCCGGTCGATCCGGCGGTGACCGACGGTGGCGACGGGCTGCCGGCGATCCCGCTCGGCAAGCGGCCGGCGGCAGCGGTGCCGGCCGCTCCGCCGAATGCGCCGACGGCGGCGGCCGCGGCGGACGGCGCCCGCCCGGCGGCGAAGGAGAACACGGTGCCGGCGGCGGCGCGCGATTTTGTCTCGGGTCTGTGGCCGCATGCCTACGAAGCCAGCCGCGCCACCGGCATCCCGGCGCATTTCATGATCGCCCAGGCGGCGCTGGAGAGCGGCTGGGGCCGCGCCGAGCCGAAGCAGGCGGATGGGTCGCCCAGCCACAACCTGTTCGGCATCAAGGCAGGCAGGAACTGGGGCGGCCGCGTGGCGGAGGTTGCCACCACGGAGTACGCGAACGGCGCGCCGCAGCGGGTGGTGGAGCGCTTCCGCGCCTATTCCTCCTATGCCGAGGCTTTCCGCGACTACGCCAGCCTGCTGGTGTCGAACCCGCGCTATGCGGCGGTGCTCAACCAGCAGGATCCGGCGGCCTTTGCGCGCGGCCTGCAGCAGGCAGGCTATGCCACCGACCCGATGTACGCGGCCAAGCTCGAACGCATCATCGGCGGGCAGACGCTGCGCGCCGGGCTGACCGGCTGACGCAAGTTTTCCGCAAAACGGCCGTTAACCACTGAAACCGGACACAGGCAGAAGACATGGGCACCAACATCTTCAACATCGGCGTCAGCGGGCTGAATGCCGCCCAGGCGGGGCTGCTGACGACCGGCCACAACATCAGCAACGCCACCACGGCCGGCTTCAATCGCCAGCAGGCGATCCAGACGACCAACACGCCGCAATTCACCGGCGCCGGCTTTCTCGGCCAGGGCACCAGCATCCAGACGATCCGCCGCATCTACGACGGCTACCTCTCCAGCCAGGTCCTGTCGACGCAGACGCGGCTGGCGGAAATGAATGCCTACGCCGCAGAGATTTCCCAGGTCGACAACCTGCTGGCCGATCCGAGCGTCGGCGTTTCGGCGGCGCTCTCCGAGTTCTTTCGCGGCGTGCACGAGATGGCGGCCAACCCGAGCTCGATCCCGGCGCGCCAGTCGATGCTGTCGCTGGGGCAGAGCCTGGTCGGCCGCTTCCAGAACGTCGATGCCCGCCTGAACGAGATCCGCGAAGGCATCGACACGCAGATCACCAGCACCGTCGGCACCATCAACGCCTACGCCAGCCAGATCGCCGAGGTGAACCAGCGCATCGTGCTGGCCCAGGCGGCCGGACCGGGGCAACCGGCCAACGACCTGCTCGACCAGCGCGACCAGCTGATCGCCGACCTGAGCAAGGAAATCCGCGTCAGCACGGTCGGCGAGGCCGACGGCGGTCTGAGCGTGTTCATCGGCAACGGCCAGCAGCTGGTGGTCGGCACGCGCGCCTTTCCGCTGGCCGCCGTCAGCACCGGCACCGATCCCTCGCGCCTCACCGTCGGCATCACGCAGCCGGGCGGCGGCACCGTCGCGCTGGCCGAATCGCTGCTCAGCGGCGGCACGCTGGGCGGCCTGCTGGCCTTCCGCAGCCAGAGCCTGGATGCGGCGCAGAACGCGCTCGGGCGGGTTGCCATGGGCCTGGCGCACACCTTCAACGACCAGCACAACCTCGGCCAGGACCTCACCGGCGCGCTGGGCGGCGATTTCTTCGCCGAGCCGCCGGCACGGGTGCTCACCAACGGCAACAACACCGGCAGCGGCGCCGTCACGGCGACCATCAACAATGCCTCGGCGCTCGGCACCAGCGACTATCAGCTGGTGTATTCGGCCGCCAACACCTTCACCCTGACGCGCGTCTCGGACAACCAGACGTGGACCGGCGTTGGCGGCTCGCAGGCCGCCGCCTTCGCCAACCTGCTGGGCGCCATGGCGCCGGCACAGGGCTTCACGATGGCGTTTGCCGGCGCCGCCAACGTCGGCGACACCTTCCTCGTGCAGCCGACCCGCACCGCCGCCACCGACATTTCGATCCGGCTCAGCGACGTGCGCAACATCGCCGCCGCGGCGCCGATCCGCAGCGCGGCGAGCCTGGCCAACACCGGCACCGCGACGATCAGCGCCGGCAGCGTGAACGCGCCGCCGCCGCCGAACGCCAACCTGACGCAGACGGTGACGCTGACCTTCGACAATCCGCCGACGACCTTCGATGTCGTCGGCACCGGCACCGGCAACCCGCTCAACGTCGCCTTCACCGCCGGCGGCAACATCAGCTACAACGGCTGGACCATCCAGATCGCCGGCACGCCGGCCGCCGGCGACGTGTTTACCATCTCCCTCAATAACGCCGGCGTGGCGGACAACCGCAACGCGCTGCTGCTCGCCGGCCTGCAGGCGGCGCAGACGCTGGCTGGCGGCACGGCCAGCTACCAGGGAGCCTACGCGCAGCTGGTCAGCGACGTCGGCAACAAGGCGCGCGAGGTGAATGTCGGGGCGGCCGCGCAGGAGAGCATCCTGAAACAGACGCAGGATGCGCAGCAGTCGGTGTCCGGCGTGAACCTCGACGAGGAGGCCGCCAACCTGCTGCGCTACCAGCAGGCCTACCAGGCCTCGGGAAAACTCATTGAGATCGCCAGCAAGCTGTTCGACACGCTGCTGGCGATGGGCCGATAGGGGAGCCTGCCATGCGTGTATCCAGCGGAATGATCTTCGATGCCGGCGTGCAGTCGATGCAGAAACAGAGCGCGGCGCTGCTGAGCACGCAGCAGCAGGTGGCGAGCGGGCGGCGCATCCTGTCGCCGTCGGACGATCCGGTTGCCGCCGCGCGGGCACTGGAAGTCAGCCAGGCGCAGTCGTCGAACAGCCAGTACCTGCTCAACCAGAAGGCCGCCGGCGAGGCGCTCGGGCTGCAGGACGGCGCCCTGACATCGGTCACCGACCTGATCCAGGCGGCGCGCACGCTGGCCGTCCAGGCCGGCAGCCCGGTGCTCAACGCCAGCGACCGGCAGAGCATCGCCGGCGAGCTGCGCGAGCGCTTCGACGAGCTGCTCGGGCTGGCGAACGGCAAGGATGCCGGCGGCCAGAGCCTCTTCGCGGGCTACATGGGCGGCACGACGCCGTTCGCCGGATCGGTTGCCGGCGGCGTGGCCTACGCCGGCGACAGCGGCCAGCGCATGCTGCAGGTTTCCGCGTCGCGGCAGATCGCCATCAGCGATGCCGGCAGCGATGTGTTCATGCGCATCCGCAGCGGCAACGGCACCTTCTCGACGGCGGCCGCGGCGACGAACGCCGGCAGCGGCGTGATCGATGCCGGCAGCGTCGTCGGCGCCTTCGTGCCGGATACCTACACCATCACCTTCGCGCCGGCCGGCCCCGGCCTCAACTACACCGTCACCGGCACGGTTTCCGGCGTCGTCGCGGCGGGCGCCTTCCAGAGCGGCCAGGCGATGGTATTCAACGGCGCCTCGGTCGCCATCACCGGCACACCGGCGGCGACCGACCAGTTCACGGTCACCAGCAGCACCGGCCAGAGCCTGTTCGCCACCCTGGCCAACCTGATCACCGCCATCGAGGCACCGGTCAGCGGCGGCAACACGCTGCTGAGCAATCGCCTCGGTTCGGCGCTGCGCAACCTCGACCAGGCGCAGGACAACATCCTCGCCGTGCGTGCCGCGGTGGGCGCGCGGCAGAACGAGGTGGACGCCCTCGCCAGCGCCGGCGCCGACCTCGACCTGCAATACGCGCAGGTGCTGTCGCGCCTGCAGGACGTCGATTATGCCGAGGCGCTGTCGCGCCTGACGCAGCAGCAAACCTACCTGGAAGCGGCGCAGAAGTCCTTCCTCAAGGTGTCCGGCCTGTCGCTGTTCAATTTCGTCTAGCATGCTCAAGCACACCGCCACCGCCATTGCGCTGCTCTGCCTGGCCGGCTGCAACCACCTGGTCGACGGCGGTTCCGGCGCCGGCCTGATCGCGCGCGGCAGCAACGACCACGGCGCCAGCTACACACTGCCGACGCGCCCGCTGATTCCGAACGCCAGCCTGCACCTGACGCCGTCCTATTCGGTGTCGCTGGAATCGCTGGCCTACGGCGCGGCGATCTACTTCTTCGTCGATCCGCTGTCGCCGAACTGGGAAGGCGAGGTCCGCCGCATCGGCGAGGACACTTTCAGCATTGCCCTGCGTGCCAAGCGCTTCCGCAGCACCGGCGGCGACGGCGAGGCCGGCCGCGTCTTCCGGCGCAACGCCGAGCGCGTCGCGCGGCAGGGCGGCTTTGCCGGCTACACCATCGAATCCTATTCCGAAGGCATCGAATCGGAAACCCTCGGCGCCGTGCGCGTTTCCGAGGGCGTGATTCGCGTCACCCAACGCTAGGGCCTGTTCTCAATTGTTTTGTCCGACAAAACAATTGAGAACAGGCCCTAGCCAGCCGGCGGTTCAGCGCGCGCCGAGCAGCGCGCCCATCGCATCGAGCCCCTGTCCGAACAGACGCTCCAGCCCGACCGGCAGGTAGGGCAGGGTGAGGGCGAGCACGACGAAGCCGGCGACCAGGGTGACCGGAAAGCCGACGGCGAACAGGTTGAGCTGCGGCGCCGCGCGGGTGAGGATGCCGAGCGCGATGTTGGTGATGAGCAGGGCGGCGATCAGCGGCAGCGAGAGCAGCACGCCGGCGGCGAACAGCATCGCGCCCCAGCGCGCGACGGCCTCCCAGCCGGTCGCCGGAAACGCCGCCGCGTCGAGCGGCAGCAGGGTGAAGCTCTGCGCCAGAACGCCGAGCACCGCCAGATGGCCGTTGAGGGCGACGAAGACCAGCAGCGCCAGCAGGCCGGCGAGCTCGGCGATGATCGGCAGCTGCGCGGCATTGAGCGGATCGTAGAAGACGGCGAAGCCGAGGCCCATCTGCAGGCCGATCAATTCGCCGGCCACATCGACGGCGGCGAAGGCGACGCGCATGGTGAAACCGAGCGCGATGCCGACCAGGCTTTGCTCCAGCAGCAGGCCGAGGCCGAACCACGAGGCGGGGGCGATCGGCGGCGCCGGCGGCAGCACCGGCGCCAGCGCCAGCGCGATGCCGAGGCCGAGCACCAGCTTGATGCGCATGGGAATGGCGGCGTTGTTGAACAGCGGCGCCGTCGCCACCAGGCCGAGGATGCGCGCCAACGGGTAGATGAAGGCGGCGATCCAGGCGTTGAGCTGGGCGTCGGTGATCGACAGCACGGCTCAGCCGATCATGGCGGGGATGTTCTCGAACAGGCGGCGCATGTAATCCACCATCACCGTCAGCATCCACGGTCCGGCCAGCACCAGGGTGACGAACATGGCGACCAGCTTGGGGATGAACGACAGGGTCATTTCGTTGATCTGCGTCGCCGCCTGGAAGATGCTGATGACCAGCCCGGTGACGAGGGCGGCGAGAAACAGCGGCATCGACACCAGCAGGGTGATCTCCAGCGCCTGGCGGCCGATCTCGATGACGGCGGTCGGCGTCATCCGAAGCTCCTTACCAGCGAACCGATGACCAGGTTCCAGCCGTCCACCAGCACGAACAGCATGAGCTTGAAGGGCAGCGAGACGATTACCGGCGACATCATCATCATGCCCATCGACATCAGCGCGCTGGCCACCACCATGTCGATGATGAGGAACGGGATGAAGACGATGAAGCCGATCTGGAAGGCGGTCTTCAGCTCCGAGGTGACGAAGGCGGGGATGAGGATGCGCAGCGGCATCTGTTCCGGCCGCTCGACGCGGGCAGCGTTGCCGATGCGGGCGAACAGGCTCAGGTCGCTCTCGCGCGTCTGCGCCAGCATGAACCGCTTCAGCGGCACCGCGCCGCGGTCGAGCGCTTCGTTGAAGCCGATGCGGTTCTCCGCCAGCGGCAGGTAGGCGTCGGTGTAAACCTTGTCGGCCGTCGGCGCCATGACGAAAAAGGTGAGGAACAGGGCCAGTCCGACCAGCACCTGATTGGGCGGCGAGGTCTGCGTGCCGAGCGCATGGCGCAGCAGCGAGAGCACGATGATGATGCGCGTGAAGGCGGTCATCATCAGCAGGATGGCCGGCAGGAAGGTCAGCGAGGTGAGCAGCAGCAGCGTCTGGATCGACAGCGTGTAGGTCTGGCCGCCGCCCGCCGCCGGCGTGGCGGTGAGCGCCGGCAGGCCTTGCGCCATGGCGGCGAGGGGCGAGAGCAGCGCGGCCAGGGCGAAGGCGTGCGCCAGCACGGGGCGGCTAATCCGCATGGCGCCGCTCGATGATCTGCCGCAGCCAGGCGGCGAAGTCCTTGCCGGCCGGGGCAGCGGCGCCGGCCTCGGCAAGCGGCGGACGCGGCAACTGGTGCAGGGCGCTGACCTGTCCGGGCGCCACGCCCACCACCAGCCAGGTGTCGCCGACCTCGACCAGCACGACGCGCTCGCGCGGCCCGACGGCCGTACCGGCAACGACACGCAGCAGGCCGGAGGCAGCGCCGCGCGGCGCGGCGAAGCGCTTCAGCAGCCACAAGCCGCCCAGCAGCAGGGCGATGACGGCAACGAGGCCGAGGAACATCTGCAGCAGGCCGGCGCCGAGCTCCGGCGCAGCCGGCCCGGTTTGCGCCCAGGCGGCTTCGCCGCCGGCGGCGGCAGCGAGGAGAAGGAAGTGTCGGCTAGCGTGGCCCATGGCGGCAGATTAGCGCCGCGGGCTGCGTGGCGAGGCCGGGATTAGGCGGGAAAAACCCCGGCAATTCCTGCCGGTTCGCCGCTTCAGCGGTTGAGTTTTCGCATGCGCTCGCCGGGCGTGATGATGTCGGTGAGGCGGATGCCGAACTTGTCGTTAACCACCACCACCTCGCCTTGCGCGATGAGCGTGCCGTTGACCAGCACGTCCATCGGCTCGCCGGCCAGCGCATCGAGTTCGACGACCGAGCCGTGCGCCAGTTGCAGCAGGTTGCGAATGGAAATCCGCGTGCGGCCGAGTTCCACCGCGATCTGCACCGGGATGTCGAGGATCATGTCGAAATCCTGGAGCGATCCCCCCTTGCCGCTATCGGACAGCGGCTGGAAGATCTGCGCCGGCTGTGCCTTCGCCTCGGCGGTCGTCTGTTCGCCCATGGCGGCGGCCCAGTCGTCGTCGCTGACTTTGTCTGCGGTATCGGTATCGGACATGATCATGCCTCCTGCAGGGCCGCCCCGAGGACGGCATGCGCCCCCTCGGGGGGCAGCGAACGGATGTGAGCGTGGGGGTTCATCGATGCCTCCTGCAGGGCCGCCCCAAGGGAGGCATGCGCCCCCTCGGGGGGCAGCGAACGGATGTGAGCGTGGGGGTTCATCGATGCCTCCTGCAGGGCCGCCCCAAGGGAGGCATGCGCCCCCCCGGGGGGCAGCGAACGGATGTGAGCGTGGGGGTTCATATTCCCTCCTGCGTGCCGGTTTCATCCGGCTTGATGAAGCGCTCGACCTTGAGCGCGTACTGCCCGTGCTGGAGGCCGTAGCGGCATTCCAGGACCGGCACGTGGTCGGCTTCGGCAATGACGGTTTCGCCGATATCCAGCGGAATGACGTCGCCGACCTTGAGTTTCAGGATCTGGCCGAGACTGATCTGCGCCGAACCGAGATTCGCCACCAGTTCGACATTGGCGGTCTGCAGCTGCCGCGTCAGGGTGCCGACCCAGCGTCCGTCGGACACCAGGTGGTCGCTCTGCATCGAGCTGTAGAGCAGGTCGCGGATCGGCTCGACCATCGAGTAGGGCATGCAGATGTGCATTTCCGCCGCCGAGCCGGAGAATTCGAGCGAGAAGGTGGTGGCGACGACGATCTCGCTCGGCGTGGCGATGTTGGCGAACTGCGAGTTCATCTCCGAGCGGAGGTACTCGATCTGCAGCGCGTAGACCGGCTTCCAGGCCTTCTCCAGCTCGCTGAAGACGACGCGCAGCAGGCCCTGGATGATGCGCTGCTCGGTGGCGGTGAAGTCGCGTCCCTCGACGCGGGTATGGAAGCGTCCGTCGCCGCCGAACATGTTGTCCACGACGAGGAACACCAGGTTGGGGTCGAAGACCACCAGCCCGGTGCCGCGCAGCGGCTTGAACTGGACCAGGTTGAGGTTGGTCGGCACCACCAGGTTGCGGATGAAGTCGCCGTACTTCTGCACGCGGATCGGACCGACCGAGATCTCCGTCGTGCGGTGCATGTAGTTGAACAGGCCGATGCGCAGGTAGCGGGCGTAGCGTTCGTTGATGAGTTCCAGCGTCGGCATGCGGCCGCGCACGATGCGCTCGGCGCGGCCGACGTCGTAGGTGCGGACGCCGCCGGTTTCCTCGACCTGCTCCGGTTCGTCGGTTTCCCCGGTGACGCCCTTGAGCAGGGCGTCGACTTCATCCTGGGAAAGGAAATCCTGTGCCATCGCCGCGTCTTACTGGATGATGAAGGAGGTGAAGAAGACGCTTTGCACCGGATCGTCGGCGGCCGCCCTGGCCGGCACGGCGGGCGCCGGCGTGGCGACCGGTGCAGCCGGGGGCGCAGGCGGTGCTGCGGCCGGGCCTTCGGGCTTGTCGGGTTCGCCCTCGGCCGCCTTCGGTTCTTCGGCCGCCGCTGGCGCTGGCGCTGGCGCGGCCGCGGCGACCGGGTTGACCGGCTTGGGCGGCTTGCCGGCGGCGACCAGCAGGATGTTGTTGGTAACCTGGCGCAGTTCTTCGGCAAGCAGCTCGCGGCCGCTGCTGGTCGAGATCTCTGTCGGGCGCTTGGTCGACAGCAGGGCGAGGATGCGGTGGCGGATCTCCGGCATGTACTGTTTCACCGAATCGCCGGCGCTGGCGTCGAGCACCTTGAGGGTGGACGCCATCTGCAGGTATTGCTCCTGCGGTTCGCCGACGAGATTGACGGTGAACGGTTCGAGCGGCACAAAAACCGGCGGCTTCGGCGGTTGCGCCTTGGCGGCCTGCGGCGCGTCCG
Organism: uncultured Rhodocyclaceae bacterium; assembly: GCA_964487715.1. Lineage (GTDB taxonomy): Bacteria > Pseudomonadota > Gammaproteobacteria > Burkholderiales > Rhodocyclaceae > Desulfobacillus. The sequence goes on along the minus strand of CAZASE010000053.1, from coordinate 740 downwards.
CGGCGTCACCCTTCTTCGACAGGAAGAACCAGGCGCCGCCGCCCGCACCGGCGAGCACCACCACCAGCGCGATGATCAGCGGCAGCTTGCCCTTCTTCTTGGGCGGCGCGGCTTCTTCCGCTTCGGCTGCTTTCTCTTCCTTCTTGGCTGGCGCTTTCGCCATGCTTCACTCCTTGCGTGTCCGGTGTATTTTGTATGTTGCGCACCCGCCGGCAAATGCGGAAATGCGGGGCGACTCGGTCCCTATTCCTTCAGGCGAAGGTATCGATCAGGCCGCGGCCGCGCTGCAGCCAGGGCGGCGCATCGGCCGTCGGCGGGGCGTCGCCGTGTGCCGTGCCGCGGTTGTCGCCGCCCGCTTGCCGGTCGTCGCCTTCGCGCGGCGAGTCGGCGCTGACGCTGGCCTGGCCGAGCGTGATGCCGGCATCGGCGAGCAGTTCGCGCAGGCGCGGCAGGGCGTTTTCCAGCGCATCGCGCGTCACCGGGCTGGCGGCGACGAACAGCGCGTTGGTCTGGTCGCCGCTGGTGGTCAGGCTCACCTCGATGCGGCCGAGCTGCGGCGGCGTCAGCGTCAATTCGGCGCGGCCCTCGTCGCGGCCGACCATCCAGACCAGCCGCTGGCCGACATCGGCGTCCCAGCCGCGCGCGCCCACCGGCTTGGCGATGTGCAACAGCGGCAGGTCCGCCGGACGCTCGGCGCGCGCCGGCGCGGCGGCCTGGGCTTGTGCCTGGGTCGTGGCGTC